>JAEYSM010000022.1 GCA_023434665.1 Bacteroidota bacterium | reverse complement strand
TCATCAAGAGGCGACAGTTCACTCACTAAACTCTATAGTATTGCTCTCGCGGCACTGCTTGCAAAGTAAAAATCAAAACTACCATGGAAGAAATTAGAATTCTGGCTATTAATCCGGGTTCAACCAGTACTAAAATTGCTGTATTTAATGGCACAAATCCTGTGTTTGTGCGCACTATCTATCACTCTGCTGAAGAAATAGCTAAATTCGAAAAAATCACTGATCAGTATAGTTTTCGTAAGGATATTATATACAAACAAGTTGAAGAAGCAGGCATTGATATGAATTCAATAAATGCCATTGTAGGAAGAGGTGGGCTTGTAAAACCAATTCCTTCGGGTGTTTATGAAGTAAATGAAGCAATGAAAGCCGATATGCGCAACAGTCCTATGGGCGAGCATGCCAGTAATCTTGGAGGTCTTATTGCTGATGATATCGCAAAAAGCCTTAAGAATGTCCGTGCTTTTATAACCGATCCGGTAGTTGTGGATGAACTTGCACCATTAGCAAGACTTTCAGGTCACCCTGAATTTAAACGTCATTCCATTTTCCATGCTCTTAATCAAAAAGCAATAGCCCGTCAACATGCAAACTCTATAATGCGTAAATACGAGGAACTCAATCTAATTGTGGTTCACCTTGGTGGAGGTATTAGTGTTGGTGCTCATTCCAAAGGAGAAGTTATTGATGTTAACCAGGCCCTTGATGGTGATGGCCCTTTCTCACCTGAACGTAGTGGAACCTTGCCGGTAGGTGAGCTTATACGAGTTTGTTTCAGCGGAAAATTCACTCAAAAAGAGCTGCTGCAGATGGTTAAAGGTAAAGGGGGACTAGCTGCATACCTCGGTACCAATAGTGCCTATGAAGTTGAACAAAGAATGATTGCAGGCGATGAATATGCGGCATTTATCTTTGAAGGTATGGCTTATCAGGTAGCCAAGGAAATCGGAGCAATGAGCACCGTATTAAAGGGTGATGTTGATGCAATTATTCTTACCGGAGGTATAGCTCATGGCAAGTGGTTTGTAAATCAGGTTATTGAACGTGTCTATAAGATTGCACCCGTACATGTTTATCCCGGTGAGGATGAAATGAGGGCTCTTGCATTAAATGGTCTCATGGCTTTGAAAGGCGAAATAGAAGTCAAAGAATATAAGTAGTCTCCATAGAAAACTGTTTATAAACCCGGCTAAGGCCGGGTTTTTTATTTATAGTGCATGAGGATATTCATTATCGCTTATCTATTTGTATATTTGATAAAATTCATTAGTAATTGGCCCTCAGGATCACCAAGGCTTTCGTTTTTGTTAGTGCCACTCTGATATTAATCACTCTGGTAGCATTTCATTTTTGTAACAAATACGAGAATCCTTATGAACACGGTACATTCAGCGATCAGAATTCGAGCATTCATAGATTGTTAAAAGTCATTGACAGTTCATATTGGGATAATCCTCACAAAAGCCTTGATTCACTTAACATCCTTATCAGCCTCTCAGAAAGAGCAAGTAATAATGAAGCTCTTGCAATGGCTTATTATTACAAAGCAGCTTGTTATATCATCCTTGAGCGTTATGATAGTGCATACATTCTTTGCTTAAATGCACTTTCTTTTGCTGAGAAACAAAATAATGATGTGGTAGCCGGAAAAATGAAAATCGTATTGGCAAATTACCATATCGCCAAAAATGAATTTAAGGATGCAAACAAATGCCTGCTAGACGCTCTTGAAATTTTTGAAAGAAAGGATTCAGTTAAAGATCTTATGAATGTCCTGAACGGATTCGGATTATTATATTACAATTTAAAAGAGTTCGAGAAAGCAATAACCTATTATACCAGGGTAATAGCTTTATCCAAAGGTTCTGAATATAAACGTCAGGAATCGGTGGCATACCTTAATATATCAAACTGCTATTTGTATAAATTGGATTATGACCGGACTATTTATTTCCTTGATAAAGCACTTTCTGGTTTTCGCGAACTTAATGATTCGGTTTATATCATGATGTGCCACATGAACCTGGGTATTGTATCAATAGACAAGGGCGACGAGGATAAAGGGCTTTCTTACTATTTTTCAGTCAGTGACTTTTCAAGGCGGACAGACAAAAAATTATTGCTAGCACATACTCTGTTCAATATTGCCACTGTATATTACGATAATAACAATGTTGATCTGGCCGAGAAATATTACTTTGAAAGTATTGATGTTTATAGAAGTATATCAAATAAGAGTGGTGAAAAAGATGTATTAAATCAACTCTCAAAAATTGAGTTAAGTAGTAACAACTGGAAACAGGCTTATGAATATTACGACAGCTACATTGTTATCAAAGACAGTATTCTTAATGCTGATTTGCTAAAAAATATTAACGACCTGCAATGGAAATACGATTTTCAGAAACAGGAAAATGAAACACAGGCAATAAAAAAGAGATTTGAATTAAAGCAAAAAGAAACGGCAATTCTAATTATATCCTTCATTTTCGTTTTTATTGTTGTACTGTTGTTTATCGCAGTCATAAGACTTGCAAACAAGAATCTCAAGAAATCAGACAAGCTAAAGGAATTGCGAATAATTCATTTGCAGGGGCAAATGATTGCAGATGAAAAAATTAACCATCTTGAAAAATTAAAGTTAAGAGCTGAAATCGAAGCCAAGAACAAAGAACTTACTACAACTTCCCTGCAGTTAATATTAAAAAATGACGTTCTGAATAATGTTTCAGGAATAGCTGAAAATTATTTTCAGAAAAAATCAATGAACGAGGAATGTTACAACAGATTGAAAATTGTTCTGAAAGAGAACCTCGATCAGGATAAAGACTGGGAGCACTTTAAGAATCTGTTTGAAGGGGTTCACCATGATTTCTTTAAAAACATTAAGCGAAACTGTCCTGAAATAACTGAAAATGAATTGCGTCTTTGTGCCTATCTTAAGATTAACTTACACAATAAGGAAATTGCAAAACTGCTAAATATAACACCCGATAGCCTTAAAACTTTAAGATATCGTATCCGCAAGAAGTTCCATCTGGAAAAGGACACAATCCTCGAAGATTACATCAGAGATATGTAGTTTGCCCCGAGGGCATCGTTTACTCAAACGCTCATTTAAAAACTCTGAATAAATGTTTGAAGTTATTACATACTCACTGATTCACAGTGTGTTACCTATTTATATTTATTTCTTGTTGTTCACCATTTGTTTACCGTAAAAATTAGGAATAGCTCACTACTGAAATTAAATTTGTATGAGGGTGAGATGATTATTAGCGTCTTTACCTGCGAAACCATTCTCTAATCTATTTAATATACCGTTAGTTATGAAAAAGCTTTACCTACTCTTTCTCCCGGGAATAATGCTGTCAATGGCACTTAATGCCCAGCACTCATCAACTATACTCAATTCAATACAGAAACATACCATACAGTTATCCACAAAAGAAAACTCAATGGTATCTGGAGTTATGAAACCACAGCAGCCTATGTCCCCTTTGTTTGTTTTCGATTCTCTTAATGTTACGTATCAGGGATCCTGGGGATTTGGACAAAGTTTTTCTATGGCAAGCAATGCATCAGGAACCATTCATTTCGTTGGTTCAGGTGCCGGTGTGATTATCCTTGATGTAACTGATCCGACTAATCCATTAAAGCTCTCAGAATTGAGTACAAGAGGATTGGTTGATGCTATCTTTTATGATGAAACTACCGGCTACTTGTATGTGACTTCATATTTTGCCGGTTTCGAAATATGGGATCTGGGTGTTATTTCTTCACCTGTCAGGATTGGTGGAAGCCCGGTTGATGGATTACCAAGAGGAGGCATCTATGCTGATGGTAATTATGTTTATGTTGTTACAGTGGTGGATGGAATACAGATATTCGATGTTACAGTTCCATCTTCACCACAGAATGTTGGCAATTGCCCACTTGATCCCAATAATTTGTGCTGGTCGTCAGCGAAATCGGGTGAATATATCTATGCAACAATGAATGAAGGAGGGATGGCGATAGTAGATGTAACAATTCCGCAATCTCCTTTAGTAGTCACCACATACAATGATGTGGTTTATGGGGCAGCTGTTGAGGAAGGTTTAGCCTACCTGGTTTCTTATAATTTCGGACTCAGAATCCTTGATATCAGCGATCCTTTGAACATCATTATAAAAGGCAGCTGCAGCATTCCCGGATTCCCATTCAGAGTGCAGATAGCAGGTGATTACGCCTACGTAAGTAATACCGATTATTCAGGTGACGGAGGTGTGAATGTTGTTGATATTTCAGATCCGGAAAACCCGGCATTAATTACTACTTATCCCGGATATGCTGAATATATCGCTGCAAAAGGAAACTCATTAGGCTTCACCGGAACAAATATGGCATGTACTATACTTGATATCTCAAATCCTGCACAACCGGTGCAGGGAAATACATACTCCATTCCCAACTTTATAGGAGATATTTATGTAGATGGTGATTATGCATATACCGGTAATAATGGTTTCAGAGTTTTCGATATAAGCGATAAAACTAATCCTGTCCAGGTGGGATATAATGTCACTGATGGCTCTATAGTTCGCACTGCAGGCAATAAAGCAGTCTATATCCGCGAAAGCATGTCATCTAATAACCCTGTCATGATTATGGATATCAGTGATCCAACTAATCCTTCATTAGTAGGACAATATATGTCGCCTGTCATGACCAATGACCTTGAAATTAAAGACCATTATGCATTTGTTTCGTGCTGGTGGGATGGATTAAGGATAATAGATTTTCAGGATGCTATTAATCCCGTGTTAGTGGCTCATAGTATGGGGTGGGCATCAGGTGGCGTACCGGGCGTTACCTACTGCTATGCTCAAGCCCTTGATGTAGAGGGTAATTACCTTTACATTCTCGACTATGGTCCTTTCTCTGAGGAAAATACAAAAGGGCTATATATTTTAGATATCTCCGACATCCTAAATCCGGTTCTGATAAAACACTTTACGGATTTCACAAGTCTTGGTTATGATCTGCATGTTGTAGGTAATAGTGTCTATATAGCCGACAATTCAGGAGGTTTGGAAATCATTGATGTTACTGATAAATCAAATCCAATCACCCGTGGATACTGTGATTTACCTGATGGAGCTAACTCTCTGGTTGTTACTGAAAATATGGCTTTTGTAGCCGACTACATAAATGGAGGATTACAAGTAGTTAACGTTTCTGATCCTGACAATCCATTCATAGCAGGATATTACGCTCCTACAGGTTGCTTTGCCATTGGAGTGGAGGTTGAAGGAACAAATATATTCCTTGCTGATGGTGCGGGAGGATTCCAGATCTACAATACTTCGTTGATTACCAATACAGAATACACTCCAAAAACCCCAACAACAGCAACGATTTCTTGGCCAAATCCTTTTAAAGATCATTTGAAGATTAAGGTTAACTCACCTTCCTCTATCAGTAATATTCTTTTTATCTACGATGCTGCAGGAAGCAAAATTGCAACACTCACTCCGAAAGAAATTCACGATGACTGCTTAATCTATGAATGGACGGGAAGGACTAGTGAGGGCATTGCCGTAAAACCAGGATTTTATTATTTTAAGTCAGGTGATGGAAGTTCCTCCGGGAAAATAGTAAGGCTTTAGTTGTATCATCTCTACGTGAACTCTAAGTGAAAACTAAGTGAACCCTAAGTCATCTCTCCCTTTTACACAGAGATGTCATAGGGTTCACTGATTTCTGACTTATGATTGGCATAACTATGTATATAAGGGATGTCAAACCATGCTGTTGGGAGTGAAGAAAGTCCTTCTTGCGAGTTTCTCTATACAATGTAATTTCTTAGAGTATTATACCGGTCGTAGAGTACTATTTCTAAACATTTAGCTTTTTAATATGTTTCAGATAGCTGAAAGCTCAAAATAGTTTTCATCTATCACCAAAACTTATTTACCGTGTATCGGATTGAATCAAAAATCAACACGTCTTCGACTGAATTCCGGCAAAATCAGGAAGCTTTTAAAAGCTTAATGGAGGAATATAATCAGCGAATGGACCTGGTTACTTCAGGAGGGTCAATATCAGCTGTTGAGAAACATAAGGGCCGTGGAAAACTGCTCGCACGTGAAAGAATCAATTTGCTGGTTGATTCAAACACTCCTTTTCTCGAACTATCACCAATGGCTGCCTGGGATATGCATAATAATGAGTTTCCCGGTGCCGGCATAGTCACAGGGATAGGCGTTGTGCATAACAGAGAAGTTATTATTGTTGCAAATGATGCTACAGTTAAAGGTGGCACATACATGGAACAGTCCATAAGAAAGCACGTCAGGGCTCAGGAAATTGCTATGCAGAACCATCTTCCATGCATATATATGGTGGATTCGGGCGGTGTTTTCCTTCCCGAACAGGCTAAAGTTTTTCCCGACAGATTTGACTTCGGAAGATTCTTCTATAATCAAGCCCGGATGTCGGCAGCAGGAATTCCGCAAATAGCAATAGTAATGGGATCATGTACTGCCGGAGGTGCTTATGTACCTGCCATGAGTGATGAAACGATTATAGTACGTGACCAGGGTACGATCTTCATTGGTGGGCCTCCATTAGTTAAAGCTGCAACCGGCGAGGAAGTCACAGCCGAGGAACTTGGAGGTGCCGTTGTCCATACTTCAATCTCAGGAGTTGCTGATCACCTTGCAGAAGACGACAGACATGCAATTCAGATTTGCCGCGACATAGTAAGAACTTTAAAACCTCCACAAAGGCACTCACTAAAACTGCTCAAGAGTGTTGATCCATACTATGATCCATCTGAATTGTATGGAATAGCTCCGATAGATCTCCGAAAACCAGTGGATTCGAAAGAAATAATAGCACGAATAGTTGATGAAAGCCGCTTCCATGAATTTAAAGCTAATTACGCTCCTACGCTCGTCACAGGCTTCGCCATCATTATGGGCTATCCAGTGGGAATACTGGCAAATAATGGGGTTCTTTTTAGCGAAACTGCCTTAAAAGGGGCTCATTTTATAGAATTATGTGCATCGCGTGAGGTGCCTATCCTGTTTCTTCAAAACATCACAGGTTTTATTGTCGGACGTGAATATGAACGAAAGGGTATTGCCCGTGATGGTGCTAAAATGGTTCATGCCGTAGCCAATGCTAATGTGCCTAAATTTACTGTGGTGTTTGGTGGATCATTTGGAGCCGGCAATTATGCTATGGCAGGAAGAGCTTATGATCCTCATTTGTTGTTTATGTGGCCCAATGCTAAGATCTCTGTCATGGGCGGCGAACAGGCAGCAGGTGTTCTGACAACTGTTAAAGAGGAGCAACTAAAGGCAAAAGGTGAGATCTTTCCTGAGACTGAAAGAGAAAATCTTAAAAACTCTATCCTGAAAAAATATGAGGAAGAGGGTTCTGCCTATTATAGCACCGCTCGGTTATGGGATGATGGAATTATTGATCCAATAGATACGCGAACTATTCTTGCAATGGGAATCGCCACATCAACAAATTATCAATGGAATGAAACAAAATTCGGTGTTTTCAGGATGTAGCGATGAAGACAGTTAATCATAAAATCTGAAATACCGGAACATAATAACACTTTTTACTGAGCAGGATTATAAAACATAAGTAGCAAGGTCATGAAATATAATACTTTAGAAGTCGGGGTGGACAGAAATATTGTCACTATTTGGCTGAACAGGCCTGAAATCAGAAACGCTTTCAATGAGCAGATGATCAGTGAACTCATTAAGGCGTTTAATGAGATTACGGAAATGGAGGATATCAGAGTAATCGTTCTCAGAGGTCGTGGTAAAGCATTCTGTGCCGGGGCCGATCTGAATTGGATGCGTGGTGTGGCCGACTACACTTATGCTGAAAATCTCCGTGAAAGTCTTCAACTATCTGAGTGCTTCAACACAATTTATACTTGCAGAATTCCTACCATTGCCGTTGTACACGGAGCTGCTATAGGTGGTGCAAATGGGTTGCTTGCAGCTTGCGACATAGCTGTCTGCGCCGATGATACTGTTTTCTCGCTTTCAGAAGTTAAGATTGGGATAGTTCCAGCCTGCATTTCTCCTTTTGTAATGAAAAGAGTGGGAGAATTCGGTTCAAAAGAACTAATGCTTACGGGCAGGCGTATAAATGGTAAGGAAGCCGAATGGTTCAGGCTTGTCAATAAGTCATTGCCCGAAAATGAGATTGATAAGTATCTTGAAGAATTAACCGGAATGCTTCTTACCAGTGGCCCCAAGGCTGTTGGCCATTGTAAAATTCTTATTGATCAGGTTTCTAATAAGCTCACTTTAAAAGAATCGCTGACCTACACGGCAAAGATGATTGCTGAAATCAGATCATCAAAAGAAGGTCAGGAAGGAATGGCTGCATTTCTCGAAAAACGAAAACCAGGATGGATAAATGATAAATAATATGAAGATTGAAAAGTTGCTGATAGCCAACAGGGGTGAAATTGCCCACAGGATAATGCGAACAGCGGTGAGCATGGGATATCCTATTGTTGCTGTTTACTCAGATCGCGACAAATCTTCGGCATTGGTAAAAGAGGCTGACGAGAGTGTTTATTTACCTGGTAACACGATAGCAGAAACATATCTGAACATTGAGGCCATCATAAAAGCAGCGAAAGATTCCGGAGCCAATGCGATTCACCCCGGATACGGGTTCCTTTCGGAGAATCCTTTGTTTGCTGAAGCTTGTGAAAAAGAAAATATCATTTTCGTAGGGCCTTCAGCTGATGCAATAAGAGCTATGGGCAACAAAATAGCTGCAAGAGAAATAGCAATCAAACATGATGTGCCAATTGCCCCGGGGATTACAGGAAGTCCTGAATACCTGCTTAGCAACTATAAAGAAGTAGGATTACCAATCCTGGTCAAAGCAGCAGCAGGTGGTGGAGGTAAAGGCATGCGGATTGTAAGATCCGAAGATGAAATCGAAAGTGCATTACGTTCTACATCAAGCGAAGCTCTGAACTATTTTGGTGACGGAACTATATATATTGAAAGATTCTTTGACAATCCCCGACATATTGAAGTTCAGATACTGGGTGATAAACATGGAAACATGATCCATCTATTTGAAAGAGAATGTTCAGTACAGCGTCGCCATCAAAAGATTATTGAAGAAGCTCCCTCACCTACTTTAACCCATGAGGTTCGGCAAAAAATATGTAATGCTGCAGTCAGAATGGCTTCCTCAATTAACTATCATGGTGCGGGAACAATAGAATTTTTAGTCGATAAGGATTTGCGTTTCTATTTTCTTGAGATGAATACCCGAATCCAGGTTGAACATCCTGTGACTGAAATGATTACCGGAGTAGATATAGTGAAAGAGCAATTCAGAATTGCCGAGGGCGAAAAGCTGTTTTATGAGCAGAATGATTTAAAGATCATTGGTCATGCCATAGAATTGAGGATATATGCAGAAGACCCTGAGAATAACTTTATGCCATCTCCAGGCAGAATTCTGAAATATTGTTATCCGGGTTATGATATAGTAACAGGTAGATTGCGTCATGAGTCTGTGAGAAAAGTCCAGATAAGAATTGACGATCCATGCCTTAAAGATAATTCTCAGATTTTTCCGGACTATGATCCTCTTATAAGCAAGATAATTGCCTCGGGGAAAGACAGGGATGAGGCAATTAAGAAACTTATTTCTTTCCTTCCGGATTATCTGGTGATGGGGATTAAGACTAATCTGAATTTTCTTCAATTGTTATTAGGACATCCCGACTATATTAGCAATAAGGTGCATACGGGCTATATAGACGAAAATTATCATGATTTACAGAAGTTCGTTGAGGATGCCCGTAATCATATAAATAATGAAATACCACTAATAGCCGCACTAATATATAGCCTTATACAAGAAACAGAGAATGATGAATTATCAATAGTTTCATCTTCTGATGTCTTTTCTCCGACAGTTTTTAAAGAAATTGGATTCTGGAGAATCACTAAGAGAATTAGTTTAATGCTGAACAACGAATTGCATCAGATTAAGCTGAAAAGTTTTAACAAACTTAAATCTATTCCGGTGCCACTATTAAAAAGCTTTGATGATGAAGCACAAGAGAATGCATTCAGTTTGTTGTATTCAAAAAATGGTAAACAGAATACCGCACTGCTTGTCAGAAGCTTTAAAAACTCCATTAAAGGTGAAAAAAAGACCGGTAATAAGTTTACTATAATTCATGAAGGTGAGAAATATGAAATATACATGATCAAATCACCATCAGGTAAAATATTAATCAAATTCCTGGGTTATGATTTCACATTTGAAAGAAGTGATGCAGGAATATCTGATAATATTTGTTTTGATAGTGTTGTTGGTCATAGAACAGACTCGGGTGATATTATTTCACCTATGCCCGGAAAAGTGCTATCGGTGATGGTTAAGGAGGGTGACAAGGTGAAAAAAGGTGATATGTTGATGGTAATCGAAGCCATGAAGATGGAAAATAATATTCTGGCTCCAAGCAACGGGGTAATTGATAAAGTTCTGGCGAAGGAAGGTGAAACCGTTGACAACAGCTCGCATCTGATTCATTTAACGGCAGAAGTTCAGGAATAGACTTCAGTCCTGACTGCTTATCTTAATTATTATAATCTTTTAAGTATAGAAGAAATGGATTTCAATTTGAGTGATGAACACAAAATGATAAGGCAAACGGTCCGCGAGTTCGCAGAACGTCAAATCGCACCGATAGCCCAGGAACTTGATGAAAAGGCCAAGTTCTCAGCTGATCTTACACGCAAAATGGGGGAATTAGGTTTGTTTGGAATTTTTCTCCCCCATGAATATGGAGGTCAGGGGATGGATTACCTCTCTTACGTCATTGCAGTGGAAGAGTTAGCAAGAGTTGATGGGTCGCAAGCCGCCACTATAGCTGCTCATAACTCATTGGGTATTGGGCCATTATACTGTTATGGCACTGAAGAACAAAAGAAAAAATATCTTCCGCAATTGTGTACAGGAGAAGCATTGTGGGCTTTTGGACTAACAGAGCCTGATGCAGGTAGCGATTCAAGAGGTTCAAAAACAAAAGCATACCTTGATAATGGTGAGTGGATAATTAATGGCTCAAAAATATTTATCACAAATGGGTCAGCTGATATTTCTATTGGAGCTACAGTTCAGGCAGTAACCGGTGAAGAAAACGGAAAAAAGGAATTTACCACTATCATTGTGGACAAAGATACACCCGGCTTTATTCGTCAGACTATGCATGGGAAAATGATGTGGAGGGCATCCGACACCGCACAATTGTATTTTGATGAGTGTAGGGTACCAGAATCTAATACTTTGGGAAAGAAAGGAGAAGGTTCAAAAATTATGTTGTCCACCCTTGATTCCGGACGCCTGAGTATTGCTGCAATGGGCCTTGGATGTGCCCAGGGAGCATATGAACTAGCTCTGAGATATGCTAAAGAGCGCAAGCAATTTGGACAGGCAATTGCCAATTTTCAGGTTATTTCTTTTAAACTGGCCGATATGGCTCTGAAAATAGAACTGGCTCGGAATCTTTTGTATAAAGCATGCTGGTTAAAGGATACAGAACAACCTTATGCCAAAGAATCAGCAATGGCCAAGCTGTATTGTTCAGAAATTGCAAAGGAAGTAACAGATGAAGCCGTTCAGATTCATGGTGGTTACGGATTGATGAAAGATTATGCTATTGAAAGGTTTTATCGTGATCAGCGATTGTTACAAATTGGTGAAGGAACCTCTGAAATTCAACGACTTGTTATTGCGCGACACATACTTTCATAAAAACAGACCCAAAAACATTCAAAACCTTTATTTGGTTAAATATTTATGTCACCTATTGAAAGAATCAAAATAACTGAAAGTCCACGGGATGCCCAACAGGGTTTACCTTATGTAATTTCGCCCGAAAAACGTGCCAGCTTTGTAAATGCCCTGCTCAAGGTTAATTATGATGTTATTGATGTGGGTAGTTTTGTTTCCGAAAAGGCAATCCCGCAAATGGCTTCTCAGTCAAAAGTATTTGACCTGATTGATAAAAGTCTGGGTAACGCTAAATTAATGGTCATTGTCGGTAATTTAAGGGGAGGAAAAGATGCATCTGCCCATCCAAAAACCGATATTCTGGGTTTTCCTTATTCAATGTCTGAAAATTTCCTCCTTCGAAATATTAATTCAACCATTTCCAAAGCGAATAATACCATCACAGACTTGTCATCACTTTGCTCCGACAAGGATAAAGAACTCAGGATTTTCATTTCAATGGCTTTTGGAAATCCCTATGGGGATAAATGGAGCATAGAGGAATTGCAGGAACATATCTCCCGCTTCATCCATCTGGGTGTAAAAACAATAACGTTATCAGATACAATAGGTGTTGCTACCTCAGATCTTGTTACTGAACTTTTTGAAAGACTAATTCCTTTGTGGCCTGATATTGATTTTGGCCTTCATATTCATACAAAACCCCACGACTGGAATGATAAAATTCAGGCAGCATGGGACGCAGGATGCCGGTCATACGATGGTGTGTTGAATGGTATTGGCGGTTGCCCGATGACTGGTTATGAATTGTTGGGGAATCTAAACACCCTGAATCTCTGGAAGTTTATTGTTGACAATAACATTCCCAGTAAGATTAATGAAACTGCTCTTGCTGAGGCATTGACCGTTTCGGGAACTATATATGAAATGCAGGAGTTCAAGTAAATGTTCCTTTACATCTATCAAATATGAGGTAATCGTTTCAGAAAAAGAACAACTTTCAATCATTTTTAGTACTTTTACACCCCAAATAAAAATATCCTAAGGGAATGTAGAATTTTATAAATACGAAGAGGAGGGTTCTGAATGATTGAGACCATAAAAATAGGTACGCTTAAGTGGCATCATATACTTGACCCCACCGATGAAGATTTACAATTCCTGAAAGAGAATTTCCATTTCCACCCCCTTGATATTGAAGATTGCCGTAGTAAAACCAACCAGCGTCCTAAAATAGATATTTACGACGATTATTACTTTCTTATTCTCCATTTTCCTTATTTCGACCGCTGGAATCGTTTTCTTAAGACAAAAGAAGTAAAAATATTCTGGGGCTCAGATTTTGTCATTACTATTGGAAAATCACATTGGGTTGTTAAAAACCTATTTAATAGTGGTCGCGAAGCGGATGACATCTATCAGGTGCGACAAGTAGGAACCAGCGACGCATTGCTATATAAAATCCTTGAGCATCTTATGCAGGAATCACTTTCTCTGCTTAGCAAAATGGGAATTGAAGTGGATTTGATAAATCGTGACCTATTCAGCAAAAAAGCAGAGCGAACAATTGAACGAATCTCATTAACCAGAAAGAACATTATTCTGGTTAATACAATCTTTAAACCTCAGCTCAGGTTATTTCATAAATTCGAATCGGGAGACATTGAAGGTTACGCAGAGAATATGGAAGATTACTGGGGTAATATCCTCGACTATTATCAAAAAATATGGGATATGACCGAGGATTATCAAGAGATTGTTGAAGGTTTATCCAAAACATTTGACTCACTGCAGACTAACCGCACTAATGAGATAATGAAGGTGCTTACTCTTATCTCCTCCATACTCCTTCCATTGACTTTTATAGCAAGTTTATATGGGATGAATATAGATCTCCCGTTCCAGGGGCAGCCTTATTCATTTGGCATCCTGATGATATTTATGGTATTGCTTGCTAGCGGTATGATATTCCTGTTTAAGAAAAAGCGGTGGATGTAGTCCTTGAAACTGTATTTGAAATGCCTCAAAAGCTGATTGGTGAATATCAAACAGCTTAAAAAGCTTTATATCCAATAATTTCGCGTACTTCCCTGATCGTTGTAGCAGCACTGGCTTGGGCTTTTTCCTTACCCATATTTACTACTTTTCGCAGATATTCCTTATTGTCGGAAATTTCTTTAATCTTTTCCCTGAAAGGTTCAGTAAATTTGACAATATCTTCTGCCAGTTGCTTTTTCATATCTCCATACCTGATCTGACAGTTGTTATAAGCGTCCGAAAAGAAGTCGTATGTTTCGGGCTTCGACATAACTTTCATCAGGTAAAAGATGTTTTGAATGGCCTGAGGCTTGGGTTGGTTGGGTTCAGTTGGACCACTGTCGGTAACTGCTTTCATCACTTTCTTACGAATGACTGCAGAATCGTCACTCAGGAAGATTGCATTACCTTCACCTTCTGATTTTCCCATCTTTGTGCTACCATCGAGTCCCGGAATTTTGATTAACTCTTCTCCGAAATTATAAGCAACTGGTTCGGGGAAGTAATCAACTTTGTACATTCTGTTAAACCGGTTAGCAAAAGTACGGGTCATTTCAAGGTGTTGCTCCTGATCCTTTCCTACCGGAACCATATGTGCCTTATGAATTATAATATCGGCGGCCATCAGGGTAGGATAAGTGAGCAACCCGGCATTGATATTGTCGGGTTGCGATCTGGCTTTATCCTTAAAAGAAGTTACTCTCTCAAGTTCTCCTTTATATGCATTCATGTTAAGGAAAAGATATAACTCGGCAACTTCAGGTACATCACTTTGTAAATATAAGGTAGCCTTTTCAGGATCTAATCCTGCAGCGAGATAATCAATCAACACGCTTTTAACATTGCCATGAAGGTCGGCAGGAGTAGGGTGTGTTGTAAGTGAATGATAATCTGCTATAAAGAAAAAGCAATTATTGCTTTCCTGCATTTTTATGAAGTTATGCAGGGCACCAAAGTAATTTCCAAGGTGTAAGTTGCCCGTTGGTCTTATTCCACTAACTACAGTTTTCATTGAATTTGAAATGTTTATTACATCTTTATCTCATCGTCCGCTTTATTAAAGAAATGGTATTCTAAGAAGTGATATGAATTTACCGGTTTAAGGCGAATCCATTTCCTGAACTTAAAAAACCACTTCATCTGCACGGAATTGATTCCTTTAGTGAGAAAAGCATGTATGTATGGATGCAAAGCAATCTTTATAAAAGGCTCGTTTTGATCCTGAGTAAGAAATCGAATGTTATTTTCAATCTGATCAACGATCATCATTGCTGGCTTAACCTCACCGGTACCTCCACAGCTTGGACATTTTTCCAGGATTTGGACAGTCATTTCAGGTCTAACCCTTTGACGGGTAATTTGAACCAATCCGAATTTGCTGGGAGGAAGAATGGTATGTTTGGCATGATCCCGTGACATTTCTTCTTTAAGCTTCTGATAAAGCTTTCTACGGTTTGAGCCTTCATGCATATCGATAAAATCGATAACAATAATACCACCCATATCCCGAAGTCTTAATTGTCGTGCAATTTCGGTTGCAGCCTCCAGATTCACTGCCAGAGCGTTCATTTCCTGTGAAATCTCTGAATTAACTCTGTGGCCACTGTTTACATCAATTACATGTAAGGCTTCGGTATGCTCTATGATGAGATAAACACCACTTTTGATCGTAATTATTTTGCCGAACGAATTCTTGATCTGTTTATCGATGCCGAAATTCTCGAATATTGGAGATTTGCCCTTATAAAGTTTAAGGATTTCGAGTTTTTCAGGGGCAATTGTGCGTATGTAGCTTTTAATTTCTTCATAGATTGCTAAATCATCAACATGGATATTATTGAATGATTCGTTTAGCAGATCTCGTAAAATAGCCGTAGTACGGTCAATTTCACTTAAAATACGCATTGGAGCTTTGGCCTCCTGCAATTTTGACACACATGTTTCCCATTTAGCCACCAAACTTCTGAGGTCGGCATCAAGGTCAGCAACTTTTTTATTCTCGGCAACGGTACGTATAATAACCCCGAAATTATGAGGTTTAATACTTGTTATAAGACGTTTAAGCCTGTTTCTTTCATCCAGACTTTTAATCTTTTGGGAGACAGAAACACGTTCAGAAAAAGGTACGAGAACGAGATATCGTCCTGCAAATGAAATTTCTGACGAAACACGTGGTCCTTTGGTAGATATAGGTTCCTTAGCAATCTGAATAAGTACTTGCTGATTAGGTGAAAGTACTTGTGTAATTTTTCCGGTTTTTTCAATATCCGGTTCAGGTGTCATATCCTGCAACAACGGTGTATCGGGTCGTGCAGAGAGATATACTTTCAGAAGCTTGTTGAGAGAATTAACCTGGGGGCCCAGGTCAAGGTAGTGTAGAAAAGCATCTTTCTCATAACCAACATCCACGAAGGCGGCATTCAGGCCGGGCATGATTTTTTTTACTCTGCCCAGATATATGTCGCCAACTCCATAATTATTGTTGGTTTTTTCTTTATTGAGTTCAACCAAAACCTTATCCTCGAGTAAAGCAATATTTACTTCGGATTGGCTTGCGCTGATAATCAGTTCCTTATTCAATCCACTGATAATTTATAAAATTAAAATTAAGGTTCACATCTTGAGATATATAAGATGAAAACCTGGCATACTGGAATAAATCCACCACGTACCCCTATTTTTCAATAATCAATAAGGCACGTGATGGTCCCGAATTCTAGTAAAAAATTATTTCTTTTTATGACGATTCTTGCGCAAACGTTTTTTACGTTTGTGCGTTGCCATTTTATGTCTTTTTCTTTTTTTTCCGCTTGGCATGATCTATTCTTTTTTTATTGAACAACTTTTATTGAACCTTGTTTTTCACGTCGAACACAAAAGTCTTGGCAGGCTTAAATGCTGGGATGAAGTGAGCAGGAATAATGATAGTGGTGTTTTTGGAAATGTTACGGCCGGTTTTTTCTGCTCTTTTCTTTGTAGTGAAACTGCCAAAGCCTCTTAGATAAACACTTTCGCCCTTAGCGAGGCTGTCTTTAACGGTTTCCATAAAAGCCTCTATGGTTTGCTGTACAGCAAGCTTCTCAAGATTGGTCTTGTTAGCAATTTCAGCTACAATTTCTGCTTTTGTCATGTTGGTTGAAGATTTTAATTATTTGATAATAAATTTTTTAACGGGTTGCAAATATAAAAGATTTTGAGACAATTATAAAATTAAAGCGCTTTTTTAAGGGCAATTGCCTCAATTTTAATCATTTCACGCTAAAATATGAATTTTACCAATAGTTTATTGGGTTGGTATCACAAAAATAAACGCAGTTTACCATGGCGTGAAACCCTGGATCCATATAAAATCTGGGTTTCAGAAATCATTCTGCAACAAACAAGGGTCGATCAGGGATTACCATATTATTACCGCTTTCTTGAAGCTTTTCCTGATGTGGCAACTCTGGCAGCTTCTGATGAACAGCAGGTGTTGAATGTTTGGAGCGGACTTGGTTATTACTCGAGAGCCCGGAATATGCATTTGGCTGCGAGGATGGTGATGGATGAAATGGGTGGCATTTTTCCTAAAGACTGTGCTTCATTATTGAAGCTAAAAGGAATTGGTCATTATACTGCTGCAGCTGTGTCATCAATTTGTAATAACGAAAGTATTCCGGTTATCGATGGAAATGTGATCAGGGTCTTCTCAAGGTATTTTGGAATCAGTGAACCAGTTGGCTCAATTTCACTCTTGAAAAAAATAAAATGGGCATCGGATCAATTAATCCCGACCAAAGATCCCGGAAATTATAATCAATCAATCATGGAATATGGTGCACTTATCTGTACACCCACTAACCCTGACTGTCAGTCGTGTGTGCTCCGTATGTCATGCTATGCTTATTTGAAGGACGAAATTTCATTGCTTCCCGTAAGGAAAAAATCCAAAATTAAAAGGTCCAGGTTTTTTAATTATATCCATCTGTTAAATAATGAAGGCAAGATAGTTCTCAAGCAAAGGACCGGAGAAGATATATGGAAAAGATTATGGGATTTCCCCTTGGTTGAATCAAGTGAACTAATGGAGTTTCAGGAAGTTGTTAGTAAATTTAATTTGTTGGGTTATGAGTTTATTTCACAAACGGATACTGATCATATACTTACCCATCAAATCCTCCACATAAGGATCTTTAGTCTCAGGATTTCAGGTAGTAATATTGACATGCTCCCCGGCTGGCAATGGGTTGATTATGAAAGATCTGAATTTCCAGTTCCGAAAGTCATAAAAAACTTTTTAGAATTAATTAAATAAAATTTTTGGCAATAAAGATTAATGACATTAAATTTGTATTACACTAACAAACCAAACAAATACTGAAAGTCATGGCAAGAGGAGTAAACAAAGTAATTTTAATTGGAAATCTGGGTAAGGATCCTGAAGTATTTAGTTTTGATACAGGGGTGAAGAAAGTTACATTTTCATTAGCAACTACTGAATCTTATCGCAATAAGGAAGGTCAGGATATTGAACAAACTGAATGGCACAATATTGTTGTATGGCGCAGTCTGGCTGAGATAGCTGAAAAATTTCTTCGTAAGGGATCACAAGTTTATATCGAAGGCCGCATAAGGTATCGCACATATGAAAAGGAAGGTCAGAAGAAGTATATAACCGATATTGAAGCTGACAATATAAATATCTTAGGCAGCAGACAACACAATGAAGGTTCTCAGGGGTTTGAGCAGTCAAATAACACTAATAATCATGTTTCTGCTCCTAATACTCCAATAAATCAGGAATCAGACGACCTTCCATTTTAAGAAATTACCTGCTCGGCAGTGTTTTATTAAGTAGCCTTTGTGGAGAGGGTGGCTTTGCCACTCAATTCTTTAGGAATTCGTCCTGATCTGATTGATTCAGATCTTAATCGCCTGCCGGTAATCCTTTCCACCATTTTCCCAATTTCCAGTACCCTATCAACATCCAGGTTGGTTTGAATCTCCATTTCATCAAGCATTACTACAAGGTCTTCGGTCGGCACCAGTCCTGTAATTCCCGGGTCTTTGTAGTAATATGATCCTGTTCCGGCAACGGGTATTCCATCAACGAAGTTAGCAGGTTGTCCACCTATTCCACCCATCGATGATTCAAAATTTGTCATTCCGGCCTGAAGAGCTGCAAGGATATTAGCAAGCCCCCAACCTCTTGTGGTATGAAAATGTACGATGTGCTTTTCTGGCTTGGGTATTCTATCCATAAGCATCGAAAAATATCTGTAAACCCTGTCAGGCGAAGCACTACCGTCGTGATCAGCATGCTCCACATCATTTGCACCTATTGCAAGCCAGCGCTCGGTAAACTCAATTGCTTTCGACATGTCGGTTGGTCCTTCAATTGGACAACCCCATATCGTACTAACTGTACCGTTAACTTTTATACCGGCATCATGGGCCATTGGGATGTATTTTTCGGCCATTTTCCAATAGTCACTCAGTGATAATCCTGAATTCTTCTTGTGATGTGATTCACTGGTTGAAACCATCAGGAGTATCCTGTCAGGTCCCCAGCCTTCCTGTCGTGCCCTGATTGCTCTTTCGATTGCCTTCTCACGAATGGTTATAGCTGTGAGACTCACCCCTGGTAGCAAGTGTGAAATATTCTTACTGTTTCGAAGTCGCTTGAATAACTCATCAGCATCTCTGAATTGTGGCATTCCAACAGGATTACCAAAATTCGTTACCTCAATATGTTTGAAGCCTGCCAGAATCAGTTGCTCAGCAACCCATAACTTTGCTTCTGTAGGAATGAATTTTTCTTCGTGTTGAAAACCATCACGAACGGTAATATCGCCAATTGTAACTTTCTTAGGGTAATTCATAGTTGAAGGGTAAATTCTCGAAACACATTTTATAAATCTAATGTTCATTCACAGAACATAGTATGAAGCCCAATCTTATAAAAAGCACTTGAACTTCATTATTTCAATCACGAATTGAGAGAATGGGATAGAGAGTTTAGTGATATACTGACATTCTGCCTGAAGGTTTTCTTATCGTCAACCTCTCTATCCTTATAATTTCAGTACTATATCTTTTCTGTCCGATAAGTTAACTTACAAAGGATCAGAATTGCATTTCAGGAATTTCACCTTCCACAATCAGTCGACCCTCAGTAGCCTTGATGATATCTTCGACACTAACACCGGGAGCTCTTTCAAGCAATCTGAAACCATCTTCAGTAACATCAAGCACTGCGAGGTCACTCACAATTTTTTTAACACAAGCAACACCGGTTAAAGGAAGGGTGCATTCTTTAAGGAGCTTTGACTGGCCGTCCTTACTTGTATGCTGCATGGCCACTACTATATTTTTGGCTGCAGCAACAAGGTCCATGGCTCCTCCCATACCTTTCACCATTTTACCAGGTATTTTCCAGCTTGCAATGTCTCCTTTTTCTGAAACCTCAAAAGCTCCCAGGACAGTAAGGTCAACATGACCACCTCTTATCATGCCAAAGCTTAATGAAGAATCAAAAAATGATCCACCGGGAAGAATGGTGACTGTTTGTTTTCCTGCATTAATAAGATCAGGATCGGCTTCGCCCTTTAAAGGAAATGGTCCTATTCCAAGCATTCCGTTTTCTGACTGAAGAATAACTTCAACTCCTTCGGGAATATAATTTGCCACTAAAGTAGGGATACCAATTCCGAGATTAACATAATATCCGTCTCTTAATTCCCTGGCAATTCTTTGTGCTATTTGTTCTTTTGATAAAGCCATTGTTAAATTCTTTTGAAATGATACACTTGATAATTTTTACCTCTCTGTGAGGCGCTCAATGCGTTTTTCGTAATTTGTTCCCTGGAAAATGCGTTTAACATAAATTCCGGGAGTATGAACCTGATTGGGGTCCAGAGTTCCTGCAGGAACCAACTCTTCAACTTCAGCAATCGTTATTTTACCTGCGGTTGCCATAGCCTGATTGAAGTTGTTGGCTGTATTTCGGAAAATGAGGTTACCATGTGTATCTCCTTTCCAGGCTTTAACAATTGCAAAATCAGCTACCAATCCATGTTCGAGCAAGTGTGGTTTACCATTAAAATCTCTCACTTCTTTACCTTCTGCTACTTCAGTGCCGTATCCTGCCGGTACATAAAAAGCTGGAATTCCTGCACCACCTGCCCTACAGCGTTCGGCCAGGGTTCCCTGAGGTATGAGATCTACTTCAAGTTCACCGGCCAGTAATTGTCTTTCAAATTCAGCATTTTCGCCAACATACGAAGAGATCATTTTCTTGATTTGTCTCTTCTGAAGCAATAAGCCCAGTCCAAAATCATCTACTCCGGCATTGTTCGAGATGCATGTCAGGTCCTTCACTCCACTTTCAACGAGTGCAGCAATACAATTTTCGGGGATACCACTTAAACCGAAACCACCAACCATCAGAGTCATTCCATCGGTAATACCTTCAATAGCTTCGCGGGCATCTTTAACTACTTTATTCATGTTATATATTATTATAGTTTGTGAATTTGATTGGATAAGACGATCAAAATTAATGATTAATTGGTGACAAAATAAAATATTAATTTTGTTGATTCTAATTCAGTGTTTTATGGACGAAAGAAAAAAAGAAGGCAGATATACCAGAATTCTTAAGCAAATTGAAGAACTTTTGCGTAAGAGTCCTGATCAACAGGCAGCAATGGCCACTATTGCATCCGTTTTATTTAATAAAATGGACTATTTCTTCTGGTGTGGATTCTATCGTCTTGATGGCTCAAAATTAATTGTTGGACCCTATCAGGGGCCGCCGGCATGCCAGGTGCTGGAAGGCAGGGGCGTTTGCCTTGCCGCTGTCGAGCAGAATGCCACGGTTATAGTTCCAGATGTGCACCAATTCCCGGGACATATTGCCTGCGATTCAAGATCAAGAAGTGAAATTGTTGTTCCTGTAAAAAATATTGAAGGAGAAATTATCGGTGTTTTAGATGTGGATAGTAAAGATATTGAATCATTTACAGAAACGGATGGACGCTATCTTGAGAAAATTGTTTCTCTTATACAAAGCATTCCTTAAACAAACTTTAATATGCCTTGTTTATTGAGCGATTCAGACAGAGCCTTGGAAGCTGATTTTGCTAAGGAATATCTGCTGAAGAGGTGCAACCATGAAACTTGGAATAATCCTGGTAATCAACCCAAAAAACACTTCATCGAAAATTGCAGTTTATAAAGATTCAAAACTGTGCTTTTTAAAGACCATTAAATACACTAATGAGCAGATAGAAGCTTGTGGGAGTATACCCGGTCAGATTGAAATGCGTAAACAGGCTATTCTGAAAGAGTTGATTGAAAATGATATAAACGTCAATAAACTCGAAATAGTCATCGCAAGGGGTGGACTAATTAAACCTGTTAAGTCAGGTGTTTACAGGGTGAACGAGAGGTTGAAGGAAGATCTTTTAAAAGGGGTGATGGGAATGCATGCCACTAATCTGGGTGGTATTATTGCCATGGATATTGCTTCATTAAATAATGCAATACCGTTAATTGCCGATCCTGTTGTAGTTGATGAGCTTACAGACGTAGCCAGAGTTTCGGGGCATCCTCTATTTGAAAGGAAATCGATTTTCCATGCACTTAACCAGAAAGTAGTAGCCCGGAAATATGCAAAGGCTATCAATCGTAAATACGAAGACCTTCAATTGATTATTGTACATGCCGGGGGCGGTGGAATATCCGTTGGTGCTCACAAAGGTGGTTTTGTAGTTGATAATAATCAGGCTTTTGATGGTGAGGGTCCATTCTCGATAGAAAGAACAGGTGGTTTGCCGGTTGGTGAACTCACTAAATTATGTTTCAGTGGCAAATATAGTCAGGATGAGATCATGACAATGCTCACTGCAAAAGGAGGATTAAGTGCTTATCTGGGAACCACCAGCCTTTCAACCATTGATAAGATGGTTTTAAATGGAGACGAAAAAGCTACTTTTATTACCTATGCCATGGCATATCAGGTAGCAAAAGAAGCAGGAGCAATGTACACGGTTCTCGAAGGGAAACCCGATGCAATCATTCTTTCGGGAGATCTTTTCCAATATTCCTGGTTTACAAGCCACCTTATTTCTAAGCTTGAGAAAATTGCACCTGTTTCAATTTATCCAAATGAAGATGAAATTGACGCTCTTGCTCAAAATGCTATCGGAGTAATGAAAGGTGAAATTGAAGTTTTAGAATATACATGATAATTGTTTGTTGTTTGATAATTGAGTATTGACAAAAGGCCGGTTCCGGCCTTTTTGTTTTAAATTGCAGAAAATAAAAGGACTGAAAAAATTAGTAATTTTGCACATCTGTATGTTCATAATAGTAGTAACTAATTATTAACGCTTTGGAAGATCCTGATCCTGATTTATACCATACGTTGCTGTCATTGGGGACCAACTTATATTATGGTAATCTGAGCATGGAATCACTCACCAGTATTGTCCTTGTCATTATTCTTTTATTTCTATCAGCGGTTTCCAGCGCCTCAGAACTTGCCTTCTTTTCTCTTAATCAATTTGAACTTGATAATCTGAAGAAAAGAGAAAGTGCAAAAAGCCGCCTGATACTTAAACTTCTGGAAAGCCCTAAAAGATTACTGGCTACAATATTGGTAACCAACATCTTTATTAATATCACTCTTGTGATTTTGTTAGCGCTTTTACTGAATAATTTCTTTGGTATCTCGCTCAATACAATCGGTGGTATAGTTTTAAATATTTTAATAATTGCAATCACCATACTGTTGCTTGGTGAAATAATGCCAAAAGTCTACGCAGGAAGGAACAGCCTGCGGGTAGCCTGCTTTACGGCACGAATAATGTTTATAGCCCAGCAGATCTTTTATCCTATCAGTTCTTTTCTTGTGAATTCAACCAATATTGTTGAACGTAAAATTGTGCATAAGGGGCATAACATAACAATGGATGAACTTTCAGAGGCGCTTGACCTGTCAGAGTCTCAGGGAAATGGTCCTGATGAGGAACGAAAAATCCTGAAGGGTATAATTAAATTTGGGGATATTGCTGTAAGAGAAATAATGCGTCCTCGTATCGATGTTACAGCTGCTGACGATACTACCACCTTTGACGAACTACTTTCGCTCATTAATGAATCGGGATATTCACGAATTCCGATTTATAAAGATAACCTGGATAATGTAACCGGCATATTGTACATTAAGGATCTGATTCCTCATATTTATCAGAAATCTGATTTCATTTGGCAGCCACTACAACGCCCAGCCTTCTTTGTTCCAGAAAATAAGCGAATAAACGACTTATTGCAGGAATTTCAGAGTAAGAAAATACATATGGCAATTGTGGTGGATGAGTATGGTGGGACTTCAGGTATCATCACTCTGGAAGATATTCTTGAAGAAATCGTTGGAGAAATAAACGACGAGTTTGACAGTGAAGTTGATCAGATGCACTACAATAAGCTGGACGACAATAATTATATTTTTGAAGGTAAAACATTACTTAATGATTTCTGTAAGGTAATTGGAGTAGATGACAGGATTTTTCAGGATATAAAAGGTGAGTCTGATACTCTGGCGGGACTGGTACTTGAAATGGCTGGCAGAATTCCAGAAATGGGTGAAAAATTTGAGTTTGACAGATATACGTTTAAACCTGAATTGGTTGATAAAAGAAGTATTAAGAGAATTAAAGTTACCCTTAGTAACGAAAATCCGGAGGCTTAATTTTTTAGTATAACCTCATGAAAAACCTGACTTACCTGTTAATCTTTGCCGGCATATTTATTCTCCAGGGCTGTTCTGAAAATCCAGTTCCGAAACCCAGAGGGTATTTTCGGATTGACCTTCCGGAAAAAGAGTACCAATTACTCGATAGCATTTTACCTTATAAATTTGAATATCCATTGTATGCACGAATAACAAGTGATCCGCATGCTCCCGGGGAACCTTACTGGATAAATGTTGATTTTCCAAAGTTTAAAGCAAGGGTTCATCTGAGTTATAAACCCGTAAATAATAATCTGGCCACATTTACAGAAGACGCTCACTCACTGGTTATGAAACATATACCAAAAGCCAGTGCAATTGAAGAAATACGAATTGATAATGAGGTGGCTGAAGTCCACGGATTAATTTATGATATCAAGGGAACCGGAGCTGCTTCACCTTACCAGTTTTATGTTACCGACAGTACAGACAACTTCCTGAGGGGTGCATTATACTTCAGCACCTTACCAAATAATGATTCTCTTTCTCCGGTAATTACCTTTATTAAGGAAGATATCATGCATATGCTTGAAACCCTTAAATGGAAGGATAATTAAGGTTGAATTTCCTCTACTTCTTCGAATTCCGGTTTAATCCTGATTCCATCGTACTTTCTTTCGATGCCGTTTTGATATGCAATCACGAGAAATACCTGACCGTTCTCGTCAAACTGAATCCAGTCGCCAGTTCTTAATCCCATAAGATATTCACCCTGGTCACGTTTTTTTCCATCAGGATAATACCATGTGTGACGTCCATTTGGGTTGTCATCAATGAAAGAACCTTCGAAACTTAACTGACCATTGTCATAAAAACTTTGCCAGAGTCCGTTACGTTTACCTGCTCTGAAAGTTCCTTCCTCCCTCGTGTCTCCGTACTCAAATTTCCAGAATCCTTCTTCAAGACCATCAACAAACTCACCCTGAACTAATATTGCACCACTTTCATTAAATTCAGTAAAGGGTCCGTCAGATAGTCCATTTCTGAATGACTCTTCGCGATGAACATTGCCATTATCGAAAAACCATTTCCAAGGGCCCTCAGGGTTACCTTGATTATTATAATTGCCTTCCTGTTCGATACTGCCATTTTCATGGTAGAAACGCCATTTCCCTATTCGATTGCCAAGACTATACATACCGTCAGCCCTCAACTGACCATTAGCATAATACTCTTTCCATTGTCCGTCTCTTACACCCTCATCATCAATAATTCCCTCAGCTATTATTTTTCCATTGTCAAAAGTATATGCAGCTACTACACGGCCTTCAGGGTCATATTCTCTTCTCACACCCTGAGGTATATCTCCCAGGTAACTGGCAACTGTCTTAGGTTTGCCATCGGGATAATAATCAGTTTTAACATCGAGCTTAACAAGTTCGGGGGTCTCTTCCTGACGCTCATCATTCACATACTTGGCAATATCAATCAACATCCCTTTCTCATCATACTCCTTGAAATAGCCATTTCTTTTGTCATCACGGTATATTCCTTCTGTCTTAACCTTTCCGTCATCGTAAAAGAACTTCCATCTTCCCTGTTTTAATCCTTTTCTGTCAACTCTGTTTATATTCTCCCGATCAATAATAAAGCCTCTTCTGTACTCAATAAGGGCAATGATGGTTCCATCTTCACTATACTCTCTTGCGGTACCATCTTCGAAACCATTTACAAAGTTTACCGTCCGTTTAACACTTCCGTCAGGATAATAAGAAACCGTAACACCGTGTTTTACATCATCAACAAAATTCTCTTCAAGTATTTCATCCGGTCTGAAAGTCCTTCGGATACCATTCTTGAGACCTTCTTTGTAGTCTACCTGAAGAACAAGTTTGGCTGTATCATTATAGAAATTCCATGTACTATCAAGTTGGAAATTAACACGGTTACCCTCTGAAATTAAAACTCCTGACTCATTATAGGTTTTCCAATAGCCATCTGGCTTACCATCTCTCATAAATCCCTCACTGGCCACTTTTCCGTTGGGATGATAGAAGACATTACGTCCATCAGGATTTATTTGATTTTCCTGTGAAACAGCAACAAGAGACCAAATGAGGGTAATAAATATTATAAAGTATTTCAACATATGCCGACCGCCAATTTTTTACAAAATGATATACATCAACCAAAGGTAATCAATCATTATTTAAAAAACACTTTTGCGACGTAATGGATGTAAAACAGATGTATCTTTTTTACAATCGGGGTTTATTTAACGAGTCCTGATTTTTTAGAAATATCAAGCATTTTAATGATAGGCTCTCTTGCTTTTTCAATAGTCTCAGGATCTAGAAGCAATTCGGGCTGCTCATTTTTGAGACTTAAATAGATCTTCTCGAGAGTATTCAATTTCATGAATGGACAATCATTACAGTTACAGGTCTCATCAGAAGGTACCACTAGAAACTCTTTATGCGGGTTAGCCTTCTTCATTTGATGAATTATTCCGCCTTCTGTGGCTACTATATATCTTTGTGAATTGTCTCTCTTAGTGAAGTCAAGAAGTGCTGCTGTGGAGCCAACAAAATCAGCCATAGCTAAAATAGGACCCCGGCATTCAGGGTGGGCAATTAGCTTTGCATCAGGATTATCCACTTTTAACTGAATTGTTCTTTCATCAGTTAACTGATTATGTACATGACAGGCACCATCCCACAAAAGCATATTCCTTCCTGTTGTGCTGTTGATATATGCTCCAAGATTCCTATCAGGTGCGAAGATCAAAGGCTGGTCCTCAGGAAATGAATCTACAACGGCTTTTGCGTTACTTGACGTACAAATGATATCTGACATGGTTTTAATGGCGGCAGAACAATTTATGTACGAAACCACCTTATGGTCGGGATGTGCTTCTATAAACGGCTTAAATGCTTCAGGCGGGCAACTGTCGGCCAGGGAACATCCTGCATTCATATCAGGGATCAGTACTTTCTTATCCGGACTTAAAATTTTTGCAGTTTCGGCCATAAAGTGCACCCCCGCAAAAACAATGATATCAGCATTGGTATCAGCAGCTTTTTGTGATAATTGTAAACTATCGCCGACAAAATCGGCCAGCTCCTGAATTTCGGGTACCTGATAATAATGAGCTAATATCACTGCATTTTTCTGAATCCTTAACTCATTTATAAGTGTGATTAGTTCGATATTTGTTTTCTTAGAGACAGATTGTTTTATCTGGGTTTCCATTTCTCACTTATTATTATTATTAATAGTTTTTATAAAAATATAATGGGTAATAATAGTGCTGTTAAATCTGTTTGTAAAAACCTTGAAATTTTTTTGTTTTTTTGGTTGTTACCACTTTATCAAACGCTTACTAACACCTCATACCATTATTTTAGATTATAGTTCAATGGATTGCAAAATTATTAACAATTGGTGGATAAAAGTTTTCATCATTCTTTTTTTCTGTAACTGAACTCAAGTAATCAAATTTGTCCGTTGATAAGTAATAATAAGTTGATGCTAACTTCTGGGTAAAATTGTTACTCAAATTTTTAATCAACAAAAGAGGTGTTTTTTTCACAACTTGCCAACAGTTTTTGGTGTTAATGCACAATTACCAGTTGATAACTTCATAAAGTATTGTTTAATAGAGTTTTATCAAAAAGCGAGCCAATCATCAGGTTTATTTAACTGTTTAGAAATAAAGCTTTTTGAGGGAACAGTAAATTATTCTTTAATTTTGTAATTAAAATTTATCAACAATGTGGCATAAAGAGAAAATTCTGGCACTGGCATCAGATCATGCAGGCTTTCCGTTGAAAGAATTTCTTAAGGGAAAGTTAGAGCAGAATGGTTATAAAGTGCATGACTTTGGCACTTATTCTGAGGATAGTACTGATTATCCTGATTTTGCGCATAAATTAGGAGCATCAGTGAATAAAGGCGAATTTGAAAGAGGTATTGTTATATGTGGTAGCGGCAACGGTGTAAACATGGTTGTTAATAAGTATCCTAATGTTAGGGGAGCTTTGTGCTGGGACAGTCACCAGGCTGAATTGACGAGAAAGCATAATGATGCAAACGTTCTTTCGCTTCCCGGGAGGTTTATTGAATTTGAAGAAGCATGGGTAGCCGCTGAATTATTTTTAAATGTTGAATTTGAAGGTGGAAGGCACCAAAAAAGAGTAGATAAAGTTTCACAGTGCTTAATATAGTTTCGTGGAGGCAGAAAGAACTTTTAAAATTGCAGTTTCAGAAAACGCTGCTGATAAGGAGCGTCGAAGAATTTTTGATGAGAATGTTTCAAGATATGATGCTGCAGTAAAACAAGCTAAGGTACAGTATTCAGACCTTGAACTTGCTCGCAAAAGGGCTGGCTATATTCGTGCAAAAAGTATAAATGGTCTTGAAAAGTACCTAATTGAATTCGAAGCCAACATGGACAGCAATGGAGGAAAAGTGCTGTGGGCTCAGAATGCCGAAGAGGCAAACTCCTTGATATTAAAAGTTCTGAAAAAATGCAGAGTGACAAAAATCAATAGGTCATTCTCACTTTTAGCCGATGAAATAAAGATTGATGAAGCACTGGATGCTGCAGAAATATCAGCTGTTAAAGTGAGTCCTGGTGAATATATTCTTAGTATGTTTGATGAAGATCCACGCCATCCATCCTCACTTCTGATTTCTAAAACATTTAGCGATATAAAAGCAGTCCTGCAACAAAAAGAACAAATCGCTCCAAAACATAATGCACTCGAAATAGTAGAATTTATCAGAAAAAAATTCCGACCAGTTTTTCAATCAAATGTTGCTTCCATTACCGGTGCAAACTTTATTATAGCTGATACAGGTTCCGTATGCCTCTCTGAAAATTCAGGTGATGCCGCACTTAACAGCGTGATTCCTGATATTCAGATAATTCTTGCCGGTATAGATAAAGTAATACCTTCTATCATAAATCTTGATACCTTATTGCCCCTATATGCTACATATAGTTCCGGCCAAAGAATGAATGCATTTAACACCATATTGAGCGGGCCTGGTAAAGAAGGAGAAAAAGATGGACCCAGAGAATTGTATGTAATCCTTATAGACAATGGAAGAAGTGAAGTTCTCTCTCAGAAATTTCAAAGAAGGGCGTTAAGCTGCATTGATTGTGGTGCTTGTCATAATGCGTGTCCTGTTTATCGCATAATTGGTGGTCAAAGTTATGGCACTACCTATACCGGTCCAATAGGCTCTATAATTACTCCATGGATGAGGGGCCCCGAGGAATTTATGCATTTAAGCTATGCAAGTGTTTCTTGTGGTAAGTACAATGATGTTTGTCCGGTAGCAATTAATCTGAATGAGCAAATTCTGCATAATCGGAATGATTCGGTTAAAATGGGGAATCACAACTTTTTAGAGAAAATTAAAATGGAAGGATGGTCCAAATATCTTAGAAGTCGTAAATGGATGGACTGGAAGCCCATATGGAAAAATATTATCTTGAAACGAAGTTATCCGGGTAAATTATTAGGAACCGGAGTGACGATTAATGAAGTAAATTTCAAACAACTTTGGGAAGAGCGCAGGGAAGGGATCACAAGAAAATAGTTTGTTAGTATCTCGTAATTATATTCCTTAACTGTGAAGCATAACTCATTCCAAAAAGATTCACATGTACCAGCAGGGGATACAATTGGTGAATAGGTATTCTTTCCTCCCACCCCTTTTCCATTGGCAAGCATGATTGATAAGTATCATAAAAGGAAATTGGAAATCCACCGAATAGTTTTGTCATCGCGATATCTGATTCCCTATGTCCATAATAAATAGCAGGATCTATCACACAGGGAAGACCCTTGTGATTGACAATAAGATTTCCTGACCAGAGATCACCATGGATTAAAGAGGGCTTTTCAACCGAAAGCATATCAGGCAATAGCTTATAAAGATTTTCGAATTGAAGTATATCTTTATGAGAAAGTAGTCCCTTATCAACAGCACTCCTGAGCAAGGGATTCAAACGGCAGCTGATGAAGAACTCGATGTAATCATCCTTATAAGTATTTATTTGAGGTAGTGATCCTATGTAATTATCGTAATCCAGACCATAGTGTTTTGCTTTAACCTGATGTAATGAACTAAGGTGTTTTGCAAAGACAGTCCAGTAATTTTTTGTTGGTTTGGTGGGTGATTCATATTTTAAAAGCAGGAAACTGCAATTACCAAAAGTATCAGAAGTAAGGACTTCTGGAACAATTACAGTATTTGTACCTGATAAAAGTTCAAGAGCTGCTTTTTCCTTGGTGAACATTTCAGGATACTTAGAAGCACTATTGTACTTCAGGAAGCATATACCACAGGTAGTCCTGATTTTATAGGCTTCATTAATAGATCCACCTGTAATATATTGGGTTTCAACAATGGAGCACCCAGACTTAAATCTTGATAGCCAATGACTTAAATAATCCTCCAAGCCGGGAAAAAGCATGATTAAAACATATAAATGCTGCTTTTATTAACATCTCTACGGATTAATCGTTCAATTACCAGCAAAATTAGTATTGAAAAGAAAACTGATATTTGAATAGTTGAATTTTGTACTAAATCGCCTATGCGTGAAATTTCATCCACAACTGATAAAGTGTAGTTAACCAGGTTTAAAATAGATGTATAATTTAATTGGAAAGGAATTTCAATAAATGGCCATACAGCGAATATAATCACTCCGATAATTATTAGACCGGCCGCCATTGATGCATAAGCCCATAACATTTGTTTTCTGTATTTACCGGGTTCCATTTCCGGCTCGACATGGGCATATATCTGATTCATTACCTGCTTAGTAAAATCAGAGGATGGTTTCTCTGGAGGAAGATAATTGAAAATCTCTTCTAAAAAAGGGTCATTTACGAACTCAAAATTTTTCTGGTTTTCCATAAACATATATTTTCTGGTTTTCAACCTGTCTTAACATTAAAACGATCCTGCATGGTACTATATAATTTCTTCCTTATCCTATGAAGTTTTACCTTCACATTTGATTCAGTCAGGCTACTTATGTGACAAATTTCTTCAACACTTTGTTTGTTGAAATAAAACAACTGAATCAAGAACTGTTCTTCTTTCGGAAGATAAGCTATAACATCTTTCAGGATTGCTATTCTTTCTGTAAGATCAACACTTTCAAGGTTTTCCCTTATATTATCAACACTATAGTTTTCTACAACATTGTCATCAATAACTGAAGTAATCAAGGTTTTCTTTCTGGTGCTCGAAATGGCTGTATTGTAAGCAATCCGGAATAACCAAGTAGAAAATCTTGATTCATTTTTAAAGTTTCCAAGGTGATGATATGCTTTAAGGAATGTATCCTGAGCAACTTCTTCAGCCTCTTCTCTGTTTCGCACAATCTTGACCACCAAAGAAAAAACCATATCCTTGTACTTTTCCACAAGGATACTAAACAACCCGGTATTACCATTTATAACCTGGTTAATGATGGTTAGATCGTCATTTTTCATCATTCTGTTCTTTAGACGAGTGATCTATTTTCAGGTTACACTATTGTCATCTAAAAGGATATTTTTCTATTAGTAAACACATAAAATGGAATAAAAGAGCACTTACAAGAACAAATTTTTAATAAACAAGGAAGATCGTTTTATTGCGAATTCACAAAGATAAATAGAATGTGATGTAACCTGAGAGATATAATTGCGTCAAAATGTTAAAATAAAAAACATACGACCATGACAGATATCATAGTACCGGTTGCAATTTTCGCCACCATTTATGGAATAATCTTCCTGTCGATCCGGAAGAAAGAGAGAATGGCTCTATTAGACAGAGGCCTTGACCCACGAAGTTTTGAAAAGCCAACCACGGGTTTTAGTACTCTAAAATATGGATTACTGTTTACAGGAATTGGTTTAGGGATCTTACTTGCCAATATAATAGTGAGGGCAGGTGGAATGGAAGAAGAAGCAGCATACTTTTCATTTGTAACCCTTTTTGGTGGTGTTGCATTGATAATTGACTACCTTATTGAAAGGAATATTTTAAGGAAGCATGATAAAACACCTAAAGATAACAGGGTTTATCAGGAGCAGTAATATTTCTAAGTTATTATTGATTGAAGGTGAAGGTCTCAATACTGGTGTATATGGGACCTTCTTTCTTTAGCTCGCTATTATATAGTGAGAAGGAATCGACAGGCTGTGTAAGGAGTTTAACGTCGCTGAATCTGTCAATTATTTGTTGAAAGAAGTGCTTGTCTCTTATCTCCTTAATTCGCCCGACAGTGATATGTGGAACGAAGTTCTGCCTATCGCCAAAATATTCTGCCTCTTCAAGGGCTTGGCTTATATTCTTATGCAATTGTAGTAGGGCAGGATTTTCTTTTATTCCGAACCATATTACCCTGGGATCATATCGGCTTCCAAACACACCTGTCTTTTCAAGGGTAAGATTAAAAGGCTTGAATCCGGTAACTGCCTTTTGAAGAGCCCCCGTGATAATTGGCACTTCCTCAGGGTTTGTTTCACCAAAGAATCTGAGTGTAATATGCATGTTATGCAAGTCAACCCACTTAATAATATTATAATCAAGGGTTTGCCTGAGACCTTCGAAGGTCATTGAAAAGACATCATCAGGCTTAATGTGAATGGCAGCAAAGAGACGAAGACTATCCATTTATATTTAAAAAACGGCTGCAAATATCTAAAATTTAGAGATAAAAGTTAGAAAATTCATAAAATTTTCTATTTTTGCATCCCCGAATGTCCATAATGGGGCGTTAGCTCAGTTGGCTAGAGCGTTAGACTGGCAGTCTAAAGGTCAGGGGTTCGACTCCCCTACGCTCCACAAGGTACCTGTAAATTACTTTACAGGTATTTTTTTTATTTTTTCTCTTCTTGTTGGTTATCACCCATTCCGTCCTTAAATTCTTTGATACCCTTTCCAAGGCCCCTCATCAATTCAGGAATCTTTTTACCCCCAAAAAGCAGTAGTATTACAGCTACGACCAGCACAACCTGCCATGGTCCAACAATACCCATCAATATAAATGATGCCATTTTTATTAGTTTTATGTTTTACAAAGATAAGCATTTCAAGCACTGAATGTAAACATGTTACAATTTATCTTGATTTGGCAATCCATGCTTCGGGATTTTGTAAAATCTTTCCTTTCCAAAGCTCAAAATGCAATTTGGTCTTACCAGATTCATCAGTTTCAATAATTCCGATTTTTTGCTTTGTTGTCACTTTATCTCCTTTCTTAACGTAGATTTCTCTAAGATTGGAGTATACTGTAAGGAATTCACCATGTCGTATGATTACAACATTGTTATAATTTGGAAGTGTCATAGTTGATGTGACCACTCCATCAAATACGGCCCTAGCAGTCGCCCCCTGGGTAGTGGAAATGTCAACTCCGTTATTTTTAGTCTTTATTCCTTTGAGTACCGGGTGAGAATGCTCTCCAAAAGTTTCTGATATAACGCCTCTTTCGGTCGGCCATGGCAAAATTCCCTTATTTCCTGCAAAACTATTAGAAAGCTTCATTTCTGATGGGGTCAATCCAAACGCATTTTCTGGTGTTGGTTTAGTTCCTGTTTTCTTAGCAGTCTCCCTTGCTTTTCTTAGTTCTTCGGCAATTAAATCCTCAATAGCTTTTTGTAATCGCTTGGCGGCTTTCTCGCTTTCTCTCAACTTTTTAAGTAAATCTTTTTCCTTTTGACTGAGATTCTTTACCGCTTTGTCCTGTTCTTGTTTTTCCTGTGATAGCTTTTGTCGTTCCCTTTCTTCAGTGCTCTTGAGCGAGACTTTTTCCTTTTTCTGTGATTGAAGCAACGCAACTTTTTCGGCAAGTATAGCTTGTGTTTCCCGAATTACCCTCACCTGATTTTTTCGATAGCTACTGTATTGCTGAAAGTATTTTAATCTTTGATAAGCCTGGTTAAAACTTTGAGAAGAAAAAATGAACATTAACCGTGAATATGAGCTCTTATTTTTTTGTGCATAATAAATCATCCGTGCATATTCTTCTTTCAGCCTATTAATATTTTCACTTAGTTCAGCTATGGTATCGTTCGTCTGAATTATTTTTGAGTCTATTTGCTGTATTTCACTGTTAATAGTGTTAATAAGCTCTTGCCGGTGAGAAATCTTTTTATTTAATAATACTAATTGATTCAGGGTAGCTTGCTTTGATTTCTTCGTTTCAGTAAGTAATTTGTTGGTGTAGTTAATTTCCTCTTCAATTTTTGCTTTACGTGCTTGTAACTGACTCTTCTTATCTTGTCCATAAATAAAAGATATTGAAAAAAGAATCAAAAACCCAGTCAGAATTAAATGAAGTTTACGACAAAAAGATAGCCATTTAATCATAGGGTGGTATTATTTCAAGTTATTGATTCTTGTATACTTATCCGGAATATTGAATGGAAATTGAAGCTGTTCGCCAATTGTTATCTTTGAATAGTTTATGTCAATGACAGCATTATTATCCTTCGTTTCCACTTCAAAATTAATATTAACAGGAACCGTTTTATCGCCCATTTTCTCATATTGATACACAGCTTCAGCTTTTCGATTTTGACCTGATAATTCTTTTATCATTATCCTGTTGATTTTGAAGGTCTCAGGATCAAGCCAAATATGCTGTAGGGGAATATTGGCATCAGCGTTCTGTCTGTTACTTTTTCTTATCTTACGTCTGTTGGTGGTAGTAAGTGTATACTCTTTATTATCAATGCCCCCTTTAAAAGAAGTGTTATCATATTCCGAAAAATCATTTCCGGTCAGAAACGACTGGAGCATATCATAATCAATTGAGCTGTTTACCAGGATATTGATGTTATCAAAACCTCCCTTAAAATAAATGCTTTCCATACGGTTCAAATAGAAAACCGAGTCGTTGGTTATGAATAACCTGACCATTTCAATTCCCAGGAACGGCGAGACTGAAACCCAAATTACACTATCCCTGAGAATACGTATTTGTCCGGTCAATTGGGTCTCTTTTCGGTTTTGCTTAAAAGTGGCTGAGAATTTTGCTGATAAATTTTCATAATCAAGTTCATTGGCCTTCAGGTTATCGATAAGGAAATCGGTGCCTTGTTCTTTTAGAGGTTCTTTAATTGTTTTCCTGATAGAACTGCATGAAAAATTAAAAGTCAGGAGCAATATAAGAATATAAAAACCAAGGTTAGCAGTACGTTTATTCATATAATTTGCTGTCATTTATTTTGGCAGGTAGTTTATCAGATCCATCGCCGGCCTCCTGAGCATGTTTCCACCATTTAACTGCCTCATCAATTCTGTTTAGTTTATACAGGATATCTCCATAATGTTCAAGCACCGTACCAGAAGGATTATCATCCAGTTTCATTACTTTGTCCATCTGAATTAGAGCTTCACTATATCTTCCTTTTTTGTAAAGAATCCAGGCATAAGTATCAAGGTACGTGGCATTTTCCGGTGAAATTTCATTAGCCTGGACTGCCATCCTTTCAGCTTTATCCAGCTCTGATCCTGTTAAGGAGAGATAATAGGCATAATTGTTAAGGACTGCTGAATTATCAGGATTAAAACGCAGTGCTGATTCATAAGCCTTAAATGCTTCCTGATCCTGATCAAGTGAATGATGTGCATCGCCAGCCATACTGTGGAAATCGGACATAAGACGGTTATTATTAAAAACCAGCTTTATTCCTTTGTTGGTTGCCGATATAACACCTTCATAATCTTTTAACATATAGTGCGCAACCGCATTGAAATAATACGGCATTGGCTGTACAGGAAACAACTCGATCGCCTCTTGAGAAAGGACCTTAAGACTATCGTATTTTTCCAGTACTGCTGTTATACGCATGATATTATCCCAGTTCTCGTATTTACCCGGATCTATTTCATTCACTTTTTTGAGCATTGACAGTGCCTCAGAATATTTTTCCTGAGTTGCTAGCATTTGTGCCCTAAACGCTAATACCTGAGGTTCTATTGGATGTTGTTCAACAAGAATCTTTGATAGCTCTAATATATCTTTATCTATTTCCGCATAGCTCTCTATCTGTGCATAGTATGTAGCTAATATCTGAAGCTTGGTATTCGCATCAAGTGTAGCATTTGAAAAACCTGTCTTTAGCAATTGAATCGACTTGGATATATCACCTTTTCTCCTGTAAAAATCAGCCAATGAAATATTAATGTAAGGATTCTCAGGATCAATTGATAATATCTTTTCATAAGTTGCCAAAGCTTTGTCTTCCATACCGTTTGACATGTAAAACTCAGCGAGAATTGATTGAATCCGGGAGTCGTACTCATTGGCCAAAGCAAGTTTCTCTAATTCTTCGAGTGCTTTTTTCTTTTTTCCCTGTGAAAGATAAATGTGGTGTTTTCTGAGAGATATTTCTTCATTTACTCCCTCCCTCTTCTCCATATTATTATATATTTCGAGGGCCTTGTCCGATTTATCCATTTTGATGTACAGGTTAGCTAATTCAAAAGCATTAGACCTGTCTGTGGGATCCTGTTTATACAGATTTTCGAAAATTATTACCGCTTCTGCGAATTGTGCATTTTGTGAATAAAGACTAGCTAGTGTAATACTATACCATTCATTCTGAGGATTGAGCTCATAAGCTCGGGCAATATTCTTAATTGCACCATTAATATCGCGCTGACGGTAAGAAAGGAGTCCTAATTCATACCAGGCTGCATCATAAGAAGGATCCATCTCAGTAACCTGGGTAAAAAGATGTACCGCTTCACCCGGGTTATCGGTTACTTTAGCTTTAATAGCATCAAAAAACAAGGCTTCAACACGCTTACTATCCTTAAATAGCTTGGCCTGTTCCTTCGAAATTAACGCTTCGCCACCTTCTGGAATATCCTGAGCAATCAAACTGACAGGGAGAAAAATGCAAAAGAGTAATTTTATAATGTGGTAATATTTCATTTCCTTCTGTTTAGTTATGCTTAATTAAAGGCAAATGGGTAATGTGTTGAAAATAATTATATCGGATGGTTTATTTCACGCCTGTATGCCCAAATCCCCCTGCTCCTCTCGCAGATATATTTAAATCGTTAACTTCTATCCATTCAGCTCTTTCATGTTGCGCGATGATCATTTGCGCAATTCTGTCGCCATGGTTAATAACAAAAGGCTGATCTGAAAGATTTATCAGAATGACTTTAATTTCTCCACGGTAATCAGCATCAATAGTTCCGGGTGAATTTAAAACGGTTATTCCCGATTTAGCGGCTAGACCACTCCTTGGCCTTACCTGGGCCTCGTAGCCATCAGGAAGTTCTATATATAATGCTGTTGGAATGATTGCACGATGCAGCGGTTCAATAGTAATAGGTTCATTTAAAGATGCCCTTAGGTCCATTCCTGCCGAAGAAGTAGTTTCGTAAGATGGATTAGGATTAGATGAAGTATTAACGATCTTTATCTTCATAGTGATTGCCAGTCTGTTGAATTAGGTAAATAACTAATAAACGTGATTTCACTTATTTAATTTCGCAAAAATAGCATATAATTAACTGTTGTCAGATTTGCTTGTGAAGTATCCTGGCCAGTACTTTTTCCTTTATTGCTACTACAGTCAGGTAAAGCAAAATAAGCAGCGCATTGAGACTATACTTCAAACCCGGCTCCAGATCATCGGTAAACAGAGATATAATATAAATTACAATTGTTGCAAAAGCGTAGATACCTGCAGAATTCAGATCATACTTAACGGGATAATATTTCTGTCCTATCAGCCATGAAAGAATCATCATGAAAGCATAACAGATAAATGTTGCCCAGGCTGCTCCCATATATCCTATTGCCGGGATAAGCACAATGTTCAGAATGAGGGTTACAATCGCACCTGCTACAGAAATCATGGCCCCAATCCTGGTTTTGTCAGTCAGCTTAAACCATACACTCAAATTATAGAATACACCAAGAAATAAATTTGCCCAGAGTAAAATTGGTATTACAGCTGCTCCCTCTCTGAAATCTTCACCGATAAAGAGAATCACAAAGTCTAGAAATAGCATTACACTCAGATATATCAGGAAACAAATAATCAAAAAGTAATTCATCAGTTTGGCATAAGTTTCCTTCGCATCCTTATTCTTCGAGCTTTCAAAGAAAAACGGTTCAACGGCATATCTGTAGGTCTGTATGAAAAGTGACATTAGTATTGAAACTTTATAACAGGCACCATAAATTCCTAGTTGAGCCATTGCATCCACACCATCCGGTAACATATGCTTCATTATCACCCTGTCGAATGTTTCATTTATGATTCCTGCAAGACTAAAGATTAATAATGGCCAGCCATAACTTAGCATATTTTTCAGTATTGCTAAATCGGGTTTAATCTTAGCCTTTAAAATCTCAGGAGAAAGCATTAAAAGAGTTATAAGGCTCGCTATTAAGTTAGAGATGAAAATATATCCAACACCAATAGAAGGGTCGTAAAAGTGTCTTAAAAACGACGATTCAAATAAAACGGGGTCATGGGTGATCCTTGCCGGAATATAAACAAGGAAAAACAAGTTAAATCCGATATTCACCAGGATATTGGTAATTTTTATAATGGCAAACCTCAGGGGTCTGTTGCTCAATCTTAGGTGAGCATATGGAATGCTTGTAATTGCATCTGCTGCCAGAATAAGCGCAAACCACTTCAGATACTCCGGATGATTTGAATAACCTATTGCCTGAGATAATGTTGGGGCAGACATGAAAACAACCAGGACGAATAGCAGGGACGTTGTAATTAAGGAGGCAAGCGAAGTGCCATACACTCTTTGTTTATCAGGATAAGTGGTAGCATATCTGAAATAAGAAGTTTCCATCCCATATGTCAGAATAGCAAACAGAACGGCCACATAAGCATACATTTCAGTAACCACTCCATATTCGGCTGTCAGAAATATACGTGTGAATAAAGGGACGAGAAAATAATTCAATAATCTGGCTACTATGGTTGGTAGTCCGTAGATAGCTGTTTGACCTGCCAGTTTTTTAAATGGATTCACTATTGTCTTTCACTATCATTGTTAAAGGCAGGCAGAACAATCTTGAATGTAGTTCCTTGATCATCAGAAGTAAATGAGATGTTTCCTCCTGCCGAATCTATAATATTTTTAACCATAGCAAGTCCCAGACCTGTTCCACTGGTTTTCGTTGTAAAATTAGGTGAAAAAATCTTTAACTTCTGTTCTTCTGAAATTCCGGCTCCATTATCTGAAACCAGGATATATACTAATTCATCATCGCAGTGAAGTTGTATTTGGATTTTACCCTGTCTTTCCGCAGGAATAGATTGGATGGCGTTATTTAACAGGTTGACTAAAACCCTCGATAATTGCTTTTTGTCGGCAAATACATTACAAGGCTGGTCTGGGAAAACTGTGGATATTGAGAATTGTGTTTGTGCTGTAAACAATGCTACGGTATCACGGATCAATTCAGCAACTTTTATTTTTTCATTAGTTGCTTGCGGGAACTTCGCAAAATCAGAAAACGCTGTTGCAATTGCAGCCAGTGAATCAATCTGCTGAATAATCGAATTGGTTGTTTTTTCTAATCTGTTTTCCCAATCAGGAGCCTTGTCCTTCCATGACCTATACAGATGTTGAATACTGAGTTTCATGGGAGTCAATGGATTCTTAATTTCATGTGCGATTTGCCTTGCCATTTCTTTCCATGCATTTTCTCTTTCAGATTGAGCCAGTTTATCTACACTTTCTGAAAGTTTATCTAGCATTGAGTTATAGGTATTTATTAAATTCCCCAGCTCGTCTCTTCGGGTATATCTGATCTTTTCATTGCTTTTGTCGAGCTTTACACTCGAAAACTTATCCCGTATAAGCTGGAGTGGACGGGTAACATAGTTTCCAACGAGAAGTGAGATGAACACTGCCAGAGCTGTAAGAATTATATAAAGATTAACAAAAGTGACAAGGAAGGATGAGATTTCCTGACGAAGTTCATGCTCTCTCGCAAAAAATGGCAGATTTATATAGGCAATTAGTTCATTGTCTTTGTTCCTGAAGGGAATATAGGCAGAAAGGTATTTGTAGCTTCCTATCTGTTCATTGGTTACAAAGAATGTGCGTTGATTAACCGCCATCTGGTGGTAGGCTTCAGAACTCATGAAAACCGATCGCAACCCTTCTTCAAATATTTCGGGTCTGGAAGTCGCCTGAAGGTTACCAGCCATGTCGTATATGTTAATGTCGCTGAAGAACACCAAAGAGAATTTTGTGAGCAATTCCTGAAGATACGGTTGGTGGTAGGGCTCTAATTGGTGAATAGTATCAAGTTTATGTTCTATTTCAATGAGAACAGAATGTGCTTTCTCGCTCAGCATGTCCTGATTTTTCTTCTCATTTAGGTTTCTTATATTTTTAAGGGTTGTAAATCCTGTTGTTATTGAAGCAAAAATTACCAGCAGAACAAGCATGATCTGTAACTGGGATTTAAGGTCGGGAAAGCGTTTTTCTGAAAATCTTAAATTGTAAACTGTTGTAATAATGAACACCAGTATGATATGGAATATTAGCTGGTAGGTAAAGGGAGCAAGTTTGTCGAGTGTGGATAAATTTTTCTTACTAATGATAATTGAAGTATCATCGTTAACGATGTGGTATAAATGATTGTAACCATTTTTATTAAAAAAATTATTGGCTTTGCGGAATGGTAAAAAGGGTGATTCAGAAATACTGTATGAATAATCTCCTACATTCTTAATCAGCTCTCCTGTTGTGTAAATGGCATACGAATAAACACTGAGATCATAGAAGGTAACGAAGGAATTATCAAGCAATAATTCAGGATATCCCAGTCCTTTAGGAACATATTTCTGAGTAAACTCAATGACTATTGACGCAGGCAGGTTTTTAAATTCTTTGTCTGTAATCGGGATTCTGGCAATGTAATTACTTACTCCGTATGATTCTTTGAAGTAAAATAAAGTGCTATTGGCAGTCTTTGAAGTTATATTGGAAATGATGTCGCCAAAGTAATTGTTACAACCGATAATTTCACCTGAAGGCTTTATCTCAAGTTCTTTCTCAGGATAGCAAAGAGTAATCTGTGTGTTAAATTTAGTCCAGTATCCATTAAAGTACTTACTCAGCAGGTAATCAATGCATACTGATTCCTGGTCGGGTTGATAATATCCTTTTATGAATTGGTTATGTAGTGCGGTATCAGAAAGGATTTGTTCTTCAAGATCATTATAAAGAAATTCAGCTACTTTATCCTGATCAGAAGAAAGACGCAATGCCATTAGCTTCCTCTCCTCATTTTCTTTAGTTTCAGAATTATGATAAATACAATACGTTGAAATTATTGTCAGGACCAATATTAGAGAGGTTGTGGTTGTGATCCTTGGAAACGGAACCATTTCTATCAATATTACCACTAATAGTAAGAAATAGACGCATAATAACACCAATTCTTCCCATTGTGGAATATAAGAGCCGGTAAGATAGAACCACACCCATACTGCAACGCTGAAAATTATAAAAGTACATACTACCACCAATGGTTTAAATAACTGAATAACCATACTTCCAATAATATAAGTCAGATGGAAGAAGCTAAGCAGAAGCATGGCGATTATAAAGTAACCTATATAGCTATAGATAGAAAAATCAAGGATTCTGGATAAATTCAACTCGAAAGAGGAATTGATTATAAGGGTATCTATGAGATATAATGTAATGTAATATATTAAATTGATTAACGCTACTCCTACTACTAAAGCTAAAGCTTTGAGCCAGGAATGTTTTATTGTCAACCTGATATCAAGGAAGGTCCTGAAAATAATGAAGGCAAGAAAAGTTACCAGGGTTATATTAAGCAGTAAATCGCCCAGGGAAGGCAGCCATCTCGATGAAGCATATTTTAAAGGACTTAGTAATTCAAAATCATGAAAAAATAAAGGTATGCCTATTACAAATTGCAACAGCCGTAAGATAAATGTTACACCAATAAGAATAAGTATCACACGCCACCTGCTGAGTCCATATTCTGAAAGTGTAAAGTATGTTGCAAGGACGAGCAATACGAATGAAATCAGGAAAAGAATATATAATACGAATTCCTGATCTATAGTAAGATGATAAGCCTGAGAGGTACCTAAATAGAATAATGTTTTTCCTCCATCATCCTTAACCGGGTAAGATAATCTCTCTAACGATATTTTGTAATCGGCTGATAGATTATATGCTGGGTTAAAAGATGAGGACAAATAATCGTTCAGGTATGGATATTCATGTTTAATTAAATCGAGTAAAATATAACTAAACTCGCCCTTGGTAATAGAGACCTTTTGATACCATCCTTCCCGGGTTTTAACTATCCGGTTTTTTTCTTGTGCATTAAGAAATGGAATTGAATTGTCTGACCAATAGATAGGTTGTTGGTCTTTGAGGACAAATAATGCTGTATTCTTTGGTAAAACGTTTGCCTGAGGATGCAGATTTTTGAAATCGGGTATGGAATCTTTTTTAGCTAAATCATTAAGTAATTTAGAGCTTAAATTGTACCGTTCCTGTAATAACTCAGCGAATTCAGCTACTTTTTTTTCAGGAGAATTGTTTGTTTTTATATATCCAAAAATAAACCAGACAGATAATGCCAGTATGAGTGCCAAGGCATAAAGCAGTAGGGATAATTTGTATTTCTTAAGTAATTGTTCCATTATCAGTATTACTTGTTCAGTTGCTCACAAAAACCAGACCGCGATAATATGGGCATTCCTGTGAAAATGCTGTCGCATAAGTGATTCCGGTATCCATTGTTTTGGTTTAAAACAATGTAACCCTGTCAATATGATCCATCCAGATAATTAGTGGTAAATATAAAAAGTAAATCTCACATTGAAATACTAAAGCAAATCATACTTTTAATATGATGGCCGTGAGAGAGATAGCTAAATATAAGAACGATTAATCTGCTTTCTTTACTATATATATCAAACTTGAATAATTCTTATTATTCAGCATGGCAAAGATATTCGATTTCAAGCCAGTCAGGAATGCCTTAACCATTGGTATTTTAGAATTCTTGTATTTTTCGCTCAACATTGAAACATAGAAGGAATCATAAACCATCGGAATCACTGAGATCACTTTAAATGAATTTCTTTCACAAAGGGTGGAAAAACTTTCTTTAGTAAAATGAAACAGGTGCCGAGGCACGTCATAGGCTGCCCAATATTTTTGGTAATATTTTGCATCATAAGAATCTGGATTTGGCAAGGCTATAATAGCTGTCCCCTCTTTGGTCAGAATGCGATGAATACTGTTTATTCTTTTCTCAATATCACTTACATGCTCTAAAACATGCCACATTGTTACGACATCCAGACTAGCACTCTCAATTTTCTCGATAAAGTTGGTATCATGTATGTCGAGGTTAAAGTTGTCTTTAGCGTATTGTCTCGCTTTTAATTCAGGCTCTATACCCATAACATGGTAACCATGTTTTCTGCAATAATCGAGAAATACACCTATTGCACAACCAATATCAAGAAGTCTATAACCAGAAGTATATTTAGAAAGAAGAGAAAGTTTAGTTTTTAATGTCCTTTTCCTAATAATATTATAAAGTTTAACTTGGATATTCCCTGATTTTTCGGTTGAGTGAGAGATATAATCTTTTGATTGATAATACTTTCCCAACTCCTCCATTTTTGGTTGAGGATTTGTAATCATCAAACCACAATGAGTACACTTCAGGATGCTAAATTCTTCCTGAGATAAGAAGTAATCCTTTAATAATAAGTGAGTTATGAAATCATTTTTACCGCAAACGGGGCATTGGTTGACAATAATTGTATTAGATTGTTCCACGTGAAACACTTGAATTGAGATTATGGATAAAGTGGGTTTATTAATGGGTCAAATATACAATTAATACTGCTATGTCTGCCGGAGAAACACCGCTTATTCTACTGGCTTGTCCTATAGTAGCCGGTCTTTGTTTGGTAAGTTTTTCTCTTGCCTCGAAGGATAATGAAACCAGAGAATTGTAGTTGAAATCCGCCTTTAGAGGGATGTTATCATATTCAGCTAATGTGTCGGCAAGATGTTTTTCTTTTTCAATGTACCCACCGTATTTAATCTGAATTTCGCACTCTTCTATAACTTCATCAAACAGGTCCCCCAGTTTGCTTGTTTCTGCGTGCAGACCCTCATTAAATTTGATGAGATCTTTAAGGTTCAATTGAGGTCTTAAAGCGAGTGTTGAAACTTTAATCTTCTGGGGTATGATAGTTGTACCTGATGCCTCCAGGAAGGTGTTTACATCTGATGGTGAAAGTGAAACTTTATCAAACATTTCCAGCATTGATGATATCAGCTTATTTTTCAGTTGTACCTTCTCCATTCTTTCCTGATCAGACAATCCAATACTATGGGATAAAGGAGTCAGACGCAGATCAGCTGAATTGTGACGCAGGAGTATACGATATTCAGCTCTGGATGTAAACATCCTATATGGTTCATCAATGCTCTTGGTGATAAGATCGTCAATAAGCACTCCAATATATGATTCTGAACGTTTGAGAATAAAAGGATCAGAATTCGTTAACTTCAGGTGTGCATTAATCCCTGCCACTAATCCTTGTGCTGCTGCTTCTTCATATCCAGTAGTACCATTAATCTGTCCTGCAAAATAAAGATTCTGCACGAGGTGTGTTTCAAGGGTTGGTTTAAGTTGATCAGGTGGGAAGTAATCATATTCGATAGCATACCCTGGCCTGAAAATTTTTGCATTTTCAAATCCTGGAACCAACTGCAAAGCTTTATACTGAATTTCTTCGGGTAAGCTTGATGAAAAGCCATTAATATAATACTCCACTGTATCCCAACCTTCAGGTTCAACAAAAAGTTGATGGCGTGTTTTATCACTAAACCGATCTATTTTATCTTCGATAGAAGGGCAATAGCGAGGTCCTCTCCCCTCAATTCTTCCGGAGTACATTGGCGATTCGTCAAAACCTTCTTTAAGTTTATCATGCACTTTTTGATTAGTATATGTGATAAAGCAACTCCTTTGCCTGGTCAATATGGGAGTATCGGTAAAAGAGAATTTACCTGGAATTTCATCGCCTTTTTGCTCATCCATTTTTGAGAAGTCAATAGAGCGACCATCTACCCTTACAGGAGTACCTGTTTTCAACCTCTTTGATTCAAATCCTGCTTCCTGAAGTGATCCGGTTAAACCTAATGAGGCGCGATCACCCATTCTTCCGCCCCCAAACTGCTTGGTACCTATATGTATTATTCCATTTAAGAAAGTCCCATTAGTCAGAATTACAGCCTTACTATTTATAGTCTGCCCCATTGCGGTTTTAACACCTGTGACACGGCCACCTCTAATTAAGACTTCAGTGACTGTATCCTGCCAAAAATCAATATTTTTATTGCGTTCCAGAGTCAATCGCCACATCTCCGAAAACCTCATTCTGTCACTTTGGGCTCTGGGACTCCACATTGCTGGACCTTTTGATTTGTTCAACATTCTGAACTGAATCATCGTGTGGTCTGTAACAATACCTGAATATCCACCTAGAGCATCAATTTCTCTCACTATTTGTCCTTTGGCAATCCCACCCATTGCTGGATTACACGACATTTGAGCAACAGATGACATATTCATTGTAATGAGTAGTACAGAGGAGCCAAGATTAGCTGATGCGGAGGCTGCTTCACAACCTGCATGACCTGCACCAACCACTATTATATCATAATTTTTGAACATTTTATTGCCTTGTTTCACGTGGAACAATAGTCTAATAACAATTAGAGTTCGAAGTTTTAGGGCTGCAAAAATACGCAATATTGGGGTTGATACTTAGGAAAAGTTAAATCTACCAGGAGAAGGATAGCAATAACTGGAATAATAGTGAAAGTAACCTAAAGGTGCAAACGGTAAACAGTCATTAATCTTCTCTCCTATTCCTCGGTATTATAACAGAGTGTCAAAAATAATAACCACTGCTATCTATCGTTAATGTGGGAAAGAAAGTACGAAAAGATGATTTTAGAAAATATATAGAGGAGTAGCGGAGAGTTTTTAAAAAAGATTAAGGTAATGATCTTCGTTTCTACGCATTTCTTTTCCCTCTGCCTCGGTTTTATCCTTTATCCCCGTAAGGTGTAATATTCCGTGAATGATCACTCGCATTAATTCGTTTTCAAAAGTCGTTTTATATATCGACGCATTTTCTTTTATCCTATCGATACTAATAAAGATATCGCCACTTACTACTCCACTTTTTGAATAATCGAAAGTAATAATATCAGTGTAAGTATCATGATCTAAATATTGCTGATTAATCCCAAGCAAATAATCATCTGAGCAAAAGATATAATTGATAGTACCTTGTGCAAAACCCTTATCTTTTATAACTCTCTCAATCCAATTGATGACTTGATAGGGATTTTCAATGTTGAATTCAATTCCTTCACTAAAAAAGTTAACTGTCGCCATATTGATATATAAATATTATTCACTTGCGGGTATTTGAATAAAGTAACTATTTACTTTGTTCCGGTAATAATTTCTGAAGGAAGGTGGTATAGTATGTATTAACTCGGTTTCTTTTGAAGGTAGTCCAATGCTATCGAAAAATTTAGCTGGATCTGGTCTTGGAATATCCTTCCCTTCGTTTGATTCTCTTCTTTCCTCTTGCTCCCGCTTCATTTCAGCTTTTTCCGATTCAAGTAATCTCGTTAAAATCTCCTGCTGCCTTTTCATGGTTTGCTGGTTTAAAATTTTATTCACAAGATCACTCTCAGTTTTTTCCATTTCCTGCAACATTTTTTGCATTCCCTGTTGATTCACATTTCCTTCTTTCTGTAATTCATCTGCATACTGCTGTAGCATCCTTCTCAATGCCTCCTGTTGAGCAGCCATCCTAGCCAATTGCTCACTCATTTGCGATCCTTGTCCTTGCTTTCCTTTCTCTCCAGGTTTTGGTGACATTCCTTTACGTAATTCCTCCATCTGCTGATTTAACTGCTCTTGCATTTGACGCATTGATTTCATGGAATTCTTTCCTTTACCAGGTTTAGGATTTGACTTTCCCGATTTACCTGAGGCCTTCATATTTAATGATTGCTCCATGTTCTTTAGTGATTCGGATAATAATAATGCGAGGTTATTTACGGCTGTCATCACATATTGCTGTTTAGAACCAGCCATCCCAACAGACCTTTTTTGCAGCGCCTCAAGTGCCATTTCAGTATTGTTATTAATATCCCTTATCTCACGATTGACAAAATTCCCAATCATCGGTTGTCGCTTACTTAATGCAAGTAATGAATCTTCAACCATCAACAGATTATCTTTAAGTCGTTTTTGTTCCTCTGCTAATGTTGGGTATTTAGGATCAGACCTATTGATGGCCTGAAGGCGACTCATTAAATCTTCCTGGTCGAAAGAAATCCTAACCAGATTTTCGAGAATGACTCTGAGTGCAGCAGCATCCTCTCCTAATTGTTCATCATTCATCTCCTGCTGCATCTGAAACAAGTCATCACTCATTTGTTTCATTTTATCAGAAGCTTTCTTCTGATTTTCCGAAGCTTTCTTCATTTGAGATTCTTTGAGATTTTCCATGCTCTCTTTCATCTCTTTTTCAATATCACTTTTTTCTGATTCAGGAAGATCAAAGTTGTTGGGTTCCTCGAGTTTCTCATTAAGATTTTTAAGCTCCTCGAGCTCCTTACCCAATTCATTGAATTGGTCTTTTATTTCTTCTTGTTTCTTCTGAAGATTCTCAGATTCTTTCTTTGGACTTTCACTGGTTTGTTGAGAAAGCTGCGACTCTTCCTCTGCCAGTTTCTTTAAAGCTTCGATTGCTTCGGTTAGCTTCTTGTCAAACTCGAGTTGCTTAAATAGCTCAAGGTTTCTATCAAGATCTTTTTCCAGATCTTCGGCCGACATTTGTATTTTTTCAAGAATATCTTTTACCTTATCTTTATTGAATTCATCCATCAATTTCTGCAACTCTTCAAACATTTTTTTCATTTCTTCCGACATAATGTCTTCGAAAAGTTTTTCAAGCTGCTTCTGCTTCTCAACTATAGTCTCATCTACTTTTTTTATCTGTGATTCTTTTACATTCATTTGCTTACTTTCAAGCTGCATGTCCTCAATCTTTTCTTGCAAATTCTTATGTCTTTGAATCAGATCCTCAATTTGTTTCTTGTCTTGATAGTTTAAGTCTTTCTTATTGATGAAATCGGCATTCAACTTATCAATAGCCTCCTGAATATTTTTAGCTTCCTTAATGGTCTGCTCAAAATCATCTTTCAAATCCTCCTGATGCTTATTAACCATGGCATTAATCTCATCAAGAGTAGGGATTCTAAATGTCATTTCTTGTGAACGTGCTGATTTAGAACCATTTACACCATCATTGTCCCATACTTCGAAATAATAAGCAATATTTTCGCCCGGATCGAGTCCTAAGGTCATTAGGTCGAAATAATAATAGAAGTTTTGTTCTGTAACATCCTTTTCAATAAGCACCTGAGTCGACATTTCAGCACCTTTTTCACCATCTCTTAAGCGGCTCATTTTAAAATCAAGGTTCCTGAATCCATGGTCATCTCTTATTAAACCTCTAAAATACAGCCTGTTATCAAATATGCTATCTCTGTATTCCTCAAGATTAATAGTAGGGTACATATCTGCCAGTGCATTAGCATAAAATATTAGTGAATCGTTGTTAGTCAGATACTTGTTGCTGCTTGAAATTGTGATATCGGTACCACTCATCAGTTTGTGACTGGTGTTAAAGGTGTTACTCTGGCCTGACAACAATTGTTTTACTTCATCACCCAGCTTAAAAGTAATGGTTTCTGCATCACGGGTATAGAACTTCCAGTTCAGTACAGTTCCTTGTGGAACATTAATATCACCAACATTTGAAATGACCTCATTCTGTCGTTTAAGGTATGCAGGATACTGTAACTCAATATCGTAATTCAAGATAATTGGCTTTGGGAGCACTTTTATAAAATATTTTTCACTCGTGTAACCAGCTGCCATCAGCCTGAAATCCTGATCTTTCTGAATCTTTTTAAAAGTATATTCAAAATTCAACTTATTAAGAGGATGCATTCTATATTCATTCCCATCAACAAGTAAGAAAATTTCAGATGGTAATTCCTGACCTGACACAAAAACGTTTAAAACGAAATCCTCTTGTTGAATTGCCGTAAGGTCCTCATTTTTAATACTCAATGAAAAAGGTAATGGTTTTGAAAAAGTAACTGAATGATTAATCAAACGACTTCCGGGATCAGTTAAAACTTTTGGAGATGCTAATAAAAGAATAACTATTACCAAAATTGGTGGAAGTGCCCAATAAAGATACTTTCTATTGGATGCATAATCAACAGCCGACTTGAATGGAATAGTCATTAGTTTTTCTGACTTCTTATTGATTCCTGCAATTATCAAATCATAATTATCAGGAGAGTCATCAGCAAGTCTCTTTAATTGGAGTGTATTGAGTAACGTGTCCTTGACATCACTAAAATGCTTTCCCACAATTTCAGCTGCCATTTCGTGAGAAATACGTGAACCAATTTTGTATAATTTCAGTAAGGGATTGATGATATACCGATAAATCAGCACGGATCCAAATACCAAGTAGGAATAGAAAAGGACGGTCCGGACAGTTGTTGAGAACCAGGCTACCGACTCGAATAAAGTAAATATCAGGAAAAAACTCCCAAGCAATGCTGTACTATACAGCACTCCCTTGATGAGGAGATTAGCATAATACTTTTTGATGAAAGCATCGAGCTTATCTATTAGTATGGTATAATTGTTATTCATTCTCCAGTATAATCTTAAAAATATAACCTCTACTAACTCAAAAAAGTATATATGAGGTTCTTAAATTCAAGAAACCTTGCCTATTTAGCGTCAAAAACTTCAATTCCACTCCAGTCATCAGGTAATTGCTTACCTGTAATATTTCTGCAACGATTTATGTAAAAGGCAGCAGCAGCATCCGAAGGATTAATCTTTACTACCTCTGTAAATATTTCTATTGCACTATTAAAGTCCCTGTTTTTATATGCTTCAATACCTTTGCCAAAAGTAATTTTAGTTTGCATCTTGAGTTCTCTTATTTCTTCCGGCTCTCCATCAAGAACCTCAAAAATGTAAACAGCCTCCTTTTTACCTTTCACACGGGCAACATCCAGAAATCTAAAATTATAATTTCCCGGATTATTCAGTTTTATAAGGCTATCCTCGCTGATGATTATCGAAGTTTTATAAATTTTTGTTAATCCTTCGAGTCGCGAGGCTAGATTAACTGAATCTGAAATTACAGTTCCATCAATTCGGCCCTCCCCTCCTACTACACCTAACATCAGATTTCCGGTATGGATACCAATACCTGAATCCACAGCCGGCATACCGATTTCTATCCTGTCTTTATTAAATTGTTGTAATGCCAAACGCATTTCAATGGCAGCATTTATCGCATCATCTACCGAATCTGAAAATAGCGCCATTATGGAGTCACCCATATACTTGTCGATGAAACCATTATTCTTTCTGATAACCGGTTCCATGTAACCAAGATAATGGTTAATAAAATCGAAATTTTCTTTTGGTGTCAACCCCTCCGAAAGTTCCGTAAATCCTCTGATGTCGCTGAATAATACTGACATCTCCTTTTGCACCTGGTCGCCCAACTGAATATCCACGAAATTCTCCTTCCCCAGAAACTCAAGGAACTGATTAGGAACAAATCTCGAGTAAGCCTCATTCATCTGGGAAATACGATAAATATAATCACGCAAACGGGACGTCATTAGATTATAGCCCTCCGACATCACTCCTATTTCATCGTTTGTTCTAACAATCGTATAATTATCGAGTTTCCCTTCACTGGTAAACTGCATATTTCTCACCAACTCATTAACAGGACGAACTATATCAGCGGTCGACCAGCTAACAAAAAACAGAATGTAAATAAACGCCACAAGAATACCGCTGGTGATTCCTGCAAACATTAAAACATTGTCAATTGCACTGATATAGTATAAGTTTGATTTGCCAAATTCTTCTTCAAGATCGAGGTCAGGACCCATAATATCCGTCAAACGGCCTAGCATAATCCTTAATTCTCCTGGTGTAGAATGCCCCATATCCTGGATGGGCGTCAAACTGATTAATAGATAAAGTAACACTACAGTAAGGGGGAGCAATGATGTCATTGCACTGGCTGTATATAAGCGGTTTTTGATTTTTCCGCTTGTCTGGCCAAATATCCTTTTCTGAAGCTCATCCTTTGAATAGATGTATTCGATGTACTTGATGTGCACCAGATGTTTCTGCCAGAAAAAGATAAATAAAGTGCTGAGCAGGGATGCTACTACTGAAATGAAAAAGTAACTCAGATATAACCGACGACCTAGCTCATCCTCAAAATTAGAAGGATTCATTACCCTGATAGCCATTATAATATGCATAACGGTAAAGGCAAAGAATACAATTCCTGAATTGATTAATGGAGTTTTGAGTAAGAATCTCCGGCAAAACTTATATAATCCTTTAGAAACACTTTTCTCCTTTCGTTTTCTTTTAAAATATATCTTGAACGGAATATTAAAAAGAATACCTCCAACCACACTTGAAATGAATACAATACGGAACATTCTGTTGATAGATCCTGAAAAGCCACTAGGTGATTTACCATTTGTTTCAACAGGAACAACTCGTGTGGTTATGGTGCTATCCCCTGAATTTAGCTGAATATTAGCATTTCCGGTAGCCTCCTTTTCATATTTAAATACAAGTCCACCTTCCTCAGGATGATCGTCCAATTCTTTAATGAATTCGACTTTTCCCTTTTCTTTTAATTGGGGAAAACTTTTAACCAGCATGATCCCAAGAACCGGGTAAACAAGCAAAAGATAAAGCAACAAAGGGAAAATAAAGATTCTTCCCAACCTGTATCGTGGAATCAGAGATTTATTCTTAGCCTGTTTTATCATCCCAAATACATTTGAAAGGGTTAATATTTAGATGCTAACCTACAAAGGTAAACAAATTAGAACTTTGTATATGTGGGGTTACTTAGTTTAACAAGTATTAAGAAAATGAGATTTAATTACACCATAGTTGTTTTTCTATCTTTGCAACATAAATAACATTATGAAAGAAGTAAGAGTTAGATTCGCACCTAGTCCAACTGGCCCTCTACACATTGGAGGAGTCCGCACAGCCCTCTATAATTTTTTATTTGCTAAAAAGTATAACGGAAAATTCCTCTTAAGGATTGAAGATACCGATCAAAGCAGGTATGTTCCAGGAGCCGAAGAATATATAATTGAGGCATTACATTGGTGTGGAATCATTTATGATGAAGGTGTTGGTGTTGGAGGCCCTCATGAGCCATATCGCCAAAGTGAAAGAAAGATGATTTACGCGGAATATGCTGAAAGGCTCATAAATGAAGGTAAAGCTTATTATGCCTTCGATACTCCGGAGGAGCTCGAAGCAATGAGAGAAAGACTTACTGCAAAAGGTGTCGCAACTCCACAGTACGACTACCTTTCAAGATATGAAATGAAAAATTCACTGGTTCTTTCCCCCGAGGAAGTCAAACAGAGAATTGAAAGAGGCGACCAATATGTAATCAGGGTTCTCATTCCGGCCGACCAGGTAATAAAAGTTGATGATCTTATCAGAGGGGAAGTTGTTGTCGATACTTCAAAACTCGACGATAAAGTCCTGTTCAAGTCAGATGGAATGCCAACTTATCACCTGGCCAATATTGTGGATGACCATCTCATGGAGATAACCCATGTGATCAGAGGTGAAGAATGGTTACCCTCTGCCCCTCTCCATGTAATTTTGTATGAATATTTCGGTTGGGAAGCGCCCAAGTTTGCTCATTTACCTTTATTACTAAAACCTGACGGGAATGGCAAACTGAGTAAAAGAGACGGAGATAGATTAGGCTTCCCTGTTTTTCCATTGCGATGGATTGATCCAAAAACTAAGGAAATCTCATCCGGTTACCGTGAATCAGGATATCTTCCAGATGCTTTTGTCAATATGTTAGCCATGTTGGGATGGAATCCGGGAACTGAAAAGGAGATATTCACTATGGAAGAACTTATTGATGCTTTCTCCATAGATAGAGTGCAGAAACATGGTTCTAAGTTTGATCCGGAAAAAGCTAAATGGTTTAATCATCAGTATTTCTCTAATCTATCGGATGTTGAAGTAGCTCACTTTTTGCAAAATCAGTTGATTGGGAAAGGTATTGATGCTGATTTCAGTAAACTCAATGCGATTGCAGGTTTAATAAAAGAAAGGGTTACACTTATTTCAGACTTGTGGGATCAGGCTTACTTCTTCTTTAAGGAACCAGTTACCTATGATGAGAAGATGAAGAATAAAGTATGGCGGCCTGAATCGCCACAAATGCTCAATTCAATAAGTAATTTCATTCAGGAGCAATCCAAACTTGAACCTCAAGTGCTTGAATCCGACTTGAAAGAGTTTATAAATCAATCAGGATACAACATGGGTCAGGTAATGAATTCATTGCGCCTTGCACTTGTGGGATCAGCATTCGGTCCGGGAATAGCCGGAATTATTTGCGTACTAGGGAAAGAAGAAACAATCGCAAGGATATATAGACTCATCCATGCATCGTAAGGGAATTAGTTAATTGAAATCACCGACCTTTCAATTTCTGCTTAACCCCCATTTGACTAAAGGAGTTATGCTTTTAAATAATTTGAAATGAATGAGTTAATTGGCGATAAGGAATTATACGATAAACTGAGAGAACTCAACATTCCTTTTGAATACTATCAACACCCCCCTGCTCCAACCATCGAAATTGCAATACAATATTGGAAGGACATTAAGGAAACAACACATTGCAAGAACCTGTTTTTCAGAAACCATAAAGGTAACAGGCATTATTTGGTAATATTTGATCACCGAAAGGAATTAGGCATTCATATGCTTGAAAAGTATCTTAAGCAGGGAAAACTTTCTTTTGCTTCAGAACAAAGAATGGATAAATACCTGAAACTTAAACCGGGCTCAGTTTCCCCGTTCGGTTTAATCCATGATAAAGAACACCATGTGTATCTATTTCTGGACAAGGACCTTAGCGCAATGGCAAAGATAAGTTTTCATCCTAATGATAATAGAGCTTCGTTAGTTATCGGGTATAGCGATTTCCTTCGATTTATCAATCATTTGGGTAATAAATACGAATTTATAGACTTAAACGTCTAATCAGTAATCCATTGCCGGATTTAGCTACACTGACCCAGCAGCACCCATAAAAGAATAAAGATCAAGATGGTGGATATACAACCTCCGCCTAGTTTTTTAGCGCCATAACCGGCAATTAAAGCTCTCAGAAAATTATTCATAAACTTTTATTATACGTTCAAATATATCGAATTTAATGTGATCAAAATAGATAAACACAATTACCCTCTCTTTTGATGATGGGAGACTACATTGTTTAGAATGCTTTTAAATTATGGCTTCTAAAGAACATTTATTCTTTTTATTTGTAGAAACTTACCATTTTTGCAATAACAGGTGAATTTCCTTGATGTATAGAAAGCCACGCATATTAAAATTTGTCGAAAAAGTATTCATAATACTTTGGGCATCTGCTATCTTCTGGTTTTATCTTGGCAACCTGGTTAACTTTCATCAAAACAGAATCTGGGGCAAATATTTAATACCTGGTTGTTTTACACATTCATCAGTTAATAAAAAGGATTTCGGGAAAGTAACCAAATCCTTGAAAAATTCGAACTTCTTAACGTTCGAATGGCAATGTAGTATTTCTGATGAAACAAATACAAGGTCAATTCAATACCCTTTATCTCTTGATCAGTTTTATCCTACAGATAACGAAACTTTAATTATCCAGTTTAAAGCTGGTACTCTTATTCCAAGAGGTCCTCCTACCGCCTGAATCCCTTTTTCTGAAATTATTTCTAATTATTTTTTTGCCGGTAGAAAATACATTCACAATGTGTTTTAACCGACTTGTGTTGCTACCTGAACAATCAGGCAGTTAAAATTTTCATAAACATTTATCCATGAACAAGAAATTCTTACTCGTTTTAGCAGCTTTTGCCCTATATGTATCAACTATAAAAGCTCAATATCAGGTTCCTGATTATGATTCCATTCCGATGGAGCAAATTGAACTCAATGAAGTCGTCGTAAAATCAGTTCGCGAGAACAGTGTGATTATAAAGAATCTGCCTGCTTCTATTACTTTATTTAAGGCAAACGATTTAAATAATCATGAGATCACATCTTTAAAAAATCTGGGAGGATATGTGCCTAATTTTTTCATGCCCGATTATGGATCACGACTCACTTCTCCTGTCTATATAAGAGGAATCGGATCAAGAATCAATTCTCCTTCAGTTGGATTGTATGTTGATAATGTACCTTATTTTGAGAAATCTGTTTTCGATTTTGAATTTTCTGATATTGAAAGGGTTGAAGTTCTAAGAGGACCACAAGGTACTGCTTATGGACGCAATACTATGGGCGGATTGATTAAGATTTTTACTAAAGATCCAACTGAAATGAGAGAGTCAAGAATAGCACTCTCGGGTGGTAATTATGGCCTTTTCAGAGCAGATGCATCTCATGCACAACCTATAGGTGAGTCAGCCGGTATCTCATTGTCGGCCTTCTTTAACCGTAATAGTGGCTTCTATACTAACGAATTCGAAAACACAGCTATCGATAAAGAGAATGTTTACGGAGGAAGAGTGAAGTTTGTCAGTGATTTATCATCTTATACCAAGATTCAGTTTGCAAGCTCTTTTGAACACAGTTATCAGGGTGGTTATCCTTACGCCAGAATAAATATGGAAACCGGCCATATTGCACCAATTAATTACGATTACTTTAGTTCTTATGAAAGAACCATAGTTTCCAATGCATTTACTATTGACTATGAAAGTAAAGATTTCCTATTTCAGTCTATTACTAGTCATCAGTTCCTAACCGATGATCAGAATATTGATCAGGATTTTACTCCAGCTTCACTTTTTACTGCAAATCAGAATACTAATCAAAACATGATTGCTCAGGAGTTTACATTCAGAAGTAAGGCTGGTCGGAAGATTTCCTGGGTTGCCGGAGTATTTGGATTCTTACAGTTATTTGATGATGAAGTTTCAGTTTCCTATGGTCAGGATGGAATTGCAGCCTTTAATTTGCCTGGTGAGACTTCTATGGTTAAAAATTATGATAACACAATCAGGGGAATCGCATACTTTGGCGAATCAACTGTAAATGATTTGTTTACTCAGGGGCTTTCAATTACAGCAGGAATAAGGGTGGATGTAGAAGAAGCTTCGCAAAGATACTTATTTAATTCATTTATAGTAGGTAACCAAACAACACTCGATGATTCCGAAGGGAACGTTACATATTCGGAAATCTTACCAAAGGCATCTTTGTCGTATAAAATCAGTCCCAATATTACTACCTACACTTCAATTGCTAAAGGTTATAAAGCCGGAGGTTTTAATACAACATTTGAAAGTGAGGAAGACAGAAGTTTTAAGCCTGAATATAGTTGGAATTATGAAGGAGGAATTAAGACTCTCTTTTTTCAAAAAGCACTGCTGGCCAATATAAGCGCATTTTACATCGATTGGAAAGACCAGCAAATATATCAGCCAGTTCCAAGCGGTCAAGGATCGATGCTTAAAAATGCCGGGAAATCTGTTAGCAAAGGATTTGAGGTTGAGGTTATTGCACGTCCAATCAGAAATTTATCTATCTATACAAGTTACGGGTACACACAAGCTAAATTCACCCAGTACCAAAGAACACCGGTATTAGATTTAAGTGGTAATTATATTCCTTATGCACCAGGCAATACACTGCATGTTGGAGCCGATTGGTCAATTAATGTGGATGACCAGGGTTTAAATAAAATAATTTTGTTTGCCGGTTATCAGGGACAGGGAGATATATACTGGAATGAAGAAAACTCAGTATCTCAGGATTTTTATGGTTTACTAAACGGTAAGATTTCATACTCAGCTAAGTTCGGAAGAATCGATTTGTGGGCTAAGAATATTCTGAATGAAGAATATACTTCATTCTTCTTCTCTGCTTTGGGTAACAATTTCGTCCAGATAGGTAAGCCATTTCATTTTGGAGCAAACCTAATTGTCAAATTCTAAAGATTTTAATTAGGCATGCTGGCAGAAGTCTTTGAATCCGGGAGACTGTCGTCAGTAAGATCCAGTGAGTCTTTCATTTGGTGGATAAAAGCAAAATAATTGATTTGAGTTGATAATCTATTCGGTTAAAATGAAAAAGTATTCAACACTACTAAGTTTATATCTGGCTCAATCAATACCGATGAGTTTTTTTACCTCCATTATACCGGTAATAATGAGGCAGGAAAATTACTCATTGACAATGATAGGATTATTGCAATTAATAAAACTGCCATGGATATTCAAATTTCTATGGGCACCTGTAGTTGACAGATACAGTAATTCAATAAATAATTATAAGCGATGGATATTTTCATCTGAAATTATCTATGCTTTGGCTATACTGAGTATTGGTTTCTTCGACCTCAGGTTTGATTTTCAACTCATTATCGTGTTAATTTTGATAGCTATTACCGCATCAGCCACTCAGGATATTGCCACCGATGCTTTTGCTATAAGGATTCTGAATAAGAAGGAGCGAAGTTTGGGCAATAGCATGCAATCAGCCGGCTCTTTTTTAGGTACCATGGTGGGAAGTGGACTTCTGCTGATAGTGTATCATAACTTCGGATGGAATGGTCTTCTGATGTCATTGGCAGGTTTTGTCATCATTGCTTTAATTCCATTGAGATTATACAAACACAGAGCACCTGAAGTAATAAGCGATCCTGAGATGCATAAAGATCTTGCTAGTCTGAAAGATATCGGACTGTTCTTCAGGCAAAAAGGAATTATCAGAAGGGTTGTCCTATTGTTTATCTTCTACTCGGGGATAACAGGCATTCTGGCATTGATGAAACCATTTTTAGTAGATCAGGGCTTTAACGTTAAAGAAATCGGCATGATTTCCGGAATTTACGGTACAGCAGGAGCAGTGGTGAGCTCAGTAGCTGCCGGCTTTATAATCAGAGCAATAGGACGAAGAAACAGTTTGTATCTGTTTGCCTTTTTAAACTTATTAACTACTCTGTTTTTTATATGGATGCTGAGCGGTAATACAACCATAGTATCTATTTACATTGCAGTTATGCTCTTATGGGTTTCATATGGAATGTCATCAGTAGCGGTTTTTACCATTTCAATGGATGTTGTCAGACATGGTAGAGAGGGTACCGATTTCACTCTTCAGATTGTCATTACTCACCTTAGCGGACTAATAATAACCATAATCAGTGGTGGTTTAGCTGATATTATGGGATATCATGGCTTATTTATCATTGAAACCATTCTTGCTTGCCTTGTAATTCTTAGTATACCTGTGCTATATAGAGAAAAATTAGCAGGAACCATCAAAATTTCAGTGAAAAAGAAAAAGGAAAATCAGGTGTAAATCGCTTTAAGCAGCATTAAGCTGTAGAAAGTATTACTAAAAATAAAATGAAAACAATTAATACAAAGGTGGTAATTATTGGGGCTGGGATCACTGGCCTTACTACCGCCTATTATTTGAAGAAAAGTGGAATTGATGCAATAGTCGTTGAAAAAAGCGGGAAGGTTGGAGGAGTTATTCAAACTATGAGAGAAAATGGATTCATTTACGAAACCGGGCCTAATACAGGAGTTCTCTCTCAGCCTGAAACACAGGAACTAATCAATGAATTGGATACTGGTTGCCAATTGGAAATAGCCAATGAAAAAGCTAAAAAGAGATGGATCTGGAAAAAGGATAAGTGGGAAGCCCTTCCTTCAGGTCTGGGTAGCGGAATCAGGACACCACTTTTTACTACAAGAGACAAGTTCAGGTTGCTTGGGGAACCTTTCAGAAAACGAGGGACTAACCCCGATGAAACCTTGGCCAATCTGGTCTTAAGGCGAATGGGTAAGAGTTTCTTGGATTATGCTGTGGATCCTTTTATTCTGGGAATTTATTCAGGCGACCCCTCCTATCTTATTACTCGTCATGCACTGCCTAAACTTTACAACCTTGAACAAAATTACGGAAGTTTCATTGGAGGTGCAATCAAAAAAGGCTTTCAGAAGAAGGACCAAAGGGCAGCTATGGCAACCGGACAAGTGTTCTCCGTTAAAGGTGGCTTAAGCAATCTAATCAATTCGCTTGTCTCAAGCATCGGAATGGATAGGATTTTGTTAAACTTTTTGAATGTGGCTGTAAATCCTGAAAATCTGAAGTCAGATCAAATAGGTAATGATTTGCATTCCGATTCTGATTATTATCAAGAAACACCCCCGGTCTCAATCAGATATTCAACAACCGGTCTACTGAACAATGAACCTGTTCGCATTGATTCACAGTATGTTATCATATCAACCGGTTCGCATGAGTTTCCCTCTTTGCTTCCATTTGTCGATAAACTGCAAATGCAATCGCTCAGCAATCTTGAATATGCTAAAGTGGTGCAAGCAACCATAGGTTTTAAAAAGTGGGATGGCATACAGCTTGATGCATTTGGAGGACTAGTCCCTTTCAAAGAAAACCGGGATATCCTGGGAATCCTCTTTCTCTCCTCTTTCTTGTCAGATCGCGCACCTGAAAGTGGTGCCTTATTATCTGTTTTTATGGGCGGTTTCCGTAAGCCGGAAGTTTACGACTGGACAGATGATTTTATAACGGCAATACTTGAAAAGGAACTCAAATCTATGACAGGCATAAGTGAATTTAAACCTGACCTTTTGAAGATCACCCGCTATTCACATGCCATACCACAATACGGTCTCTCAACCGGAGATAGATTAAAAGCCGCTGAAATGACTCAGAGACTTTACCCAGGGTTGATTATAGGTGGTAATATGAAGAATGGTATTGGCATGAGCGATAGAATAAAACAGGGCAGGGAAATGGCTACAATGATTATAACTCGTTGGTGACTATTTCTGCCATAGTACTTACCCATGAACTGTCATCATTCAGGCTTTCTACCATTTGTAGCTTTTGTCCCCCATGTTCCCTGTACAAATGATCGTACTCCACTCCTAGTTCATGAATTGTTTCCAAACAATCAGCAACGAAGGCCGGACTAATTATAAGCATATTTTTAAGCCCTTTAAGGGCCTTTTCCTCTATGATGGCATCAGTGTATGGTTTCAGCCAGTTCATGCCTAAGCGGGACTGGAATGATACCGTGTAATCATTCTCCGTAAGACCTATCTCATGCGCTATCAATCTTGTAGTGGCAAAGCATGCAGCGTAATAGCATTTAGCATTACGCTCATTATATTCATACCTACAATTTGCTTCATTGCATGTATAGCCAGGGTGCATTCGCTCAGTTTGCTTAACCGGTAATCCATGATAGGAGAAAATAATGTGTTCATGAAATGGCTTTCTTGTAGCCAAAAGCTTATATGTGAATGCTTTAATGAACCCGTGATTTTGAAAAAATTGTCCACAAATCTTTACTGGAACTTTGATTTTATATCTTTTTACAAGACGCTCAAATTCAGCAACTATTGTCCCGGTTGTTGAGTCAGCGAATTGTGGATACATAGGAACAAGCACAATCTTTTTAAGACCTTCAGTCTCAATAACTCGTCTGACCACTTCACTCATTGAGGGATTTTGGTATCGCATGGCTGTGTATGTCCTGAAACCAGTTCCCAATTCCTTTTGAAGAGCATTTGTAAATTTATTTGCATTAACCAGAAGTGGAGAACCTTCATCGGTCCAAATGGATTTGTACAATCTGGCAGATTTAGGACCCCTGACAGGAGCTATTATCAGGTTTACTAATATCTTTCGCCATAACCAGGGTTGATTGATAACTTTCTTATCTCCCAGGAATTGACGTAGATATCGTTTTACATCTTTAACTTCAGGACTATCAGGTGTGCCTGTATTCACTAGAATTACAGCGATCATAAGCAAATAAACGAAATTTAAAGATTGGGCGAACCAATAGCTTGTACTTACAAACTAACGCCCAACCTGAGAATACCTACAAATGCGGACTCAAGGTTAGCACCCGTTCCTGCAGGATTTATTATATATTGAAGATCAGGTTGAATAAAGAAAAAATCATTAACCTGATACTGATAAGTAAGTTCAATTACAGTTTCAGGCTTTAGTCTGGGGGATTGATGCGTATCTTCAAAATGCGTAAAATGTGTGTATCCTACAGCTATTCCTAAAATATCATTACCCGATTTAGTAAATAAGCCATTATAGTTCAATCCCAAACTTATGTAATAGTCTGATACACTGGTCTCAACAGGTGTATATCCGACTTGTGAAAACAAGCCGGCACTTTTATTACCTGAACTCCAGAAATTTTGATCTGCATGGAAATAAAATCCATGAGTTGCGACATTAAAGGTGTCAGCCAAAACATCCTCTGGCGATTGCTTTCTTAAATGGTTGGTCATGAAAGCTCCCACTTTATATGAACCGGGTAAATTTTCCAGATTATTATGAAACTGAATTTCAGTAACTGTTAATAAGTGGTCGGTCTTTTTCAGGTGCCATTTAAGATTATATGGATTATCTTCAAAATCTGTGGCACTTCCATCATGTATGGTGCCCAGCCATGTTAATTTGTCGGTAATGTTCCATTTAGCTGTAAATCCCAATGTTGTAAGCGGGAAAATAGGTGCACTGGTATTCAGGGAAATGGTCGGTAAAATTCCAAACGAACTGTTGATATAAGAACCTCCATGGTCAGAACAGGCAAATTCAACATTCAGATCCTGTAATCCGAATGTGAGTTCCAGATTGCCAAGAACCTGTTTATACCATAATTCCTGAAGATAGGTATGATTGCCTGCATCAATATTTGAGCTAACCTGTATATCCCCTGTGAGTTCTGTAAGTGATCTGGTTGCGTGAATGTTAGCAGCATTGAGGAATATTTTACCTCCTTTAATAAGACGGGCTTTTTCAAGATCAGTTTCAATCATCAGATTAGCCATGCCCATATAAGCAAAACCGGTTTGAATACCACCTGAAAGGTTACCAGAAACATCACCTAAGTACGAAAGATTGAACAATACTATTTTTTCCTTTTCGAGGGTATCAATTGCTTTATTGATGCTGTCGATTGAATGTCTGTTATTATTTGTAAATGCTGAGGAGGAAGTATGCTGAAATATAAAAAGAACTAATATTATAAGTAAAGAATTGCAATGTTTCATGTGAATTAATTGATTATCAGGCTACAAAATTAGCACATTATAGTACATCAAGATTAAAAGTTTCACATAAACACACGAAGAGCAAAATCGTTACATCATTTGAAAAATAATTATCATAATCTTATTCAGCATTTTGGGAAAAGCATTTTTGGAAATTATGCTTTTTCAGTATGTAGAGAAGCTCCATCAATAATTTCATCCACAATTTCAGGGTTTAACAAGGTAGTTGTATCTCCAAAGTCAGAGGTTTTTCCTTCAGCTATTTTCATAAGGATGCGCCTCATTATCTTACCTGAGCGAGTTTTGGGAAGACCGGTAACAAATTGAATCTTATCAGGTTTGGCAAAAGGACCGATCATATCGGCCACCGCCATTATAACTGAATTTCGGATTCCTTCTTCACCGCCTGTACTAAAATGTGGGCAAACAACATAAGCATAAATTCCCTGTCCTTTTATAGGATGCGGATAACCTACAACAGCTGATTCATCAATCAGTGGGTGCTCATTGATGGCATTTTCAATTTCTGCAGTCCCTAATCTGTGTCCTGATACATTTATTACATCATCAACTCTTCCAAGAATGCGATAATAACCGTCTTCGTCTCTTTTAGCCCCATCTCCCGTGAAATACATATTTGGAAATGAGCTGAAATAATTTCTTATAAACCGTTCGTGATCGCCCCAAATTGTTCTGGCCATTCCTGGCCATGGAAATCTTATACACAAGTTGCCTTCAACACTATTACCATGAAGGATTTTTCCATTTTCATCTACAATTTCGGGCTGCACTCCCATTAAAGGCAAGGTGGCATACGCTGGTTTTGTAGGAGTTATGCCGGCCATTGGACTAATCATAATCCCTCCGTTCTCAGTCTGCCACCATGTATCTACAATAGGGCAACGGCTCTTTCCTATGTGATCATGATACCAATGCCAGGCTGCTTCATTAATGGGCTCACCCACAGTACCAAGCACTTTCAGCGAATCGAGTTTTTTACCTTCAAGCCAATCATTTCCCATTGCTATTAATGATCTGATGGCAGTGGGTGCTGTATAAAACTGGTTTACCCTATATTTATCAATAATGTCCCAGAACCTGCCGGGATTGGGCCACGTGGGAATACCTTCAAACATCAGAGATGTCGCTCCTGTAAGCAATGGGCCATAAACAGTGTAACTGTGACCTGTCACCCATCCTATATCAGCAGTACAGAAATAAACATCCCCCTCTCCATATTGAAAAACATTCCGGAAGGTGTAGGCCGTATAAACCATATATCCCCCGGTTGTATGTACCAAACCCTTTGGTTTTCCGGTTGATCCGCTTGTATAAAGGATATAAAGCGGGTCCTCGGCATCCATTTCCTCAGCTTCATTAATGTCAGAAATATCTTTCATCAGGTCGTGCCACCAAAAATCCCTGCCATTAATTAAATTAATCTCTTCACCGGTTCTCTTTAGAATTATGCACTGCTTCATGCAATTGCACATGCTCATTGCCTCATCGGCAATTTTCTTTATTGGAATGGTTTTAGCACCCCTGAATCCACCATCTGAAGTTATGAGAAGTTTGGCCGAAGCATCAAGCATTCGTTCTCCGAGCGATTGAGATGAAAATCCTGCAAAAACAATAGAATGAATAGCACCTATCCTTGCACATGCCAGCATGGCAATCGTAAGTTCAGGCACCATTGGGAGATATATTGCTACTCTATCACCCTTTTGTATTCCCATATTACGTAAAACATTAGCAAACTTCTTCACTTCAGCAAAAAGTTCGTTATAAGTAAGTGTTCTCCCCTGTTCAGTTGGATCATTTGGCTCCCAGATGATTGCAGGTTGGTTACCTCTGAAAAAAATGTGTCTTTCAAAAATATTCTCTGTTATGTTCAGTTTGGCTCCCTCAAACCATTTAATGTGGCCTTTCGTGAAATCCCAATCAAGTGCACACTCCCACTTTTTCCTCCAATAAAAGCTTTCGGCAATATTTGACCAAAATCCTATTGGGTTGGTGACACTTTTCTGATATTCAAAGATATAACCTCCAAGGGTAGAAATTTTTGGAACCATTTTTTTGAGTTTTTTAATTAGCAATTAAGGCAGATAGCCATCGGGTACTTTTAAAAGAAACAACAATCAGGGTATAAATACTTTCTGAGACAGCACTTTGTTCTAATAGTAATTGTTCGATTTAGAAGATAGGATTAATTATTATCCTAAGCATACCCTAAGCGTATTGTAGACGTGTTTTAAGTGTAAAAAATCGGTTAGAAGTTATTTAGAAGTAGGTTAAAATTTGTTTCATATAGTAATTGTAAGACAGTTCTTACTAAACTCACCTTGGAATATAGCAGATAGGAATGTTGATTTATCCCCGGAGAAATGAATTAGGCTCAAATACCAGAGGTTGATACTCTCCGACACGTCAAAGATGTGAATTGAGAGGGGGTACTATCCTTAAGTGTTGGATGCGTTTTTGGAATGTTGTTTAAGAAACCTGAAGTCAAACGATCAGTATGAATCCAAAACAAAAAGTATGAATAAAAGAGGTATTTAAATCGATCTGAAATAGTCGATAGTTTTTTTCAGTCCTTCTTCAAGCTCGATATACGGTTCCCAGTTAAGTTTTTCTTTTGCAAGAGTGATATCTGGTTGTCTTTGTGATGGATCATCAGGTGGCAAAGGCATCCTGACAATTTTTGAAGAAGATTTGGTCAATTCAATTACTTTCTCGGCTAAAGCCAATATTGTAAACTCATTTGGGTTGCCAATATTTACAGGACCTATAAAGTCAGCTGATGAATCCATCATCTTTATCAGACCTTCGACAAGGTCATCTACATATTGAAAACTTCTCGTTTGTGAGCCATCCCCAAAAATAGTAATATCCTTATTCTGCAGCGCCTGCATAATAAAGTTTGAAACCACTCTACCATCATTTGGATGCATGCGTGGCCCGTAAGTATTAAAAATTCTTACAATCTTGATAGCGACATTGTTCTGCTTATGGTAGTTGATAAACAGAGTTTCAGCTGCTCTCTTACCTTCATCGTAACAGGCTCTTTCTCCAATCGGATTTACATGGCCCCAGTAGGATTCTATCTGTGGATGTATTTGTGGATCACCGTAAACTTCACTGGTTGACGCTTGTAATATCTTTGCTTTAATCCTCTTTGCCAGTCCCAGCATATTTATTGCACCCATTACCGACGTTTTTATTGTCTTGATGGCATTGTACTGATAATGAATTGGTGAAGCGGGACAGGCCAGATTGTAGATTTCATCTACCTCAATAAAAAATGGCATTGTGACATCATGCCGTATCAATTCGAAGTAAGGATTTCCCAGAAGGTGTATTATGTTTTCTTTTTGTCCGGTAAAGTAATTGTCTAAACAAACTACCTCGTGTCCTTCATTTAGTAATCGTTCGCATAAATGAGAACCAACAAAACCGGCACCACCGGTTACCAGGATTTTCTTTTTGATCATAGAGATCTGTTCTGTAGTTAAAAACTTAATACAAAGGTATAGAAACCTGTAGGCTTTTCAAATATTAAACATTAGTGTTATTTTCTGGGATCTCTTAGCTATATGTACATCAATCTGGAGAAACGGAAGAGCTTTTATACTCAGCTGTCAAAAAAGTCGGAAACCGGATCACATTCCTTAAAGTATTGTCCTGGGGTTAACCCACTTAGCGATTTGAAATCATTAATCATGTGAGCCTGATCGTAATAGCCACAGCTATAGGCAATTTCGGTAAGATTAGTCGAAGGATCAATCTGTTTTATGTGAAGTGAATTCTGAAATCTTATGGTCCTTAGAAAGTGTTTTGGCGTAGTACCAATTAGATTGAGGAAAGTTCGTTCAAATTGTTTTCGGCTTAAGCAGGCTGCATCAGATAAATCTTCAACCTGAACTGAGCCTTTTGATTTTTTTATTATTTGAACTGTCTCCATAATACGGCGCATCTCATAAGACTCACTCTTTGAGCTAAAAAGCCTCATCAGACAATACTCTGTCAGTAAAACTCTTTCATCAAAGCTATGTGCTTCATAAAGAGAATCTTCAAGACGATTGGAAATATCTGGGAGCAAGAATTTAAGAGGCACATTATGGTTATAAATTTCATCAGCCGGAACATTAAACAACATTGCGGCACCAAATGGTAATAATGAAACTGAGAACATTGACAAAGTTCCGGTAATTGAAATATCATAATAATTTTTCAGATGACCGCAAATCAGCGTTCTGTCTTCAATTGATTTCTGATTGTCGAGAGAAGTAGGTTTAGAATCTAAATAAAAGGTAAGCTCCAGCAGGCCGTTTGGAACGATTCGCTGAATATACTCCTCACCCATTGGAACGCAGTTTTCCAGCGCCCAGTATTGTTTCACAAAAAGGGATAGAGGAAACGATGGTTTAGCAGTAAAGAAGCTCACCTTTTATTATTTTCAGCAGTAAGGATTAATTATCGCCATACAGGCCTAAAATGTTTCCTTCGGTGTCGGTGAAGGTGGCAAAGTAACCTCTGCCTTCGGCTTCAATCTTTGTTTTCGGGATAATAATGGTACCTCCGTTTTTTTTAACCCTTTCTATTGCACCATCAAGATCAGCACCTGCATTAAGGCTGACAATTACACCATCTTTTGAAGGTTTGTAACCCTCCTTCTGAAAAATAGCCCCCTCTCCTGTCGGGAAACAAGCCATCTTTTCATGTCCAAAATCGAGTTCCTGCATATTAAGATTCAGGACAACGTTGTAGAATTTGACTGCTCTTGAGAAGTCAACTGCCGGGATTTCAACCCATGATACTAAATTCTTCATTTTTTATTTTTTTGGTTTGATGCCGCAAAATTAGATTGGGTGAAATTATTGTAATTGTAAAAATACGACATCTTGGATTCTAATTCGAAGTATTTACCGCTCTATACTTAATTAGCTCAATAAGAGAAATATACCATAGCTGAACATTGCGTGAATTATCTGAGTTAATTCTTTTCACCGGCAAAGCTAAACAACACCTGTTAAATTATATAAGCTTATAATTCAATAGCTGGGAGGTAATTAATTCCAAAAGCAGATGTTCATTATATTTGAATTATGGAAAGTATTAAAATTTTTCTGGCAGGGGAGATGATTGAAACTGCCAGTACATTAAAGGTATATAATCCCTGGTCAGGCGAAATCTTTGCTACAACTTTTAACGCTACTGAAAGAGAACTTGATAAAGCTATTCAATCAGCAATGGCAGTAAAGGAGACTCTAAGGCAAATGCCGGCATATCAGAGGAGCAATGTTCTGTTAAAAATCCGTGACAGGCTGATTGAAATGAAGGAAACATTTGCAGCAACCATTTCAAGAGAATCAGGGAAACCTATTGGTAATGCCAGAGTTGAGGTTGACAGAAGTATCGGAATTTTTACAGTGGCAGCTGAAGAAGCGAAACGACTTCCCAAAGAGTATATGGGACTTGACTGGGTCCCTTCGGGTGAAGGCCGCGAAGCATTGGTTAAGTACTTTCCTATTGGAATTGTAGCTGGTATATCACCTTTTAATTTCCCACTTAATCTTGCTGTTCATAAAATTGCTCCTGCCATTGCTGCGGGTGCACCCATTATTCTCAAACCTTCATCATCAACACCTTTATCTACTCTTCTGTTGGCTGGAATAATAAACGAAACAAATATACCAAAGGGTGCAGTTTCAATACTTCCAATGGATAGGAAAACAGGTAATCAGCTGGTGACTGATGAACGTATCTCTATGATCTCTTTTACCGGGTCACAGGCAGTGGGCTGGAAGATGAAAGAGCAGTCAGGTAAGAAAAAAGTGATACTAGAGTTAGGTGGAAATGCAGCAGTCATAGTTTCAGAAAACAGCAACTGGAATGATGCTGCATCAAAATGTGTTGCAAGCGCTTTCTCATTCGCCGGCCAGACATGCATCAGCACACAAAGGATATTTGTCCATGAGAATATCTATAGCCCCTTCCTTGAAAGTTTGAAATCAGGAGCGGAGAAGTTAAAACTGGGGAATCCATTAAGTGATGACACTCAGATGTCAGTACTGATTGATGATGAGAATGTTGCAAGAATAGCAGAATGGGTAAATGAAGCAAAACAGGGTGGAGCAAAGGTAATAACAGGCGGGACTCGCATGGAAAGCCTTTATCGCCCAACGATATTAACCGGTACCAGCAACTCAATGAAAGTGAGAAATGAGGAGGTTTTCGGACCTGTAGTTATAGTTGAAAAGTACAGTACTTTCCCAGAGGCTGTTAAGATGGTAAATGACAGCAAATACGGATTACAGGCAGGTGTATTTACTAACCTGATCAGTGAGATGTATCATGCCTTTAATCACCTTGAGGTTGGGGGAGTAATTATAAATGATAGCCCTTCATACCGGTCTGACCATATGCCTTATGGAGGAGTAAAAGATTCTGGATTTGGAAGGGAAGGAGTGAAGTACGCAATTCAGGACATGCTTGAATCCCGCGTAATGGTCATACCATCAATTACTTAATATACTTTGTACGGTATCTGATTGATCAGGAGCAACTTTAATCATACATAATGAAAGCCACAGGTTCCAAGAGTCGGAGCTGGTTGCTGGTTAATAACGTCCTATGTTGACATGCAGTATTTAACAATTGCATTAACGTGAATTCGGGTAGTGTTAAGCATCGGTATGCCTGCATATTCCGGATCCTTAAGAATGAGCGGGAATTCCGTACAGCCAAGAATTAAAGAATCAATGTGCTTCTCTTTAACCATCTTTTTTGCAATGTCGATCAAATCCTTCCTGGTTTCATCTTTAAAGATACCGAGTTCTATTTCACTGAAAAGACGATGGTTGATCAACTTTTTGTCTTCTTCTTCAGGCATAATCACATTCATTCCATACTTACTGAAAGTATCAGGATAAAATGATGCGTTCATAGTAAAATGGGTGCCAATAAGTCCCGGATTTTGCAATCCTAGTCTGGAGGCTTCTTCACGTGTTGCTTCCACAATACTGATAAGGTGCAACGGCGATTTCTCCTTCACTTTCTCATAAAGAAGATGAGGGGTATTGGCACTAATGGCTGCAAATTCAGCACCTGCATTCTTAAGTGCCCGGATTTTATCAGTAAGATATTCAGCTGCAGCATCCCATTCCTGAGCTCTCATAGGTACCAGGAAATCTGCCATATTTACACTGTAAATGATGATTTCAGGATAATTCATTTCACCACTTTCAGTCTTAAAGCAGTTAATGATTTCCTTGTAATAATCAACAGTTGCTTCCGGGCCCAGCCCACCTATTATACCGATTCTTTTCATACATAAGATCCTTTGCTGCTAAATTATATAAATTATATGCTATAGGGGAATATTCTATTTTTCTTTTCATAGCCGGAAACTGTCTAATCTTGTAATACTGTAACCAATTTTCTGTAAGGTGGTCTGAAATACCACGACAAAATTGTTGCTATCATCAAAATCAATGAAGGTACTGCCTCTATAAATGCTTGTCCTACCACTAGATGAGAGATAAAAGCGCCAGACATGGCAAAGAAAAAACCTGCATACGCCCATTCTTTTACCAGAGGGTATTTAGGAATCAGAATGGCAATAACACCCAATATTTTCCAGGTCCCAAGTATGCTCAGAAAGTAAAGTGGATAGCCCAATGAACTCACAATTTCATTGTAGCCGCCAATTTGAAGCATTTGTTGAATACCTCCGGCAGCCATTCCAAGAGCCAGATAAATGGTTACCACCCAATAAATTATTTTATTTATTCGTGTCATATTTCAGAATTTGTTCACCGGTTCGTAATAAGTAACCAGTTGTCCACCAGTCAGTGCTTTTGTCGTCTTAAGTTTGAATACTTTGTTTTCGCTCATGTTATCGAACAACTTTAATCCACTGCCTGCTACCATCGGGTGAATACAAAGCTGGAACTCGTCGATAAGGTTAAGTTTCAAAAGCTGAATAATAAGACTCCGGCTGCCCACAAGGATATTGTTACCTGATTGCTTTTTAAGCTCCATTACTACTTCCCCGAGAGGCCTGTGAACCAACTGGGCACTATCCCAATCAGTATCTGTCAGGGTATTTGAAAAAACAAGCTTCTTAATTTTATCTATGTGGATTGCAAAATCATCCATCGATTTATCACCGGAAGGATTTTTCAAAAGGCTTTTCCAGGATTGCATAAGCTGGAAGGTGATCCGGCCATATAAGATTATTCCCGAAATTTTAATTAGTTCAGAATAATGCTGATGCAGTTCTTCATCCACAATCCCGACTGTATGGTCGCAAACCCCGTCGAGTGTCATATTCATGGCAGCAATAACCTTTCTCATGTGGGTAATGGTTGTCTTTATCCATAACAACTACAAGCAAATGCATTGTGTTCATTTGGTTAAAATTGTAATCAGGAAACAACGTATTAAGGATTGAAATATGTCAGACTTGTAAATTGTCTAATTGGGACTATTGACTAAGTGTATAAAACTCCAACGGTCTAACTTATTACCGAAAGATGACGAATGAGTTCTTAAGTGCTTGAGACCTCAGATACTAACCAAGAACATTAAACAAAAAACATTCTTCACTCTTCACTCTTAAGTGCTCTTGCTTTGCAGGTGAGGCACAACTCTCCGTTGTCAATATGACGGCTTTCCCATGCATCTTTTACAGTTCCGTCGAAAATCTCACGATCTCTGATGTGATAGCAATCCTTGTAAATATGGTATTTGTTCCCGGCTTTTGTCCAGAATACATAGTCTACTCCGTTGGTAAGCTGTTTCAGTGAATCAGTCTGAGCATTAATCTGCTCTGTGTACTTTTCAACTGAGGGCGGATTAAAATCAGTACCTGTAATTCCTGCAGCAAGCAGTGCTATTACTGCAATCGCACCGGCAATTCCTTTGGTTTTTCCGTCCAGATTTTTATTGGTAAAGATCAGAATGACAAGAGGCAGGAAAGCAAGCACTGACATGATGGCACCCAATTGGCTTTTCAGGAAAAAGGAAACTTTATTGGCTTTTGAAGGTGGATCCAATCGATTGGCTTTTTTCCAAAGAACATTACCCAGGATAGCCAGTGCCAGGATCACTGCAATAGCCACGATAAGCCATACCATGGTTTCATTGTGGATAAGTTTCAGGATGGCAAATACTTCACCGCCAATAGCAATAATCCATGCAAGGATTGCAAACATACGAAACTGTCCGGCTTTTGCCTTTGCCTCGTCACTGGCTACAAATACTTTCCGTTCGGTCATGATCGATCATTTAAGGTTTGTAAATTTTTTGTTAGTGAATGTAAATATATAAATCTTTCATGATTTTCACAATGCTAACAAGTCCGAAGTGCCTTTTTTGCCGGTACCGGGTATCCATTTAATAATTCCGATTAGCTTCTGCTGCCCTATCACATTGGACACTATCTTACGATTATCCAATGGTCTGTACTATTTATTCGCTCACAAAGGTGTCCCTTTAAGCTCAAGAACTTGATGATAGCCTGTGTGAGTTATATTAGCTGATGAATCAGAATATATTTTGAGCGGCTTAGTAAGGCGCTTAGGATAGGGTGTAGACCAAATAAAAAACCACTTACAATATTACTAGTAAGTGGTTCATTCGACTTGTTGACCTACCAGGGGTCGAACCTGGACTCTTCTGATCCAGAGTCAGACGTGTTGCCAATTACACCATAGGTCAGAATCAGGCTGCGAATTTACGAAATAAGTTTTTTAACCTGCAAACTTTTTGTCATAAATTTATCTAAAATCGCCTTATATATTCAGCTCTATGGTCTTTATTCTATTGAACTATAACTTTTTGATAGTCAGTATGACCATCCTTGCTTAAAGTTTTTACCATATAAAGTCCTTTTTCAAGTTCAGATACATCTATAATGTTGATGTTGCTGGTTAAAACATGCTGTCCTTTTGAATTATATAGCTCAAATTCTTTATAATCAGCATTGGTTTTGATGGTGATCTGAGTGCTTGCCGGATTTGGGAACACCTGAACCTGCATTTTTGGTGTATTGATATTTCCTGCACTCACAGGATCCAGTGCCAATGTGTAACGTACCAGTCCAAGATCTGAGGTTCCGATATAAACTTCAGCACTTTCTGTAAAGAAGCGGTAATCGCTGGTTGAAGAAGAGATGTAATACAAATCTTTAGGACTTATTTCATGCCACACCTGACCTGCATTACTACTGTATATGACCTTAAATTCCGACATCATTGAGGAGTTAACTATGGCGATGATGTGTCCGTTTGCTTTATCAGAATGCTCCACATTGTGTACCAAACCATCATAAATCTTACTCCATGAGGCACCTCCATCATTGGAAGTGAAGATCCCCTTGTTTGAGGTTAGGGTAAATTGATTATCATCTAAAGGATTTGCTTTGAGATCAAGTATCAAATCGTTGAATTCAATCAACTCTTCAAGTCCCGTGCTGCTTATCGTCCAGTTAGTTCCTGCATCAGTTGATTTATAGACTCTGGTTCCAATAGCCATGAGTAAGTTATCTGAACTTTCGTTTTCATAGACAATACCGGTAATATAATCCAAGTAAGGTAAAGTAATTAAAGTGGATGTGATATTGCCGGGATCTGAGAAATCAATTTTATGAACCTGGAAGTCTTCTCCAAAACTTGAAAAGGATGCAAATGCAACTCCATGATTATTAGGGTCGGTTGCAACAGCATCAAGGGAGTTGCTAAACATACTCAGTACATCGATCTTGGTTGCGCCATGATCATCACTAACCTGTAAGGCAGCTCCCATGAAAGATGCTGAATAAGTGTAAACTCGTCCGGGTATTTTTTTCTCAGTTATAACAGTAGTGAAAGGATTGATACTCACATAGTCTATAGGCTTAACATCGTAAGGAGTTTCAATTCCTGTTGCCAGATCCCTGTGAATAATTCCATATTGCGCTCCGTAATAGAGATGTTCTTCGGGTGATGCTGAAATGCTTACATTTCCAGTTGTTACGAAATATGGGTTTTTAACCCTTGTCATTGTGACACCTCCATCATTTGAGAACTGAGGGAAGTAGTCGGCATTAATGAATACTTCTTGTCCATTATAGGGATTAAATGAAGCAGTTAGGCCATACACATATCCTTCTGTCGCATTTATATCGTACACATAATTCTGCCAGGTAGCAAAGTTATCAGTAGTAATAACTACCTCATTTTCTTCAAGTACAATAATATGATTGAGGTCAGTTGGATTATAAACAATTGCATTGATGTTATTCTGGATTTCATCAGTCCAGTTGATTCCAATTCCGGTCCAGCTATCTCCTCCATCTAATGACCTGTAAACATCTTCTGAATCAGCCAATGAACCGGCACTGCTTGATCCTATGAGAATATCGTCGGGGTTCTGCGGATTGAAAGCGATTGCATCAAATGTAATTCCGGGAAGTTTTTCTGTCCAAGTGTTGCCGGTATCTTCTGATATAAATAGTCCACCTATAACATCTGTTGGGCCATTTGACCTGGCGATGAATAGTTTGTCAGGGTTTGATGGGTCAATGGCCACATTATTTACGAAGACTTCATTATAGTCAACATGATAGTAAATCTCATCCCAGGTATTGCCTGCATCGGTTGTATAATACACTTTAGCAAATCCTGCGAATCCAATATTATAGTTTTGTAGCAAAATAGCAATATCTGTATCCCCCTCATAAATATCATAGCCTGACACCCACCATTTATCGGCATCTGGAGGTATAGGAGGAACAAATTGTTTTTCTATCTCCATCGAGTTGATGTCTAAGATGAATAAAGCATCTATATTTTCGGTGTAATTGGTATAGAAACTTAACCGGTTATCGGACAGGATTCGCAACTCTTTAAGTTGTGACCATCTGTCGGTATGTGAGTAAAACACATTCCATGTCACACCATTGTCGGTTGATTTAAGTATGTGGTTTCCTAATGTGATTGCATAAAGGGTATTTTCATTTAAAGGATCATAATTGATGTCGAAGATCCTGCCATATTCGTCTGAACCAACAACTTCAGTCTGACTCATCAGTTGCTGATTGAAAGCGATTAGAAAAGCAAAAATTAAGGTAAAAAGTGTTCTCATAGATTTGTGTTTTATTAGTTTCGGATAGCAAGGTTCAGAAAATAAAACACAACAGCGATTAAAAAGTACGAGAATAAGCGCGACTATGACCAGAAAAAGTGTGACACTTTTAAAACCGATATATCAGGTACAGATTTTTAGAGTCTGGAAATGTACTCATATAAGTCTGAATTCTCCGATAGACCAAGCTTTTTAGATATTCGTTCTCTTCTTTTACGACAAGCTTCGGGAGTGATATTAAGCATTAGTGCAATTTCTTTTGTACTCAGATTGATATATACATAAGAGATGAACCTGATATCATTTGAGTTTAAATCGGGGTGCCTTTCTCTTAATGTTTGAAGAAAATTCTGGTTTACTTCTTCAAAATGAGTCAGAAAACTTTCCCATTCGTTATCATTGTTTAAATGAGATTTAAGCTCCCTTATATTAGAAGTCCATTTTTGATTTGTGGCAATTTCAGGTTCTTTCGATAATGAGTTGATTACATTTTCAATGAGTTCATTTCGGTTGGCAATATGGAGGGCTTTTGCGGCTAGTTTTCTGTTTCGGTTTTCAAGCTCATTTCTTAGCTTCTGTTGCTCGAGCAGTGCAAGTGTCTCTTTTTCTTTTAATTGCTTTTCAAGTAATAACTTATCTGTTTTGCCTTTCTCAAGTTCCAGAGCCAAAAGTTCTTCGCTTCTTTTATGAATTATTTTGCGCTGTTTGTTTTTAATAGCACTATTTCTTAAAGCCCACGCAATGAGCAATATAATAATTAAAGCAAAAGCCAGAATGATTAAAAAACTTCTTCTCTGAATAATTAGCTTTTCATTATTCTGAAGCAACTTATTCCTGTAATCTGCAATCTCAAACTTCACTCTGTTACTTTCAAATTGTCGGCCGTTCTTAATATTATTAAGCTCGTTTATTGCATATATGATACTGTCCTTAGCGATAAGTGCTGATTGATGTTTATCGTCTTTGGTGTATAAATCAGCCAAGACCTCATATACCTGAATCTTTGTCTCGGGGCTATCTGCATAATCAAGTGCCTTTTCAGCATAATTTAAAGCGGATTTTATATCCTTCTCAGTCTCACTTATCCTTGACAGCAGGAGATAAAGAACAAGAATGTTTTCACTAGAAACCTTTTCATTAATAGATGATAAGATATTAAGCGCCGACTTTTTTGCATCCTTTACTTCTCCGCGGTAAAGTAAATTATCTGATAATGCCAGGTCAACGTTAATCTGCAATTCATCATTTTTAGGAATCAGAGTTTTAGCCTCACTAAGAAATATAAGTGCTTTATTATAGCTTTTCTTTTCATTGTAAACCATACCAAGATTAACTGCGTATATTCCCTGTCGTATTGCGACTTTCTTTTTCTTAGCAATATCATACGCTTTCATCAGATATTCTTCGGCTTTGTCGAATTGCTTTTCTTTCATGTAAAGGAGAGCAATGTTGTTGAGAACGGTCATTTCGGAATCTTCATCAAGTTCCTTTAGTGCAATAGTGTAAGCACCAAGATAATTATTCAGGGCTTCACCATAATCCAGCATGATATAGTAGTTGGCTCCTATGTTGTTAAGAGCAAGAAAAACCTGTTTGTGCCAGTTATTCTTTTCAGCTAATGACCTGGCTTCGGTAAGTATTTCGAGCGATTTGACGTGATCTTTGCGGTTCATGGCTTTTACACCCTCTATGATCATCTCGTCGCAGTCCTTAACAGTGATGGCATGCAAATTCATATGCACACCTATAATCAGTAGAAGGAATACAATACTTTTCTTCATTACAAATAATAACAGCTTATGCAAAGCTAATAATAATGTAGTTTCAGTAAGGGGTTAAAATGATGGACGTGCCTTGGTCGATTGGAGAAGCCTTGGCCTATTAATGGATAAAATCCTTTGGTTTCAATCTTTAGAAAAGAAGAAAGAGCAGATTAATTATTGGCTTTAGTCCATGAATCCTTTAAGGAAACCGTGCGATTAAAGACAAGTTTACCCATCTTGCTGTCGTAATCTGTGCAGAAATACCCGATACGCTCAAACTGGTATTTGCTAAGAGGTTGCGCGTTTGAGAGACTTGGCTCTACAAATCCTTTAACAATCTTAAGCGAATCTGGATTGAGGTTAGTCTTGTAATCGATACCTTCCTCAACATCTTCAGGATCTTCTGACATGAAAAGACGATCATAGAGACGAATTTCAGCCTCTAATGCATGTGAAGCAGAAACCCAATGAAGAGTCCCTTTAACTTTTCTGTTGCTTTGTGATCTGCCACTAAGAGTCTCAGGATCATAAGTACAGTGAATTTCAGTTATTTGGCCTGTTTCGGGATCTTTAATAAAATCCTCACATTTTATAATATATGAATATTTAAGCCTCACTTCTTTTCCTGGTGCAAGTCTGAAAAATTTAGGTGCAGGTTCTTCCATAAAATCCTCACGTTCAATATAAAGTTCTCTTGTGAACGGGACTTTTCGTGTTCCTGATTCAGGATCTTCAGGATTGTTGACGGCGGGCATTTCTTCCACCATTCCTTCGGGGAAATTAGTAATAACAAGCTTCACAGGATTGAGGACACCCATAACTCTTGAAGCTCTTTTATTAAGATCTTCTCTTATGCAGAACTCCAGAAGGCTCACATCAATAACATTATCTCTTTTTGCGACACCGATGATATCTGAAAAATTGCGTATTGATTCGGGTGTATATCCTCTTCTGCGTAAACCTGAAATAGTAGGCATGCGAGGGTCGTCCCATCCATTTACAAAGTTATTCTTGACCAGTTCTAATAGTTTACGCTTACTCATCACGGTATAGGTCATGTTAAGGCGGGCAAACTCAATTTGATGTGGTGCAAAAATCTCAAGTTCCTTAACGAACCAATCGTATAAAGGACGATGGACTTCAAATTCCAGAGTGCAGAGACTGTGTGTAATGCCTTCGATAGAATCGCATTGACCATGAGCAAAATCATACATTGGGTATATGCACCATTTATCACCTGTCCGGTGATGATGACCGAAGATAATTCGGTACATTATTGGGTCGCGCATATGCATATTTGGGGAAGCCATGTCGATTTTGGCACGCAGAACTTTTGAACCTTCAGGGAAATCCCCTGCTTTCATCCGCCTGAATAAGTGGAGATTTTCCTCCACTGATCTGTTTCTGTACGGACTTTCAGTTCCTGGTCGGGTAGGGGTACCTTTCTGTTCGGCAATTTGCTCGGCAGTTAAATCACATACATAGGCTTTGCCTTTTCTGATAAGGTCTTCGGCGAACTGATATATCTGTTCAAAATAATCAGAAGCAAAGAATTCACGATCTTCCCAATCAAAGCCAAGCCAGTGAACATCTTCACGGATGGAGTCAACATATTCAACATCTTCTTTAACCGGGTTAGTATCGTCGAATCGCAGATTACACTTGCCATTGTATTTGGCTGCGGTTCCGAAGTTAAGACATATAGATTTCGCGTGACCTATGTGTAAATAACCATTAGGTTCTGGTGGGAAACGTGTATGCACTCTCGAATCATTCTTACCGTTGCGTAAATCTTCTTCAATAATTGAGTGAATAAAGTTAACTGGGGCCTTTACTTCGTTTTCCGGTTTGTTATTAGTCATAAATCGTTTGCTCTGAAATTTTTAAGTCTGCGAAATTACATAATAATTCGGGACAATAAGGATCAGTTATGATCCGGGTCTCTTAAATAAACAGATGTTCAGCTAAAATTCTGACACCTATCAAAATAATAATTGCACCACCTAGTATTTCCATTTTTTGTCCGAATTTCAATCCTACTTTCTTCCCGCAAAGGATTCCTAACATCGACATCAAGAAAGTAACACCTGAAACTATTAAGACAGAATATATTAAAGTAAGCCATGGATTCGAATCAATGGTAGTTACAAAAGCAAGGCTCATACCAACAATTAATGCATCAATACTTGTTGCCACTGACAATGTAACCAATACTCCGGGATCAAGAGGGTTATATCCATTCTTTTTTTCCTGTTCTTTGAAACTTTCACTTATCATTTTAATTCCCAGCAGTACGAGTAATACGAAAGCCACCCAATGATCAACTGGCTTAACATAGTCCATTAAACTAAGCCCGAGACTCCACCCAATAAGTGGCATGATTCCCTGAAAAGCTGCAAGTGAAAAGGCTATAATTAAAGCTTTATTGAAACGGATAGATGGTAAAACCAGGCCACTACTAACTGATACAGCGAATGAATCCATTGAGAGGCTGAAAGCGATAAGGAAAATATTCAGAAAGTCCATTTATTAACTAAGGCATTTTCGGGTGCAAAAATATTGAATTTTAAAACACCACTCACAAAGCATTGGTACGCCTTATTTCATATCAAACTTTGGTGTATCTTTATTGTTAAAAAGTAACACATATTGAAGAATCATGAAGATTTACAAAATTATCACTCTTTCAATAATTGGGCTGACGGGAATGTACCTGTTGAGTTCATGTAAGGCAATTCCAAAGGGAGCAACACCTGTAAGGCCTTTTGAAAAAAGCAGGTATTTGGGAAAATGGTATGAAATCGCACGCATCGATTTCAGGCATGAAAGGAATTTGAATAACACAACAGCCGAGTATTCTTTAAATGATAACGGATCCATAAAGGTTATTAACAGTGGTTACAATTTCGTTAAGAATAAATGGGTATCAGTTGAAGGCAGGGCTAAATTCAGAGGTGAAGAAAACGTGGCTGCACTAAAAGTGTCTTTTTTTGGCCCATTTTATTCAGGATATAATGTGATAGCCCTTGATGAGCAATACAGATATGCTCTTGTAGCAGGGAAAGATCTTGATTACTTATGGATTCTGGCAAGAGACAAATCAATTCCCGAAGAAGTTAAGAATGACTACCTTAAAATTGCGAGTGATGTTGGATATGATACCAGCAGATTAATTTGGGTTGAGCATAACAAAGAATAAAAAAAACGGTGATACAAGACAAAGTGCCACCGGCCGGGAATGAGCGGATCATACTAGTAAAGCAATGCAGTCCTTCACCTGTAATCTCCCGAATACAGAGTATATAAAAATAACCACCAGTATAGGATTACATGGTGGTTAGTTGTATAATGTGAGGTCTCGAGCGGATTCGAACCGCTGTAGAAGGTTTTGCAGACCTCTGCCTAGCCACTCGGCCACGAGACCTTAAAGTCGCCACAAAGATATAAATAATTTAAATGACTTTAAAAATTAATTTCCTTGTTTAAGATATCTCCTGATAATATTCAGCCATGTAAATCAGCGAAATCTGACTTTGAATACTTCTAAAGAATTTGGTGGTATATTTGTAAAAAATGTCATTATGGGAATCATCAGGATTGAAGGAATGGACTTTTTTGCCTACCATGGATGTTTTACCGAAGAAAGCATCATAGGCACTCGTTTTGAAGTCGATCTCTTGATTGAAATAGATACTTCGCAGGCTGAAATAAGTGATAATTTACATCAGACAGTGAATTATCTGAGCCTTTATGAAACTGTAAAAGGTGAGATGGAAGTCAGAAGTAATCTTTTGGAGAATGTAGGACATCGGATTATAGAAGCTATAAAAAGACGTTTCCCGATTATCTCTAAAATTGAAGTTAAAGTTTCAAAACTTAATCCTCCGTTGGGTGGTAAAATTGATCGGGTGTCTGTTGCTTTAACTTATAATAATATAAATATAGATATTTAGATATTTTCCAAAACAAAGTTCTTAAGGTGGTGTTGTTTTTAGATAAAAACAAAACAACACTATGAAAAACTATCTACCTATTATTCTTGCATTCGCTGCTTGGATTTCACTTGTAAATCAAGAAGCTTATTCTCAGAAACACATAGTTAATGTTGGTGACTTTTATTTTGAACCCTCTAATCTCACGGTTGAAGTGGGTGATACGATCAGGTGGGTTTGGATTGAAGGCCATCATACAACAACCTCTACTACTATCCCATCAGGAGCTCAATCCTGGGATTCTCCTATCACCAGTGCAGTTACTTCATTTGAGTACCGTGTTGAGGTGGCTGGTGTTTATACTTATCGTTGTGTTCCTCACTCAAGTGTTCAAACCGCTCAATTTACTGCCGTAAATCCTGCTCCAACGTTAAGCGTTTCTCCTACAAACCGGGATGTTACAAATGTGGCCGGGACTACTAGTTTCATTATTATGACAAATGGAAATTGGACTGCTACATCCGCTGAAGATTGGCTCTCATTTCCTGCCAATGGGACAGGGAATTCAACCTTAAATGTTCAGTATGATGCTAATATGAGTGTTGACTCACGCATTGCAACCATTACCGTATCGGTTTCGGGGGTACCTAATGTCCAAGTTACAGTAACCCAACAAGGAGCTCCAGCGATTTTGATGATAGATCCTTTGAATCACGATGTTGATTATCATTCAGGGTCAGTCACGTTTGCAGTTACATCAAATACAAATTGGGTAGTTGCTGAAACCGAGTCGTGGATTTCCAGCAATAATGATGGTACTGGAAATGGGTCAATTATAGTTGACTATATGGAAAACACTACCAATCAACCAAGAGTAGCCAATCTTGTAGTAACTGCACAAAATCTGACTCAAACTGTTAGTGTTTCTCAGGGAGCCAGCACTGTATCGGTCAATAATAAAGAATTAAGCAATTTCAATGTTTATCCTAATCCTTCTACGGGAGTTTTTAATATTACCACATATAGTAATAAGTTGCAAACCGGTAAAACAACTATCCGGGTTTTTGATAC
>JAEYSM010000014.1 GCA_023434665.1 Bacteroidota bacterium | reverse complement strand
GGCGCAATCGACTGTCGAGGCGGTCAAGGAAGCAGGCATCCCGGTGGCCACCTGGCGGCGCCTGCGGTCACGGTGGATTGCCTTCGACCTGGAGCGAATGCTGTGCGACCAGGACCCGGAGGGCACGTCCTGCGACCTGTATCACATCGACGAGCAGGTCCGGGCCAAGCGCCCCGTGCCCCCCGGCAGGCCGCGCGGGGCGCAGGACACGCGGCCCAGGACACGCAGCCCGGGCAAGCGCCCAGCGGCCCTCGAGACGGTGGCCCGTCCACTGCCAGGGGACCTGGCTGAGCGTTTCCTGTAGCAATCGACCCTCGACCCTTGCCCCGTGACGAACGTCGCAGGACGGGGCAGCCAGGACATTTGGCAGAGCCGAAGATCGCGGGACGAAGGTCACGCGCACGAGGGCAAGGGGCGGGCGGCCCCGGTTTAGCCCTCGCCGGGTGGCACTTGTCCCAATCTCTGCCACCCACGTGCCACCGCATTTCCCCCACGGCAAATCGCACGAACCGCTCTAGAACGGGCCTTTCAGCGATATGGCATTGTGCCGGGGGGCAGAGGTGGCCGAGGTGGCCCGTAAAGTTGACATCGGCGGCTCTAAAACCAAAGTGCGACTTATCTCTTTTCAGCATGGGATAACTCGCACTTTCATTTTATTCCTGTCGATGTCAGCTAAAAAACCAAATCTCTGCCACCCAAAGGGCTGAAAGCCCCGTGGCACTAGGCGTTGAGCCGGTGGCACCTACGTGCCACCCACGTGCCACCTCTGCCACCCTATAAAAACAAACCGCTCTAGCACGCGGCTTCCAGCCAGGTGCTCTTTTCGAGGACCCTCTCAATCTCTGCCACCGCCCAGTTGGCAGAGCCGAAAAAAACAGCTAAATATGCGGCCCTGCCGAAAAGAGCCAGATAAAAACACAAGGAATGTGTCCCATGAAACTCACCAACCTGACCAGTCACCCTCTCAAATTCTTCACGCCCAGCGGGGTGCTGGAACTCCCTCCCTCCGGTCAGTTGGCCCGTGTCTTTACCCACTCCACCCCTGTCGGTGAAATCGCCGGCATGGCCGTGGTACGCCCGACGTTCGGCGACATCACCGGGCTGCCAGACCCCGCTCCCGACCACACCTTCGTGGTCAGCCAGATCGTGCTCACAGCGTTGAAAGCGGCAGGAGTTAGCCGCAGCGACGTTGTGGCGCCCGACACCACCCCCGTGGGTGGTGCCATCCGTGACGCGCAAGGGCGCGTGCAAGGTGTTACTCGACTACTAGGGATGTAAGTCATGAATGCAGCAGCCACCCTCGACCTGGAATACGCGGCCAAGGCCCTTGGCCTCCCCCTCCCCACCCAACCCCAGGAGCCCCGCCGCAAAGCTCAGGCCGTGGCGCACCTGCCGGGACGCACCGTGGTCCTGTCGGTACGCCATCGGGACACCACCGGCGCCCCGATCGGCAATCCCGTGGCCTTCGCACATACCTCGCGTTCGGTATTTCGAACCGCGGCGTTAATCGAAGCCGAACGCGCAGCCCGCGCCGCCGGCTACGTGCCCTGGGTCGTCCTCGACGACGGAGACAACCCGTGACGCGCATCCCTTCCCCCTGCATCCGCGTTTGCAAGCTCGCAGCCGATGGCCATTGCCTCGGCTGCGGTCGTTTACCCGATGAAATTCGCCACTGGGACGATGCCTCCGACCGGGAGCGTCAGTTCATCGTCCGCCGAGCCAAGCGCCGGCTCGAACAGCAGCAGTAAGGCAGTCGCTGCACTCCCCCCCGCAACCAAGGAGCAACACCATGAGTGAAGCCTTGCAGAAGATCGTCAACGCCCAGGCCATTCGCCGCGCCGAGCAGCAGTACCGGCTGGCCCAGCTGTTCACCCCGTTCGGCTTTGAAGCCGAGCGCCAGGACTACGACCGCGTGGCGGCGTTCCTGGACAACCCCCGCCGGGCCTTCCCCCAGCCCACCGATGGCATCGCCTCGAGCCTGACCCGCATCGAGGCCTCGCTGCGCGAGACCCAGGCCCTGCTGGAAGCGTTCGAGGCCCAGGGCCTGGCCCCGCAGATGGACGCCGACAAGCTGTTCATCACGGCCAAGGCCAACGTGACCGGACAGCGCGCCAACACCGCCGCCTACCACGACGCAGCCGCGTGACGACCCCCTAGAGGAACTGCGCGCCGTGGGGCAGTGAGCCCCACGCCACTGACAAGGAGCGTGCTGCATGAACCAACCCACCCATTCACCAGCGCCGACCCTGCGCTCGGCCCTGGAGCAGGGGCTGGCCTTCGTCATCCGATACCTGAACCAGCTGCCGGAGGGCATCCCCCTCATAGTCGCCTATCCCCCCGTTGGGCCAGCCATTGACGACTGCGCCGTCCTGGAAGCCAACCTGCCGGTGGAAACGGTGCGGAGCCTGGACCCCGACAACAATCCGCCGACCTGGGCCGCCAAGCTGTCGTATCAGGCATTCGGCGAGACCCACTACCGCCTGGCCCTGCGCATCCCGCTGCCGGTTTTCTTCCAACGGGCGATGCACCAGGCCCTGCGGCGCTTCACCAACAGCCACCTGCAGGGTGACATCCCCACGAAGCTGGACGGCTTCGACGTGCTGGGGGGCCGGATCTTCCTGCATAGCGTCTCCGAGCAGGCGCGCTCGGACAGCCTACCGGGCATCGCCGCGTCCTTCGCCATGCTGTATTACGCGCCGGACAACTGGCACGCCCAACGGCTGCTGGCCAATACACGCTACACCCCGGTGCCCCTGGACGAGCCGCTGTGGAAGGTTCGAGAGCGGGTGCGGGGCATTCACACCTATGCCC
>JAEYSM010000069.1 GCA_023434665.1 Bacteroidota bacterium | reverse complement strand
AACTATCTTTTCAGCACTAATGAACACTATGTTTCGGGACATTTTCAGTACAAATCGCCTTTTATATTATTAAAGAGACTCCCGGTGCTGCGTAACAGGCTATGGACCGAGAGCCTCTTTTTTAGTTACTTATATACACCCGATAATAAGAATTACATCGAGCCGGGTTATGGTATTGGTAATCTGTTATATAATGTCGGTGTGTTTGCCGGCTTTTCAGGACCAGACTTTATTCAGGCAGGAGTGAGGTTGTCGCTGAAGATATTTGGTACTAAAGAGATTGCATTGTAATTAACAGTTTACACGAATACCGCTCACTTTCAGTCACATAATTCAGCAAATACAATCCATTTACAGGATCGGCATTGTTGAAAACTGCCGATACCGGAATTCCTGTAGTCCCTTTGCTTACATTCATTCGCGAAATCTCCCTTCCATAGCTGTCGTATGTTATTAATGTGCCGGCAGTGAGGTTGCTCATACTAAAGTGCAATACTCCGTTGGTTTTAACAGGATTCGGATAAACCGATAATCTCTTGACAGTCTGATATCTCACTGGCGTGTCATCCACACCAAGGCTGCCATTATCATTAATGTTCTGTGCGTAGATATCTGCAGCGCCTATGCGGTTGTCCTCCCAGGCTAAAATCCATTGGTTGTATGCGAATTCACTCATATCCATATGGACTTTGGTAGAGTTAGCCGAGCTGATGGTAACCGACTCAGAAGGCCATACAAAACTGCCATCCTTATCGAGTTTTATCATTTTTATATGCTGGGCTGCTGAATTCCCTTCATCGTACAGGATTACCATATCGGATCCTGACACATCAGTAGCCCATGGGGTGACTACCTGAGGGTACATTAATGGAACGACCGCCTTGCCATAATCGGTCCACATTCTTTCCCCGGATGATGAAATCTTCTGGCCATAGATGCCTCTGTAATTCTGCAGATCATCGGTTTCACTCCAGTAAGCGTAAACACTTTCAGATCCTTCAGGTAAGGCAAGATATGGATTGAAGTGATGATTAGATCCGTTGGTTGTAATCAGTACCCCATTGGGCGTCATTGTTGGATTACCTTCAGCATCCACATGCTGAACGAAAGCCTCTACCATCATATCGTTATTCCTGTCGTCATGCCATGCAACATAAAAACCATCATTTCCGTCACTGATGAATGACAGGATTTGTGTCCATGCTGTGATACCACCGGCATTGGAGACAATTGCAGGATCATCCCATACAGGCTGTCCGTTGCTGTCGAATCGCTGAGCCACCAGATGACGGGTGGGAGCCCATGAAGGGCCGCTGTCCTCATAATATTTCATCAGGAAGTCATCTTCTCCAACAGCAAGGAACTGTGGCCAGCTTGTCTTTTCGCCGGTTTGGATCGTGATACCTGCATCACCCCAGAGTTTAGTCCCGTCAGGACTTACCTTCTGCATAACAATAAAATCATCAGCCATCCAGGCAAATACTGAATTGCCGGCAGCTGTGCACATAACTTTTGGAGCTGCGTTGAATGCGGTGTTATCTGTGATATCAATGCCATCATCACCCCAAACAAGCTCGCCGTCGGGAGATACGCGGTACCCTTTGATGTTCCATGACCCGTTTGATGTCCATGTAAATGTCAGTATAGCATGTCCGAACTTATCGGTTGCCATGCCCCAGTCGGATACCCATGAATCGGTGGGGCCGTCGAAAACCAGAATACCATTCTGATCCCATAGCTGATTTCCTTCGGAGTCGAGTTTTTGTAACCTGACATTATAATTGCCTGTCTGATTTGAGAAGAATCCAATGTAAAGCGTACTATCCTGGCATATTCCTATCTTAGGAATAACCTGTTCTCCGGAGAGATCAGAGATTAAAGAGTTGACTGAGGGATCGTCACTCCATTGGGCAATAGCCGTCGAGGTGAGCGAAAAAACCAATAGTAATGCGTAAAGTTTTTTCATAGATGTTGGGTTTAATTATTATATATGCCTCTAAAGTAGTTATTTTTAGAAGTGAATTCAAGAAAAGTCTCTATTCTTTTTTCAGAAAGCGTCCACATGAATAATAAAAGTAATACTTTTGCTTCTTTAAAACGATTCTAAATAGAATACATGACGCTCGCTGATCTCGCTCCCGGGGAAAAAGGAGTAATAACTAAAGTTAAAGGCCGAGGGGCTTTTCGTAAAAGAATACTTGAGATGGGATTCATCTCAGGCAAAGAAGTTGGCGTAATTCAAAGGGCACCATTAATGGACCCTGTTGAGTACAGAGTAATGAATTACAATGTGTCGCTGCGTAATGCTGAAGCCAGACTCATAGAGATACTTACCGAATCTGAAACCGCACAACAAACCGATATTGAAATAGGTTCCCGCATTGGTCAGCTGTTCAAAACTGCTGCCCAGGAAAAGAAAAAGACCATTAATGTAGCCCTTGTCGGAAATCCTAATTCGGGCAAAACCACTCTGTTTAATCATGCCTCCGGTCTTAAGGAGCATGTAGGCAATTATTCGGGGGTGACAGTCGAAGCCAAGGAAGCAAGGTTTCATAAAGGCGGATATACCTTTAATGTGACCGACCTCCCCGGCACTTATTCCATTACAGCGTATACTCCTGAAGAGTTGTTTGTGAGAGATTTCATTATTGACAATGTGCCCGATGTGGTGGTCAACATAATTGACAGCTCAAACCTTGAAAGGAATTTGTACCTCACTACTCAACTGATTGATATGGATATCAGAATGGTAGGGGTACTGAATATGTATGATGAATTCGAATCGAGTGGTAATAAGCTCGATTACAAGCGATTAGGGATGCTGCTTGGCATTCCATTGGTCCCAACAGTGGGTTCAAAGGGAAAAGGGGTTAATGAACTGCTGCAGAAGATCATCGACGTATATGAGGATCGCGACACCACACACCGTCACATACATATCAGTTATGGGAAGGTAATAGAACCTGCCATTAATAAAATGCAGGATCTGATTTATAAGTCAGCGTTCAATGGATTGGTAAACCGCGTCTCTTCGCGTTTCCTGGCCATCAAACTGCTCGAAAAGGACAGGGCTACTGAAGTTGCACTGGAAAAATCCGACAACTTCAGGGAAATTATTGAGACCTGCGACAAGGAGATTGAGAGGATAGAAACGACAATGAATCAGGACACCGAAAGCCTGATCTCAGATGCTAAGTATGGTTTCATTGCAGGTGCACTAAAAGAAACATTCACTCTGAATCCGATTTATCAGCGAAAAACGAGTGAAGTGATTGATACGATTGTCACTCACAAAGTATGGGGGATACCCATATTTGTATTCCTGATGTGGCTCACTTTTTACGGGACCTTTTCCTTGGGCGAATATCCCATGGGCTGGATTGAAAGTATAGTAAACTGGATTTCAGTGCAGGTTTCGTTGTGGATGCCCGAAGGTATGCTCAAGGACCTGCTCATTCAGGGTGTGATAGGAGGGGTAGGGGGCGTTATCATTTTCCTGCCCAACATCCTCTTGCTGTACCTTTTTATTTCGCTGATGGAGGACACCGGTTATATGGCCCGTGCCGTATTTATAATGGATAAAGTGATGCATAAGATCGGTCTGCACGGTAAATCATTTATTCCACTAATAATGGGCTTTGGATGCAATGTGCCGGCAATTCTTTCCACCAGAATCATTGAGAGCAAGCGTGATCGACTGATAACCATGCTTATAAATCCATTCATGTCGTGCAGTGCCCGCCTTCCTGTGTACGTGCTTTTCATTAGTGCTTTCTTTGTAAGCAACCAGGGTTCTATCTTATTTTTAATGTATGGAGTTGGTGTGGCACTGGCTGTTTTATCTTCATTATTATTCAAAAAGACATTCTTCAGGAAGGCCGATATTCCATTTGTGATGGAACTGCCTCCATACCGCATTCCTACTGTCAGGACCACCATTAAACATATGTGGAACAGGGCTGAGCAGTACCTTCGTAAAATGGGAGGCGTAATTCTCGTAGCGTCTATTATAATTTGGGCACTGGGTTATTTCCCGAGAGATACCAGGAATGATTCACAATATGAGAACCGGATTGCCGATATCCGTTCACAATATGCCACCATGATCATGCAGACGCAGCAATCGGGTGAAGTCATTAATTCACTGAAAGAAAAGGAAAATACCGAAGTCATGGTGGTAGAAGCTGAAATGGAGAGTAACCGTCAGCTTAACAGCTATATAGGCAGAATAGGAAGATTTATTGAACCTGCCATGGAGCCGCTTGGGTTCGACTGGAAAATGAGTGTGGCTTTACTTACCGGTGTTGCGGCTAAAGAGGTAACTGTGGGTACTCTGGGTGTTTTATACCAGGCAGATACTGAGGCCGGAGATGCCTCGCTGATCGGTAAGTTGCAGCAACAGAAATATACCGAAGGGCCGAAAAAAGGACAACCGGTATTTACACCACTGGTTGCATTGAGCTTTATGTTCTTTATCCTGATATACTTCCCGTGTATAGCTGTAATTGCTGCTATCCGGCGGGAGTCGGGAGCATTTAAATGGGCCGCCTTTGTGGTTGTTTATACAACGCTTTTGGCGTATATTGCGTCATTACTGACTTATCAGATAGGGTCGTTGATTATGTGAAGTAGTTAATGAGTAATCAGGTTAAATTGAAAGCGGTATATTTAAGTCTATGATGGAACTAATTGAATCATTAACTACATGGCTTACAGCAAATCAGGTGCGATCGTTCTATTTGTTGTTTTTTGTGGCTTTTCTTATAAACAGAATGCCATTTATAGGCGTGTTCTTCCGTACGCTGAACACTGTATTGCATGAGACAGGTCACGCCATTGGTGCAATTGTTACGAGTGGTGAAGTGGTTAAAATAGAAATTAACAACGACACATCAGGACTGGCTCAGACAAAAAGCCGGAGTAAACTAAGTGCTTTCATTACGACTTTTATCGGGTATCCTTTTGCAGCATTATTGAGTTCGGTATTCCTCGTAATGACCATGAACGGTCACCACATGATGGTTGCTTTTATCCTGCTTTCGCTGATGCTGATAGATCTGATTCTGTTTGTCAGGAATGTATTTGGAATCATCTGGCTGCTCCTTTTTTCTTTGCTGATCATAGTGGCCATGTATTATGGAGGAGCACCCATCCTTAAAGTGCTGATGTTGTTTGCCTGCATGATTTCGTTTACCGAGACAATTTCCTCCACACTTCATATAACCGCTGTAGGTCTCTCTCAACCCCGCAAAGCCGGCGATATGTACAACCTGGAAAAATCAACCGGAATACCGGCTGGCTTCTGGGCACTTGTTAACCTGACGGTTACAGGGATAATAATATTTTATGTGGCTGTAAATTACTTTCCCGGCCTCAGTGCGATTTGATGGCTTTCAGGGAATTCAGGAAATAATTGAAGGAGTTTAAAACATGATAAATATTCAGGAGATAATAGTTTTCATCATTGTTGGCGCAGCCATCATATTAGCCGGCTACAGGATATTCCGATCAGTAACGGGTAAAAAGTCAGGTTGTGAAGGTTGTGCTTCTGATTGCTCTGGATGCTCTGTAATGGAACTAAAGAAAAAGATCGACGAGGCAAAACAAGCAAAGGAATGATGTTCTTGTTTATGATTTGATAGCTAACTGCCGACTGCTAATTGCTGAGTGCTCAGTGCTGAGAGCTGACTGCTGAAAGCTGAAAGTTGATAACTGATAGCATCGGTGCTCAAACAAAAATCATATATTTGCTGACCTTTTACCATAAATTTTCAAGCAGACTTTTACAACTACAATATGGTTAATAAAGAAGAGTTTCTGGAGACATATAGCTATTTCGACAAATCTTTGCTGGTTGAGATCATCGACATATTCCTTAATGAATACGAAGGCCGCCTTGAAAAGATATACAAGGACGTGAGGGAACACAATTTCAAGGATCTACGCTTTGATGCCCATGGTATTAAAGGAGTAATTGCTAATTTCTGTGCTCCTGATGCATGGCAGATTGCAAGAGATCTTGAGTTTTCAGGTCACGAATATATTGAAAACAACGGGGAAACATTCGTTGAAGCTGATGTAATTGCCAGAGTTGATAACCTCAGGGACAGTGTAATCGAGATGGTATCTGACCTGCGGGAACTGAAAAAGGAAATTTCAGACTAACTATTCAGCACCTGCCATTGCATCAATCCTGTTGAGGCCGTTCACTGCTTTATCGTCATTTACCCTCATTCTCAGAACCTGCTGGTAATCTTTCCTGGCACTCTCAAAATCACCCATTAGTTCATGGGCATAGCCGCGATTATAGTATGCTTCGGTATATTCAGGATCGAGCTGAATGGCCTTATTAAACTGGTCAATCGCATTGTCGAACTCATTCTTATACACCAGGTACACATAACCTGAGTTGTAATGAGCAAGTTTAAAGGTTGAATCAACCTGAAGTATTTCCTGATATACGCTTAGTGCTTTATCCGGCTCACCGTTTTCCTGATAATGCATCCCAAGAATATAGAGCGGGTCGGGTTGATCAGGTCTCAGACTGGCTGCATTTCTTAAGTAATCAACTGCAAGTGCATCATGTCTTATGGAGAAGAGAATGCCCAATTGCTTCAGTGCATCGTAATACTTGTTGTTTTTGGCAACAGCCGACTGGTAACTATCTATAGCCTTGATGGTATCACCCATTTCTTCATTGGCTAATCCACTTAAAAAGAAAGCTTCGGCATTATCGGGATTCTTCCTGAGCGCTTCACGTAAAGAGTTGAAGGTCTGTTTGTAGTCGCTCATAGTCAGATAAACTTTGGCAATTCCAACGTCGATATCAGAATCAGCGGGGGCCATATTCTGTGCTTTTTTCAGTGCATCGAGTGCACGCTGTGTTTTGCCTGAATATAGATATACTTCTGCAAGTGCCTGATACACTTCAGGGTCATCGCCATTAATGTCGAGTGCAGAATTAATGTCGGCCAGCGCCTCATTGTACATTTGATTATGGGCAAAATATTTGGCTCTTTCGAGATATGGCTCTGCTTTTTCCGGATTGGCCTTCACAACGCCATTCAGTCTTTCGAGCTCTGACGTCATGGTTGTATCGCTGGTAATGCGCTCATCATTATTTTTTTCTTCAGTGTTTCTGCAGGAACTGAAGGCAAGAATAGTTATAAGTAGTATGGTAGAAAAATAATAAAAACTTCTAGTCATTTCAATTTCAATGTTAAGCCTGCAAATTTAAATAAAAAAGCATACAGCCCGAATAAACTGCTGGAATGTGGTATTCATCAATTTACGCGTAAATAAAAAACCCTGCCTAAGTCCGGTGCAGGGTTTCAATGAACTCACGAACATTAATCATTATATAGATTCTTCTTTTAGGGCTGCACGAACCAAACGTTCGATTTCGTCTGCCAGCTCCGGGTTATCCATCATAAGTTTCTTAACAGCATCCCGGCCCTGTCCAAGTTTTGTATCGTTATAACTGAACCATGAGCCACTCTTCTTGATTATATTCTTTTCAGCTCCGATATCAATGATTTCACCAATCTTTGATATTCCTTCGCCATAAATAATATCGAATTCTCCCTGACGGAATGGAGGAGCTACTTTATTCTTAACCACCTTTACTTTTACGCGGTTACCAATTACATTTTCACTGTCTTTAATCTGATTTATCCTCCTGATGTCGAGACGGACAGATGCATAGAATTTAAGTGCATTACCTCCGGTTGTTGTTTCGGGATTACCAAACATAACACCGATCTTTTCCCGCAACTGGTTAATAAAGATGCAGCAACAGCCTGTCTTACTGATAGTGCTGGTAAGTTTTCTGAGAGCCTGTGACATAAGGCGGGCCTGGAGACCTACCTTTGAATCTCCCATCTCTCCTTCAATTTCACTACGTGGAGTTAAAGCAGCTACCGAGTCGATTACAATGATGTCGATAGCACCTGAACGAATAAGGTTCTCGGCAATTTCAAGAGCCTGTTCGCCGTTATCAGGCTGAGAAATTAGAAGTTCCTCAATATTTACACCCAGTTTTTGAGCATAAAACCTGTCGAAAGCATGTTCTGCATCAATAAATGCTGCCAGTCCGCCTGTTTTCTGCGATTCGGCAATTGCATGCAGGGCCAGTGTTGTTTTTCCTGAAGATTCAGGTCCATATATTTCAATTACTCTCCCTTTTGGCAATCCGTTTACTCCCAACGCATTGTCGAGAGAAATTGAGCCTGTTGAAATTGAAGGCATTTCTTCAATAGGTGAGCCTCCTAATTTCATGATTGCACCTTTACCGTACGATTTCTCAATACGGTCGATGGTTAATTGAAGAGCTTTTAGTTTCTCGTTGGTCACTTCTTTTACATCTTTACTCATCGTTCCTTTTGTTTTAATGTTATCTTACCTCTGTTCAGGATTCAAAATTATAAAAAGAATTCTTACAATTGCATTATGAGGGAAAAATATTATATCAATATCTTTTAATTATTTGATTTATTGATCTTTGCTGCAGACATTTTTTTGCACCATCCTAATCTCATCTTCCCCGATTGCAGTTTATCATTCCTTCGCCCTATGCGTATTACCCTCTGTTTCTATCTTGTAAGCTTTAATTCCTGATCTGAACTGATCAGTGACGCGTTTGTTGTTTGCAGGCGTTTACTTCACTATCTGAGCAGTGTGGTCTTTGGTATTAACCTTGCTGATCACTTCGGTGATGATTCCCTCTTCATCCATCACGAAAGTGGTCCTGTTAATTCCATCATACTCCCTGCCCATAAATTTCTTTCTACCCCATACACCAAAAGATTTGGCCAGACTTTTGTCTTCATCCGCTATCAGTGGAAAAGGCAGGTTGTGTTTAGCAGCAAATTTGCGATGTGAGGCATTGTTATCGGGACTGACTCCAATCACCTGATAGTTGTTTTTAAGCAACAGTTCGTAGTTATCCCTGATGTTACATGCCTGGGCCGTACAGCCAGGCGTCATGTTCTTGGGATAAAAATAGATGACTGTTTTTTTACCTTTAAGCAGATCGGTTGAAACGGGCTGTCCATTGTGGTCAACCTTACTGAATTCGGGCATCCTGCTGCCCTGTGCTAATAAACTTGTTTGACTCATGATGCTTTTTATAATACTTGCAGAAAGGGCTTAAACCACATTCCTGACATTTTGGTTTTCTGGCAACACAAATATATCTCCCGTGTAAAATTAACCAATGATGAGCAATATTCAACCTGTTTTCAGGAATAAATCTAAGCAGCTGCTGTTCAGTGGCCAGTGGGGTTTTTGCATTATAAGTCAACCCAATGCGGGCGGCCACACGGTGCACATGCGTATCAACCGCCAGTGCCGGGATATCGAAGGCAACTGAAGCAATAACATTGGCTGTTTTACGACCAACACCGGGTAATTTCTGAAGTAATTCGACCGTTGCTGGAATATGGCCTCCAAATTCACTAACTACTTTCCTTGCCATTCCCAGCAGATGGCTGGTCTTGTTATTAGGATAACTGCACGACTTTATCAGATCAAAAACCTGCTCCTGTGTGGCTTCTGCCAGTACATAAACGTCGGGAAATTTCTCAAAAAACGGGGGTGTGATGATATTGACTCTCTTATCCGTACATTGGGCAGATAAAATAACGGCAACAATCAGTTCATAAGGGTTGGAGTAATGCAGTTCAGTTTCAGCAACCGGAACATTCTTCTCAAACCAGTCAATTACAGCCTTAAAACGGGCTGCACGTGAGAGTGTTTTATTCATCATCCTGTCGGGTATAGCGGGTTGTCAGCTCTCCAATCCCATATATAGCAAGTGCAAAGCATACAGCGCCTTAGTTATCGCGGGTCCCCAGTGACCGGGAAAATTCAGGTATAACTCATGCACCGCATTTTCTTTGGCAGCCAGCTGATTTTTCTGATAAAGCATAATAAAATCCTTCATGTCCTGATAGCAATCGGCAATACATTCGGCAATGCTTGCTTTTTCAGCTTCAGTGTCTTCATTGTGGGGGTCAGCGCAAATCCAGAAATGATCGTTGGGATAAAGCTTGTTGCGGACCATATTGAACAGAGCCTCCCAATCTTCTTCAAGGACAAACCGTTCGTTTAGTTCAGGATTAGAAGGAGTTACATCTTTAACCAGCGACCCCTTCAGATATAGCAGCGGTAAAATCCGCCTATAATAGGTCATAATATCTTCCTTGCTATACTGGTCAACCTTTTGCGAAAACAAGCAAAACTCATTGGCGACAGTAATCAGTTCAAGGACTTGCTTTGAGTAAACGGGATTATTTAATTCAGTCATTTAATTTTTTTGCTACATGCAAATTTAACATTTTTTCGATGATAAGGCATTTTGGGCTCTCTCCCGAAAAAACAAAGGCTGCCCTGTTGCCATTATCTATATTCCACCATTTCGGGGCGGTTTATCAGATAGGTTTCTAATCCTGTCTGAGGGAAGTCCGAGAGGATAAATTCAACAGGTTTAACGTCGGATGGAGCACCCGGATGCCACGAAAAGGAGATCTGGAATGTTGAAAAAACAAGATTTTCGTTGCGTAAACGCACTCCGATACCAAGAGCCGGGAAAATTCTTGATGAAGCAAATCTCTCACCTTTAGGTGCAATGACCGCCGCTTCGGCATACCAGTAAGGTGCAAACCTGAATCCCAGCAAGTAATAGGGGGTGAAAATCACCGATTCTACACGACCCCTGATACGCTCATAACCATTCAGGTCGTAATTTTTAAAAAGATTCCCCGAGTTGCCATCATTAATTGAAATTAAACCCGGTACACTGCGGTTGATGCCTGTTACATATCCAATGTATCCAAAATTGCGTATGCTGTTTCTTCCTATTGTAAAGAGAGGAGAAATTACTTTAAAAGTCGTTTTGAAGACCCCGTCTGTAAGATTGCCTTTCTGCACATAGCCCCCAAGCTGTACATCCAGACCTAAAAGTCCCGCACCTTTCACAGGTTTCATAAAATTAAGCTTGATAGCTGAATAGAAGCGGTTATATACTTCACTTGTTTCCCAGCCGGTAATCAACTCAGCATGGTGACCATAAGGAATGTCCTCCGTCCTTCCATAGCCATACAGCATGTTAGTCCGGTAGAATTCACTCCGGAGAATATTTATTCCTGTCAGAAACTGCGTAACATTCATAAACGGAGGCTGCTGCAGGAGCATGAAATGCGGCATCTGGAAATAGTCAAGTTGATAAATGCGGGCAGTGACTGCAGCCTGCTGCCTGCGCGAAGTGATGTCCTTTAACCTGTTGGTGATAACTGCATAGCCTGCCCAGGCATCAAACAACCTGTTGGAAAATTCAAACTTATCCACCTCTTTGTTATCAAACAGCCAGCCTTTGCTGTAGCTGATGTAAATTCCCCCTGCAAATCTGATTTCAGGCGTTATAAAGGGGCGAGATATTTCAACACCAATTCGTTTCTGGTAAGGATTTCCCGACCAGAAGAAGCTTAGGTCGGTAAATGTATTCCTGATATTTCGTGCCACATACGACCCCTCACCAGGGAAGAAAGAGGGCATCCGTGAAGCATCATAACCAATCTCTTGCCCCAGCTGATGTCCCATTCCAAATATATTCCGGTTATATAAACGCAAGGAGGCCTTGTTTACTGAGGTAACTTTGAGATCAACACCAAAAGGGAACACATCCTTCACCAGCAACACCATATCAACCGTATCGGCATTCACCGGCTCCACGATAAAACGTGCATCCTCAAAGATCGGTGCGTTTCTTATAATACGTTCATTGTCAGATACCTTAACGGCATCGAGCATATCGCCTTCTTTAATTGTGATGTAATTGCTAATTACCTCATTACGGGTTTTTATATGCAGGTTGTTGATGGTGCGGGTAATGCCCGAAAGATTAACATCAGTGGTATCGTACACCGAACTGCCAAAAACTTCAAGTTTGATGATTCTGATGTTTCGGATGATCTTGTTCTGATGAGGTTTAAAAGTGGCATTTGCCGGCAGATTGTCGATTTCCACCTCTTCATGTCCTGAAGGTTTTTTAAAGATCAGCGGAAAAAGTTGTTTATACAGATAAGCACTATCGGCTCTTTTCTTCAGGCGGAGATAGAAATCGTCGGAAGCCTCAAGTCTTTGTATCATTTTCTGATAGTCCTTGCCGTTTGATTCGGTTTGATATTTATCGAAAGGCATCAGCAGTGTATCAGTCTGCGCCACTGCTTTAAAACAGCTGAAGCCGACCAGTATGAAAAGGAGAAAAAATACAATATGCTTCAGGTTCGACATTTCTTTTAGGGCTCCCTGTGGATGAGAGATTATTAATCAAAATTCATGCGTAAAGAAGAAAAATCCACTTTACAAACAAAAATAAAAATAAAAAGGCCCATCCCGAAAGATGGACCTTTTCCCCAACACTTATGAAAACAATATTACATTCGTTTTTCTTTGATCCTGGCTTTTTTACCTTTAAGGTTGCGTAGATAAAAGATGCGTGCTCTGCGAACAACGCCATGTTTGTTTACCTCAATTTTTTCAATGAAAGGAGAAGTCACAGGAAAAATTCTTTCAACACCTGTATTCCCGGAAACCTTACGTACTGTGAAAGTCTGAGTGGTGCTTTCGCCTGAGCGTTTCAAAACCACACCTTGGAATTGCTGAATTCTTTCTTTGTCCCCTTCTTTAATTTTATAGTGAACAGTAATGGTGTCGCCTGCTTTAAAGCTGGGGAGTTCCTTTGCAGTTACAAAGTTTTCCTCAACATACTTCACTAATTCCTTCTTGCTCATTACTTTAAGTATTTAATTATTGGCGTTTCTGAAAATGAGTGCAAATATACGGCAAAATTTTTCTTATAACCAAGTAGTTTTTAAAAATTATTCACTTTTACCGGATGTTTTTGCTAGCTGGTTCATTTTGAATCATCCAGTAAACCGGGGCGTCTTAGTTTTGTTCGCTGTAAAGCCTGTTCAAGTTTCCATTTGTAGATTTCCTTCTCGTTTCCTGAAAGGAGCACATCAGGAACCTTCATCCCCTCATAATCAGCGGGACGCGTATAAACCGGGGGACTCAGCAAGCCGTCCTGGAATGAATCCGACAAAGCAGAAGTTTCGTCATTCAACACACCGGGTATCAAACGTATGATACTATCGGTTACAACCGCGGCTGCAAGTTCGCCTCCCGAAAGGACATAATCACCAATGGAAATCTCGCGGGTGACATACTTTTCGCGAATACGCTCATCAACTCCTTTGTAATGCCCGCACAACAGGATGATGTTGCCATGAAGACTCAACTGGTTTGCGATGCGCTGGTCATAAAGCTCACCGTCGGGCGTCATGAAAATAATCTCATCGTACTTCCTTTCCGCAGTAAGCGAGTCAATGCAGTCGGCTATAGGCTGAACCATCATTACCATGCCCGAACCGCCTCCGAATGGATAATCATCCACATTGCGGTGCTTGCTCTTGCTGAAGTCGCGGATATTGTGAATATGTATCTCCGCATGTTTTTTGGCAACAGCCCTTTTCACGATGGAGTGACTGAAAGGTCCCTCAAACATTTCGGGAAATATTGTCAGTATATCAATGCGAAGCTTATGTTTCATGGTGCAAAATTAAGAATTATGAGTTGAATTTATTAACCATCAGTGTCGAAAGCATCAGTTGTAACGAATGATATATCAGCAACGGTAAAATGATGATACCCAGTGCGGGATTCCCTGCATAAATGAGTCTCCCCATGGTACTGCCATGTACCAGTGATTTGGTGCTGCCGCAGAAAAGTGCAGTAATGGTATCAGCTTTTGGTTGATGAAGTCGCTTTGATACTTTCCAGATGAAAAGATTGATAATGACAAACAACAGGACCAGCATAAAGATCAGGCCCAGGATGTCGGGCAGTGAAAGGCCTTCAAACTGGTTGATGTGGAATGAATTGGCAAATGAGTAATACACAATTGACAGAATCACCGTCTGGTCGAAGTACCTCGTAAAACCACGGTACTTAATGGCGGTCTTGCCGAACACAGGACTAAAAAGAACCCCCACCACGATAGGCAACAGTATCTGAAGCGCCAGTTTCTGGAATACAACCCCTGCATCAAAACCTGCCGCCGAGCTTCCGGTAAGCAGCGAAAGAAAAACAGGAGGGAAGATAATACCGAGCACACTCGCCAGACTACTGTTGAATAAGGCTGCAGGAACATTTCCATTAGCCATTGAGACCATCACGGCTGCAGATGACACAGTCGAAGGCATCACGCTGAGGAAAATTATGCCTTGCCATAAAGGACCGTCGTTGCCGATCAATAACTTAAACGCCAGTGCTATAAGAGGGAAGACTATAAATGAAGATATTTGGATCAACACATGGAGCTTCCAGTTCCAGAGACTCTTAATGATACTGAAGAAATTCAGGCGCAGTCCGTATAACAGGAAAATAACCGATACTCCCAAGCCCGAAAGAGAACGTACTGAAAAATGACCTGTTGCGATACCGCCCTCAGGCCACAGTTTTCCCAATAAGATGGCTCCAGCCAGCGCGGGAATAAACCAGTCTACTCTTATCTTTTTCAGCATTACAACCTTACAACCACCTTCCCTTGCTGTTGTCCTTTAAGCATCCGCATCAGCTCATTGGGCACTTCATCCAGTGAAACCACTTTAGCCAGCGATCTAAGGTCGGCAGGCTTCAGGCGCTGGGTAATGAGGTTCCATATTTCCATGCGGCGGCCCATAGGCGTGTCAGCTGAAGCAATACCTACCAGGCGGACCGCCCTGAGAATGAAAGGAAACACCGAAACATCCAGCTTATTCGAAACGATCATGCCGCAGTTGGTCACAATGCCGCGTTCCTTTGTCGACCGGATGGCTGTCGATAAAGTGTTTCCTCCCACCGTATCGAGGACTGCAATCCATTTGCCCGACAACATAGGCTTACCTGTCTGGTCATCCACTTCTTCCCTTGTAACCACCCTCTTAGCACCCAGCTGCATAAGCCAGTCAGTGGCCTGAGGTTTGCCCGATGCAGCAACCACGTCATAGCCGGCCTTTGAAAGCATCGCCACAGCAATAGAACCAACAGCACCCGTGGCACCGGTGATGAGGATCTCACCTGAGCCGGGTTCCACACCATGATGTATAAACTCATAAATGGCGCTGGCTGCCGTGAATCCGGAAGTTCCCAGAATCATTGCTTCTTCTGCAGATAACTCCGCCGGAAGCTTTACCACCCATGAGGCAGGGACCCTTATATATTCTGCAAATCCCCCACTGGTATTCATACCCAGGTCATAACCTGTCACCAGCACTTCATCCCCGGGCCTGAACAAAGGTGACAAAGAATGCTCCACCACACCTGCGGCATCAATTCCGGGGGTATGCGGAAATTTCTTTGTTATTCCTTTATTTCCCGAAGCCGATAGGGCATCTTTATAGTTCAATCCCGAATATTTAACCCTGACCAGGACTTCATTTTTGGGCAGTTCGCTGATCTGTCTTTCTTTTATTAGAGCCAGGTACTCTCCGTTTGGCTGTTCTTCGGCCACTACAGCCCTGAAACTCTTATCAGTAAAGTCATTAATATCATTCATACAGCTACATTAATTAAGGCAGTTTTCAGTTGCCATGTGGTTTTAATTCCTAATTTTGCACAGTTGCTGATTGTTTTGCAAGATGCACAAAGATCAAGCTTAATTATCAGTTAACAAAACAAAAACAAATCCGGTGATAAAACATTGGGTGAAGTGTTTGAAAGGGTTTATTGAATAGTGTAACTACTTAAAATACAAAATTATATGAGCTTAAGATTTATTTCTGCAGATGAAGCGGCATCATACATAAAGCATGATGATGTAGTTGGTTTTAGTGGTTTTACTCCTGCAGGTTCGGTTAAGGCAATTCCGGTTGCCATTGCAAACAAAGCGAAAAAAGAACACGACCAGGGCAGGCCTTTCAAGATTGGTGTAATCACCGGTGCATCAACCGGAGATTCACTGGATGGTTCACTTGCAAGGGCCGAAGCAGTAAAATTTCGCACCCCATATCAGTCGAATCCCGACCTACGTAACCTGATCAATGCCGGTAAAGCCGATTATTTTGACTCCCACTTATCAGTTGTAGGCCAGAACATCCGTTATGGATTTCTCGGAAAGATTAACTGGGGAATCATCGAAGCTTGTGATGTTACCGAGCAGGGCGAAATTATACTTACCACCGGTGTAGGGATTTCTCCTACCATCTGCCAGGTGGCTGATAAGATCCTCATCGAGCTTAACTCATATCATCCCCAGCAACTCAGGGGAATGCACGACCTGATTGTGATGGCAGATCCTCCAAACAGGAGGGAAGTACCCATTTATAAGCCGTCAGACAGGGCAGGTAAGGAATACATAAAAGTTGACCCTTCCAAAATCGTGGGAATCGTGCTCACCAACAGTACCGATGAAGTAAAAGGTTTTTCTGAAACCGACGAAGTGACCGAAAAGATCGGTAACAATGTGGCTGAATTCCTTTCACGCGAATTGAAAGCAGGACGCATTCCTGCATCTTTTCTCCCGCTGCAATCAGGTGTGGGCAACATCGCCAATGCTGTGCTTGGTGCGTTAGGCCGGCACAAGGAAATTCCTAATTTCCAGATGTACACCGAAGTAATTCAGGATAGTGTAATCGACCTTATTGCCGAAGGTCGCGTATCTTTTGCCAGTGGTTGTTCGCTTACCGTTTCGCCGGAACAATTACGCAAGGTATATGCCGACCTCAATTTCTTCCATGATAAAATAGTGTTGCGCCCGCAGGAGATATCCAATAGTCCTGAAGTTGCGCGTCGTATCGGAATCATCTCCATCAACACAGCCCTAGAGTGCGACTTATTTGGTAATGTAAATAGCACCAACGTAATGGGACGTAAGATGATGAATGGCATCGGAGGCTCAGGCGACTTTACACGCAATGCCTATATATCAATATTCACTTGTCCTTCAGTGGCTAAAGGCGGCAAAATCAGTGCTTTTGTTCCCATGGTTTCGCATACCGACCATAGTGAACATTCAGTGCAGATCATCATCACCGAAAACGGAATTGCCGACCTCAGGTCGAAATCACCTTCCGCCAAGATGGCTGAGATCATCAAGAATTGCGTTCACCCTGACTATAAACAAGCCCTTTGGGATTATGCAAGCCTTGCCGGAGATACCCATACACCATGTACCCTGGCAGCAGCCTTTGGAATGCATGTTGAATTTGAGAAATCGGGTGACATGAGAAACACCAACTGGGACAATTGTTTTAGTAAATAATATAACTATGGACAGATCGGGCCATCCGTTTGAAAAGACCTATTTTGCCAGTGCCGAACTAACGGAACAGCCAAAGGTTGAGAGCCTTTATCACGAGCTCAAAAAGGACCCCCTTTTACGGATGTTCCAGGAAGCAATGCCCGATCTGGCCATGATTCTGAATGCCAACAGGCAGTTGGTTTATGCCAATACCAACCTCATAAAGTTTCTTGATCTTGAAAATCTGAGTATGCCCCTAGGCTCGCGGCTTGGGAATCTGCTCAATTGCATTCATTCAAAAGAGGAACCCGGTGGTTGTGGAACAACCAAAGCATGCAGGTTTTGCGGAGTAGTGAATGCCATACTGCAGAGCATGAAGACAGGGAAACCTGTAGTTAAGGAAGCCCGGATTTCAGCCCTCGACGGAAAGGAAATCACTTCCTACGACATTAAGATTAAAGCCAGCCCGCTCATCTACAAAGAGCAGGAACTGACCATTGTATGCATAAAAGACATCAGCGACCACAAGTTGAGGCAGATTGAAAAAACCCATATTAGCGACCTGCTCAATACTGCCAGTGAACTGAGCAGCATGGTATCCTCGATCCAAAAGGATACGCTGGATGAGCAAAATCTTAAAGTGCTCGAAACAGTCGAGAAAGTCAACAATGAACTGCTTTCAGACCTTCAGTTACAGAAAATACTGCCCGAAGCAGAGGCGGGGACCCTGCAACTCAATTATGGTGAACTCTTGTCGGTGAGTGTACTATATGAGCTGGAAGAACAATTCAAAGATCAGGAAATAGCGAAAGACAAGAAGCTATTCATTGATCCGCTATCCCACCATATCCGGTTCAGAACCGACAAACAAATACTGAAGCACATACTTGCCATCCTGCTGGATAATGCATTCGAAGCTTCCAGTCCCGGCATGGTGGTTAAAGCAGGAGTGAAGCTTTTCGACAAAGCCCTGCGGTTCTGTGTACAAAGTCGCCCACCCCTTACAGAAGAAGCCAGGCACCAGATATTTCAGCGGTCGTTTTCAACCAAAGGAAGCGGCAGGGGCATTGGCACTTATACAGCAAGATTACTCACCACAAAGTACCTCAAAGGGAAATTGCATTTCAACAGCAATGAAGATGGGACTTCGTTTTATTTGGAGGTTCCGTTATCGTAGTCCATTCTACACTCAGCACTCAGTAGTCACTAGTCAACAGTCCACAGTCGGCAGTCAGTCTGCACTCAGTAGTCAGCACTTAGCAGTCAGCACTTAGGATTTGGTATTCAGGTGTTTAACTATTATTTCAATCAGAGTTTCTGTAAAGAGGGGCTTCTGGATAAAATCATCGCAGCCTGAATCAAGGTAAATCTGCCTGTCACCGGGCATCGCGAAAGCTGAAGTAGCGATCACTTTCAGATGAGGTTTTTTTGCTTTAATACGTCTCGTTGCTTCAATACCATTCATTACCGGCATTTTAATATCCATCAGAACCAACCCTAAGTCATCTCTTTCCGACGCAATCTCCACGGCCTCTAACCCATTAACCGCCCGTGCGCACACAGCACCCGCCTTCTGAAGTATTCTTTCAGTTGCTCTGTAACTTGCATCCTCATCTTCAGCTACAAGTATGGAAACACCATTCAATTCCATCATATCCACCCGCTTTCATTTAATATAAAAAATCACACTTAATTACAATCCGCATTATTGCTATTCACTAAATTACCTGCAATTTAAAGATTTTTCTTCAGGATCAGCGAATAAGCATTCGGTTTGCTATTCCATCGTTCAAAACACCTTCTGGTTTATCCTTGATTCGTCAAACCATATAATAGTTCAATTTCTTCTTTCCAGATATCTTCATCAGGCGTCTCAAGGATCAGGGGCAAATTGTTGAAGCGGGGATCGTTGACGATTCTTCTGAAGACCTCAATTCCCAGGAACCCTTTTCCGATGCTTGCATGCCTGTCCACATGACTGCCCTGTGCCTTTTGTGTATCATTCAGATGTAATCCCTTCAGATACTTAAAGCCTACAATCTCATCAAAGAGCCTCATGGTTTCTTCATAGCCTTCCGGAGTTACCAGATCGTAACCGGCACTATAAGTATGACAGGTATCCAGGCAAACGCCCACTCTCGATTTGTCTGAAACATGATCAATAATAAACTTCAGATGTTCGAAATCATAACCAAGGTTACTTCCCTGACCGGCAGTGTTCTCGATAACTGCTGTCACTCCGTTGGTCGAATCAAGCGCCATATTGATCGATTGTGCAATGGTAAGCAGACATGTTTCTGTATCCACAAGATTGAGTGATGCTCCCGGATGAAAGTTCAGCATCTTGAGACCCAGTAACTCACATCGCTGCATTTCATCAAGGAAAGCATTGCGTGACTTCTGCAGCTCATCCCTGCCGGGATGTCCCAGGTTTATCAGGTAACTGTCGTGAGGAAGAATATGGTCGGGACTATAGCCGAATTTCGAGCAATTCTCTTTAAAGCCCGCTATTTTCTCCTCCTGAAGCGGGGCTCCAACCCATTGCCTCTGGTTTTTAGTAAACAGGGCAAAAGCCTTTGCGCCGATGTTAAAAGCATTTTCGGGAGCTTTATCTACTCCGCCTGAGGTACTTACGTGTGCACCTATGTATTTCATCTCAAACATTTATATTAATAACAAAAATAATGTGGTAATTTCAGAAAACCCAAAAATCTTACTTTTCAGGGTGAAATTACCACACTCGGTATTAGCTGCTGACTGCTACTTGGCAAGAAACGCTGAATACATCCAGACGAGTTTCTCTTTTTCCCTGATATAATCGCTCATCAAAGCGTTGGTACCTTCGTCATCCAGTTCGGCGCTCACCTTAAGGATGTCTCTTTCCTTCACCAGCAATGTGGAGAAAGCATCCAGAATATGCTCCACGCAAGTATTTCCGTTCGACTCATTCTCAATCGGTTTAACCTTTGCCAGATTCAGGTATCCGCTAAAAGAATGAACAGGAGTTCCGCCCAGTGTCAGTACACGCTCAGCAATTTCATCTATTTTCACCTGCAGGTCAGTATATAACTCTTCGAATTTCAAATGCAGCTCAAAGAACTTCTCACCCTTAATATTCCAGTGGAAGCCACGGGTATTCTGATAAAATATCTGGTAATTAGCCAGCAAATCATTAAGTTTCTCAATAAGCTGGACAGAAAGTCCACGATCTAATCCAATTTCAGTTACTTTTTCCATTGATTTCATTTTTTAAATTTTTTGATGATTAATTGTTTTGATTTTTAATTCTACTCATTCAAATGTTCCTAAAATCACCCATAATCTGCAACCTGATGTCGCGTATTTTAAAATTTTTGATCTTCTTATTCCTGAAGTACTCCTCCAGCAGACGGTCAAGCTCAGGATCCCAATAATCCTCCATCCTGTCACTATCATAGCAGTACAAATGATGATGAGGCTCACTCATCGGCTCATATCTCATCACGTCGGCATCCGTTTTCACCCTCTTCACCAGGCCTTTGTCTACGAATTTTTCAAGAGTATTATAAATAGTAGTGGCCGAAATTCCGGGAATGGAATCCAGCACCTTTCGGTGGATGGCCTCCGCAGTAGGGTGGTCAGATGACTTCTTTAAAACTTCCAGCACAGCCATACGCTGCGGAGTCACTTTAAGACCAGCCTCTGACAATTCCTCTAAGA
>JAEYSM010000027.1 GCA_023434665.1 Bacteroidota bacterium | reverse complement strand
AACTATTGTTGAAGTGGACGTTACAGTTCAACCTTCACCTGCCGCACCAACCAATCCGGAAAATCAAACGGAATGTGCCACCAACCCTCTTCAAACTCTAACAGCAGCTGTTACCGTTCCTGCAAGTGTCAACGTCGTATGGTATGATTCACCAACCGGTGGAAATATTGTGGCGAGTCCAACACTAAATGCAATAGGTACAATAACGTACTACGCAGAAGCACAGGTTGGTACTTGTTTCAGCTCAACTCGTACACCTGTTACCCTCACAATTAATCCGGCTCCTACAACTTCCCCAATCTGGCATAACTAAAATCCCGGGATCGAGAAATGACGGAGCTCAGGCACATTATTTATTCAATCATTCTGCTGATGTCATCAGTAACTTATGCTGCTGAGACACATGTCGTTTGTCAGGGCGACAGTAAGCAGTATTGGGTAGATTCTGTTGCAGGGTCGGGTTCAACATACAGTTGGCGACTTAATGGTACTATCGTACAAACGTCCTATGCTCTTTATAAAAAAACCTGGGATGTAGTGGGCATATTCCAATTGTCAGTAGTTGAGACAAATTCCTTTGGATGTGAAGGGGAGGAGAGAGTAATTGATGTGCATGTTACAGGATTGCCTCAACTTCAGGCTACCGGGCAGAGTCCGGCATATTGTAATTCACCGGGTACCATTAATTTCTCTTTTTTAAATGTACCCGATGGCATGTATGATATTCAATATGCGACAGGTGAATTTAAAGATGTGGCCGTTTCGGGAGGTACGGCTTTGATAGCTGCTCCACCGGGAGATTACCTGAACCTTATTGTATCGAACGGCGGTTGTGCTTCGACTGAAATTGTGAATGTTACAATACAGGCTTTGCAGCCTCCTGAAATTATTGACTATACAGCCAAACCATCGGTAAATGCGCAGCCTGATGGCGAACTCCATATTATTGCGCAGGCATATAATCCGCCGTTGCAGTATAATATTGACGGAATCAACTGGCAAAATGAACCTGACTTCCTCGGTTTGTCACCGGGACTCTATACTGTTATTATCCGTGATGACAAACTCTGTGAAGATCAAATGATCTGTGAAGTTCCACTCCTTGAGTTTGCTGAAGTGGAAATTTTATCAGATGAAGGAATTCAGTGCCTTGGTCCGCCGGTCAGGGAGCCTGTATTTACCAAGAATTTCTCATCAATTGCCTCGTTCGAGATTCGCTTTACCTATGATGTTTCAGTTGTTGAGTTTACCGAAATCGGATTCAAGCATTCAGGTTTGGATGCCGGAACGATGAATGTGATTTCGTTTCCCGGCGAAGTAATAATTAGCTGGAGCATCGCCGGTTCTGTATCCGTGCCCGATGGATTACTTTTTGATATGTTGTTTTTCAGTAAGGCACCGGGAACTTCAGGTATAAACTGGGATCCGGTAGAGTATATGATGTTACACGAATCAGGCTATCAGGTGCCTGCAATGTTTTCATCCAATGAGATCACGATAAAACCTGTACCACTAATTGAAGCGACCGGTGGTGGAAATTTCTGCGAAGGCGATCAGACGATTTTAAAGGTTAATTCTTTTGATCAGCAAGTGCTTGATCTTTTATGGAGTGGACCCGAAAGCTTCACTGCAACATCAGCCGAGATAGTTTTGTCTGAGCTTACCCTTCGTCAAACAGGCACATACAATGTCACGGCAGTGAATGCAGCAGGATGTTCTGCCGAACAGTCATTCGAATTGTTCGTAAACCAGGGTGTTAATTTATTTATCTCTGAAACAGAAGAACTTTGTGCAGGAATCTCGCATCGCTTGGATGCAGGTATTGATTACGATTCGTATTTGTGGAATACAGGCAGCACAATGTCTTACATTGAAGTAGCTGATGCAGGTACTTACACCGTGGAGGTTATTAATAGCGCAGGATGTAAAGGCTCGGCGAGTGTTGACCTTGTACCGTGCAACTTAAGTGTTCTTTTCCCCAATGCATTTGCCCCTAACGGACTTAATTATTTGTTCCGGCCCGTTATAGATAGTGATAATGTGCCGGTTGCTTACATATTGCAGGTTTTTAATAAATGGGGACAAAGAGTTTTTGAGACTGAGGATTATGAACATGGTTGGGATGGAAACATCAACGGAAAACCCGCCCCTGCCGGAGTGTATGTTTTTAAGGCATACTTTATTATGCCTGGCTACCTCAATTCAACGATTGCCAATCCACAAACCGGTCATTTTATGCTTATCAGATGATCCAATATCTTGTCTTAATGCTTGCTGATCAGGTAATCCATTCACCGGTCCATGCTGAGCAAATGGACTGTATATGCGGCCTTTTCATGTGTGATAGGGTACTACACGACAAAGCCCTGTTCGAATGAACGAGCAGGGCTTTGTGATAATTATGGTTAAATTAGTACAGAAATAAAGGTTTCTTAAATAAGAGTAACAACCTCTTTAGAATTCTTTATTGATTGTCCATTTTATTTTTGTCCATTTTATGATCTGATTTGTCCTTATTGTAATCAGATTTATCCATACTCTCCATGGACTTTCCTTTATGTTCTTTAAGTTTGGTTATCTGCTTTTCGTTATCCTCAATTATCTTCTTAGCCAAAGCCTGAACATCAGGATTTGTTCCGTTTTCGACTTCCATTTTGCTAAGTTCAATAGCCTGTTTGTGATGCTCAATCATCATCTGAGCAAAATCGCTATCAATATCGCCACTCATACTTGCTGATTTTGAACTGCTAATGTTAGTACTGAGCGAATTTCTCAGAGGTGAATCTACTCTGGCGTCATTCCTGTTGTCGTCAACATCCAACCTGTCGAGGATATCCTCCATTATCTTGATATCAGCTTTCTTCCTGTCTCTCGATTCTTCGGCAATTTCCTTGAGTTGGTCGTTTTCTGTTTTGCTGATAAATTTATCCGCAATATCTACAGCACCTTTATGATGTTCGATCATAATCTTGGCGAAATCAGCATCATAATTGCCGGTCAGTTCAACTTCGTTGATATTTTCGACCATGTCTGCTCTTTCATCCATCAAATCCTCACGATCTTCGTACCGATCATCCCTGTCACTCCTGATAGCTGCATCAGCATCGCGTGATAAACTACGGTCACGGGTGTTATCAACATCCCTTCGGGTATTATCCACATCACTGTTCCAATCATCACGGGTATCGCGGTTTATATCACGCGCGTCATCCGTCTGGCGATTCCTGTCTAATTCATCCTGTCTTTCAATGTCAATCTGAGCATTCCGGTCAAAATCCTGAGATGTTGACGAACGTGTTGTGTCAGTCTGGCTGAAAGATGTATAACTGATAAAGAACAGGATTAGAATTGCAATTGAGTTTTTAATAAGTGTTTTCATAGTTTTCAAAGTGTTTTATTAAGTATATGGGGTTTACTAATAATTATGTTAATACACTACTCTTAACAATCAGATTACTAATATGTTGCAAAATATTTTCAGCTTTTTTCTTCTGATTATTGTTTAATAAAAAGAAAAGAAGAATGAACAAACTAAGTCTTTTATAGTTTCTTATCTTAAAATGGAGAATCAGTTATGAAAGAATCATTCTTTGATTTCAGGGCAACAACCCTTCAGGGTAAAGAAGTAAAAATGGACGTATACCGTGGGAGTATAGTGTTGGTTGTCAACACAGCAAGCCTTTGTGGTTTAACACCTCAGATGGCAGGATTGCAGAAACTTCATGAAAAGTATAGTAATAAAGGGTTGGTTATACTGGGTTTTCCATGTAACCAATTTGGCTCACAAGAACCTGGTGATGAGAAGTCTATTGCCGAAGGTTGTGTTCTGAATTATGGGGTAACTTTCCAAATGTTTTCGAAAGTGGATGTGAACGGACCTGATGCACATCCAATATTTGCCTATCTGCAAAAAGAGTTAAAAGGAATATTAGGGAATTCAATTAAGTGGAATTTTACCAAGTTTCTGATAAATCGTGAGGGAATGCCGATAAGAAGATTTTCACCAATGGTCACGCCTGAAGAAATAGACAAGTACCTACAAAAATATTTCAGGAATGAAGCATTGAATCAAATTGCCTGATCTTTATTCTATTTTGACCAAATATTCTTTGCACCCGTTTTGTGTTTGAACGGATATTCCTACCTTTGGCATCCATTGGTACAAACCGTTCTAACAACCTCAATATGAATATTAAATTAAGACTTACCGTCATGAATTTTCTCCAGTTTTTTATCTGGGGTTCATGGCTGATCACTATTGGTGCATACTGGTTTCAAAATAAGCAGTGGTCGGGTTCAGAGTTTGGTGCTATCTTTTCGACCATGGGCATTGCTTCCTTGTTTATGCCTGCAATTGCCGGAATTATCGCCGACAGATGGGTGAGTGCTCAAAAGTTATTGGGCGCTTTTCATATTGTTGGTGCAGCTTTCCTGTTTTATTTACCTCAGGTAAATAATCCGGACACCTTTTTCTGGATTATTCTGCTTAACATGATGTTTTATATGCCCACTCTTGCACTCTCCATTACCGTGGCATACAGTGCTTTAAAGAGGGAAGGACTCGACATAGTCAAAGTATATCCACCAATCCGTGTATGGGGGACCATAGGTTTTATAGTTGCCATGTGGACAGTGAGTCTTCTGCATTTTGAGACCTCTCACTTTCAGTTTTATATTGCATCCGGAGCAGCATTCATTTTAGGCATGTATTCATTCACTCTTCCTGATACACCTCCTTCACCAGACAGAGAAGCTAAGAGGAGTTTTATCCATGCCATGGGGCTCGATGCATTTAAGTTGTTTAAAAGTTATAAAATGGCGGTATTCTTTATTTTTGCCATGCTATTGGGTGCCGCATTACAACTGACTAATGCTTATGGTGATACGTTCCTGCACGATTTCGCTTTAATACCGGAATATAAAGATTTAATTGCAGTGAAATATCCTGCAATCATTATGTCAATCTCCCAAATGTCTGAAACCTTATTCATCCTTACAATTCCTTTCTTTTTGAAGAGGTTTGGTATTAAGAATGTCATGTTATTCAGTATGATTGCATGGGTTTTGCGGTTTGCGTTATTTGGATTGGGTAATCCGGCCGAAGGATTATGGATGATCATCTTATCATGCATCATTTACGGTATGGCATTCGATTTCTTTAATATTTCAGGGTCACTTTATGTTGAAACGCAAAGCAGTCCATCAATCAGAGCAAGCGCACAAGGATTGTTTATGATGATGACTAATGGATTCGGAGCATTTTTTGGAAGTTTCCTGAGCGGAATAATGATCGACAAGTACTTTTTACTTCCCGATGGTTCGAAAGACTGGCCAGGCATATGGTTTGCATTTGCTGCTTATGCCGCTGTCGTAGCTGTTCTGTTTGCAATATTATTTAAACACAAGCACAATAAGGCGGAGTTTGAAACAGTGAAACACTAAAACACTGATTCTGACTGCTTACTGCCTACTACTGGTTGCTTACTACTGGTTGCTTACTACTGGTTGCTAACTACTGGTTGCTAACTGCTAATTCCTAACTGCTGAGTGCTGAATGCTGAATGCTGAGTGCCAATCACTCTTTAGTATAAACCCTCACATAATCTATCTCCATCCGGCTTGGAAAGGTTGCTCTTACGGCTGATGATCTTACTGGCTCATCAACTTCGGGAAGAATTGCAATGTTCATAAGTAAATTTAACCTTTCATCATCTGATGGAAATACAGCTTGTGTACCGAATCTTTTTGCAATGGCATTTTCGCAGTTCCGTGGATTGCGCCCCGATCTTGTAGTGTATTTGCAAAGTGTCCATACTTCCTGTCCGTCAAAATAGAACTTCAGAAAGTTGCTATCCCAGACCATTGCATAAACATGAAAATCTTCCGATAAGTCGGTCTTACTTCGTACCCTTTTGTATTCCATTTGCCTGATGTTCCAGTTATGCACCGAGATATGGAATCTTTTAGGTTTTTTCATGCGAGCTTCCATGAAATCTATCTCTGCGGACTTTGCGCCGAATGTCCAGAGTGCCGGCCATAATCCCTGTCCGGCAGGAAGCTTAGCTCTGAATTCATAATAACCCATTCCAAAATTCTGTTTCGACTGCACCATTCCAGAGGTGAACTTCCGCTCTGTTCCCATCCATTGTGCATCTTCCCTTTTGGCTATCAGCAAAAGCTTACCATCTTTAACCTCTACATTTTCATCCAGATAAATCTGTGATTCAGCATCACCATGGGTACGACAAAAAACACAAGAGTCGCTTCCATCTTCCGTATAAGGATAATAGGTAAACCATTCGTTACTTCGCAAAGCTGTGCCATCAAACTCTTCGGCAAAAGTCAAACCCCACCTTCCCATTTTTTGCGGTATACTCTCCTTCACAGTGATATTCTGAGTATAAGCTTGTAAGATGAATGAGGTGAAAATGATTGTGATAAGGTTCCTTGTTGCAGAAAAATTATACTTCATGCTGTTGAAAATGATAATCTGCTGCACCCACTTTGCTTGTTTCTTCTTCATTTTCGCTTAGCAGCAAAAGAATAATTCTTGACAAAGAACGGTAATCCCCATCTTTAATTAAGTACAAATTAGCTCCGTTTTCATGCGCACTTTTTTTATCTGATTCTTCATCTGAAGTTGTATATACAACAACGGGGATTTGGTTAAAGGCATTGCAATCCCTTATTTCTTTAAGGCATTCCAATCCGTTCTTGCGCGGCATGTTTATATCGAGGAAAATAATATCTGGGAGCGGGTTAAGTGGATTCCGAATATAATTGCACAATTCAACCCCATCCTGAACAGTATGGAGAATTGTCTTTAGAGGTAATGTATTGACGACTTTTTTAAAAAGAAACATATGGTCGTCACTATCCTCTGCCAGTAATATTCGTTTTTCCTGTTTAAGCATAACTTCTGGTTACTAGATTAATTAGTAGATGAGAAATAAATAATGACCGAGGGGCGCTACTAAAATAGTATAAATCAGGTAGTTTAAGTGTTAAAAAATATTAAGTTATCAACAACTGGGTGTTTATTGCCTCCACAGAACAATCCGGCGCAAGTTCAGTTAGTTTAATGAACACTCACTTCATAACCACACACGACATGACTAAACTAATACTACTTTTTCTTTTAAGCTTACAAACTTTAATAGTTGCTGCTCAATGGGAATTTACTAACGGACCTTATGGTGGTATCATCGACAAAATAGCCCAGGATAGTTCAGGTAATTTATATTCTTTAAGTTGGGATTATTCAAACAGATCTTTGTATAAATCAACTAATATGGGTGAATCATGGTTCAATATTTCTCAGGAAGATATTCATCGGGCTAATGAAATGGTTGTGGCATCTGATGGTTCAATTATTCTTGTAAAGGAAACGAAGCTTTTCCGGTCAACCGATGAAGGAGAAAGCTGGAATGTACTTGTGGAATTTCCGGCTAACATATGGGATTTCACTATACATAACGGTAATTTAATGGTTCTGTTGGGAAGTACTGGTTCTTTTCTTTATTCGTCATCAGATTTAGGAGAATCATGGACTGTATCACATATCACTAACCAACATCTCTCACACCTTGTATTCGATGCTGCCGGTTTTTTATATAGCTTTCAATATGATTATAATCAGAATGGATGGTTTTTCACTTCACCTGATGGAATTGTTTGGGACTCAATAGAAATGGCAAGCAACGGAGAATTGGTCGACGTATTGACTGACAAACAAAATAGGCTGTACCTCTTATATGATTCATACACAGACAAGGGCATTATCAGGTCATCGGACGGTGGAATTTCCTGGGATAAAATCTTTGACGGTCCTGCTGAATCTGTTTTCTTTAATAATAATCTGATAGTACTTACGAAAGAGAGTGGATATTTTGAATCACATGATGATGGGAATACCTGGAATCAAAAAATAAATTATTATTTTTTAAGTGAGATAATTCGTTTGCGTGATGGTGACCTAATAGCAAGATCAAAAGATGGAATTTATATTTCGTATGATCAGAGTGATACATGGCAAAATATCAGCAATGGTTTATTAGAAGCCTGGATCGAAAGTTTTGCAGTTGATGATTCCGGAACAATAATAGTTCCGACAGGAGTGACTCATTATAATAATTTATGGAAATATACTGAATCTGAAGGCACATGGAAATTAATCTCTCATGAGATCCCTGCTAAAGAATATGACGTCGAATATAGTGGAGGCTTTTTCTGGCTTCGGGCAAACGATACATTGTACAAGTCAAAAGGCAATGGTGAGTGGAATATGGTTTTTTTCCCATCAGGAACTACCAGATGGTCTGTCTCATGCGCTAATAATGGTAATTGTCTTTTTAACACAAATACTGGATTGTATTGGTCACCCGATTTTGGTGATTCGCTAACATTGATTAATGTAGATCCCGACCTTTATGCCTTTACCGGGGCAACTTTATTTTTAACTCAGGATACAGCCTTTGTAGTTTTAAGTGTTCATAACTATAAAAGCAGGCTCCTAAGAGCATCCTATATTTACAGATCAATCGATGGAGGCCTTACCTGGTCGCAGGTTGTTCATATAACCGACGATGAATACTTTGCCTGGGATGCTCAATTAATCAAAGATGGTGCAGGAAATATTTATGTAGGTGATGCGGTGTACAACAATGAATTATTTGGATCTTCCGATCGGGGAGAAACATGGACATTGATTAGAAAGCCTGGTTTTGCCTACGGAATTTTTGCGGATGACAAATACTTATATGCAAATATTTACTATCGCAATATAAAAAGGACAAATAATTTCGGCCAAACATGGGAAGATTACGATGAAGGATTACCTGAAGAATCTACTTATCCAATGCGTGCCGGGGTAGGTTCTACATCTGGGTATGTTTATGTGTTTGTTGTTGAATACCGTTACAAAGGCTTAGAATCACAACCAATAATAAAAGGAATCTATAAGCGAAATGCGAACAATGATGTTACCAATGTCGTTTCAGCCCCAAACATTCCGTTTAGATTGTATCCCAATCCTGTTACTGCTTCTTTTACAATTGACTATCCCGAATTCAACCAAAAAGACAGTGGATTTAACTTAATAGATATTACGGGTAAACAAGTAAAGGAAATACAAGTAAACAAGTCTATTACAACGGTTGATGTTTCCGATCTGAAACCTGGGATATATTTCCTGAAGGGGGAAGGG
>JAEYSM010000084.1 GCA_023434665.1 Bacteroidota bacterium | reverse complement strand
ATATCCAAGTAATCTGCTACCTGAAACAGGAGTGGGGGAGACGCCTTGTTTTGTCGTATTGGGGAGATAAGTTTGCAAATACCGGCTGCACTTGTAGAAGCTGAAATGCGAGTCATTGAACTGAAAGACAGGTACATTCAGAATAGGAGACGTCATATCAAATAAACTTTTAAAAATGAAAATTATAAAATTTTTATTTGGATATATAAAAACCAGATAGTTTTAGTAGATTTGTTTGTCTAAACTGCTCGTTGACGATTCAATTTATATTTATACTGCCGGATACCTGAGTTTATATTATCGTTCAACAATCAATAAATAAGTACTTTATGGAACTTGAAATTTGGCATATATGGATAATTGTTGCTATTATCCTGTTTATCCTGGAAATTTTCACACCGGCATTTTTTGCAGCTAGTCTGGCGATTGGTTGCATATTTGCCGGAGTAACTGCATCAATAGAACTGGGCTTTAAAATTCAGTTGTTGGCTTTTTCAATAGGAACACTAATCGCTTTTTTTGGTGTAAGGCCTTTCATCCTAAAGTATGGGCACAAAAAAAACGGCGATCTGAAAACGAACGTTCATGCACTGGTTGGCAAAACCGGAAAGGTTACGGTTACTATTGACAACTCTCTCAATACGGGAAGAATTTCTGTTGAAGGTGACGACTGGAAAGCAGAATCAGAAAACAATGAAATCCTAAATGCTGGGGAAAAGGTAGAAATACTGAAAGTTGACAGCACCATATTAACAGTTAAAGCAATCAAAAAGGAGATTTAACAATGGGTCCTATTATCATCTTGGGTGTAATTGCACTATTTGTAATTATTTTTGCCGCTTCGGGTTTTAAGATTGTTCAGCAATCAGAAACTATTGTTATTGAAAGACTTGGTAAATACAGCCGGACTTTACCAACCGGTATCAATATCATTTGGCCAATTATTGACAGGCCAAGAGAAATTATGTGGCGATTCGTCAGGCAGGATGTCGGTATTGATGGAAGAAGTATTGTCACGACCAGAACCGTCACTAAAATTGACCTGAGAGAAACTGTATATGAATTCCCCAAACAAAATGTTATCACCAAAGATAATGTAGGTACAGAGATCAATGCGATAATCTATTTTCAGATCACTGATCCGGTAAAGGCAATCTATGAGATTTCTAACCTTCCGGATGCTATTGAAAAACTGACTCAAACAACCCTCCGAAACGTGATTGGCGAATTGGATCTGGATCAAACGCTTACTTCCAGGGATACCATAAATGGCAAGTTACGCGCTGTATTAGATGAAGCGGGTCATAAATGGGGTGTAAAAGTAAACAGGGTTGAATTACAAGATATCAATCCACCACAGGAAATAAGAGCTGCAATGGAAAAGCAGATGCGGGCTGAGCGCGATAAAAGAGCTAAAGTGCTGGAAGCTGAAGGTGATAAACAAGCTAAGATTTTACAGTCAGAAGGGGATAAGGAATCGAAAATCAATAATGCCGAAGGTGAAAAGCAATCACAGATCCTGAAAGCAGAAGGGGAGGCCCAGGCAAGAATACGGACTGCTCATGGAGAAGCTGAGGCAATTCAGAAAATCACCAATGCTATAGCCGGCACCAAGAGCGACCCGGTAAATTATTTGATAGCAGTAAGGTATATCGACACCCTGAGTGAAATGGTGAGCGGAAAAGATAATAAGATCATTTACATGCCGTATGAAGCAACCGGAGTTCTAAGCTCAGTAGCAGGTATCAAGGAAATGCTGACGGCGAATAGTAAGATTTACTCGTAAACTGATAAGCCTTTTTGTGGAGATCTTGAATGCTAGGTCTCTACAAAAAGGCATTTCCTTTATGTAAAATGCGAAGTATAATTTGTGTAGTTTAAATGACATAATAAAATTGGCAATTACTGATGCCAATGATTTGAATTGCATATTAACATTCAACATCCGTAAGACTTAATCTTTAAAAACCTTAACATGATGGAAATTAAACCTGGACCAAAAAGAATCGCTGAATCAACTGGGAAACCAGATAGGCGTCAAAGAGACAATAAAGAAACACCAAAAAATGACCCTTCATTAAGGCCTCACATACATAAAAAGGGTGATTAATTCAAATAAGATATCTTAAGGATATCTGGTTTTTTAAACCATAATACGATGGATATTTTAAATTTAATAATTCCTGGGCTTGTTGCTGTTTTAGGCAATATTGCCTTCTACTCTTTTATTAAAGGTAAGGTCGAAAAGTCAATTGAGCGGCAAAAGATCTCCTACTCATGGATATACAAAGAGAAGATAGAAATACACAAAGAAATTCTGAGACAATTGTTTCAATTAAAGCTTAAGATACAGCAGTATCAATATAGTGGAGAACAAAGACTTGGTGAAGAACTATTTTTTGAATTTAATCAATTCATCACTTACTATACTGTTTCTCAGCCATTTTTAAACACTGAGATTCTTAATGGGCTTAAAAACATTAGAAAAGAACTTCAAGGTTGCTTTGAGGATTTTCATATGCACAACTCATTGTCAAGAACACCAGGTATTGAACCCAAAATTGCCAATGAGGCATTAAAGAAATTTTTTGAATCTGGAAACAAATTTAAGAGAGATGAGCCTTTCAAGCAAATTGAAGAGATGAATTTCAGAAATGAGGAAAGACTTACAAATGAATAATTAAATACGGAATTATAACTTGAAATTCGAGCACTATTAGTGCGAAATTTATGGAGGAAGGGTATATTAATTTAAGTGATTCATTCGAAACCTTATTGAGATATCTATATGGTGAACAGAACTTTCGTTGTGATTCAGGTATAAAGAATTGTACTGAATGGAAACTCCGATTGATTAAAATTATTAATTCAATTGAGCTTAGTATTGATAGAACAATCGAAATTTCAGATAGAAATCACAAAGCTCAACTCTTGTCAATTTGCCGAATCACAAAAGAAGAAATTTCCGAGGCAAATAACTTGAATGACTTAAATGAAAAAACCATACTCAGGTTAATTAAGCTGATCTTTTATTTAATTGGAGATCGACCTGACCATTTTGGTCTACAAAAGTCAAATAAGCCAGATCATTGGAAATTAAACTCTCATAGGCAAATAATGTATTACCAAAATAATGAACAGAAGGTAAGACTAATCATTGATCAGGCTCCTCAAATTGATGAATGGAACGATGGAGTGTATAATAGGAATATTCTAATTGTAAAATTGAATAGAGAGCTAAAAGGTGATCATGCAAAGTTTTTGGATTTGTATAAGGATGAATATCCTGATAAATACTACGAATTTTATTAGTGCTAGAAGTTAATCAAATGAAAGTTTCATTTTTTAGTGCTTTTTATGAACACACGAGAGCGGTTTTCAATATTTGTAAGGCAATAGAAGAAATTTGAGACAACAACATGTATGATCAATTAACTAATTTGAGAACCACATATTTAAAGAA
>JAEYSM010000061.1 GCA_023434665.1 Bacteroidota bacterium | reverse complement strand
ATTTCCTGAAGAGTTTTGACAATCTGGTGGTTTTCGGAGGTGTCGCTATAATTTGTTTTGAGCTTTTCTTTTGCTCCCTGTAAAGTATAGCCTCTTTCTTTTACCAAGTGAAATATGATGTGGAAGTTATCAACATCAGCCTGAGTAAATAAGCGATTCCCCTTTTTGTTCCTGAATGGCTTTATGATATCGAACTCCTTTTCCCAAAATCGAATCTGAGAAACATTTACATTAAACATCTCTGCCACTTCGCCAATGCGATAATAAACCTTCTTTATTTCAGGTTTCTTGTAAGGCATATTTTAATCTAAGGTTTGAGAAGGCCGCTGTGATAACTCAATCATGAGTTCATATTCTTCAGGCGTAATGTCGTTGAAGAAGAAGTTGATAGGATCGACTGTTCGTGAATTCTTATGTACTTCATAATGTAAATGAGGAGCAGTAGATTTGCCTGTATTACCAACCCTGCCAACTACTTGTCCTCTTTTTACCTTTTGTCCAACTTTGACTTCAATTTTAGATAGATGAGCATAAAGTGTCTGATAACCGTAACCGTGGTTAATAACAATACATTTACCATAACCTCCTTTCGATCTGCTCACTTCAACAACAGTACCGTCACCGGTAGCATATATTTCTGTGCCTACAGAAGCAGTGAAATCAATTCCCTCATGAAATTTGGTAACTTTATAAAAAGGATCTGTACGATAACCAAAATACGATCCAATGCGACGCAGATCCTTATTAGCAATAGGTTGAATGGCGGGGATGGAAGCCATCATTTCCTCTTTATTTTTAGCCAGTTCATATACTTCGTCGTAAGATTTCGACTGGACGTAAAGCTGACTGGCAATCATATCAAGCTGCTTTGCAGTCTTCTTGATGATATCTGAATTTTTATAACCTTCGAGGTTCTTATATCGGTCTGACCCTCCAAAGCCTGCTTTACGGATGGAAGACGGTATAGGCTCAGATTCAAAGATTACTCTGTAAATATTGTCATCTCTGTCCTGAAGATCGGCAACAACATCCTGAACCTGATTCAATTTATCGTTCAAGACCTTATACTGAAATTCATATTGCTCGATTTCTCTCTTGAGCATCCTTTCTTTTGGAGAATCTAGAAAATTATAGGCAAAAAGCAAAACAACAGATGAAAATACAAGTCCGGATGCAATTACAGATAAAAACCTTATGAATCGTTGACGGAAGGTCACTTGCACCTTCTCAATCTTTAATGATCTTGGGTTGAAGTGATATCTGACTTTAGGCATGAAAAAACTAATTAATCAATAATCTAAATGAACCATGTTCCCATCATGGTGTCGCAAAATTAACATTTTAAACTAAATTTGCAAGCCCTTAACGGTTAAAAAGAAGTATTATTGCCCTTAAAATCATCGTAACGTACTTAATATGAACGCTAAAGAGATCAGACTCAGTTTTCTGAATTTTTTTGAATCAAAACAACACCATATCGTTCCTTCAGCACCAATGGTTATTAAAGATGATCCTACACTTATGTTTACTAATGCGGGAATGAATCAGTTTAAAGATATTTTCCTTGGAAATTCCCCGTCTAAGTTCGATAGGGTTGCCAATACACAGAAATGCTTAAGAGTTTCGGGTAAGCACAACGATCTGGAAGAAGTTGGCCACGACACTTATCACCATACGATGTTTGAAATGCTGGGCAACTGGTCGTTTGGAAACTACTTTAAAAAGGAAGCCATTGAATGGGCATGGGAGTATCTTACTGAAGTTGTAAAAATTGATAAGGATCGCCTTTATGTTACGATTTTCGGAGGCGACATTGATGATAACCTTCCTGAAGATATAGAAGCATTGAAGTTTTGGGAGCGTCATATTGATAAAACCAGGATTCTGAGAGGCAGCAAGAAAGATAATTTCTGGGAAATGGGTGATACAGGCCCTTGTGGTCCTTGTTCTGAGATTCATGTTGACATCCGTGACAATGAAAAAAGAAAGCAAATTGATGGTGCGACATTAGTTAATGAAAGCGACCCCCACGTTATTGAGATATGGAATTTGGTGTTCATGGAGTTCAACAGGTTGGCAAACGGCTCTTTACAACCTCTGCCAGCTAAACATGTGGATACAGGTATGGGGTTTGAACGACTCTGCATGGTGTTGCAGGGAAAGAAATCAAACTACGATACTGATGTCTTTCAACCTCTGATTAAAGAGATTTCTTCGATAAGCAAAATCAAATATGGCGAAAGCAACACAAGTGATGTAGCAATGAGAGTTATTGCTGATCACCTGAGAGCTATCGCTTTTGCAATAGCCGATGGTCAGCTTCCATCAAATAATAAAGCAGGTTATGTAATAAGGAGAATTCTGAGGCGTGCTGTAAGATATGGCTATACTTTCCTTAATCTTAATCAGCCTTTTATTCATAAGCTGGTACCTGTGCTGGTTGAAGAAATGGGCAGTTATTTTACCGAATTGCCACAACAAAAAGATTTAATAGTAAAAGTCATAAGGGAAGAAGAGGCCTCTTTCCTCCGGACATTAGCTCATGGAATCTCCAAATTCAACAGTTATATTTCAAATAGTCCCGGTAGTATTATTTCAGGAGAATTTGCATTTGAACTGTATGATACATATGGATTCCCCATTGACCTGACTTGTCTGATGGCAAGAGAACAGAATCTGGAAGTTGATATGAACGCTTTCCAACAGGGACTTGAACTGCAAAAAGAACGTTCAAGAAAAGATGCAAATGTTGAAATGGACGACTGGGTGATACTAAAGGATGAAACTTCATCAACTTTTGTTGGTTATGACAAACTGGAGACTGAAACTTATATAACCAGATACCGTAAAATCAATACAAAAGGCAAGAACTATTACCAGGTTGTTTTAGCTGAAACTCCATTTTATGCTGAATCGGGAGGTCAAGTCGGTGATACCGGATTTATTGAACGGAACGGTAAACGAATTTTGGTACTTGACACTAAAAAAGAGAACAACCAGATTATTCATTTAACGAATGAGGTACCCGACAATCCTGAGTTACCGGTTTTTGCTAAAGTTTCAGAAGAAAACAGGATCAATACTGCTAATAATCATTCAGCCACTCACCTATTACATCAGGCATTAAGAACTATTGTGGGGTCTCATGTTGAACAGAAGGGATCGTATGTACATCCTGACTATCTGCGATTCGACTTCGCTCATTTCCAGAAACTGACTGATGAAGAATTACTGAACGTTGAAAAGATGGTTAACCGGTTGATCCGGTCGAATAATGCAAAAGAGGAATGGCGTTCTGTTCCTATTGAAGAAGCAAAAGAAAAGGGAGCTCTTGCATTATTTGGTGAGAAATATGGCGATCAAGTGAGAATGATAAAATTTGGCGAGTCAATCGAATTATGCGGAGGTACTCATGTTGTTCAAACAGGTCAGATAGGCCTCTTTAAAATTGTCTCCGAATCAGCTATTGCAGCCGGTGTTCGAAGAATTGAAGCTATCACCGGACAAAAAGCTGAAGAATTCTATTATCAGCAGTCAAATTTGCTTAATGAACTGAAAAGTGTTCTTAAAAATAATGCCGATCCTGTTAAGGCTGCAGCTAATCTTCAGGACGAAGTTTCCAGCCTGAAATCAGTGATCGAAAGCTTTAATGCGCAAAAGATTCAGAATCTGGTAGCAGAACTAAAGGATAAGTATGAACAAGCGAAAGATTTCCGCTTTATTATTACCAAAGTGGAACTTGAACCTAACCTGGTGAGGGATCTTACTTTTAAGCTTATCGCGAATACTACGGATTTAATTGTTATTATTGGCTCACACTTCGATAATAAACCTCTGTTAACTATTGCTATTTCAGAGACTCTTGTTAAGCAAAATTCACATAATGCTTCAACAATGATAAAGGAACTGGCAAAAGAAATCAAAGGTGGTGGTGGTGGACAACCTCACTATGCTACCGCTGGTGGTAAAGAAATCAGTGGAATTGAACCGGCTTTAGATAAAGCAAGAAAAATATTACTTTCTTAGGCCAAAAGTTAAACAGTTTAATATCTTTGAGAACTTTTTTACAGAAGCATTGTTAATTTGCAAGTTTGTAAAGAAAGTATTTTTATTTAATGAGAAATGATAAAGTACTCAATCAAAGATTTGGAACAACTTTCTGGTATTAAAGCTCACACTATCCGTATCTGGGAAAAAAGGTATAAATTGTTTGAGCCCGAAAGGACACCTACCAACATCAGATATTATTCTGATGAAGACCTTAAAAAGTTACTCAATATAACAATCCTTAACAGAAACGGATTCAAAATATCGAATATCGTTTCAATGGATAATAGTGAAATCACCAACAGGATTGTTGAAATCAGCGACTCATTCAGTGATTTTACAAACCAGATTGAACAGCTGACTTTAGCCATGATTGATTTTGATGAAATTCGCTTTGAACGAATTCTTTCCTCATCAATTATAAAACTCGGCTTTGACGAAACAGTAAAAAAGATTTTACATCCTTTTTTTGAAAGAATTGGTGTTCTTTGGCAGATAGGAACCATATATCCTGCTCAGGAGCATTTTGTGAGTAATTTGATCAGGCAGAAATTAATCATAGCTATTGACGGGCAAGTGGGAAACATTGCTGAAAACCCATCTACTTTCCTGCTGTTTCTTCCTCCTAATGAATGGCATGAACTGAGCCTCTTGTTTTATAATTACCTGATTAGAAAAAGCGGACATAATGTCATATATCTCGGACAATCATTACCTCTCGAGGATCTGGAAGAAATAAAAGATAAACAGTCAGTAGATTACATTTTATGCTCTTTTACAACATCGTTATCACAAAAGAGATATTCTGAAATTGTCAATCAAATTAGTTTAGCGTTCTCTGACAGGAAAGTGTATATTTGTGGTTACCAAACACTTGAACATAAAATTAAACTTCCGGCTAATGTTGAGGTAATAAATGACCCTTCTAATTTTGTGAAAACATTCAGTAAATTATAGTCAGTTTATAGTCTGTCAGCCCCACTATAAACTATTGTCTTCCATGAAATTATAACAAGTTGTCCTTTTTAGGGACAACTTTTTTTCATTTTACGGCAGTCGAATGTTTGACAATATCAGGATTTTAGCTTAAACAATTTAAAGATTATGCTGTTGTTTCCTATATAGGGACAAGTACTGTCCCATAATGGGGAAATTTATGACTGTTTGATATTAATGTCCTGTTGCACTATATTTATTAAACATTTTATAATGTTTTTAAATTTCACAATTTCAGCTGTTTAACTTTTTTGTCTATTATTTTGCTCTAAATTACACAAAAAAAGACGTCAAAATGTTTAAAACTGCATGCTATTTGTTAAACAGTAAAATATAAATCTTAAATAAGGGGAGATATGACAGCAATTGAATTCAACAGCAAACTCATCAGTTTACATGAAAACTTATCGTTTTTTGCCAACACATTGACGAATAACAGAGAAGAAGCAAAAGACCTTATCCAGGATACATATCTTAAAGCATTGATTCATAAAGATAAATTCGAAGCCAACACCAATTTGAAAGCCTGGACTTATACTATAATGAAAAACACTTTCATTAATAATTATAGAAGGAATCAAAAAGCAAATACTATTGTAGATACTACCGAGGATTTGTATTTCCTTAATATTCCAAGACGCTCAGATTTTGTGTCGCCCGATTCTCAGATGCATACTAAAGAAATTGAAGCCAGTATAGCTAAACTGGAAGAAGATCAGCGCACACCTTTCGAAATGCACACTGAAGGATATAAATATAAGGAAATCGCCGAGAATTTGAATCTGTCAATTGGAACTGTTAAAAGCAGAATTTTCTTTACCAGGAAAAAACTGATGGATTCGCTCAAAGATTTTAACAGTTAATAAATTGATATAGGTAAAAATAAAAAAAGCTGCCATGTGGGCAGCTTTTTTTATATCAGACCGTTCTACCCTGCTCTATCTTAACTGATTTACTATTGGAATCAGACTGAAATGGCAATGTAAATGTAAATATCGATCCATTGCCGGGGTTTGAGTTAGCATGCATTGTTCCTCCCATCATTTCAACAAACTTTTGTGAAAGAGTAAGTCCCAATCCAATGCCACCGAAGTTTCTTGTATTACTATCGTCCACTTGTCTGAATCGCTGGAATATGATATCCAGTTTTTCCTGAGGAAATCCCAGACCGGTATCCTTTACATAAAACTCTACCAGGTAATTATCTTTCAAATCGTAACCAACTTCAATATATCCTTCATTGGTATACTTCAGGGCATTCTCGATCAAATTAAATAAGGTTTGCCTTAATTTTCTGGGATCAGTATAGACAGTAAATGAGTTATCGTGTGTTAGTTTCCTGGTTCTTATCTGCACATCCTGTTTGCCCATAGACTCCTTCTCCATATTGAAATAGGCGACCAATCCGGTTATTAATTCATTAACCGGACAATGCTCCTTATACATTTGAGTAATTCCCGACTCGATCAATGCAATGTTAAAGATCTCATCCATCATGTCAAGAAGCTTGTGACAATTCTTGTTAATTATTTCAATGTACTCCGACTTTTCAGGATTATCATCATAGTTCTGCAGAAGTGATGAAAAGCCCATTATGGCATTTAAAGGAGTTCTGATTTCGTGTGACATGTTAGCTAAGAACGAAGATTTCAACCTATCGGATTCTTCAGCTTTTTGACGAACGTGCAATAATTCATTCTTGCACTCCTCATAATGTTTTTCTATTTCTCTCAACTGTTCCCTTCTTTTTTTATTGGTTCTGTGTTGAAGAATCAATACAACTGCCAAAAGAAAGATTACAGTAGAAAAAAGAAAATAAGGAGGTTCAACCAATAGCATATTGACCAATTTTGAAAATAATGAATGCGAACAGGAAAAATATTACCTCAAATGTAAAATAAAAACAGGTAAGATACACACAACTAGTAAACAAATGTATGGACGCCCGGCTCATAGGGTTGAAAAATCTTTTCCTTTATCCATTCATAATGTTCAGGCTTATTAACAAAATCAAGCCTGTTGGTATCAAGTACTAAAATTTTCATGTCGGCCAGTTTCCTTAAATGATCAAAATATCCTTCTTGAATTCTCTCGAGATATGAATCCTCAATTTTCATCTCGTAGGAACGACCCCTCATAAAAATATTGTACTGCAACCTTTCCACCGCTGCATAAAGGTAAACAATCAAATCAGGCTTAGGCAACGTTTGATTGATTATACCGAAAAGCTTGGAATACAAATTAAACTCCGCTTCGGGCAATGTTGCTTTTGAAAAAATCAGTGATTTGCTGATAAAGTAATCTGATATGATCCTATTCCTGAAAATATCAGTTACAGACAATTCAGTCTTTAACTGTTGGTATCTGCTTGCTAAAAAAGAAAGTTCAAGGGGAAATGCATATTTTTCAGGGTCATCATAAAATTTTGGCAAAAAGTCATTATCCTCGTATTGTTCCAGTATCAGCCTTGTATTTAGTTCTTTCGACAGCATAGTTGCCAACGATGTTTTACCAGCCCCTATAGTTCCTTCAATAGCAATATAATCATACATAACTTCCTAATTTATAATTTCTTCACCCAGCTATCATCCCCGCACTCATTCAATAGTTCGCTAATGCTTTTTGCAAGAAGTGGATGAATGAATAAAGGGGCAATTTCATACAAAGGTACTAATACAAACCTGCGTAAATGTAGCCGGGGATGAGGTATTTCGAGATTTTGTCGTTTAATAATTTCCTTATTATAGAAAAGGATATCTAAATCAATAATGCGGGGCTCATTTTTAATTTCAGTGCGTAAACGACCAATTTCCTTTTCGATTTTCAACAGAATATCAAGTAACCTTTCGGCTGATAGTAGCGTCTTAATTATTATAACTTGGTTGTAAAATGAAAGAGGAGCATCAGTTCCCCAGGGTTCAGTTTCATAAATCGATGAGGTAGTGATAATTACACCTGCTTGCTCTTTGATTTTTTCGACTGCTTTATCAATATTGGTTTTTCTGTTCCCCAGGTTGCTGCCCAAGAGCAGATAAGCTTCATTCATGAACGATTATTTACTGGCAAATGTAATCGGTTTTTTAAAATCTTTTAAATTTACAAATCTAACCAACAAAACAAAGTCATGAGACAATTCTTTAAATTCATGCTTGCATCAATGGCAGGATTTATCCTCACAATGCTAATTATGTTCTTCTTTTTAACTGTTTTTATAGCATCTGTTGCTTCAATGGCAGGGAAAAAAGAGGTAACAATATCAGAGAAAACACTGCTGCATCTTAAATTTGACAAAGCAATACCTGAAAGAAGTCCTGCAGGACCTTTCCAATTTAGCACTACAAGTATTTTTGAGACGACCAACGTTCCTGGTTTGTTAGAAACCATGGATCTTATTAAGAAGGCATCTGAAGATCAGAATATTGCTGGAATTTACCTTGAATTAAGCGGTATTCCTTCGGGGATGGCAACTCTTGAAGAGGTGAGAAACGAATTACTGGAATTCAAGAAATCGGGAAAATTTATTTATGCCTATGGAGAAGTTTATTCTCAAAAGGCCTACTATCTGGCTTCTGTAGCCGATAAAATAATGATTAATCCTGAAGGTTCTATCGATTTTAAGGGACTTACAGGAAAGGTGATGTTCCTTAAAGGTTTGCTTGAGAAGCTTGATGTGAATGCTCAGATTATTCGTCATGGTAAATATAAAAGTGCCATTGAGCCATTTATAACCGACAAAATGAGTGAAGCTAATAAAGAGCAGACACTTACTTATGTAAGTTCTATTTGGAATCACATGGTTGATGAAATCAGCAAAGCCAGGAACCTTGACAAGGAATTAATGATGAAAGCTGCTGATTCCTTATTACTTGAGGCTCCCGAAGATGCAGTGAAATTAGGCTTTGCCGATCAGTTAGCATATAAAGATCAGTTGATTGATATTCTAAAATCAACAGCCGGTATTGATAAAGATGACAAACTCAAGCTAGTAAATTTGACTAAATACAGAGATGTAAAACCATCAGTGCTGCCCAAGCGATCAAAAAATAAGATTGCTATTATTTATGGCACAGGCGACATTGTTAGTGGTGAAGGAACTCAGGACAATCTAAGTTCAGAAAGAATCTCAAAAGCTATCAGGAAAGCACGGATGGATAGCTCAATAAAAGCTATTGTTTTCAGGATCAATTCACCGGGAGGAAGCGCATTAGCATCTGATGTTATTCTGAGAGAAGTAAAATTAGCTGCAGAAGCAAAACCTTTTATTGCAAGTATGGGCGATTATGCTGCTTCAGGTGGATATTATATTGCATGTGCAGCCGATACTATTCTTGCAAACCCAACTACTTTAACAGGTTCGATTGGTGTATTTGGAATTATTCCGGATATGCAAAGCTTCTTCCAGAATAAATTGGGCATTACCTTCGACAAGGTGGAAACAAATAAAAATTCTGACTTTATGTCGGTTATGCGTCCAATGACTTCTTTTGAAGAGAAAGTTATAACCAATCAGATTGAGAGAATTTATAGTACTTTCATAAATCATGTTTCAGAAGGAAGATCGATGCCTGTAGCTAACGTTGACAGCATTGGACAGGGAAGAGTATGGAGTGGAATTGATGGTTTAAATATCAATCTTGTTGATAGGACTGGTGGTTTACGGGATGCAATAGCAGTTGCTGCATCAATGGCTAATCTTGAAGATTATAGGACAGTGGGTTTCCCTGAACAAAAAGATCCTTTTACTGAGTTAATGGAAAGTTTGTCGGGTAATACCGAAGATGTGAAACTGAGAGAAAACCTTGGAGTCTTTTATCCTATTTTCAGAGAAGTAAAATCTCTGACAAATGCTAAAGGAGTTCAGGCTCGCTTACCTTTCATTATTGAGGTTGAATAATAGCAATTTAGCTATATAAAGAATCAGCATCAAACGTATTAAAAGGAGGAAAATGTATAGTTTTCCTCCTTTTTTATTTACAAAAACCTGTCAAACAATACCGTCCGTTTTAAAACTAAATCTCTCGTTTTGGTGTTTCTAAATTAATTTAGAAGAAAGTATGAAGAAATTAATTATTCTGATTGTGCTTATGGCAGTCGTTATTCTTCTGTCTGCACAAGAGCAATCAACAAACGAAAGAAAATATATGAAAGGATTGAAAGTTCTATTTGTATTATCAGGTCATCCTGTGAAAGGAAGTACCGGTAAGCCCACCGGATGGTATTTATCGGAGGCGGCACATCCCTGGAAAGTTCTTAGGGAAGAAGGAATTGAGATTGATTTTATGAGCCCCGAGGGGGGAAAACCTCCGGTTGACGGATTTAATCTCGAAGATCCTGTAAACAAGGAGTTTTGGGAAGATCCTGAAGTACAAAAATCAATATCCAATACTTACACACCCGATCAGATCAACATCATGGATTATGCGGCAATTCATTTTGTGGGCGGACATGGTGCAATGTGGGACTTTCCTGATAATCAAAATATTGCTAAATTAGCAGGTGAGCTATATGATAATAATGGTATTATCTCAGCCGTATGTCATGGACCTGCAGGATTGGTGAATATTAAACTGAAGGATGGCTCCTACCTGGTTGACGGAAAAACAGTTGCTGCTTATACCAATGCTGAAGAAGAAGCGGGTGGAATGACTGAAGTAGTGCCGTTTTTATTGGAGGATAAACTTAAAGAAAGAGGTGCAAACCATGTTGCTGCACCGAATAAGACTGAGAATGTAAAAGTTGACGAACGACTTGTTACAGGTCAAAACCCTGCATCAGCCAGACTTGTCGGACTAAAGATACTTGAGCTTTTGAAAAAACGAGCAGTTTATTAGAATCTCCACCTAAATATTCACACATACACAAAACCATGAAAACAATTATTATTGGTGCATTAGCGCTTTGGTTAGTAGCAGGCCCGGCCCTTTATGCCCAGGAGGGGAAGTTACCTCCTTTGATTGACAGGGAAATTTTCTTTGGTAATCCTGAGATAGCAGCAGGCAAACTATCACCTGATGGTAACTTTATTTCATTCGTTAAACCTTATAAGGGAACACTAAACATTTGGGTAAAGAAGTTTAATGAGCCTTTTGATGCAGCACGGCCTTTGACTGCTGAAACACAAAGACCAGTAACACAGTACTTCTGGTCGAGAGATTCGAAGAAGGTTCTTTATGTGAAGGACATAGGAGGTGATGAGAACTACAACCTTTATGCCGTTGACCCGAATGCAGCGATGGACAAAGAAAGTGTGCCTGAAAATAAGGATCTCACTAATTTAAAAGGGGTAAGAGTAATGATTTTTGGCATCCCTCGCAATGAACCTAACACTGTATATATTGGATTGAACGACAGAGACCCGGCCTGGCACGACCTTTATAAGCTCAATATCAATACCGGTGAACGAATTCTTATAAAACAGAATTCCGGTGAAGAAAGAATAACCGGTTATGTGTTCGATTGGGATGATAAACTCAGGCTTGCCACAAGGGCAAATCAGGATGGGAGTAACGACATTCTCCGTGTTGACAACGATAAGTTAGTAAGTATCTATACGACTAATATTTTTGAAACTGCTTATCCATTAGAGTTTGATAAGGATAACAAAAAAGTGTATCTCATAACAAATAAAGGAAATGACAGGGACCTTATGCAATTGGTGCTTCTCGACCCTGTAACATTAAAAGAAGAACTGGTTGATAAAGATCCGCTTAATAAAGTTGATATAGGCTCTGCCGGATTTTCAGAGGTTACACGAGAGCTTACCTACACTACCTATGAAGATGAGAAGACACGAATTGTATGGAAAGATCAGGCTTTAAAGCAGGATTATGAAGTTATCAGGAAGCAGTTTGAAGGTCATGAAATTGCATTGGTGAATGCTACAAATGATGAACAGAAATTTCTGGTAATACCATATAGTGACACTGATCCTGGTTCAACATATATCTATGATCGGCAAACTAAAAAGCTTACTTATCAATATACTCCCAGACCAAATCTTCCTATAAAAGATCTGGCAACTATGCAACCAATACAGTATAAATCATCTGATGGGCTAATGATACCAGCCTATCTGACAATCCCTAAAGGTCTGGAACCAAAGAATCTTCCACTGGTGGTGATGCCTCATGGTGGCCCATGGGGAAGAGATAGTTGGGGCTACTTTTCCTATGTTCAATTCCTGGCTAATCGTGGATACGCTGTGCTCCTTCCAAATTTCAGGGCATCGACAGGATATGGCAAGGCGTTCCTAAATGCAGGAAACAAAGAATGGGGACAAAAGATGCAGGATGACATTACCTGGGGTGTAAAATACCTGATTGAACAAGGAATTGCCGATCCTGAAAAAGTAGGTATCATGGGTGGTTCGTATGGTGGCTATGCTACATTAGCAGGGCTTGCCTTTACACCTGATGTTTACAAATGCGGAGTATCGATCGTTGGTCCTTCTAACTTATTAACTTTACTTAACTCGATACCTCCTTACTGGGAATCAATTCGTACAATTTTTTATGAACGCATGGGAAATCCAGATACTCCTGAAGGAAAAGCACAGTTAGAAAGACAGTCACCCCTAAACTCTGCAACAAAAATAAAATCACCATTACTTGTAATTCAGGGAGCTAATGATCCGAGGGTCAATATTCATGAATCAGACCAGATAGTTGTTGCTTTACGCGACAGAGGAGCTGATGTGGAATACCTGGTTGCGCCTGATGAAGGACATGGATTTGCAAGACCAGTGAACAACATGGCTATGTTGGCAGCTGCTGAGAAATTCCTTGCCAAGCACCTTGGTGGACGGTATCAGGAATCAGCAACTCCAGAGGTTTCAGCAAGGCTGAAGGAAATAACTGTGGATGTAAAAACCGTAAAACTTAGCAATAAAACGCCTATCAATTAATTATCAGTCAATAAAAACAAAAGGAAAGCAGGATTGATGTCCTGCTTTCCTTATGTATATACCTGAACAGCACCTTACTGCGAAATGCTGATATCATTATGAAGCATTAGAATCCGATTAAAACCTTTCGCCTGAATTGCTGTTTAATACTATCTCCCTGATGTTTATTACCTTCGTATATAGATAATTCCCAGTCCCCATACATAGAGTTTGGCAGTATAATGTACTTATTACCGAAAAGAGCCTGAAGCCGGTCAATGTCATTCAACCTTTCCTTGTTGGTTTTTTCTTCAAAAACATTGGTGAAGTCGTTCAGGTTATCGCCAAATAAGAGAGATATGTGGTACTTTTCGAGTAAAATTTTCCTCCTCCCCTCTTTACTGTTCTCTGCAGTTCTCATAATAACATGATCAGCATCGGCCTAAGGGAATCCTAAATTCACCAGATTCTGAATGGTAACTTGTTTAAGGTGCTCCTTGCGGTTAGTAATATAGAAAACGCTGACACCATTTGACCGTGCATACAATAAAAAATCTAAAGCTCCGGGTATTGCATCTGCACTTGCCTTATTGCACCATTCATCCCATCTGACAGGGTAATTGAAATTTTCGAGAATACATTCTGCCTGATAAGGACTATTATCAAGAACAGTCTCATCAATATCAACCACAATCACTCTGTGTTTATCAATGTTTTTATCTGCCAGGTCTTTGTCGAGCAGCAGCCTTCCAAGATTATATGCCTGATAGCAAGCAGCCTTATATTCAGCAGATTGCTGATGATATAAAGTGCCAAGCACCATATATTCATTGATATAAAGTTGTGGTTGTTTTTCTTCAATTGCAACTTCCTGCCGATGCCTGGAATCGGTATCTTTTTCCGGCTGTTTTACATCTCTTTTACAAGCCAGCAAACTCATAATTAGAAATAAAAACAGTAATTTCTGTCTAGCCATAAGTGAGTTATAGTAAAAAAAAGACCGGGCAAATACCCGGTCTTGAGTTAACATTTTAAAATTTAATTAGTCTCGAAAACTAAGCCGGCCATCCTTCTGTAGGAATTATATCTCCATTTTGCATTTTCTTCTGCGGCAGCGAAAAGTTGCGCTGCTTCTGCAGGGAATGATTTCTGAAGAGATGTGTACCTTACCTCTGAATTGAGGAATTGGTTAAACTTACTGAAATCAGGCTCTTTCGAATCAATGGTGAATGGATTTTTTCCTTCAGCTTCCAATAATGGATTATAACGGTAGAGTGTCCAGTATCCAGCCTCAACAGCAAAGTTTTCCTGTTCCTGAGTTTTACCCATACCGGCTCTGATTCCATGGTTAATACATGGTGCATAAGCAATAATCAATGAAGGTCCGGGATAAGCTTCAGCTTCTCTGATGGCTTTCAGGTACTGTGTCTGGTTTGCACCCATTGCTACCTGAGCAACATATACATACCCATAACTCATTGCCATAACACCCAAATCTTTCTTGCGAATTCTCTTTCCACTTGCTGCAAACTTAGCAACTGCACCAACCGGAGTAGATTTTGAGGCCTGGCCACCTGTATTTGAATAAACCTCGGTATCCATAACCAGTACGTTTACATCTTCTCCTGAAGCGAGCACATGGTCAAGTCCACCATACCCAATATCATAAGCCCAGCCATCACCACCAAACATCCATACTGACTTCTTGATGAAATATTGTTTAAGCTCCATTAATTCCAGAGCAAGCGGTGTGGTTTCTTTTTCAAGTAAAGGCAATATTTTTGCTGTAGCCTCTTTTGAAATATTAGCATTGTTCTTGTTGGAAATCCATTCGGCGGCAGCACTTTTAAGTTCTTCATTATAATCTCCACTTACAATTTCAGCCAACTTAAGTGCAATTCTTTCACGGATTTTTGAGATAGCAGTTGCCATACCAAAACCATATTCTGCATTGTCTTCAAACAGTGAGTTTGCCCATGCAGGTCCTTCTCCTTTAGCATTTTTGGTATATGGTGTTGATGGGGCTGATCCACCATAAATTGATGAACAACCTGTTGCATTGGCAACCATCATTCTGTCGCCATAAAGTTGAGTAATCAATTTAATATATGGGGTTTCACCGCATCCTGAACAGGCTCCTGAGAACTCAAACAAAGGCTGAGCAAACTGACTGTTCTTGATATTTTGCTCCTTATTTGCAATGGTATCCTTATAAGAAACAGTTTTTACAATTGTATTCCAGTTTTCCTGTTCAACCATCTGACTCTCAAGAGTCTCCATGACGAGTGCTTTATTCTTTGCAGGACAAACATCAGTACAATTACCGCAACCGGTACAATCCAGAGGACTTAACTGAATTCTAAACTGTAAACCATCAAAAGTTTTTGGAATAGCTTTCAGTGTCTGAACGCCTGGTATTGCTTCCATCTCTTTCTCATCGATAAGGAATGGGCGAATACAAGCATGAGGACAAACATAAGAACATTGGTTACACTGAATACAATTTTCAGGAATCCATTTTGGTACGTTCACAGCAATTCCGCGTTTTTCGTATGCTGAAGTTCCGGCCATCCAGGTTCCATCTTCTCTATTAAGGAATGCACTTACCGGGAGATCATCACCTTTCATTGCATTGATAGGCTCAACAACATTTCTGATAAAATCGGGAACGTCGTTTTTTACTTCTGCAACTTTAACTTCTTCATTTCTCCAACTTGCTGGCACTACTACTCTTATAGCATCGCCACCTCTGTCGATTGCAGCGTGATTCATGCGTACAATTTCTTCACCCTTTTTTCCAAAATCTTTCAATACAGCTTTCTTCATATAGTCTACTGCAATTGAATAAGGAATTACCTCAGAGATTTTAAAGAATGCTGACTGCATGATAGTATTGGTTCTTCCACCTAAACCAATTTCTTCAGCAATAACTGTAGCATTGATAATATAGAAATTGATATCATTTTCTGCAATGTAGCGCTTTATTTTAGCTGGTATGTGGTTGAGAGTTTCTTCTTCATTCCACAAACTGTTAAGAAGGAAGGTACCACCTTTTTTCAGTCCTTTCAACATGTCGTATTTCTCCAAATAAGAAGGAACGTGACATGCAACAAAATCAGGAGTATTTACCAGATAAGGTGAACGAATTGGTGTATCACCAAAACGTAGGTGAGAAGTGGTTACACCACCCGATTTCTTGGAGTCGTATGAGAAATATGCCTGACAATATTTATCGGTAGTATCACCGATGATCTTAATAGAATTCTTGTTTGCTCCAACAGTTCCATCTGAGCCAATACCATAAAATTTAGCCTGATAAGTTCCTTTAACTGACAGGTCGATCTCTGGTAATAATGGAAGGGAGGTGAATGTAACATCATCAACAATGCCAACGGTGAACCTATTCTTAGGCTCATTTAATTTCAGATTGTTGAATACTGAAATCATCATAGAAGGAGTAGTATCTTTTGAGCTTAAGCCATAACGGCCCCCAACAATTAAAGGTCTGTTTTCTTTATCATAGAATGCTTCTTTTACATCAAGATACAAAGGTTCGCCATTTGCTCCGGGCTCTTTTGTGCGGTCGAGAACGCAAATACGCTTAACAGATTTTGGCATTACATTAAAGAAATACTTTGTTGAGAAAGGCCTGTATAGATGTACAGAGACCAGACCGGTCTTTTCTCCCTGAGCATTCAGGTAGTCAATAACTTCTTTAATAGTTTCTGTGATTGATCCCATTGCAACAATAACATTCTCAGCGTCAGGAGCACCGTAATATGTGAACGGATGATACTCACGACCGGTAAGTTTGGTAATTTGTTGCATATATTCTTCAACCATATCAGGTAGCTGATTGTAGAATCTGTTAGCTGCTTCTCTTGATTGGAAATAAATATCAGGATTCTGAGCAGTACCACGGGTTACAGGACTTTCAGGATTAAGAGCCCTTTCCCTGAAGGATTTAAGTGAATTCCAGTCGAGCAGGTTTGCCATATCATCTGTTGAAGGAGCTTCAGCTTTTTGAATTTCATGAGAAGTACGGAAACCATCAAAAAAATGGAGGAAAGGAACGCGTGATTTAATTGCAGTAAGGTGAGCTACTCCTGCAAGGTCAAAAATTTCCTGAACACTTCCGGTTGCCAGCATTGCAAAGCCGGTTTGACGGGTTGCATAAACGTCAGAGTGATCACCGAAGATAGAAAGAGCCTGAGCTGCAAGGCTTCTTGCTGACACATGGAATACTGCCGGAAGCAGTTCCCCTGCCATCTTATACATATTCGGGATCATTAATAGTAGTCCTTGAGAAGCAGTGTACGTGGTAGTGAGAGCACCTGCCTGTAAAGAACCGTGAACTGCACCTGCAGCACCGGCTTCTGATTGCATTTCGGTAACCTTAACAGTTTCTCCAAAAATATTCTTACGTCCATGTGAAGCCCATTCATCAACATATTCAGCCATTGTGGAAGATGGAGTAATAGGATAGATTGCAGCAACTTCACTAAACATATACGCGATATGTGCGGCTGCGTAATTTCCATCACAGGTAATAAAATTTTTCTTCTGTGTCATATCAATTTTTATTTTAAAGCACTCATTTACAATACTTTTGGTGTCCTTCCAAAAAGTACTGCAAACTTACTACTTTTTATATTATCCGTTATTCTCTTCTATCTGTAAATGACTGAATAACACCTAATTTATAATCATTTTAAATTAACTGTAAGATTAAATGCACTAAAAAGAAATTGCTGCCAACAAAATCAGTTTCCTTTTGTTAATTCCTCAAACCTATAAACGGGGAGGAGATATGACTGACGGTTCTATCAATTACATGGGAATTAAACTTGCTAATCCCATTATTATTGGCTCCAGCAACATGGTTGACAAGCCTGATACCTTAAAGCAACTTCAGGACGCAGGTGCCGCGGCAATTGTTTTCAAATCACTTTTCGAAGAGCAAATTCAACTGGAAAGAATGCAATTCGATTCTGAAATTGAATTGTACAATGAGCGCAATGCAGAATCAATTAACTTATTTCCGGGGATGAATCATGCCGGTCCGGCTGAACATCTCTACAAACTGGAAATAGCCAGAAAATCAATTTCAATACCACTCATTGGAAGTCTCAATTGCGTCTTTACTGAGACGTGGATCGACTGGGCTCTTCAAATGGAAAAAACAGGAATTGATGGCCTTGAGTTAAATTTTTTCGGACTTCCCCGTGATTTCGAAACAGATGCTAGCAGTATTGAAAATGAACAAATCAGCATTGTAAAAGAAGTTTGCAATGCTGTTTCTATCCCGGTTTCAGTTAAATTAAGTCCTTTTTATACCAATACTTTACAAGTAATAAAGAGGATGGAGCAGGCTGGTGCAAAAGCATTTGTTCTTTTTAACAGGATGTTTGAACCTGATATAAGTATCAATTCGCTTAAGCATATATCCCCTTTCAACCTTAGTGACCATGGTGATTACAGACAGTCGCTGAGATACATCGGGATTCTGCACAATAACGTGAATGCCTCATTAATAGGCTCTAATGGAATTCACTCGGGTCTTGATGTGGTAAAACTTATTCTTGCAGGTGCTGATGCTGTACAGATTGTTTCTACCGTATATCTGAACACACCCAAGGTTATTGAAGAAATACTTTCTGAAATCAGGTCATTTATGAACGAGAACAATTTCACATCATATTCCGATTTCAGAGGTCTCCTTTCAAAAGAGAAAACTAAAGACCCCTTTGTTTACAAACGCGCTCAGTATATCGAATTACTCCTGCACTCCGATAAGTTGTTTAAGAAAAACAATCTTGTCTGATTTTAAGGATTCAAGAGTAACAATGGCAGCATTAATAATGCTCCGTTAATTGATTTTTGAGTACTTTAGCAGCCTGAATTTATATATTCCCGCTGTTTTGTATGTTTACTCTATTTAAAAAGGAAATATTAAGCTTTTTGAATTCTTTGATAGGCTACGTTGCTATCATTGTATTTCTGGTAATAAACGGACTCTTTCTTTGGGTTTTTCCTGCAGGCTTCAATATTGTTGAGTACGGATATGCTTCTCTCGACAATTTTTTTGTTCTTTCTCCTTTTGTATTTCTTTTTCTTGTTCCTGCAATCACTATGCGTTCATTTGCAGATGAAAAGAAATCTGGGACAATCGAAATATTGATAACCAAACCTTTAACTGATTTTCAGATAATATTTGCCAAGTATCTTGCCGGAATAACCCTGGTTATTTTCTCTTTGCTACCCACATTTATTTATATAATTTCGGTTTATCAGCTTGGGCTTCCAAAAGGTAATCTCGATTTTGGCGGTTTATGGGGCTCCTATATTGGTCTCTTGTTTCTTGCTTCCGCTTTTACATCGATTGGACTTTTTGTTTCATCGATAACCGATAATCAGATAGTTGCATTTATTTCGGGACTCGTTATCTGCTTCTTTGCTTATATTGGTTTTGACCTGATTGCCGACCTTTCTTTTATAGGTGATACTGCATTGTTTATCAAATCGTTGGGCATCCAGGAACACTATGCATCAATGAGTCGTGGTGTTATTGATACTCGCGACGTTATATACTTTATTAGTTTTATTACGCTTTTTTTCCTGCTATCTAAGATATCTCTTGAAAGCAGGAAATGGGAAAAATAGGTGCTCCTTAATTATCACTAAAAGTATTTTCCCAATTTTTTGTCTATATGGAAAAAACAAAAGTTAAAAAGAAAGATCCAAGATTAGATAGCTTAATTCAGCTTAGCGCTGGTATGATCATAATTGTGCTTATTAATATTATAGGTTCCTTTCTTTATACCCGACTTGACCTTACTTCTGAAAAACGATTTACACTTTCGCCTTCAACAAGACAATTGTTGAGAGAAACTGATGATATTTTCTATTTTAAAGTTTATCTGGAAGGCGAGTTTCCTTCAGGTTTTAAGCGACTCAGTAAGTCGACCAGAGAAATGCTTGATGAATTCAGAGCTTATAGTGATAATGTTCAGTATGAATTTATCAACCCTACAAGTTCCGATGATGCTAAAACCAGGAAAGAAATACAAGACCGACTGATAGAACAAGGGTTGGTTCCTACAGAACTGGCAGTAAGAACAAAAGAGGGACAGAAACAACAAAGCATTTTCCCGGGTGCTCTCGTTACTCATAAGGGAAAAACAATTCCACTTTCACTACTCTCTAATCAACTTGGAGCTCCACCGGAAGCTATTATCAATAATTCAATTCAGGCACTTGAATACAATCTTTTAAGTGCAATAAGACGTCTGGGAACAACAACAAAACCCAAAATTGCTTTAACTCAGGGACATAGTGAACTCACAAAGCTCGAAACCGTGGATATTGCAAATGCTCTTTCAGAGTATTATACTGTTGAATATACAGAGATAAAAGGACAGATTAATTCCCTCACGGAACGAATTGAAGTTCAGCCGGGACAATATAATATTGTGAATAAGTACGAAGCGATTATTATTGCCAAGCCTGATTCTGTTTTTAGTGAAAAGGACAAGTTCATTATAGACCAATACGTTATGCGAGGGGGTAAAATCCTCTGGCTGATTGACCCCGTATTTGCAACTATGGATAGTCTTCAGACCTCCAACCGGACTATTGGCATTACCAATGATATCAATTTAAACGATCAGTTATTTAAATACGGTATTCGATTAAACAGCAATCTGCTGATGGACCTTGCGGCATTACCCATTCCGATGGTAACAGGTTATATGGGAAACCAGCCACAGTTCAACTTCTTTCCATGGTCTTACTTCCCTGTATTGACGGCATCCTCTTCTCATCCGGTGGTTAAAAATATTAATGCTATAAAAACCGAATTTATCAGCAGCATTGATACCGTTGGTGATCCTGCTATCAGGAAAACTATATTGCTGCAGACTTCTCAATATACACGGATTGCACAAACCCCTGTAATGATTACCCTCGAAATCCTTGGTCGTGACCCTAATACCGATGATTACACTGACAAGCCTCAGCCTGTTGCTGTTTTGCTTGAAGGACAATTCAAATCAGTATTTACCAACAGGATTCCTAAAGAAATTTCGGAAGCACCTGAGATTGGTTTTACAGGACAGAGTCCTGAAACCCGGATGATCGTTATCGCTGACGGCGACATCATAAAAAACCAGGTACAATTCTCTTCAGGGAATTATACACCACTCCCATTAGGGTATGACAGACATACAGGTCAGACATTTGGAAATAAAGATTTAATATTGAATGCCGTCAATTATTTATGTGATGATGCCGGCCTGATGTCCGTTAGATCCAGGGAATTGCGATTACGGGCACTTGACGTAAACAAGGCAAGAGAAAACCTCATCTCATGGCAGTTAATTAATATCCTTGTCCCTATTGCTTTAGTTATCATCTTTGGAATAATACAATTTGCTATAAGAAAAAGGCGTTTTAGCAAATAAATTTAATTAATCATGAATAAAAACAAAACCTTACTTATAATAACACTAATACTTGCAGTACTAGCCGTTATTTTAATCTACTCGCGTACAAACTCTACTCTGAATCCCGGAATAAGTGATTTTGCAATTGAAGATACAGCTACTGTTACTCGAATATATATGGCTGATAAGTCAGATCAACAGATTGAGCTTAAGCGTACATCTATCGGAACCTGGCAATTGAACAATAAGTATGATGCTCATCAGGAAAATATGAGGATAATGCTGCAAACATTGGCTAATATGAAAGTAAGGGAACCTGTTGCCAGAGCGGCTCATAATAATATACTTTCGATGCTGGCAGTAAAATCAGTTAAAGTTGAAATATATCAGAACGTACATCGCATAAGTATTGGTTCGATGAAATTATTTCCTCATGAGAAACTGACAAAAACATTTTACATTGGAGACGCAACCATGGATAATTCAGGAACTTATGCTTTGATGGAAAATGCAAAAGCTCCGGTTGTTCTTTATTTGCCGGGATTACGTGGATATATTGCGACCCGATTCTCTACTTCTGAAACTGACTGGCGGGTTCATACAGTCTTTAACAAGAAATTACCTGAAATCAATTCAATTACTGTCAGACATCTTGACAAACCCAATGAATCATTTAAGGTTATTAATGTTAATAATGATGCACTAAAATTAGTGAGGCTCTTTGACAATACAGAGGTTAATCAATACGACACCATTCGTTTAGTAAGTTTTGTCAACGCTTTCCGTAATATCCGATACGAAACGCTTATGAATGATATGGAACCTCAAAGAAGGGATTCTATTATGAATTCAGCTCCTATACATCATATCACGCTGGAAGCCAAGGATGGCACAGTGCAATCTATAAGAACTTTCGCAAGGATGTTACCTGAACCTGAAATTGATGTCTTTGATGGTTCAGTTATTACTTATGATATGGATAGAATGTTTGGACTGGTAAATGAAGAGGACTTTGTAACCATACAGTTTTTCGTATTTGACAAGATCTTATTACCGTTATCAACATTTGTCAGACCTGAAGAGATCGTACAGTCATCCAATAAATAATTCATGAAAACACTTCAGTCATCTTCAGTTTTAGTTACAGGTGGTGCCGGATTTATAGGCTCAAATCTTGTTGAGGCTTTGCTTGCTCAAAACAACAAAGTGGTATGTTTCGACAATTTTTCGACCGGTAAAAGAGAGAATATTAAAGATTTCCTGGACAACCCTTTATTCGAACTTATCGAAGGAGATATCAGAGATCAGGAAGCTTGTCACAGGGCTTGTAAAGATGTAAAGTATGTACTCCATCAGGCAGCTCTTGGTTCAGTTCCCCGGTCAATAAATGATCCGGTTACCTCCACAGAAGTCAACATTGACGGGTTTGTTAAAATGCTTGTGGCTGCAAGGGATGCCGGTATAAAACGCTTTGTGTATGCCGCTAGTTCCTCAACCTATGGCGATCATCCGGCACTTCCCAAAAGTGAAGATATAATCGGAAAACCACTATCCCCTTATGCTATAACCAAATACGTCAATGAGTTGTATGCAAAAGTTTTCGCTGATCTTTATGGCATAGAAACAATAGGTTTGAGGTATTTCAATGTTTTCGGTAAACGACAGGATCCGGATGGGGCATATGCTGCCGTGATTCCTCGGTTTATTAAGCATCTTCTTGCAGGAAATAGACCTGTGATAAATGGCGATGGAACGCAATCACGCGACTTTACTTTCGTTGAGAATGTAGTTCAGATTAATCAACTTGCGCTTTTGACAAAGAATCCAGTAAGTATAAATACCATATATAATGTATCTTACGGCGAGAATACTTCTCTCAATGAACTATACGGATATTTAATAGAATACCTCACCCCTTATATGAGTACGGTTAATGAAATAAAACCGGTTTACGGGCCTCCGCGAAAAGGAGACGTAATGCACTCGCTGGCGTCAATTCAAAAAGCCGTGGATTTACTTGACTATAAGCCATTGTACAGTATTAAAGAAGGCCTGAAGATTGCCATTGATTGGTACGTTAGGAATCTGCGTACAACCAAAACCATCTGAGTTCTTTAGAAGGATCTGAGTAATCGTTCTAGGAAATTATGCTGGCAACAAGTTTGCGTGAGCCACCATTGTTTCGGAATTCACAAAGATAGATGCCTTGCCAAGTCCCAAAGTTAAGCTCCCCGTTTGTGATAGGTACAAAGAGGCTGCTTCCGGTAAGTAACGCTTTTATGTGTCCGGGCATATCGTCTTTCCCTTCTTCGTAGTGCTTATAAATATCCTTTCCTTCAGGAACTATATCATTCAGATAATTGTCAATATCCTCCAACACTTCAGGTGCAGAATTCTCGTTAATAGTTATTGCTGCAGAAGTATGCTTAATAAACAAATGCAAAATCCCGGTTTCAGGCAATCCTGTTAAACGCCTTACTATTTGATCTGTAATCAAATGCACTCCTCTTTGGTAGGGAGGTAACGATAATTCAATTTGTTTTACCATAGTTAATCCTCTATCACAACAGGGATACCAATAGCTATGTCTTCCAACATGGCAGTTGTTAATGATTTAGGTCTTTCAAGAGGGTACCCAAGTGCTCTGTCCCATATAATATTGGCGCAAATACCAATGGCTCTTCCTATACCAAACAATACAGTATAGAAGTCGTACTCCTTAACTCCATAATGCCATTGAATGACACCGGATTGAGCATCAACATTAGGCCATGGGTTTTTTGCTTTCCCTTGTTCCAACAGAATTGGCGGAACGATTTTGTAAAGCATGTTTACAACCTTGAATAATGGATCTTCGGGAAGATTTTTCATACTGAATTCTCTCTGCAGCATATATCGGGGGTCGGTTTTCCTTAATACAGCATGACCGAATCCCGGTATTACCTGTCCTGAATTCAATGTATCCCAAACATACTTGCTTAGAACTTCTTCTGAAGGAACCTGTCCATCCATTTTATCCATCAGATCCTGCAACCACCGTAACACTTCCTGATTAGCCAGACCATGCAGAGGACCTGCCAAACCATTTACCATAGCTGATATGGAAAGGTAAACATCCGATAAAGAACTGGCTACAAGGTGACCTGCATGTGCACTTACGTTTCCTGCTTCATGGTCAGCATGAATAATGAAATGCATTCTTGAAACATCATCATAAGGCTTTGGAATGCCCATCATATGCGCAAAGTTGCCTCCCAGATCAAGATTGGGATTCGATTGTATTCTTTTGCCATCTCTGTATAGCTTGGCATAGATATAGGTGGCAATTTCAGGAAGTTTTGCCAATAAACTTATCGCATCTTCATACGTAGGATCCCAGTAATCACTTTTTTGCAATCCAGAGTGATACTTTTTTGTGAAAAATGACTCTCGGTGCATTGTGAGAATTGCCGTCGAGAATATAGTCATTGGATGACTGCAGCAAGGCATACCATCAATCACTTCGTATATATATCTTGGCAGAATTCTCCTCTTATTGAACTCATCTGCAACTTCTGAAGCTTGTTCTTCATTTGGAATATCTCCTGTAAGTAAAAGATAAAAAAGAGATTCCACAGTTGGCATTTCAGAATTTTTAGCTTTAGGCAACTTCTCAAAGACTTCAGGTAATGTATAACCTCTGTAACGGATTCCTTCCATAGGATCAAGATAAGATATGTCAGAAACAAGAGACTTCACACCTCGCATTCCTCCAATGATCTGGCCTATGGTAACCTTATCAACTACCACATCTCCGTATTCTTTAAGAAGTCTTTCAGTCCTGGGTCTCCATTCCTGAATCTTCTCGTATAATGTGTCTTTAAGTCTTTTTGCCATCGTCTTGATTTATAAGATTAAACGTCTTTTTTGCATTATGCTAATATAGTATTAATTATTTCATCACCGAATTCTGATGTTTTGAGTTTTGTTGCATTGTCCATAAGTCTATGAAAATCATAGGTTACTTTGCGTGCACTGATGGTCTCAGCCAGCGATTTATGTATAATCTTGGCTGCTTCATTCCATCCCATGTATTCGAGCATCATAGCGGCTGATAAGATTACCGATCCGGGGTTCACAACGTCGAGTCCGGCATATTTTGGTGCAGTACCATGCGTTGCTTCAAAAATGGCATGTCCGGTTTCATAATTGATATTAGCTCCGGGTGCAATTCCAATACCTCCAATCATAGCTGCAAGTGCATCTGAAATGTAATCGCCATTAAGATTTAGTGTTGCAATAACAGAATAATCAGCAGGACGAAGCAGTATCTGTTGAAGGAAATTATCAGCAATTACATCCTTAATAATAATCTTTCCGGTTTTTATTGCTTCATCTTGTTTGCGATTAGCTGCTTCTTTTCCGTCTTTTTCAGTAATCCTATCGTATTCACTCCATGTGAATACTTTATCCCCAAACTCCCTTTCAGCAAGTTCATAGCCCCAAATCTTAAACGCACCTTCGGTATACTTCATTATGTTGCCTTTATGCACTAAGGTAACTGAGGGAAGTTCTTTGTCAACAGCGTACTGAATAGCGGCTCTGATAAGTCTTTCGCTACCTTCTTTCGATACTGGCTTAACACCGAATGAGCTACTTTGAGGAAATCTGATTTTGGTGACTCCCATTTCATTGATAAGAAAATCTTTTACTCTGTTTGCTTCAGGGCTTCCTTGCAGAAACTCAATGCCTGCATATATATCTTCAGTATTTTCCCTGAAAATGTGCATATCTACTTTTTCAGGTTCTTTAACCGGACTTGGGACTCCAGTTATATAACTTACAGGACGTAAACAAACATAAAGATCCAGTTCTTGTCTTAGTGCTACATTAAGAGACCTTATCCCTTCACCAACTGGTGTGGTTAATGGCCCTTTAATTCCTACAAGATATTTCCTGAAATTATCAAGTGTTTCTTTTGGTAGCCATTCGCCTGTTTGTTCATGAGACTTTTCACCGGCAAACACTTCTTTCCAGATGATTTTCTTTTTCCCTCCGTAAGCTCTTGAAACTGCTGCATCAATCACTCTGACTGATGCTGCCCAGATGTCCGGTCCTGTTCCATCTCCCTCGATAAAAGGAATTGTCGGCATATCAGGAACATTAAGTTTGCCATTCTCGATTGAAATAATTTGTTCGTCCATCATTTTATATATCTGATTTCGATTCTTGTAAACTACAAAAAAGCAATGGTATCCATGATTACAATTACATTTTGTTTCCTCGCTAATAACAATAATAGCATGCATTTGTTTATAGTTTCCCCATCATACCTTACATAATCTTCATATATGGAAAAGCTTGCCCTTTTGAAAGGAAAAGCATTATTGGTTTTTGATGCAAACTGCATTTTATGCAGTAATACCATTTTACTTCTTTCATTAATTGATCGTAAAAGAAAATTACTTTTTACTTCATTCGATTCAGAAATATGGAAACAGTTATCCACTGGCTTATCCGATAAACACGACAGCATTGTTCTGGTTCAGGAGGGTAATTTTCATTATCAATCAGACGCAGTCATTAAAACATTAAGTTTATTGGGTTTCCCCTGGTCGGTATTCCGTGTATTCAATATCTTTCCAAAAAAAATGTTAGATGCTCTATATGTGTTTGTCGCCAATAACCGGTACAGAATTTTTGGCACTAAAACGAAATGCCGTATTTATCAGTCAATAAGAGAAAGATATATTACATAAAGTTAATAAAAGCACATAAGTGTTTCTGACATATTTTCTGTAGAAAAAAAACATTACTCTTCTTTTATTTACTTATTTTTGCTGTACGCATAAAAAATACAACCAGCTCATATAGATTTACTATCACACACATGCAACTCACCAAAAGATTATTGCTTGGCCTATTCATATTAATGGCATTTGTTACGACTCTTCAAGCACAGGAAGGCGTTATCAGAGGATTCGTTTACGAAAAAGAAACAGGCGAACCTGTTATTTTCACCAATGTTTATCTGCACCGGACAACTCATGGTGCGGCAACTGATGTTAACGGATATTTCACGATATCCAGGATTCCTGCCGGCAACTATACTCTTATGGTAAGTTATATGGGTTATGATACACTTAGGGAACAAGTTACTATCAGTGGATCGCAGGTAATTACAAAAAAACTCTATCTGTCGAAAGCCTCTTATGATTTGGGTGAAGTACAAATAACAGCTGAACAAGCTGAAGCTAGAACTGATACCAGGACTTCAGTAATTAAAATTACTCCCAAACAAATTAGTCGTATTCCGACAATCGGAGGTCAACCTGACCTTGCCCAATACCTACAGGTTCTTCCCGGAGTTGTATTCACTGGTGACCAGGGAGGACAACTCTACATCCGTGGAGGAGCTCCTATTCAAAACAAAGTTATTCTGGATGGAATGGTTATTTATAATCCTTTTCATTCCATTGGCCTGTTCTCAGTGTTTGATACAGATATCCTGAGGAATGCAGATATCTTCACTGGTGGTTTTAATGCAGAATATGGTGGAAGAATTTCTTCAGTAATGGACCTTACAACCAGAGATGGGAACAAAAAACGGTTGGCAGGTAAAGCCGGTCTCAGTACGTTTGGCGCTAAAATGATGCTTGAAGGCCCACTGGTTAAACAAAAAGATGATTCCAAAGGTAGTGTTTCGTTCATACTTACTGCCAAGAACTCTTATCTTAAAGAAAGTTCTGAGATTTTTTACAATTACATAGATACTGCGGGACTTCCATTCAACTATACAGATGTTTACGGAAAAGTGTCAATAAACGCCGGTAATGGGTCAAAAGTCAATTTGTATGGTTTCAATTTTAATGATAAGGTGGACTATACGAACCTTGCTAATTACAATTGGAAATCATCGGGGGCAGGTGCCAATTTTGTTGTGATCCCTGGTAGTAATCCTGTGTTGCTTGAAGGTAATTTTGCTTATTCGAGCTATAAAATAGGGATGGAAGAACAGGCACAGCCTTCACGTTCAAGTGTAATCAATGGTTTTAATCTCGGACTGGGTTTTACTTATTTTCTTGGTAAGAATGAAATAAAATACGGACTTGAAATGCTCGGCTTCAAAACTGAATTCGATTATTTTAATTCCCTGGGTATTAGATACAATCAGACTGAAAACACCACTGAGATTGCCGGGTTTGTAAAATACAAAATGACTAAAGGCAAACTTCTGTTTGAACCGGGATTCAGAATTCAGTATTACGCCTCGCTTTCTAACTTTTCGCCCGAGCCCCGGGTTGCTGCTAAATATAATGTAACCGACAAGTTCAGGATAAAAATGGCGGCTGGTCTTTATTCGCAGAACTTGTTAAGTGCCAACTCTGACCGCGATGTGGTTAATCTTTTTTATGGATTCTTGTCAGGACCTGATAACCTGCAGGAGAAGTATAAAGGCAAGGATGTAAAACACAAGCTTCAGAAATCAGAACATATAGTGGTAGGCTTTGAGATCGATCCTTTACCTTTTACAACCATTAATATTGAGGGTTATTACAAAAACTTCTCTCAACTTACCAATATTAACAGGAACAAGATATTTGTCGATGCTGATCCGTATACAAACCAAACCAGTCCAAACTATGTCCCCGATTATTATCGTAAAGATTTTATTATTGAGGATGGAAATGCAAATGGTATCGATCTGGCATTAAAATATGACCGCCAGAAAATTTATCTGTGGGCTGTCTATTCTTTGGCCTATGTTAATCGTTCAGATGAAATGGACGATTATGTGCCTCATTATGATCGCCGTCACAATGTTAATTTGGTTTCTTCTTATCGATTTGGTGAAGAAATGTCATGGGAAGTTAACCTCCGCTGGAACTTTGGTTCAGGATTTCCTTTTACACAAAATCAGGGATTTTATGAAAAACTACCATTCGATAATGGTGTATATACTAATTACCTGACTGAAAATGGACTGATTGGAATTGTTTATGGTGAACTAAATGCAGAGAGATTGTCGTATTACCATCGCCTTGACCTGAGCATAATGAAACGAATCAGGATTGGTGACAATAGTCTGCTCGAAGCGAACCTTAGTGTTACAAATCTTTACGACAGAGATAATATTTTCTATATCAACCGCCTGACCAATGAGAGAATATATCAGTTACCTATTATGCCAAGCTTTGGCTTGACGTTCTCATTCTGATAGATATCAGCCTTAATAAGGGTGGCTCATACCAACGAGCCATCCTTTTTTTATGACCTAAAGTGATCTGGTTTTGAATCAATAATGATTGTTACGGGGCCATCATTCACAAGGCTTACATTCATGTGCGCACCGAACCAACCGGTCTGGATATTCAATCCGGTAATAATCTGCATTGTCGATATAAACTTTTCGTAAAGGGGAATGGCTGTTTCGGGTCGGGCTGCCCTTATGTATGATGGTCTGTTGCCTTTTTTTGTATCAGCATGCAATGTGAACTGACTAATAATAAGCAGATCACCCCTGATATCAGCTACTGAGAGATTCATCACTCCATTTTGATCATCAAATATCCTCAAACGGGAGATTTTACCCGTGAGGTATTCAATATCATGATTATTATCTGATTCTTCAATTCCAAGTAGAATCAGTAAACCTTTACCTATCGAATTTATCCGGCCGGTTTCGTCCTCAACCGATGAACTTAAAACTCTTTGAATAACTACCCTCATAATGAATTAAATTCAATCCCATTCAGCTTCTTCAAAATACTCATCGTTGATGATATTTATGTAGTTCCTGTACCTGCTTTCATCAATTAAACCTTTCGACAAAGCGACCTTAACAGCACAGCCTGGTTCATGAATATGAGTACAATTATTGAATTGGCAATGGTGCATCAGATTTCTCATTTCAGGAAACCTTTCAGCTATCTCTTTCTTATCAAAATCGACGAGGCCAAATTCCTTTATTCCAGGGGTGTCAATAATGAAACCGCCGATATTTAATGGCAGCATTTCAGCAAAAGTAGTTGTATGTTTCCCTTTCTTGTGATAATCGGAAATCGCTCCTACTTTTCTCATTAATCCTGGTTGGATTGCATTTATGAGTGCTGTTTTACCAACACCTGAATGACCGCTGATTAATGAAACTTTATCTTTCAAAAGTGCCTTCACTTCTTCGATGCCTGTCATCTCAAGTGCAGAAGTCTTATAGCAATTGTATCCAAGTGATTCATATAAACTTACAAGTTTGTTAAGCCTTGTTTGTTCATCACCTGAAATGAGATCCATCTTGTTGAAGATAATGGCAGCCGGTATATGATAGGCTTCAGCGGTAACAAGAAAACGATCAATAAAGCCCGTAGAAGTTCTTGGATTTGTAAGGGTTACCATTACTATTGCCTGATCAATATTAGAGGCTATAATGTGTGATTGTTTGCTTAATTTGGTAGCTTTCCTGATGATATAATTACGTCGTGGTGCTATACTATTAATTAAACCTACTTCTTCACCCATGCGCAGACTAAAGCGAACATTATCCCCTACAGCCAGCGGATTGGTTGAACGTATTCCCTGAATCCTGAAATTTCCTTTCAGTCGGCATTCTACAGTGCGACCATCTCCTGTCATTACATTGCATGAACTGCCGGTTGAACGAATAACTACTCCGGTATTTTCTGTCATAAAAATTTATGAAGATACACTAACACAACAAAGATCATAAAAAATTAGTTAGCTGTAGGGTTTATATTCAGATGAACGTAAGGCATTAGAAATATCAGCATATTTTGAAAATCTTGCCCGGAAGGCCCGATACTATGCCGTTACATTCCAGGTTTAAAAGACTTGACGCGACTTTACCTGATGAAAGATTGCACTCTGAACTAAGTTTATCAAGACTGCACTCTCCGTATTTCTGTAAAACTTTTACAATGGTTTCTTCTTCGGGCAGTAAGCCGGTAAAAAGTTCCTTTTGCACAGGGACTACTTTCTCTTTTGGTTTATCCCACCCCATTATATATAAAATATCCTCGGGCTTTTGCAAAAGTGCAGCTCTGTTTGTCTTTATGAGAGTGTTACAACCTTCTGAATACTTATCATTTATCCGGCCGGGAACTGCAAAGACATCTCTATCATAGGAATTGGCAATATCGGCTGTGATAAGGGCACCTCCTTTAGTCCCCGCTTCAATTACAATAGTGGCATCTGACAGACCGGCAATTATCCGGTTTCTTTTTGGAAAATTCTCTTTATCAGGCTCAGTCATACTCATAAACTCGGTTATAAGTCCGCCACTCTCTATCATTCTATGTGCTAAAGCTGAGTTTGCATGGGGATAAACTCTGTCTAATCCATGTGCCAATACACCTACTGTCTGCAATGATTCATCCAATGCATTTTTATGAGCAGCCGTATCAATTCCATATGCAAGACCGCTTACAATAAGGACACCCAGTTCTGCCAATCCCTTTATAAGATACCGACACATTTCTTTACCATAATCTGTAGGCATTCTAGTACCCACAATACTCAGCACTTTGGTATTATTAAAATCAGTGTTTCCAAGAGAATACAAAAGAACAGGAGCATCTGCGCAGTGTCGCAACCTTAATGGGTATGATTCATCAGCCAAAAAGTGTGTCCTGACTTTAAATTTTTCAATAAATTTCAACTCCTTCTCTGCTCTTTCAAAGTGCTCAGATTTTGGCTTTATCGACCTGATAACCTTTTCGTTTGTTCCAGGAATTAAAGCCAGTTTAGTAGCATTTTCCTTCAGTACCGATTGTGCACTTCCTACTGCGTTAACAAGTTTTCTTGCAGTTACTGAACCTATACCGGGTAATTGGGTCAATACTATCTGATAGACGAGTTCGTTGATGTTTGTTTCTGACATGGGGCGAAATTATTAATTTTTTGAGTCATTTAATAGGCTTATCAAAGGATTGAAGGAATTTTAATATTTTTACAGTATGAGCAATTACAGGCCTAATGTTCTTATTTGCCCTCTCGATTGGGGACTCGGTCATACAACTCGTTGTATCCCGATCATTTATGAACTCCTGAATTCCGGAGCTGAGGTTATCATAGCTGCAGATAATAATTCGATTGACCTTCTTAAAACTGAATTTCCTTCGCTTAAATATATTTTTCTGAAAGGATACAGGGTAAGATTTTCAGACAGCCTTCCTTTAGTTTTCAATCTTTTGCTCCAATTGCCACGCATAATCTTGTCTATATATCGGGAACACTTTGAACTAAAAAAGATTCTCAGGGAACATGATCCTGTCTTGGTAGTTTCAGATAACCGTTATGGATTGTGGAATAAGAAAGTAGTTACAGTTTTCATTTGCCACCAGATTAATCCGCTACCTCCTGCAGGATTTACATTTATTGCTCCCTTAATGAAGAAAATATCCCATTGGTTCATTGGGAAATACGATCATTGCTGGGTTCCTGATCTCGCAGTGGAAGATAGTTTGACATACCGATTGTCACAGGGAAAACACCTTCCACAAAACATTAAATACATTGGATATCTCAGCAGGTTTCAAAAATATAATCAAGAACAAATTTCGAAAGAAATATCACCAGACATCCTTTATGATATCGTAGCTCTTGTTTCAGGCCCTGAGCCTCAACGAAGCTCATTTGAAAAGTTACTGACAAATGAATTGCAGAATCACCCAAGATCCTGCCTACTTTTGAGAGGATTAACTTCAAAAGTTTCACTGCCTGATGGTGTTCAGGTATATAAAACTGTGAATAACCTGACCATTGTCTCTCATTTATCAGGTGAAATATTGTTTCGATTGTTGAATCCAAAAACCGGGCAAAAACCTATTGTTATTTGCAGGGCGGGTTATAGTTCCCTGATGGATCTCAGCTTTACAGGTAACCGAATTATCTGTGTTCCTACTCCGGGTCAGACAGAACAAGAATACCTTGCTAAAGAAGGAGCTCAAAAAGGCCAACTGGTTTATTGTAGACAAAGGGATTTCAATTTAAAACACTGTTTGAATAAAGTAAAAGACACTGCTGGAATAAAATATCAAAGTAACGAGAACATACTGAAGAACGAGATCAAATATATTTTAGATTGCATAAAAGATGATGGTGTTTCATAAACAAGATCACAGGTTCATCAGTATTATATCAGGTTTTAAAGATTTACAATACATAATAACATATTAAATACCTTTGTAAAAAAAATAAGAGATGACACTAACAAGTATAGTTTGGGACGTGAGTCCTGTGATATTTAAACTTGGTTCTATTCAGGTAAGATACTACGGTCTATTTTTCGCTCTTGCCTTCCTTCTGGGATATATTGTCCTTGAAAGACTGGTTTTTAAAAGGGAAGGTCTAAAAGTTGAACTTCTCGACAAGTTAGCAACGTATGTAATCATTGGGACAGTTATAGGTGCCAGACTTGGTCATGTTTTATTTTACGAGCCTGCCTATTATCTTAGTCATCCTTTAAAAATATTGTCAATTTGGGAAGGTGGATTGGCAAGCCATGGTGCTGCTATAGGTATCTTATTGGCAATTTATCTATTTACCAGGAAAACAGGCAAATCCTTTTTGTGGGTTCTCGACAGGCTGGTTATTGTTGTAGCTCTTGGTGGTTTTTTCATCAGGATGGGAAACCTAATGAATAGTGAAATTTACGGGCACTTTACAAACCTTCCCTGGGGTTTTATCTTTATTAGAGATGGACAAACCGAACCAAGACATCCAACACAGATTTATGAAGGACTCTCCTATCTTATCCTTTTCTTTGGTCTGATTATCTACTATATCAAAAGATATACTACCATGCGAAATGGAACTATCTTCGGCATCTTCCTTATCGCCCTTTTTGGTGTAAGATTTCTCATTGAATTTATTAAAGAACCACAGGTAGAGTTCGAAACTACCATGGCATTAAACATGGGTCAGTGGCTTTCTTTACCTTTTATTCTTATAGGCATTTGGCTATTATTTAAAAAGCAAAGTGATAAAGCCGCCTCACCAAAAAAGAAATAATAAAGGCTAAGTGATAGTCTGACTATACAAGAAATAGAAAACGCTCAGCTTTGATACAAGCTGAGCGTTTTCTTATTAATTTAATTATTAGAGATCCTTAATCAAAGATCCCCTGCAATTCTTCTGGTATCTGATAAGTCTCATTCAACTCTTTTAACAATTCGGCCTGACCATATTGTTTTGCGTAGCTAAGCAATCGGGCGATGACCATTAATGCTTCCTGAGAATCTTCCTGATAGAAATTTGCAAATTCGGGATCAATCTGATTATAAAAGCTAAGTTTTTCTCCATAAACCTGAGCCATTGTTTTCACAAGATTATTTCCTTTGGCAGTAGCACCTGCATTATAATATACCTCAATTAGAGGTAACAGGTAATAGTTGACAGGAAGTCTCTCATTAGGAAATTCAACAAATATCCTATCAGCAACCGCAATAGCTTCAGCATTCTTTTGCTTATTAACGAGAGCCTGGGCCAAACGCATGTAACTTTGCTTTCCCATCATATGGTTTCTGCGGCTTTCAGGATCTATGGTAACATCCGGATCATTAAGATTACCCCATTTAGCTTTGTTCATTAGTATGTCGTAGCTGGCTATTTCGTCAACTCCACCAAGTCCCTGCAAATAGTTTCTGTCCTGAACCCGGACAGGAATGAATTTATAAACTACTCCGGTCATGTAACAGTATTTATCAAGGTCAAATGATGAACTTACATTATTCGGGCTTGCAAAATATATTGGTCTTTCCCAATCATTGTTAGCCAGAAAGTCGAGCAACATAAGGTCATTTTTTAGGAAGTAATTCGACTTTACATCCCAGTCAATGTAGTCAACAACACTATCAGCCATATATGAAGGAACAAAGCCATTGCTAATTGCCTTTTCCTTGTTAACAGTGAGACGGAATTTGCGTGTTGGTATATAATTGAACATTTCTCCAGTCGAAAGAGGCACTTTGCTTCTCTGATCATCAGAGGCAATAAAGTTCATTATTTCCTTAATGTTGTATCTTGACTGAGTTTGCTCCATTATGGGGAGGTATTCATTAACTCCCTTATTATATTGCTCTGGAGTTAACTGAAATTTAAGTGGTTCAGAATCATAAATCTTTCTTGCCAATTGATGAACGTACCAATCTCCTGATGCAAGCATGTAATTCACTACCCTGATATCTGTTCTTACTCCTTCTACTTCCTGAGCATACCACAACGGGAAAGTATCGTTATCACCATGTGTTATAAGAATTGCATTCTCCTCACAGGAATTCAGATAGTTGAGTGCAAAGTCGCGCGCTGCATACTTGCCTGATCTGTCATGATCGTCATAATTCTCAGCAATCATTATAGTAGGAACAATCAATGTAAGAATTCCTGTCAAAGGCACTGCTATATTCGAAGAGAGTACCTTTTTTAGTTTTTCATAAATGGCAATAGCCCCAATTCCAATCCATATGGCAAATGCATAGAAGGAGCCCGCATAAGCATAATCTCGTTCCCTTGGCTGAAAAGGCGTTTGATTAAGGTACAGTACAATCGCCAGTCCTGTCATAAAGAAGAGTAACAGAACAACAAGCCCATCTTTATAGTTTCTGTTAAAATGGAAAAACATACCTATCAATCCCAAGATCAGAGGTAAGAAATAGTATGTGTTCCTTGAATCACTCTGCATGCTCGAAGGTAGGTCAGTTTGATTACCTAACCTTATTTCGTCAAGAAAATTTATACCACTTAACCAATTACCATCCTTTATTCCGCCATGCCCTTGAGTATCATTTTGTCGGCCGACGAAATTCCACATAAAGTACCTGAAATACATGTGTCCGATCTGGTAGCGGAACATAAACCGCATGTTCTCAGTGAAGGTTGGCTTGGTTATAGTTTGCTGTTCACCTCTTTCATTGGTATAGGTTATAGGCCTCCCCTGAATTTTTCCCCAGCTCTTGTAAGCTCTTATATGGTTCGGTTCCCTACTGTACATTCGTGGAAGTACTGTGGTAAATCGTGAATCATAATTAGCTTCAGAATTTCTTCTATAATCAGTAATAATATATTTTCCTTGCTTTTTATCCTTCACATATATGGGATTACCATCATAAGCTGGCTTTCTAGGGTCATTCGGTGAATTGTAATACTGCCCGGTGAAAATAGGCCATGTACCATATTGTTCCCTATTGAGATATGAAAGGAGACCAATAGCATCATCCGGACTGTTTTCATTAATCGGAGTATTTGTATTGGCTCTTATGACTAACATCAGGAAGGATGAATAGCCAATAAGAATAAAAGTCAAGGCCAATAGGGAAGTGTTGAGGATGAATTTTCTATGATTCTGCGACCAAATTATTCCATAAGTTAAACCCCCAATAATTAGAATGGCATACACAAGAGTACCTGTATTGAAAGGCAATCCCAAATTATTAACGAAAAACAATTCAAATTTAGCTGCCAGGCTAACTGCCCCCGGAATAATTAAATACATTATTACAGCTAACAAAAGAACTGATATCACACCTGTACTGATAATACCCTTAGCTGTAACTTTACTATAATTCCTGAAATACCAAATATAAGCGATGGCCGGAATTGCAAGTAAATTCAGAAGGTGAACACCAATTGACAATCCCATCAGGTAAGCAATTAAAATAATCCATTTAATGGAATGAGTTATTTCTTTTTGCTCTTCCCATTTCAAGATTGCCCAAAAAACAACAGCTGTAAATAATGAAGACATCGCGTACACTTCACCTTCTACTGCAGAGAACCAGAAAGAATCGCTGAATGTATAAGCTAAAGCTCCAATTAAACCACTGATGAGGACTATAAGTGTATCTTTTTGTGTGAGTTGTTCATTTTCCTTAGCAACAAGCTTGCGGGCAATATGTGTAATGGTCCAGAAAAGGAACATTATAGTCAAAGCACTTACCATAGCTGACATAAAATTAATCATGTAAGCTACATTCTCAACATTACCAAATGCGAAAAGTGAGAAAAAGCGACCTATCATCTGAAATAAAGGGGCTCCGGGAGGATGCCCAACCTGCAATTTATAGGCTGTGGCAATGTATTCACCAGCATCCCACCAACTGGCTGTAGGCTCCAATGTGAGAGTGTAAACAACGGCTGCGATAAAAAAAGAAACTACGCCACCGATGTTGTTTAAACGCGTGAAGTTTTTCATTTTAAGGTGTATTGATCGAGGACTTAAAAAATACTCTGATTGACAGTCACTTAACTGTAACATTGCCAAACATTCATTGTCAGCGAAGATAATTCTTTTTTTTATTTGTCATTCATTATCTTTTTCCTATGGGAATGTAAGCATAAGCATAGTTTTTGGACCTATAATACAAGTTTTCAATTATCATATGTGTACTATATCTAGTAAACAAATTGGAAGGATGTCTGTTATTTATACCAATTCTAAATTAGTAATCAATTACAATAAATCACAGTATTAAATCACAGTAAAGGAGGAATGAAAATGAATTTTGAATTTGCCAATCTGCCGTATTCTTATGATGCTCTAGAACCACATATTGACAAGATGACAATGGAAATCCATCATACAAAACACCATAAAGCTTATTATGACAAGTTCACTGCAGGATTGCAGGGAACAGAATTTGAAAATAAACCTATTGAAGAAATTTTCAAAAATATAAGCAAAGCACCTTCAGTGCTAAGAAACAATGGTGGAGGGTATTATAATCACAATTTGTTCTGGGAAATCTTAGGTCCAAATGGTGGTGGTAATCCAACAGGTGCCATGGCTGAAGCTATTAATAAGAGTTTCGGATCATTTGAGGAGTTTAAAACCAAATTTAATGATGCTGCAGCTAACCGTTTTGGAAGCGGATGGGCATGGTTGTGCGTTAAACAGGATAAGAGCCTTAGCATTTGCTCTACACCTAATCAGGATAATCCTTTAATGGATGTTACTGAATGTCAGGGCACACCAATCATGGGACTGGACGTATGGGAACATGCTTATTATTTAAAATATCAGAACCGCCGACCCGATTACATTAATGCTTTTTGGAATGTAATTAACTGGAAAAAAGTCAATGAGAATTTCGATAAAGCAACGCAATCTTAAATTTTTCACATTTATGAATTTTAAAATCTTACTAGCAGGGATTATATCCCTTTCCACATTAACAGTGATTGGTCAGGTAGAACAATCAAAAGACGCTGACAAAAGAGTAAAACCCTCTACTACTAAATCCAATATGCCAACGGTAAAGGATGTGTCAAAAGATAGGCCTATGCCTGTAAAACCAGCTGAATTTATCTCCGAATGGATGTCACCGGCTTCTGATTTAAAGTTCTTTGAACTTCCATACGCTTATGATCAATTAGATCCGGCAATCGACAAACAAACGGTTGAACTTCATTACGATAAACATCACAGAGGTTATTTTACAAATTTCCAGAATGCGATTAAAGGAACTGAATTGGAGAAACTGCCAATAACCAAGATCTTTGCCAATATCTCGAAACACTCTGCAGCAGTCAGGAATAACGGTGGCGGATACTTCAATCATGTCATATACTGGCAAAATCTTTCTCCTAATGGAGGTGGGGAACCTACCGGGCAGTTAGCTCAGGCAATCAATAAATCATTTGGAGACTATAAAACATTTGTTGAGAAATTTAGTGAAGCTGCAAAAGGTCGTTTTGGATCAGGATGGGCATGGCTTGCGGTGGATTTGAATTCTGGTGAATTGTTCATAACTTCAACAGCCAACCAGGACAATCCATTGATGGATGTGGCTGAAAGAAAAGGCATTCCAATCTTAGGACTGGATGTTTGGGAGCACGCCTATTACTTAAAATACCAAAACAAAAGAGCCGACTATGTTACCGCTTTCTGGACAAAAGTAAACTGGCAGGACGTTGCATCAAAGTATGCAGGGTATAAAGAACTAAGCAAAGAGCTGACTGAATCAAACAAGGATCATAAAGAAACAAGTAAAGAGCTAAAAAGCACTAGTAAGGATCACTAGTAAGGATCAGAAGAAATAATTTTAATTTTTCCTGTAATAAAAAAGACCGGTTAGTTTTCCGGTCTTTTTTATTTTTATAACAAATATGTCATAATGAAGATTACAGTTTCCTTTTGACTTCAACTTCTTCATAACCTTCAATAATATCCTTCACCCGGAGATCATTAAAGTTATCGATGTTAAGTCCGCATTCATATCCTGCAGAGACTTCCTTCACATCATCCTTGAATCTTTTTAACGACCCAAGAGTGCCGGTGTGAACAACAATACCATCTCTGATTATCCTGATCTTTGTATTGCGGTGTACTTTACCATCCAGAACCATACATCCGGCAACGGTGCCCACCTTTGTAATCTTGAACACTTCTCTCACTTCGAGGTTGCAGACGATCTTTTCTTCAATTTCAGGAGAGAGCATACCTTCAATAGCAAGCTTGATCTCATTAATTGCAGTATAGATAATTGAGTAGGTACGGATATCAATCTGCTCCTGTTCGGCCAGCTTCCTTGCACCTAATGATGGGCGAACCTGGAAACCAACAATAACCGCATTTGAAGCAGAAGCAAGCAATACATCACTTTCGGTGACTGCACCAACAGACTTATGAATGATATTCACTTGTACTTCAGGTGTTGAAAGTTTCAGTAATGAGTCAGCCAAAGCTTCAACCGATCCGTCAACATCTCCCTTAACAATTATATTCAGTTCTTTAAAGTCACCAATTGCTATACGACGTCCAATTTCGTCGAGAGTAATATGTTTCTGAGTTCTGATACCTTGTTCACGCTGTAATTGAAGACGTTTAGCGGCTATGTTCTTCACATCACGTTCATCACTCATTACTTTAAAGGTATCGCCAGCCTGAGGGGCTCCATTTAATCCTAATAATAAAGTAGGTGTACTTGGTCCAGCCTCTTTAATAGGCATATTTCTTTCATTGTACATGGCCTTAACCTTACCATAAGTGGTACCTGCCAACACCATATCACCAATCTTCAGGGTACCTGTTTGAACAAGGATTTTTGCTACATATCCACGTCCTTTATCAAGTGAGGATTCCAGTACTGTTCCTGTCGCCAATCGTGAAGGATTAGCTTTCAGATCAAGAAGTTCTGCTTCCAGTAGAACTTTCTCAAGAAGTGTCTCTACATTGACACCCTTCTTGGCAGAAATTTCCTGACTCTGGTATTTTCCACCCCAATCTTCAACGAGAATATTTCTTTTAGATAACTCTTCCTTGATTTTCTCAGGATTAGCACCTGATTTGTCAATTTTATTAATAGCAAAGACAATAGGTACACCGGCAGCCTGCGCGTGATTGATAGCTTCGATTGTTTGCGGCATAACTGTATCGTCGGCAGCAATGACAATAATTACAATGTCAGTAATTTTTGCACCACGAGCACGCATAGCAGTAAAAGCCTCATGACCGGGAGTATCAAGGAATGTTATTTTCTTTCCATTCTCAAGTTTTACCTCATAAGCACCAATATGTTGAGTAATCCCTCCGGCTTCTCCTCCAATCACATTAGAATGACGAATATAGTCCAGGAGAGATGTTTTTCCATGGTCAACATGACCCATCACTGTTACAATCGGCGCTCTTGGTTCTAGTAAATTCTCGTCTTCAATTTCTTCAACAATGTCGGAACCCTCAGTCTCTTCAACACCTACAAACTTAACACTAAATCCAAACTCATCAGCCACAACAACAATAGTTTCAGCATCAAGTCTCTGATTTATAGAAACGAATAATCCAAGTGACAAACAAGTAGAAATAACCTGATTTACAGGAACATTCATTAGGTTAGCCAATTCATTAGCTGTAACGAATTCAGCCACCATAATTGTTTTTTGTTCATCAACTCTTTTAGCAGCTTCTTGTGCCATGTGCTGGCTGGCAAGTGAACGCTTTTCGCGACGATGCTTTGAAGCTTTTGATTTACCACCACCGCTCAAACGCTGTAGTGTTTCCTTAATCTGCTTCTGAATATCTTCGGGAGATAATTCAACTTTAGGAATGTCGCGTCGTGCAGGACCTCTTCTGTCTTTTTGACCCTGACGGGCTTGTCCCTGACCGGGGCCTCCCTGTTTACCCTGAGCTGGCTTATGCCCTGGTGAACCACCACCCTGAGTCTGTCTTGTTGATTGATCTCCGGTAGTTGTTTCGGTTGTTCCCTGAGGTCTTTCACCTTCTTTCTTAATTCTCTTTCTCTTCTTTTTCTTGTTTTTCAGTGAATCGTCAGACGAAGATGCAACCGGCTTTTTAGGCTCCTGCTTTCTTGGTTCAGGCAATTTCATTGTTCCGAGAATAGTAACACCCTCAAGTTTTCTAACTTCGGTCTTAAAGAAATTCGATTCTTTTTCAACTACCGGTTCTGGAGTAACTTCAGGTTTTTCAGGTGCTGCAGGTTCAGGTACTTCAACCACAGGGATTTCTTCAACCTTGGGCTGTTCGGGTTTAACTTCTTCTATAATATCTTCAACCGGTACTTTTTCTTCTATAACCGGTTCTTCCTTTTCGATCTTTTTCTTATCAGCTGTAGTTTCCTGCTTCTTGCTCTTTCCGGCTTTTTTAGGCTTTTTCAACGAATCAAGGTCGATTTTGCCCAATACTTTAATTTGTCCCGGAGTGCGTGACTCTTCTTTAGATTCAACCGGCTCCTCTTTTTCTGTGGGTTCTTGAGCCATAGGTTCTTTGGGCTCCTCAGCAGCCGGAACCGTATGGTGGGTTTTTTCCTTTTTGGTATGTTTTGCTACCTGTTCAAGTTCCTTTTCTGTCGATGCTTCAGTTTCCTTCACTTCTTCTTCAGGTGCAGCTGCATGCGCAGTTACAGGTTTTTCATCTGCAACCGGAGTCACAATCTTAACAGGGGTTTCTGCGGGAATCTGGGTTTCTTGAACCGGTTCGGGAGCAATTTCCTCTTTAGTTTCTTTGCTGACTGCAGGCTCCTTAGTTGTTTGTGGTTTAGCAGTACGATTATCAATAGGCATATTATGGATGACTAGCTCATCACGGTGACTATCAATATCATCCTCTTCAACCGGATGCCTTTTATCATCAACAGAAATAGTTCTGTGCTGGGTATATTCCAGCTCTATTTTCTTGGAAGTTTCCTTCACAGTTTTTTCTGTTGAGTACTCCTTAACAAGTAAAGCGTAAATCTCAGGGGTGAGTTTAGTATTGGGATTATTATCGACCTTCATTCCCTTTTTATTCAGGAACTCGATGATCGTTGGTACCCCAACATTAAACTCTTGCGCTGCTTTCCCCAGCCTTATGCTTTTCGTTTCTGCCATATTGTAATCCGATGTTTTATTATTCCGCCCATTCAGACGGATTTTCTGTAAAAATAAGCTAATAAAGTTATTCAAGCCGTGCCGGTTTGCTGTTTAGTCTTCTGTTATCTTATTCATCCACAAATAGTGCCACGTATTATTCAAACTCAGCACGTAATATTCTTATAACTTCTTTTATCGTTTCTTCTTCCAGATCAGTCCTGTTTACCAATTCTTCGGAACTTAAATCAAGAACGCTGCGCGCTGTATCGCACCCAATATTCTTGAGCTCATCAATGATCCACTGATCGATTTCATCAGAGAATTCCTGAAGATCTACGTCTTCATTATCCATTTCGGTATCTCTGTAAACATCAATCTCATAGCCTGTTAGTTTACTTGCAAGCTTAATATTATATCCGCCTTTTCCAATTGCAAGTGAAACCTGGTCAGGCTTCATAAATACATCAGCCCTTTTATTTGCTTCCTCAATTGAGATGGAGGAAATTTTTGCAGGACTTAAGGCGCGGGTTATATACAATGATGGATTATTGGTAAAATTGATCACATCGATATTTTCATTTCTGAGTTCCCTTACAATTCCATGAATTCTTGATCCCTTCATACCCACGCAAGCTCCAACCGGATCTATGCGGTCATCATAACTTTCAACCGCTATTTTCGCCCTTTCGCCGGGAACCCTGACAATATTTCTGATAGTTATAAGACCATCATAAACCTCAGGTACTTCCTGCTCAAACAATCTCTCGAGAAATACGGGAGAAGTTCTTGAAAGAACGATTACCGGTGTATTGTTACGCATATCAACTTTAAGAACCACGGCCCTTACAGTATCTCCCTTACGATAAAAATCAGATGGGATCTGTTCAGCCCGGGGTAATGTTAATTCAATGAATTCATCATCTACTACAAGTATTTCCTTCTTCCAAACCTGATAAACTTCACCTGTTATAATTTCACCAATCTTCTCTTTATATTTTCTGAAAATACTATCTTTTTCAAATTCTTGAATTTTGGAAATAAGGTTTTGACGGATACTCAGTATCTCGCGACGGCCAAAATCCTTCATCTTAATTTCCTCTGAAACCTCCTCCCCGACTTCAAAGTCAGGCTCTATTTTTATTGCTTCGGAGTAAGCAATCTGCTTATTTTCATCTTCAACCTGTCCATCTTCAACGATTTCACGGTTTCTCCATATTTCAAGGTCTCCGCGGTCGATATTTACAATAACATTGAAGTTTTCGTCCGAACCATGCTTTTTAATGAGCATATGTCTGAAAACATCTTCAATGATACGCATCATTGTTTCGCGGTCTATGTTCTTAAATTCTTTAAATTCAGAAAAGGTTTCGACTAAATTGATATGTTCCATTTGTTGCTTGTGTTCTAAATAAATGTGAACGGTTATTTAAAAGAAATAATTTCTTTAACACTCTTAATTAAAGAGAAAGGTATCTCGTGATCTTTTTCTATTAATTCCTTCTTTACTTTGGTAATCACTTTAACAGTGATTTTATCATTATCGGCATTCAAAAGAGTGCCCTTAAGTACGGTTTTATCCGAAAATTCAACCTCAACTTCTTTACCGAGATTTTTTTGATATTGACGTAACAGTTTGAATGGCTGACCCAGACCTGAAGAAGCAACTGTAAGATTGTAATCCTCCACTTCCCGATCATAGTTCGCTTCGATAAATCTGGTAAGTGCCACACAATCATCAATTTTTATGCCTGAATCGCTGTCCAGTAAAATTGTAATATTGTTACCTGGCTTAACCTTAATATCTACAATAAAAATATCGGTTTCTTGCAGATATTCTTCAACAGATTTCCTTAATTCGTCAACTGTTATCATATTGTAACTTTAATAAAAGAGGGGACAAACAAGCCCCCTCAACCTCTTTTCACCTTCACTACCGTATTTCGCCGCAAGCAGGTGATATGATCTTATCAGTTGTCCGACCAGGGCTCGAACCTGGAGTCTTCTGAACCAAAATCAGACGTGTTACCATTACACCATCGGACAGACTTCCCTTTAAAAGGTGTGCAAAAATAGGTATTTTTTTTTGAAACAGCGAATTATTAGATAAAATATTTAACTATTTGCGCAATTATTTGCCCAAAACCTGTCCGATTTTACTTTCTGGTATATTAAACACTAAAAGTTTATAACAAGTTTTAGGTTTAATTGTCTGGGTGTGAGATAATTTGGAATTGCATAACTTCTATTCGTTACATCCTTTATCCAAATATATGAGATAGTGTTATTGACCTGTAAAAGATTAAGAACCTCAAGGCTGATCCAAGCATCTTTAATAAACCTTAATCTTTGGCGCGTACTTGATTCTGTATATCTTGATGCTCCCAGTAATTGTTTAGAGAATCCTATATCAACTCTTCTGAATGACGGCATCCTCTGCATATTTCTTGACCTTACTGAACCCGGTGGACTATATGGAAGTCCTGTTCCGAACAATAAGTTTAGATGCATTTTATAAGTGGGATTCTTGGGCAGGTAATCCTGAAAAAACAAGCCAAAGCTAATTCTCTGATCGGTTGGCCGGGGTATAAATCCTTTCTCTATCAGAATACTGTCGGCAACTATATTATTTGTTGTATAGCCCTGAATTATACGTTCACCTTCATCATTATAATAATCGTAATAATCGTCACCTATGAGATCTTCTTTGGTTTGCATGAATGATAAGCTGGCCCACGATTCTACGCCTTTCACGAATTCTCCGTTTACCTTCAAATCAATACCTGCTGCATATCCCTTAGCACTATTGGTTGCGAAGTACCTAATTCTAACATTATCCACATCATAAGGAACCAGATTATCGAGATATTTATAATAGGCTTCAGATGTTAGTTTGAAAGGCCTTCCCCATGCCAGAAAATTATAGTCCGCTCCCAAAACAAAATGGATAGAGGATTGTGCTTTAAGACTTTTGTTGAGCACCCCCGTTACATCCCTTAATTCACGGTAAAATGGGGGCTGATAATATAAACCGGTTGAAAACCTGAAAACAATATCATTTTCCCAGTTGGGTTTAAAGGAAATTCCTCCCCGGGGACTAACTAAAAACTGCTCATTCACATCCCAATAATTGGCTCTCACTCCCAGATTTGCATGCCAAAGTCCTGTTTTCCCTTCCAATTCCCAGGAATTTTGCAGGAAACCTGAAAATCTGTTAGAGTTTAACTTGATGGAAGTTTTTACAATATCCTGCAATTCGATATCAGAATAATTACCCGGTTCTCCAGGAATGCCCTGATAGTAAGGAAGTGTAAACCCTGCCGAATCATTCATCACCCATTCATTCAGCCTATCGTTTACTATTTCAGTCTGGTATTTTATTCCCCACATAAATGATGAGAAATCTTTAACCAAAATTCCTCTGTGCTCAATAGCCGAGACTCTCGCATCCAGATAGTTTCGTGCATGATTATGATAAGTACCAACGCCCCGAGTCTCTACAGGCTCACCGAAAGTTTCTTTAGACTGGTCAGTTTCGAGGTTCCCAATCCAATACTGCCCTGTAATGTCGAATGTTTCGCTTTCAATTGTCTGGAATGAAGAAACTATAAGTTTTAACGACAACTCATCAAAGGGTTTAAAGTGGGTTGTGAAGGCCCCCATGTAATTAACAAATCTGTCAACCTCACTCCCATCAAAGTAAACTGATAAGTGAAGTGCTTCATTAACAGTACCAAAACTTGTTTCACGCGAGGTGGGTTCTATACGGTAATGATTGCGGGCATAATTACCAAAGAGGGAGAATTCCCATTTAGAACTTGCTTCATAAATGAGCATACCTTGCATATCAGTGAACGAAGGTTTATAATCACCTTTGGTTTCCAGCATATTCAGCAGGTACTGGTTCGACTTGTTTCTTATCCCGGTTAAATACATAAACCGTCGGTCCTTGCTCGAACCTTCCAGATGAACTGAACCTCCCAATAAACTACCACTCACTGAGCCGGTAGTGATGGTTGGTCGCTTGTATCTAATGTCAAGCACCGACGACATTTTATCGCCGTAGCGTGCATCAAATCCCCCCGCCGAGAATAAAATAGATGAAACAAGATCAGAATTGAGAAAGCTTAGTCCTTCCTGTTGGCCAGAGCGTACCAGGAAAGGTTTGTATATCTCTACATCATTAACATAAACCAGGTTTTCATCGTAATTTCCACCTCTTACTGAGTACTGAGAACTTAATTCATTATTAGAAGAAACACCCGGAAAAGTCTTTATCAATGCCTCTAATCCACCCGATGGACTAGGAATAGTATTAGCAAGCTTTGGATCAAGAGGTGTAAGTGTACCGGACCTTATTTTATCATCAGTGATTACAAATGTTGAAAGCTCCGTAGTTGACATGATTAGCCGCCTGTTTAGCTCTCTTCTTTCCCCCGATTTTAGCCTTACTTTAACATAAGATGTGTTAAATCCTACAAATGAAAATGCTATAACCACATCCCTGTTTGCGGGAATCTTCAGTCTATAAGTACCATCCATCTGCGAAATGGTTCCAACATCCTGGTCACTCAGTCTGATGTTTGCTAAAGGAACTGGTTCGTTTGAATCATCGGTAATCCGACCATATACTTCCGCGAATTCCTGAGAAAAGACTGAGGTGGCAAACAATATGCCGACAAAAATCAGAAGCAGGGTTTTAGGAATTCGTGTAAAAGAAGCGGTCATAGGCAATTCTTACTTATTTGATATAACGTATCTCTTAGTTAATATTGTGTGTGGCCGTTTCTTTTCATCGATTGCAAAGATATGTATTGCCAATGTTAAATTTTGACCTTTTACACTTTCCTGATCAATAATTTATCGATTTTATGACCGTCCATATCCAGGATCTCAATTAAATGATTACTGAACAGTAATGAATCACCTATACGGGGCATTCCCTTTGTTTCAGATAATACCAAACCTGCAATGGTTGAGTAATCAATCTTTTCAAAATCAACCTCAAATCCTCCTATTAGCTCGGATATTGATTCAATCGGAGTAAAACCACTAACCAGAAATGACCCATCTTCTCTTTTTAATATCATTGGCTCCATCACATCATCCTTATCAGGCATTTCACCCAAGAGGTTCTCCATCATATCATGAAGGGTAAGAATTCCCTGAAAGCTACCGTATTCATCGACCACTGCTGCAATATTTATCTTCTTATCCTTCATCTCTTTCAGGACAAGCCTTGCACTTGCCGATTCAGGAAATATAAGTGGATCTGTTATGATATCTTCGGGCGTAAGCGTTTTAGAAGCCAGTTTCTTAATCAGATATTCCTTGACATTCAAAAATCCCAGGAAATTATCTATATCATCCTTGCAGACAAGTAATTGACTATGACGAGCTGAAAGAACTTCTTTCTGAATCTCATCGGGATGCACAGAAATGTCAATCCATTCTACATCATGCCTGTGAGTAATAAGATGTCGTGCTTTTTTATCTGCAAACCTGAAAACTTTTTCATGCATCTTATTTTGATCCAACCCGATAATACCTTCACGAGATGCTGTTCTGATCATTTGTTTCAATTCAGCTTCAGTTAATCCTACAGACGCCTGCTCAATGCCCAAAACCGAATTTACCAGTTTGGTTGAGGCAGAGAGAAATCTCACAAATGGAAAGAAAACAGCAGTGAAAACTTTTATAAATGGGGCCACCTTGACAGCTATCGACTCGGGGTTACTAAGTGCCATGGTCTTGGGCACTAATTCTCCAAGAACAATTGAAAAATAAGTAATCAAAATAATAGTTACAGGTAACGCAATCTGGTAGGAAACCTCAGGAGTAAGCCCAAATCGCAAGAATAAAGGAGCCAACTTCTCAGCAATGGTAATACCCCCAAATGCTCCATTAATAATACCAATGAAAGTAATACCCACCTGGACTGAAGACAAGAAATTCTCTGATTTTTCAAGAAGATTAAGAGCTACCCCAGCTCCATTGCTTCCGGAATTGCGCATGTCCTCTAGCCTGCTTTTTCTTGAAGACACAAGCGCTATCTCTGAAAGAGCAAAAAATCCATTAAATAGGATAAGAATGAAGATTACAACTACTTCCATTAATTAAGGTCAACTTGAGCTAAACAGTATTATGTATTTAACAGTAATATCTACTAAAACGCTTTTGCTAATTGCTAAACAATTACAAATTTACACATTTGAAAACAAAAAAAGCTGTTACTTTTCAGCAACAGCTCAGTATATGATGTGAAAATGAACTACCTGATAATAAAGCCTTTTGCTTCAGCATCTTTTAAACAAGCGCTGATACCTTTTTTACTGATATGACGTAAACCATCGGCTGATACCTTTAAAGTAATCCATGCATCCTCTTCAGGGATGTAGAATTTCTTAGTCTGCAGATTAGGATAAAATCTGCGTTTGGTTTTTATATTGGAGTGGGAAACTTTATTCCCTACCATCATTCCTTTTCCTGTAATTTCGCAAAATCTTGACATGGCTTTAAAACTTATCCTGTTTATTTTTTTGGGACTGCAAAGAACGGTATAATTTTTTAATCTGCCAAACTTTCAATCATTTTTTTATTGTTTTTATCTCAAACACTCAACTTTATTTTTCTACTGAAGTCGACCAGCTGTGGAAAAAAGGCTTCAAATGATTTTTTATAAGTGATGTGATTGTCCTTTAAATGGCTTGTAGCACTTTCAAGATTAGAATAAAACTTTGTCCTTGAAGCAATTCCGCTAAATGAATTATGCAAACCTTCAAATGTCCGGTAATTTAATAACCAGTTTTCACTAACCATAAAAGGTAAAACATATTGCGATCTTGGCGGAAGTTCACTTATTGCTTCCATGAGTATAGCATATTTTTGTTGTGTGAAGTCCTCTAATGAAATGTCGGCGTATTCTGACCATCCAACTGCCAGAAAATGATCATAGTACATATCAAGAACCACCCCTGAATACTTTCTGAAATGAGGCCGCAGAACTTTCAGGGTTTCTTTTACTATTGAATTATGGTCGGTAAACTCATCAATACTTCTGTGGAAAAGTATCCCTGTTTTGATGTCATGATTATAAGAATCGATTTTGGTTCCTTTTACATGATCTGCAATAAAATTCCCAATTATAAAATCCTTGTCATCTCCCGATAAGAACAAGTGAGCCAGAAAGTTCATAATGAAGTTAAAAATACAAAGTTACTTCATAATCAATTATGACAAAGGGTTTTTACTGAGTAGTTCGTTCAATTTTACTAATTTTGTCGGGCTGACAATAACATAAATCATTATAAATAATGCAAAAACTTTTATTATTGGGTGATGAGGCAATTGCCCAGGGAGCAATTGACGCAGGTCTTTCAGGAATTTATGCTTATCCCGGTACTCCATCAACGGAGATTACTGAATATGTTATGAATACTAAAGAGGCCAAATCAGGGAAAATCAAAGCTGTATGGGGTGCTAACGAAAAAACAGCCATGGAAACCGCACTAGGTATGTCGTATGCCGGTAAACGCACTATGGTTTGCATGAAACACGTGGGTTTAAATGTCGCCGCTGATGCTTTTATTAATTCTTCAATTACCGGGGCAAATGGTGGATTAATAGTGCTTGTGGCAGATGACCCATCGATGCACTCTTCTCAAAACGAGCAAGATTCGCGCTATTATGGGAAATTCGCTATGATACCCATTCTTGAACCGGGCAATCAACAGGAAGCTTATGATATGGTTTTTTATGCATATGAAATAAGCGAAAAAATGGGCACTCCCGTAATGATGAGAGTAACCACCCGCCTGGCTCACTCACGATCAGGAGTTACACGTAAAGAAGCTATACCTCAGAATGAAATCAGGTTACCCGAAAATCCAAGACAATATATTTTATTGCCTGCTATTGCAAGAAAGCAATATAAAAATCTCCTGCAAAAACAAGCTGAATTCATCAACATGTCAGATAATTCAGCCTTTAATAAGCTTATTACACATTCTGACACCAGTCTGGGAATAATCACTTGTGGATTAGGATATAATTATCTGATTGAGAATTATGAGAACCACGAAGTACCATACCCGATCCTAAAAATTGGTCAGTATCCGTTACCTGAAAAAATGATCCGTAACTTCTATGAAATGTGCGACACAATTCTTGTTTTAGAAGACGGATATCCAATAGTTGAAGAAATGATTCGTGGCTTTATGAATAATGGCAAAGTCATTAAAGGACGTTTGGATGGAACAATTCCCCGCGATGGTGAATTAAACCCCAACATTATTGCTAGAGCCCTTGGGTTGAATGATACCCGCGGAAAAGAAGTTCCTTCTATTGTTGCTGCACGTCCTCCTTCTCTTTGTAAAGGTTGCCCTCATATTTACAGTTATAATGCTCTTAACGAAGCATTGTCGGAATATTCAAAAGGCAGGGTATTTGCTGATATTGGGTGCTACACTCTTGGAGCTTTGGATCCATATAATGCAATAAATTCCTGTGTTGATATGGGTGCTTCAATAACAATGGCAAAAGGTGCTGCCGATGCAGGATTGGTGCCCGCTGTAGCAGTAATTGGAGATTCAACTTTTACCCACTCAGGAATGACAGGACTTTTAGATGCCGTTAACGACAAGTCAAATATTACGGTCATGATCCTCGATAATGCTACCACAGGAATGACCGGCGGTCAGGATTCAGCTGCCTTGGGAAAAATCGAAGCAATATGTATGGCTCTTGGTGTTGACCAGGATCATATTCACATCTTAAATCCTTCTCCAAAAAACCATGAAGAAAACCTGAGTCTTATTAAGCAGGAAATTCAATATAATGGGGTATCGGTTATTATTCCGCGAAGGGAGTGTATTCAGACTGCTACACGCAGGATCAGAGAAAACAAAAAGAAAGCAACAACAGAATTAAAGGAGGCATAAAACATGAAAAAAGATATTATTCTTGCTGGTGTAGGGGGTCAGGGAATTCTCTCAATAGCTGCAACCATAGGCACCGCAGCACTTAATAGCGGACTTTACTTGAAACAGGCTGAAGTACACGGAATGAGTCAGCGCGGTGGTGATGTTCAGTCGAACCTCCGTATCTCTGATAAAGAAATTGCATCCGATCTGATTCCTGTTGGAAAGGCTGACCTCATTATTTCAGTTGAGCCAATGGAGTCATTAAGATATCTTCCCATGTTATCACCAAATGGCTGGTTAATTACAAATACCAAACCGTTTATCAACATCGGCAATTATCCCACAATGGATGAACTTATGAATGAAATTGAGTCATTCGAAAACCATATTGCACTTGATGCTGATGAGATTGCAAAAGATTTGGGTTCACCCAAATCAGCCAACATGGTTATACTAGGTGCTGCTTGTCCTTTTCTCGGAATTCCATACAGCGATATCCAGGATGCAATACGAAGTATTTTTAGTCGTAAGGGTGAAGAAGTAGTAGAAACTAATCTAAATGCATTGAAAGCAGGTTACGAAACAGCCTCGGAAAAACTACAGACTGCCTGATGAGAAAATACTTAACAAGAAAAAACATACTCGCGTTTATAATTATAACAATAGCTGTCGTAGTTGGCGTTTTCACTCTCGACTGGTATTTTACCCGACTCGATAAAGTGCCTGAAGCCGACAATAAATATATTCCTGAGCCAAGGATTGAATATGGTATTGTGGTTGATTCCTTTCAGGTCATTAAAGATGAAGTCAAGGCGAACGAGAATCTCTCGAATATACTGCTTCAATACAATCTTAGCATGGGGACTATAGAACAGCTCGTTCAGAAAGCCGCAGGTATATTTGATGTCAGGAAAATCAGACAGGGAAATAAGTACACAATCTTATTAACTACTGATTCGGTACCAAGAGCACATTATTTTATTTATGAAAGTAGCCCTACACAGTATGTAATTTTTGAAGCGGGTGATTCACTCCATGTTCATTCTGGTGAGAAAGAGATTCAAATCAGGATTAAAACTGCCAGTGGAACCATCAATTCATCACTATGGAATACGATGGCGGAGATGAAAGCCAATCCCAATCTTACTATTGCATTGAGTGAAATTTTCGCATGGACTATAGATTTCTATGCCATTCAAAAGGGTGATAATTTCACCGCATTATATGAAGAGTTATTCGTAGATGGTGAGCCAATCGGACTCGGGAACATCCTTTCTGCACGTTTTAAGCATGCAGGAAAAGATCAGTTTGCTTTTAGATATGTGCAGGATGGAACTGCCGACTACTTTGATGAAAAAGGCCAAAGTTTAAGAAGGGCATTTCTTAAAGCACCTTTAAAATTTTCAAGAATAAGTTCAAAATTCTCAAATAGTCGACTTCATCCTGTACTAAGAATTCGTCGCCCCCATCATGGAGTGGATTATGCGGCACCAAAAGGAACGCCTGTTCATGCCATAGGAGCAGGTACTGTAACCGATGTCAGATATGCCGGTGGCGCAGGCCGAATGGTAAAAATCAGACACAATTCTACATATTCAACAGCGTATCTTCACTTATCAGGTTATGCTAAGGGAATCCATTCAGGAGCCCGGGTACAGCAAGGACAGGTAATTGGATATGTAGGTAGTTCAGGTTTATCAACAGGGCCTCATCTTGATTTCAGATTTTATAAAAACGGATCCCCGGTTGATCCATTAAAAGTTGAGTCCCCCCCTTCTCTTCCCGTTAAAAAAGAACTCTTAACAGACTTTAATAAAATCAGACTTGAGTTAAACAGGAAGCTTGATTCGCTTAATATGCCGGTAAAAGCATCCATAATGCCATTCTAAACTGAAGGATTACAATTATAAAAAGGCAGGGATCATTACATGACCCCTGTCTTTTTCTTTTAATTACTAACACTATTTAAAATTCTTGTAACAAGAATATACTATCTATTAACGACCATCTTATTCGAAATAGTCTGTCCTTCAATAATAAAAGTATAAGTGTACATACCTTCGGACAAACGACCACCATTTAAATTAATTATATGCTCTCCAGCGAGATAACTCTTTTCGGGCAGTTGCATGACCATCCTGCCGGTAATATCAAATATTTTCAGGCTGACTACCCCCTGTTTTTCTAGTGAAATCCTGAACGATGTGTTGTCAGAGAATGGATTAGGATAATTCTGGGAAATACTAAATGAAGATGAGGGTACATTTTTACTGTTTACCAATAAAGCTTTAGGAATTGTAAGATAAATGACAGAGTTTACGGTTGGGTCGTCCATATCACCAAAGACCGACATACCAGGCTCAGTATCCGATTGATAGATTATATACAAATTGTCATCATCCGCGCCGTAAACAAAGGCCGGGAAAACACTTTCATTCATTGCCTGAGAAGTTTCTCCAGTTAAGTCCATAATACTACCCCAGGTATTACCTCCATCAAGAGAAGTTCTGATAAACAAATGACGATACATCTGGGAACCGTTGTCAAATCCCTCAGCAACACCTGAATATACAAGGAAAATCCTATTCTCATCATCAATCAATAGCTGAGGCATACTTGTCAATCCAGTATAATATATTCCGAGATTTGAGTAGTTGTTTCCAATCAGGTCAATTTCTCCATTATCATCCAAATCCTGAATCCAGCCAACTAGATTACCAGTAGAAGCCAGATTATCCGGATTCAAAGTTTCCATACCACCATCAGTCCATGAATTCATACTCTCATTCCAATAGGCTAAGCCATCAACAAAAGGAAACCAGCTATATGAAGGCGATCCCTCCCATTGAAAAGTTCTGCTTATACCAAATGCAACGTGAGCACTCCCTGAGTTATCAAGTGCTATGCTTGCAGCGCCATCAGGAGAATAGAAAGTATCTGTTGCTGTTCCATTCCACATTGGGTAAGGATGTTGCCAAACAACGGTTTTCTCCCATGTATCACCATTATCTGAAGATTTCATAATAAATAAATCCGACCATCTATCAGCAACGACAAAAGCCAATGTGCTATCTTTTGGTTCCGCCCAGGCATAAGTCTCTGTCATTAAGCTATTATATTCAGAAGAGGACATTCCTTCAAGAACTCTTGCTTGAGTTTCCCAGGTTACTCCCCCATTCATTGATCTGTAATATAGGATGGCCCGATCCATGTCGTTGTATGGCATGTATGTACTAACAAGCATATGAACAGTCATCCTGTCAGCTCCGGCAGTTACAAGACGAGGCCATGATAAAACAACACTGGTATCGGGATTGGGCAAAAGATATTCGGTCCATTCGCCACCACCAACTGTTTCCCGGTAATTAATGACAATTCCCTGCGAATTATGATGTGCTGCAATGATTTCACCACTACCAACAGGAGCATAGGATGGCCAACCGGTTCTTTCAGTTTCAACTCTTTCTGTCGGCTGAGTACTCCATGAAGTTCCATTATAGAAAGCATAACCGGTTCCTCTGTCAAGGTAATCATTTTCAGTGTCATTCCCCATCATCCAGACACCCGCTATCGAGCCATCTTCATATCTCCAGGCTCTGTTTGGGGGTGCGGAATTACTCGACTGGAGATCCCAGTAAGTCGTTCCGATAACAGTTTCATCAAATTCTACAGCTGCACGTACAGTATTATTAGAAGGATTTTGAAAGGGAACCACCAGGTTCCGGCTTTCAACATAATAAGGGATCGAAACATCCGGATAAGAGACAGAGCTTGTCTGCCCAAAAGCCAGCAAATTTATCAGTGCCAGCAAAAAAATCAAGTATAACTTTTTCATAGTAAAACGAGTTGCTTTAGAATAGTTAGAATAGAATAGTTTTATAATATGAATATAACAAACAGCCTGATTGCTTGTTACTTGTGGCTAATAAACATGTAAGAAAAAGTAGAAATAATGATAAGGATAGATGCGAAGCAAAGCATTTAGAGATAAGATTAAAAATAAGAACGATCGCCAGAATAATGTGTGATTAATTACGCTCTTAAGGGTGTTTTAAGCGTATTCTAAAGGACTTTGAACCGTATATTTTTATCTAAGAAACGCTTAGAACTCTCTTAATAATTCCTAAATTCTTTAATAAATTCATACTGATTGCAGACAATCAATCAAACTCAGCCTGCATATATTATATAATAAATTCCGGATTTTTTTTGATCCTATGTAAAATTTACTACATTTGAGGTATCAATCAAAAACCTATAAGAGATTACTTTATGAAAAAAATTTACTTACTGTCAGTATTACTTACTGTAGGGCTGTTCTTATCTGCTCAGCAGCCTGTTAAAGTACCTTCAAGCTGGAAAAATAAAGCAGTTCCTGATTTAAGACATGTGAAGGATGGAAACGTCAATCCTATTGAACAAACAATTAACTATTATGTCAGTTCAGGTAAAGCTATATCTGAGGTTGAATTAGGTAACACTATATATGACCTTCAATCAAACGCTTCTACCTCAAACCGATTTTACAGGTATGAAGACGGACATATGGCTGCTGTTTGGACTAAAGGTAATAATACTTCAAATTATCCTGATCGTGGTACAGGGTATAATTATTTCAACGGAGCTGATTGGATGACTCCTCCCACCCAGCGAATTGAAACTGTTCGTGCGGGTTGGCCTTCGTATGCACCTCAATACAATGGTGAAATTGTTGTATCTCATCATGATGCTCAGGGCTTTATAGTAAATAGAAGACCAGAACGCGCAACCGGAAACTGGACACAATATATTCTTCCCGG
>JAEYSM010000089.1 GCA_023434665.1 Bacteroidota bacterium | reverse complement strand
GCCCTATTCCAGCCAGTTGAGTGTGCTATTTGGTCGTGCGCTGGGCAAGCGGCAGCCTGAGTGGAAACGGTACCGGGCTGAGCGTGTCACGGAGGTCGTACAGAACTGGGCGGGTGAGCATGAGATCCCCTTGAGCCCCCTGTTTACATTCAAACTCGGCCGGTCTGAAGAGACTGCCGAGGTGACCTCATCGGCGCCATTAGGGCAGCTCAGTCCTCGTGACCAGGCTCAGAAACTACTGGCCTTGATGACTGAACAAGAGATTGTGTCCATCGCAATTCCTGCGTTGCTAGGTTGCGTTCTCGCCAACTCCCGTCTGTAAGAAAGGGGTGGTCGGGATGACCAATATATTTATTGTTGGCCTGCCCCAAAGTGAGCAAAGTCGCGTGGAGAGCAAGCTCCTCAAGCGGCAAATCAAGGCTCAAATCATTCCCTGCGGCTGGGGGAATAAAGGGGAATACGTCCTTTTACCGCATACAAGTCACGCGATTCATGCCCTATGGCAGTACTGCGAGACGATCGGGTCGGGGTTTGAGGACGCTCGTATTTTTGTTCTTCCATACGCTCTGCTTCCAGAAAACGTTGGTGATGACATCGTCGAGATGTCGGAGATGGGCGCGAATGTGGTCTGTTTCGAGCAAGAGAAAGATGGCTGGCCGTTCCTGAAGCGACATGAGCAGCTGGATCAGCCGAAGGCATCTACCATCACCCGGCTGCTGCTAGAGGCAATCGGTGGTGAAGAAAAACCAGAAAACCCTTCGGCTTATATCGCAGATGCCGTGGCGAACTGCCCCAAGCTCGTCGTGGTTTCCAATTCCATCGATGCCTGTGACGAAGTCAGCAAACAGCGGTACCGGTTCATCAGGGACGGTATTGATGCGCTGGTGGAGATAATCGGTCTCGAAGGCCGAACAGAAGGCACCATGGAGGAGTTCTTCCGTTCGAGAAAACTGAATCTTGCCCAGTCCGGCGGGGACAACATCGAACTTGAGGTATTTCTGGGAGGCAGGTCGATTCACAAGGAAACGTCCTGCATTCACCTCAAGAAAGGAGACGCCACCAACCCGCAGAACTGCCCTCGGATTTATTACCAGGCAGTGGAGCTGACGGTGGGGTACTACGTGTTCCTGCTTTATGTGGGGCCGCATCGGGAGGGGGACTTCGAGAAGACTCACCATCTCGACTCGACGTGATTGTGTGGGGGAAAGCTCAAAGACGAGCAGTCAGCTTCTTGAATCGTCAAGTGCGTTCTGCCGCGGCTTGCAGACTGTGGGGGGCTCGCTGCCCCCTGCCGGCAAGGCTGAGCAAGCGTATCGCAAAGCCTGGGCCGCAGTGACCATGGCGCGGGCAATGACAACGTCCGCTCTTGGCCGGTTCCTGCCTGTCACGATGGCCGGCCCCGACCAAAGCAGTCAGCAGCTTTGTGCATGGCATAGAAGGGCGACCATCGGGGCTTGTGCCTGTCCTACTTCGAGTATTCAAATCCAAACCCACCCTCACCGTCGAGCGGCAGGTCCGCACACCAGGCCGGCGGAGTGCGCATGATGGCAACCATCTGCTCGAACAGCGCCTGGGCCTGGTCGGTGCGGTCCCACACGTCGACCAGCTTGCCCTTGTCGTTGGGCTGCTTGCCCAGGTAGCGGGCGCCGAAGCTCGGCCCCACGCCGATGATTTCGTCGTGGACGTTGAGCACCACCCGGCCGCCGTGCGGGCGCAGCAGGTCGTTGATCTTGAGCATCTGGCCGAACAGCACGATGCGGGAGAGCGCCTGGGTGATGTTCTCCACCAGCTTGCCGCCGTACAGGTTGGTCCAGAACTTGCCATTCCAGTATTCCCAGCCGCCGAAGGTGGTGCCGTCCTCGCTGGGGGCCACGGGGCGCAGGCCGGTGTATTGCAGGGCCATGCCATTGGGCATGATCAGCGCGTTCTTGTAGATGCGCAGCGGCCCCCAGTCCCGCTCGTTGCCCAGGTACATGTCGGCGATGGCCGCTTCGGCCTCGGCCCAGTAGCGCGGGATGGGCGCGTTGAGGGAACGGTACATGTTGACGAGGCGCCGGGCCTCCAGCTCGTCGATGAACATGGGTGTGTCGGCGGTGGCCAGCGAGGCCTGGAGTTTCTTCCAGCCCACCTGAAATCCAAGTCCGAGTACGCAGGTCTTTCCTAAAAATCGCTGATCCGGATGGTCGTATTTGTTGATCGGGTAGCCGTACACCTGGGTGGCGAAGTTCGCGTACACGTCCTGCTTCTGGCGGAACTGCTCGAGCAGGTCGTCGTGGCGCGACTCCCAGGCCAGCATCCGGGCTTCGATGTTGGAGCTGTCCACCACGTACACCAGCTGATCGCCGGTGATCGCCATCTGGATCGGCTGGTCCAGCAGGTTGGGTTGCAGGGCGATGGTCATGCGGCCACCTCACGGGTCGGCAGGCACAGGGCGCGGCGCAGGCGCGAGCCCCGGCCCAGGTTCTGCAGGTTGAGCTTTTCGCCGCCGCCATAGCGGCCGGTGTGGGCCGAGTAGTAGATCAGCGGCACGGGCATGAAGCCGTCGCACTGCTCGGCCGTGGCCAGGAAGCGCTGGCCTCGGGTGATTTCACCGACGCTCTTGGCGGCGATGCGCCCCTCGAACAGCGCCTTGTGCTGTGGGTAGGCGTGCATCAGCTCGCGAAAGCCCACGTCGTCCTTGCCCAGGGCCGGGATCATCACCGGCTGGTCGGTGTCGTTGCCGTCCGCGTCCTTGACCTTCTGCGTAGGCGAGGGCTTGAGCGGGATCGGCATCCCCAGCGAGCGCAGCAGTCGCTCGAACTTGGGGTTGGAGGACAGTGTGCTTTCCGCGACGCCGGCGGCCTTGATCTTGGCGTCGCGCTCGGCGGTGGCCTCGTCGATGGTCTGCTGCACCAGGAGGGTGTTGATGTGCAGGATCGGCTCGCAGTGCATCCGCAGGGTCAGGTCGATGATCCGCAGTTCCTCGTCCGGGTAGTGCGGAGCCATGCGCGCAAACGCCGCGTAGGTGAGCGGCACGTCACCCAT
>JAEYSM010000068.1 GCA_023434665.1 Bacteroidota bacterium | reverse complement strand
ATATCCTGCCCACCCTGCTCCTAAGGCTATGAGTACGAGTAACCCTTCGCCAATGGGTGCGCTTCCGCCCGATGATTCATTACTGCCCGATGAATGCCGGCCGGGAGTTCCCGGTGCCTGGGCTGATACTTCAATACTTAAAAAAAACGTAAGTGTAAGCAGGACAAGTGCTTTGCAAATGAAATTTTTCATTGTTCACATTTTGCTGAAGCCAATTACCCCTGCCGAGTTTACAGCATTGGCAACGACTTCATGTTATTACTGCAAAGCTATTAATTATATCTTAATATTTATTATATATTCTTAGTATTTGTTCTCTAAAATTTCTTTTGCAATAAGGCCGTTCAGGCGACTGTTGTAATGAATCAGATCGACATAGCAGTCATTGCATGTTTCGTGCACATCCATAATATCATGAAAATGTGGCATATAATGTCTTTCTAACCGCTCCCTGATACCGCTGATTGTATATCTAAAAGTGGCATATAAGGCAGTACTTTTAAAATCCTGTCTTTTTCGCCAGAATGGATTCTCTTCTGCGAGGATTCCTACAGGTTGGTAGTATATGTCGAAGTCAATTCCATAAGCTCTGGTTAAGGTATCGAGGAAGTAATAGTTTGAAATATAGGTTTCACTCAGTTGATTAATGACGGAATCAAGTCTTGTTTCTGTAGCTATTTGATCAGTTTTTTTATCCTGTAGGGTTTCATCACTGAATAATACTCTTATCAGACGCATCAACGGCATTTCTTCGAAAATAAAGGTTCCCGCGGTCTTATTTCCGGTATTCCCTTCAGTATAAGCTGAACCTGATAAATTAATCTGATTGCCCATAAGTTCTTTGCCCGAATCAGTGAGTCGGAGTATATCGTTCAAACCATCAATGAAAATCACCTTTTTTGGCCTGTATCCTCTTTTAAGCAGTTGCACCATTCTTTCTACCTCGCATGATTGCCAGCATGTGAGAGCACCGAAGTTCAGGTAGGTGTTAGCAGTGTCCATCCTGTTAAGATGTGCAGTAATGGTTTCATTTTCCATCACTCCCTGCCCGAATACAGTGGAACCCCCAAATACCCATACGGATCCGTTTATTAGTTTAGCCGCTTTGTCGGTGGCTATCGTTTCTTCTAAGAACGATATTGTTTCTTCCAATCTGATGCCTTCAAATCCAACGATGTAAATAAGACTGTCGGGCAGTCCTTTACCCGATTTTATTCTTTTATCTGTTTGCTGTTTTGATTGCATTACCAGTTGCCTGATCTGCTGATCGGTCTTATCTATATATACTTTTCTGAGCAAGGGCATGGAATCGGTTAGCAGTCTTACCGGATCGTAATATTCATTGTTTGCTTTGCGCATCTTCTGGGGCTTATATAAAAATAAGGATGCCAGGAAGTTGATCGCTATAATTACTAAAACAATGTTGACAAGTATTACCGCCAACTCTTTGTATTTTTTAATTGACCATTTAAGGAAGTCCTTTTTTTTGAATAATAATCCCCACCCTATCCCGATAAGAATTATAGACAGTGCCAATATCCCTGAAAATAAAGTTGTTGGCAGTGCGAGATTGAACACCCAACTTATAAGCCATGGATTAAATATTAACCCGGCAATGATAAATGGTAATCCTGCCAATATGTATTGCTCTTTCTTTGTCACAATCCTCCCAAATGCGCTTATCTTTTAAGCAGTTATCCTTGAAAATGGTATTTATTCCGTAAGGTAGATTCGCGAAAAGCTCATCCACATGTTAATCTGGTTGCTATTAAACGAACAATAATATGGCAAATAGGTTAAAGCAAAAACAACTTATCTTAGCTTAAATATTCAGATATGGATCTTAAGAGCATTTTTGTAAATAATAGAAACTGGGTTCGAAATAAACTCTCTGATAATCCTCTTTACTTTGAAAACCTGTCGCTTGGACAAAAACCTGAGGTGTTTTACATTGGATGTTCAGATAGTCGCGTTACTGCCGAAGAATTAATGGGTGTAGGTCCGGGCGAGGTGTTTATTTACCGCAATATTGCCAATATGATTCCTAATTCTGACCTGAGCGCGCAGTCTGTCGTAAGTTTCGCCGTCACTTACCTCAAGGTGAAGCATATTGTTGTTTGCGGACACTATGATTGCGGTGGTGTCAAGGCTGCCATGGAATCTACCGATCTTGGTCTGATAAATCCCTGGCTTAGAAACATACGCGACGTTTACCGTTTACATCATGAAGAGCTTAATGCCATAACTGATAAAACGAGTAAGTACGACCGGCTGGTTGAGCTTAACGTGATGGAACAGTGCGTTAATGTTCTCAAGACTGCCGATGTGCAGAAGGCCATCAAACAGAGACAACTTGAAGTGCACGGATGGGTTTTCGATATCAGGACGGGCGAATTACGCGATCTTAAGATTGATTTTACAAAGGTGCTAAATGAAATTATGGAAATTTACCGTATTGCGTAAATTGCCAGGCTTTAGAAAAATTTAACTTTGTTGTATGAAATTTATACCTCCATTTGCTAACTCATCTGCTGGTCTCAGGCTGGTATTGCTTATCGGCCTTATTATTCTGGGAGCAGTAATATCCGTTGGAGTTGCTTATCTGGTGCTAATTCCGGTTTATGGTAAGGACATACTCACCGATCCCAACAATATGCAGAATATAGGATACGTAAGAGTCATGCAGATACTGAATCAGGTAGGCATCTTTATACTTCCTGCTTTTGCACTGGCTTACCTTACTGAAAGATTTCCCAACAAGTACATGGGATTTACCAAACCTACGCTACCTCATATTCTGGGTGTTTTTTTGGTGCTGTATGCCATTGCTTTTATTGTGGGACAACTCATGACTATAAATGAGTCGATGCAGTTACCCGAAAGTATGAAGCATATTGAGGATTGGATGAAGAGGAGTGAAACTACTGCTAATAACCTGGTAGCATGGATATTATCATACAACGATCCTGTGTCAATATTCATTAATATTATCATGGTTGCACTCTTGCCGGCTATTGGTGAAGAACTATTATTCCGTTCAGTCCTTATTCGCACTTTAAATAAAGCATTTAAAAATATCCACGTGGCTGTATGGATTTCTGCGATCATCTTCAGTGCCTTCCATATGCAGTTTTATGGATTTTTGCCACGTATGTTTCTGGGTCTCGTTTTTGGTTATCTCTTTATATGGACAGGCTCTGTTTGGGTTCCTATACTGGCTCATTTCCTGAATAATGGAATTGTAATCCTTGGTCATTACCTGTTTAACAGCGGTGTATTTGATCAGGATCCTTCTCAAATAGGCAAAACATCTTCTCCTGTCTGGCTCATTATATCAGTAATCGCCACTTTCTTTCTCGCTTTATGGTATTATAAAAACCGTAAAGTGGAAGAATCTGTCTAATTTTGTTTTTTATACCATAATTATAGCAATGGAAAATACAGTAAGCATATATAACACGGCAAGCCGGACCAAAGAAGTCTTTCAACCTTTAAATCCTCCCCATGTCGGATTATATGTCTGTGGCCCAACCGTCTATGGTGATGCTCATCTTGGTCATGCGCGTCCCGCCGTAACTTTTGACCTTGTTTTCAGATATCTGCAGCACATTGGTTACAAAGTTCGCTATGTGCGAAACATTACTGATGTTGGCCATCTTGAAAATGATGCCGATGAAGGTGAAGATAAGGTTGGGAAGAAAGCCAGACTTGAACAATTGGAGCCGATGGAAGTGGTGCACTATTATACTCAAAGGTATCATCGCGACATGGAGTTACTCAATGTATTAAGTCCAAGCATAGAACCTCATGCCTCAGGTCATATCATTGAGCAGATTGATCTCATTAAGCAGATACTCGCGAATGGATATGCTTATGAAAAGAACGGATCGGTTTATTTTGACGTGCTAAAATACAGTAAGGATTATAGTTACGGAAAGCTTTCAGGTCGTGTTCTGGATGATTTGTTAGCCAACACCAGAACCCTTGAAGGTCAGGATGAGAAGGAAAATTCTTTCGATTTTGCCCTTTGGAAAAAAGCACAGCCTGAACATATTATGAGATGGCCTTCACCCTGGAGTGAAGGTTTCCCCGGATGGCACCTTGAATGTTCTGCCATGAGCGCCCGATATCTGGGTAACCGATTCGATATTCATGGTGGAGGAATGGACCTTATGTTCCCTCATCATGAGTCTGAAATAGCTCAAAGTGTTGCAGCACACAAACAGGAACCTGTGCGTTACTGGATGCATAATAACATGATTACCATCAATGGTCAGAAGATGGGCAAATCTTTGGGCAATTTTATTACTTTGGGTGAATTGTTCAGTGGGGCTCATAAGGCTCTCGAAAAAGCCTATTCACCTATGACCATCCGGTTCTTTATTTTGCAGGCGCAATACCGGAGCACTCTCGATTTCTCTAATGAAGCATTACAGGCTGCCGAAAAAGGTCTTGACAGGCTATTCAAAGCTCATGCATTAATCGGCAATTTAAAAGCCGGGGATAAATCTGATTCAAATGTTGCCGAATTGCGCAAGAACTGTTATGAGGCAATGAACGACGATTTTAATAGTCCGGTGGTCATCGCCAATCTGTTCGAAGGAGTAAGAATTATTAACTCTGTGTACAATAACCTTGAATCGCTTACTGCAACCGATATAGCCCTGTTGAAAGAAACGTTTGACACTTTTGTGAGTACAATTCTGGGACTAAAACCGGAAGAATCAGTCAAAGGTGATGATTCAAAGCTTAGTGGTTTGATGGAATTGGTTATCGACTTAAGAAAGCAGGCCCGGTCGGCTAAAGATTTTGCCACTTCCGATAAGATCAGGGATGAACTTTCTAAAGTTGGTATCGTTCTGAAAGATACGCGCGAAGGAACTTCATGGGAAATCCAGAATTAAGTAGACACTTAATAAACAATACATTTTACACTCAATCCAACCTTTTATGAAAAAATTAGTTTCGATTGTACTGCCTGTGCTCATTGTGGCATTAATGGCAGGCTGTAATCAAAAGCCAAAAAACATGGAAAAGGAATTCAGGAACTTCATCGAAAGTTATGAAACTACTGTTGCCCCGATGATGATTGATGCCAATAAGGCATACTGGAATGCGTCAATTACAGGTAATGACCAGGATTACGCAATCGCCGAACAGGCAAATTTAAAACTCAACAAGTACTTCACTAACAAGGAGCATTTTGAGCTGCTCAAAAAGTTTAAAGAAGAGGGAAATATTCAGGATACCCTTTTAAAAAGACAACTGGATATCTTGTACAGTGCTTTCCTGAGCAATCAGGTAGATTCAGCCCTGCTGATCAAGCGAATTAATCTCGAGATGCAAGTTGAAAAGAAATATTCCAATTTCAGGGCTCAGGTTAATGGTAAACAGCTTTCAGATAATGAAGTAGAAGAAATTTTAAAGACCTCGGTCGATAGCAAAGAACTTCAGGCAGCCTGGGAAGGTCATAAAGCAATTGGAACTGTTGTTGCAGATGATGTTAAGGAACTTGTGAAACTGCGCAATCAGATTGCCAACCAGTTGGGTTTCGATAATTATCATTCAATGAGTCTTGAGCTTAGCGAGCAGGATCCTGAACAGATCAGTGCCCTTTTTGATGAACTAGATGAACTTACACGCGATTCGTTCATTCAGCTCAAAGATGAAATCGATACATACCTTGTTGGCCACCTGAATATCACTAAGGACCAATTAATGCCATGGCATTACCAGAACAGGTTCTTCCAGGAAGCTCCGGCAATTTATAGTGTTGACCTTGATAAATATTATGCAGATAAAAGTATTGAGAAACTGACTGCTGATTATTATACCTCCATAGGGATGGATATCAGTGATATCATGGGAAGAAGCGACCTCTATGAAAAACCGGGCAAAAATCAGCATGCTTACTGTATCGATATTGATAACCGTGGTGATGTTAGAGTTTTATGCAATATTAAACCTAACTATAACTGGATGAACACCATGATGCACGAATTCGGACATGCAGTGTACGATAAATACATTGATATGGATCTTCCGTTCGCTCTCAGGAATCCAGCTCATACGTTCACTACTGAATCAATTGCTATGATTTTTGGCCGAATGGCAGCTAATCCTTACTGGATGGCCGATTTGAATATCATATCCACTGAAGAAAGAGACAGAATAGCTCCCGAAGCTTATAAGGTTCTTCGTCTCGAACAGCTTACATTCAGTCGCTGGGCTCAGGTAATGTACAGGTTCGAGAAAGCGATGTACGAAAATCCTGATCAGGACCTTAATCAGTTATGGTGGGATATTGTTGAGAAATATCAGATGATTAAAAAACCAGAAGGCCGTAACCAGCCTGACTGGGCAAGCAAAATCCATATTGCCACCTTCCCATGTTATTATCATAATTATTTATTGGGTGAGTTACTGGCTTCTCAGCTTAACCACCACATTACTGCCAATATCATAAAGTCGAATGACTTTATGAACCAGAGTTTCTACAATAATGAGGAGGTAGGCGATTATTTAACTAACGAGGTATTCAAACCGGGCAGTCGCTATGAATGGAATGATATGATTGAAAAGGCAACCGGTGAAAAGCTGACTGCCCGTTATTACGCTGATCAGTTTATTAACAGATAATCGACTTCATTTGTGGCTTTGGTAAGCTCCCACCACAAAGGGAGCCCGAAGGAAACTTAAAAAACCAACACCCTCAATGGCGTTGGTTTTTTTTATGTTCAGTTTTGTTCACCTATTGATGAATATATTCAACATACTTAAATTCGATTCGCCTCAAAGTAAAAAATCTCTATCTTTTTTTTTATCGTCCACTTCACTGATTTAGAATGTTATGTATCGCCATAAAGTTTGTTTCATATATTTTTTACTAGCGTAAAGTAAATTTTGGCACGGAATTTATATAGGTACAATATCAACAAGTCCGAATCAGACAATTAATAAAACGTACTCCGAATTAAAAACTGCACTCAACAAAAAACAAAACCGATGAAGACAAAATTATACCTCCCAGTTTTACTTTTCACTGCATTCGCATTTACTTCATGCCAGAAAGATTGGTTTGATGTAGTAAGAGGCAGTGGACCTGTTGTTAGCGAAGATCGTTCAGTAGCAACTTATGAAGAAGTTGATCTATCCCTCCCCGCAGATGTTTATATCACACAGGGTAACCATGAGAGAATAACCATCGAAGCTCAGGAAAATGTTCTTGATGTTATTGAGACAGAGGTTCGTAATCATAAGTTAAAGTTAAGATTCAGCAACGGTGTTTCCGTCAGGAGATTCGATCCAATCAAGGTTTATATCACTACCAGAAATATTACCGAAGTTTCGGTTTCCGGTGCCGGGAATATTTACAGTGATGGTCCAATTATTACAAATGCCTTGAATATACGTGTTTCAGGTTCGGGCAATGTAGACTTATATGATATTGATACTCCGGTTGTTGATGCAAGCATTTCGGGAAGTGGTAAGGTATTTCTGTCAGGCTTTTGTGATGAGCAGTATTTACATGTTTCCGGTTCAGGTGATGTAAGAGCATTCGATCTCGAAAGTATTGATACTGAAGTTGAAATTAGTGGATCGGGGAAAACCGAAATATCTGTTGAACATTATCTTAAAGCTCGCATAAGCGGAAGTGGTAAAGTATATTACAAAGGATATCCTGACCATATAGATAGCAAAATATCCGGTTCTGGCGGTGTCTACCATGTTGACTAACCTTGAAGAATCAGCGTTCAACTAACTCTTAGAACGCACTATAATACCGCTAATCGGAATACTAAAGCGCCGGAACTCTGACAGGAATCCGGCGTTTTTTATGGATTTATGATAATTCCCACTTTACCTGTAGCAATGACTTCCGGAATGATTCCCTCGCTGGTTATCTTGATAGAAGCCGGCTCTATCCGGTTTATTTGCCCATGTAATGTCACACCCGATGTAAGCTTTAGGGAGTGCAGATTATCATTAATGGTCTGATTCACCATCATGATCTCTTTCGAAAGGCTCCATTTTAGTTCCTTGGCAATCATTCGCCTGAACCCATCCTGATACAGCCATGAAGCTGACTTAACCAGGAAGTTTTTGGTTGACAAATCATAGTCAAAATCCTCTATGACCAGCGTGGAGTCAGTTGATTGATATACGGGGCGTCCCCTGAAGTAAATTGTACCATTAAGGCTGCCTGAAAGCCGCGTTTCAGCAATTATACTTCCTTCATTCCCATATAGCTTTATTTCCTCAACCATCACACTGCGTTTACCCTGCGAGAAAGTCTTCCCTTTAACGTAATGCCTGGCCTGGGCATTCAATTCTGTAAAAGGTAATAATATATAAGTGTATATCGTTGAAACATCAACAGGTACGTTTCCAATTAATATATCGGGCAAGGGTTTAAGATCCTTGGGGGATATATCCGCCGGGATATTCGCGACTGGTGTATTGTTATCAATCCCTGTTTGAGGGGATAAAGTTGTCTTTCCAGGAGGATTAATATTAATGAGAATTGTTCCGGTTATTCCTGCTTTATGACGGATGGTCCCATCAACCGACATAAGGTTTGAAGATATTACTTTAGCCGGAGTAATCTGCAGCCAGGCGTTGTATGTTTCATCCAACAAGAGTGGTTGTTGAGCAAGCTCCCAGGCTTGTGTGGCATATGGCCTTAGGTTCAGATAGTCCTTTATACTCTCATCGATTATTGTTCCTACTTTCTTCAATCCCGCCTGCAAAAGAATGTCTGCAATAAACTTCACCGAAAAGTCAACACCTGCTATCTTCAGTGTTGGTGTCGTTAACCACTCATATCCGTCAGATGTGGTTCTGGTGGTAATCGTCCAGTCGGGATTCAGAGTAACTGCCGTCCTGAATTTGAGTGAAAGTGCTCCATTGAGTTCCCTGTAATCCGAAATGCTTAGCCCGAACTTCTGTACACTAAACCCCGCTTTTATCCAAACTTTCAATGGAACCTGAAAAGAAATGACATTATCATCCATACTTAACCTGATATCTCCCTGCTTCCAGGCTTTTACCATCACATTGTCACTGTTATTATTATCAAGACTGTTGTCCTCATAGATCAGTCCAGATATCTGAGCGTTAATGCTTTTTTGTATGTCGGAAATTTTGGTTTCTGTTGTCATACTGACCACAGAAGACCGGGGTGTAAAAGGAGTAGCAATGTATGATTCTTTTGGTGCCTGAACATTGACTGAAGTCTTGCACCCTATGAATGATAAGGAAATTGAAAGCAATAAAAGAGTTTTCAACAATAATGTTTTTTTTACTTTCTCATGCAGTGATCTTTCCTGCATGATAAAGTGCCTGTGCAAATTGTTGTGCTCAGGCCTTTTCATGAAATTAGTTAACTTCATATCCTCAAACAAATTATGGCTTTCGGGGTAATTAAATGTTCATTGACAAATTTACCTTAATAATTTTATTCCTGATCAACCATATAGTCCAGGCTGTTAAACAGAGAATATTGCGGGGTATTAAACTTCAGAATTTTAATGCGTGGATGCTTCTTTATATAACTTTTGATAATATAATGCGTGTCCCGGTTGTCCTCGTATTGGCGAATACAGTTGTCGAGACTTTCAGGGTCAGTGTGTTCTGAGTCAGTATATCCAAAACCGGTGTACCTACCACCAGAAATCCTTACAACAGAATATTCATCCTGAGTTCTTCCCTGTTCAATGATAAAGAAATTTGAATCCTTAAAGCCTATGTCTTTTATAGCCCTTTCAGCTCTCATATTATAGCTTTCGGGCGCTTCCTTTCCTAAACAAGCGCCTTTACACTGTCTGATGGAGTAGTGAAAACACGCAGAATCAGTCTCATATAACCCACATAGTTTTTGGCAGAGATTGAATTTCTCAACCACCCTGTAAAGAAAATTTTTTGCTGACTGAAGAGAGGGGAATGTGGCAACAGGTCTGTGTCCATTTATTTCATGACAGGCTTCAAAACACAGGTATCCATTCTCATCATAAAACGAAACAACACTGTATTCATAACGTATTCTACGTTGTGCCCTGTTGTATGGAGGCCGGTGCTTTTTGATCTCATCCGACTCAAGCAAAAGTGCCAGTAATTCGCTTCCTGTAACTTCATAACTTACGGAAGCTATCCTGTCTTTCATCTCAAGTGCCCTGGATGTGTCAAAATTTCTAAAGTGTTGCTGAAGCCTTTCGTACATATTATTGCTCTTCCCAACGTAAATCACATTGCCATCCTCATCATGCATATAATAAACACCGGTTTCTTCGGGAACGTCTTTAATTATATCAGGAACTACGAATATCTGACTGTCGATCATTTCAGGTGCGGTGTCGTGAAGCAGCTTAAATAAGTGTGTGGTTGCCAAGGCATCGCCTGCGGCTCTATGCCGATCTTTTATTGTCAACCCTAATGAGTTGCACAAATTCCCCAGACTATAGGAAGGGTATCCCGGCAATATCTTTCTGCTCATTTTAACCGTACAAATAGTCGGTCTTTTGTAATTATATCCCAGGCATTTAAACTCATGCCTTATGAAGTTGTAATCGAACGCCACATTATGCCCGACGAAAATAGCACCTTCCGTCATCTCCACGATCTTTTTGGCCACTTCATAAAACTTCGGAGCATGTTCAACCATATCGTCGGTTATTCCGGTAAGGCGGGTAATCATATAAGGTATCGGTTGTTCAGGATTGATGAGAGTGCTATATTCATCAATGATCTTTTCGCCGTCAAAAAGATAAATGGCTATTTCGGTCAATCGGGCTTTTTGATAGCTTCCACCTGTGGTTTCAACATCGATAACGGCAAATAACGACATAGGTTAAATTGACTCCTTACTTGTTTTCTTAGTTATAATGAAGGTTATCTAAGCGACTGTAGATTAATTTTTATCCTTGAGGTAAGGATGTCAATTGCCACATGGTTAGCACCTCCTTGCGGTACTATGATATCAGCATATCGTTTAGTTGGTTCAATAAACTGAAGATGCATAGGCTTTACAAATTTTTCGTAATGATCAAGTACCTGAATAAATGATCGCCCACGTTCTTCAATATCACGTCTTATAATTCGCATTAATCGGTCGTCGGCATCGGCATCTACAAATATCTTTATGTCCATTCTTTCGCGCAGTCGGGGATTCGATAGGATAAGTATGCCTTCAACAATTACCACTTCCCGAGGATAAACAGGAATTGTCTCGTTCGATCTGGCACAAGTTAAGTAACTATAAATTGGCATGCCAATTTCCTTACCTTCACTCAATTCGTCAAGATGCTTTATCAGCAGATTGAATTCGATGGATGAGGGATGATCAAAGTTGATTTTAGATCTTTCTTCAGGCGAAAGATGCCCATTGTCTTTATAATACGAATCCTGGGGAATTACAGTCACTGAATCCTTGGGTAGTTTCTTAATGATCTGCTTGACAACGGTAGATTTGCCACAACCTGATCCTCCGGCTATTCCTATGATGAGCATTTACTTCGAATTAAAAATTCAATATTGGTTGGTGATAGTT
>JAEYSM010000019.1 GCA_023434665.1 Bacteroidota bacterium | reverse complement strand
TTAAGGGTTGCGGCAAGATAAGAGTAATTGGAGACTACATCTTCAACGATGAGTATTGATTTGCCTTTCCAGGCATCAATACTTTCTGAAATAGTAGAAAAGATCTTTTTACTCATGCAATTTATGTGTAATTGTAATTTAACGCAGATAACAACAAAAATAGTAAAACAATAATCGGTATTTAATGATGATAACAAATATTGTTAATTATAAAGTGAACTATGAACCAACGGTGAACTTTAGCCATTTAAGTTTACTAGCTAATACTATAATGGGTTAATTTTGCAGAATGAATAAAAGAAGAATTGCTTTTCACACTTTTGGTTGCAAATTGAATTTTGCTGAAACTTCAGCTATTGCACGAAAGTTTACTGAAGATAGCTACGAGACAGTAGATTTTAAAGACAAAGCCGATATATACGTAATTCATTCATGCACTGTTACTGCTGCTGCAGAAAAAAAATGTAAGGCAGCAATCAGGCAAGCTGTTAAACGAAACCCCGATGCCTCTGTGGCTGTGATTGGTTGCTATTCGCAAATAAAACCTGATGAGATTAAAAAGTTGCCTGGTGTGAAGATCGTACTCGGTAACAATGAGAAATACCGACTATTTGACATTGTTGAAGGAGAGTCGGATATTGCTGATTATCACGGACATTTATCTGAAAACCCGGAAAAGGAAAGCTATGTTAAGGATGATGAAATTAAGACATCCAGAATATTCGAACCCGGTTTTAGCGTGAATGACAGGACCAGATCGTTCTTTAAGGTACAGGATGGCTGCGATTATTTCTGTTCTTATTGTGCTATTCCTTTCGCCCGTGGGAGAAGCCGGAGTGCCACAGTTGAAGAGACTATAACAGTTGCAAGATCTATCGCTTCAACTGACGTTAAGGAAATTGTCCTGACTGGTGTTAATATTGGTGATTTTGGCAAACAACATGGTGAATCTTTCTTTGATCTGTTGATTGAGTTGAGTCAACTCAGTGGAATTGAACGAATAAGGATTTCATCTATAGAACCCGAACTACTGGAAGACAGGATAATAGAATACGTAAGTAAATCAGATAAGCTGATGCCTCATTTCCATATCCCCCTGCAATCAGGCAATGATCGCATTTTAAGCTTAATGAAGAGGAAGTATAAGAGAGAAGTTTTTGCAGCAAGGGTAAATAAAATAAAACAACTGATGCCCGATGCCTGCATAGCAGCGGACGTTATTATTGGGTTTCCGGGAGAGACAGATGAGGAATTTTTAGATACATTCAACTTTATAGAAAATCTGGACATTTCATACCTGCATGTCTTCACCTATTCCCAACGCCCTGGAACAAAGGCTAGTGAAATGGAATTACAGGTTGATGAGAAAATAAAAGGAAGAAGAAGTAAACTGCTTCATGAGTTGTCTGAAAGGAAGAAGATTGAGTTCTACTCGAAAAACAATGGCAGTATGCAGGAGGTTTTATGGGAATCAGATGTTGAGAATAATATGATGTTCGGTTTTACTTCAAATTATATTAGATGTAAGACACGTTATGATAAGTTGAGGGTCAACCAAATTGAAAAAGTGCGACTTGAAGAGGTTGATGCTGAAGGAATTTATAGTGTAAGTCAAGTTTTATAGGATGCCAAAGGCAGTGTTATTGATTGTAAACCATAAACTTAAAAGATGAAAAAGCTGTACTTCTTATCCCTGCTGGTTGCAGTGTATGGTACCATCCAAGCCCAAAATACTGAAACACCAGTCTATGATTCTGTTCTTGCAAGGTCACTTGGGGCTGATGACTATGGAATGAAATCGTATCTGCTTGTTATTCTAAAAACCGGAACATACGAAACAACAGATCAGGTTGAAAGAGATAGTCTGTTCAAAGGACATTTCTCAAATATGGATCGATTAGCCGAAGAAGGTAAGCTTGTGTTAGCCGGTCCTTTTGGTAAAAACGACAAGCAATTCAGAGGCCTTTTTCTTTTAAATACGACCTCTGAAGAAGAAGCTATGGATTGGTTGAATAATGATCCTACCATAAAATCGGGATTATTTGTAGTCGATTTAATACCCTGGTATGGTTCAGCTGCTATTTCAACACATCTTGATATCCATAAGAAGATTCAAAGAAATTCAATAATATGATTATTGAGTTGTGGACATTTAGTATTTAGGTCAACAATTAATCTTGATCCCGTATTTAACCTTTAAAAATAAAAACATTGTATCATGAAAGAAAATAACATCGACTTTAAAGCAGTTTGCGGGAAAGTGATTGAAATTAGTAAGATAGCAGGAAAATATATACAAGAGCAAGCCGTCAATTTCCAGAAAGGACAGGTAGAAGAAAAGGGTACGCATAATTACGTGACCTATGTTGATAAATCGACTGAAAAAATGATAGTGGATTATCTCAGGGATCTTGTGCCGGGTGCTGGTTTTATTACTGAAGAAGATACAGAAACAACACAGGGTAAAGTTTTTAACTGGATTATTGATCCGCTTGACGGTACTACCAACTTTATCCATGGTGTTCCACTCTACTCTGTCAGCATTGCATTACAAGAAAACGATGAGATTGTAGTTGGTGTGATTTATGAGCCAAACCTTGATGAGTGTTTCTATGCCTGGAAAGGTGGGAACTCAATGCTCAATGATGAAATCATCAGAATATCACCGAGTAAAGATTTTAATTCATCATTGTTGGCAACAGGTTTCCCATATTATGATTATGGCCGGATGGAAGAATATCTCGAAGTATTCAGAGAAATGATGAGGGAAACAGCCGGATTGAGACGTCTGGGTTCTGCTGCTGCCGATATGGCTTACGTGGCCGCCGGACGTTACGAAGGATTTTATGAATACGGACTGCAACCATGGGATGTAGCTGCAGGTATCATCCTCATTAAACAGGCCGGAGGTGAAGTTTGCGACTTCCAGGGTGGAAACAATGCTTTGTTCGGAAAAGAACTCGTTTGTGGAAACAGCACAGTAGTGACAGAAATGAAAAGAATTATTTCAAAACATTTTAAGGTTAAGGAATAAAGCACCTAATATAGCTTTTGATAATTTTTATTGCATCTGATAAATCTCAATACCTTATAAAGGCGAGTAACCTTCTGCATGGATTGTAGGTTGAATAGTATTATATTCGCATTACCAAAGTTCATACACTCATAACATGAAAAAATACTTGCCAATATTAGCTTCGATTATACTTTTCTCTCTTCTGGATAATCAGATGTTAGCTCAGGATACCGTTCTTATAAAAAATCCTGTCAATCAGATGGATACAACTGCCAAACAACTTTTATTTTATCAGTTTAATATCCATGAGGAAATTGCACCTCCTGTATGGAGGACCACCAAAAAAGCTTTGAATGAAGCGGTTCAAATGAAGGCAGATTATATCATCCTCCATCTTAATACCTATGGAGGTATGCTGGAATCGGCAGATTCTATCAGGACTGCACTCTTAAGGTGCCCTATTCCCATCTGGGCTTTTATTGATAATAATGCTGCATCGGCCGGAGCTTTGATTTCGATAGCATGCGATAGTATCTATATGCGTAGTGGTGCAAATATTGGAGCTGCCACTGTGGTTGATCAGACAGGACAAGTGGTTCCTGACAAATACCAGTCGTATATGAGAAGCATGATGCGGTCAACTGCCGAAGCTACAGGCAGAGATGCTCAAATTGCGCAAGCAATGGTTGATCCTAAAATAGTTGTCCCTGGAATTTCCGATAGCACACAGGTCATCACTTTTACATCTAGTGAAGCACTTAAATATGGCTTTTGCGAAGGACTTGCTGAAAATGTTGGTGAAATAATGAAACTTAACAACATTTCAGATTATAAGATAGTGAGACAAGAACTGACAGCACTTGATAGTGTTATTGGATTTCTTACCAAGCCATTCGTAAGTGGAATATTGATAATGCTAATTATTGGAGGCTTATATTTTGAACTTCAATCACCGGGAATTGGGTTTGCACTTCTTGCAGCTGTCGTAGCAGCTGCTTTGTACTTTGCCCCACTCTATCTTGAAGGGCTTGCAGCCAATTGGGAGATACTGATATTCATTGCAGGTGTTATTTTAATAGGTCTGGAGATCTTTGTCATTCCTGGCTTTGGCGTGGCTGGTATCAGCGGAATTGCACTTGCAGTAATTGGTCTCACCTTGAGTTTAGTGGGAAATATTGGATTTGAGTTTCAGGGTCTGCCTGTGATGCGTTTACTTGAGTCATTTGCAGTTGTTATTATAGCATCGCTTTTATCAATCATATTGTCATTTTACGTCACAAACAGACTGTTTGGCAGAAAAACTATTTTTGGTGAACTCGCCCTCTTATCTACCCAGCAGGCTGGATTAGGATATGTTTCATCTGATGCCCATTACACGGATATGATTGGTAAGACAGGAATTGCCCATACTATTCTGCGACCTGCAGGAAAAATTGAAATTGAGGACAATGTTTACGACGCTGTTGCCCAGACAGGATACATTAACAAAGGTGAAACTGTTCATGTTATTAAATATGAGAATGCTCAGCTAATTGTCCGGAAATTGTAGAGGCTATTGATTTACCCACAAGCATTTTCGCTAAAAAAGGATTTTGTTGTAGTCAATTATAACCTTCCACACTAAAAATTGTTACTTTAGTTGTAACATAGTGAACTATTTAATATAAATAATTATGAAGAGACTACTACTTTTTAGTGCAATGCTGTTCACAAGTGGTTTGTTAATAGCTCAAACTCAGGCCACTCAGGCTTATCTTGATGAAAATGACCAGGTTCAGATACGAAATGTCATTATCACTGATCTGGATGAAAGCAGATCCACTTTACAACAATTAGATGGCTTCCCCAAGAAAATGGCGGCTAGCCCAAGTTTCAAAAACATGCGGGGAGTGGCTCTGGCAGATATCAATGGAGATGGTTCAGATGAAATTCTTGCCTCTTCGTTTAATACACTTAATGTTTATAATGGAGATGGCTCAATACTCTGGTCGAAAACCCTGACTGGAACAGCCATATACCCACCTGCTGTTTCAGAACTTGATCAGGCTGGAACAATAGGTATTGTAGTTGTTACCGGCGGTGTACCCAACAATGGAAGAATCTATCTTATGGACAGCAATGGGAATGATGTTACTGGCTGGCCCTTAAGCTTTGAGAATCACTGGATCATTACCGGACCGGTCATTGCAGATGTTACAGGTGATGGTATAAGCGAAATTATTTGTCAGACCCGTACTTCCAACAATCTGCATGTACTCAAACAAGATGGGACTCCCCTCTCAGATGCATGGCCTTTCCTGTTAGGAGGCACTCCTGCAATCACACCATCGGTTGGCGACCTGGATAATGATGGAGTTATGGAAATTGTGACCGGTACATCCGACGGGACTCTTTTCGCACTGGATGTTGAAGGTAATGCTAAGCCAGGATTCCCCGTACCTTCAGATGGTATAAGCTTTTCTTATCAGTCGCCGTTATTAGTCGACTTTGAAGGAGATGGTGATCTGAGTATTGTGGGTACTTCTCACGGCGATGCACCAAAATTCTTTATCAGAGAAAAAGATGGAAGTTACAGAGATGGATGGCCATTTATGATTCCTGATGCCAGCTGGACATATGCTCCCCCGACAGTAGTTGATGTGACCGGAGAGAATGATTTTAGAATTTTCATGAGCCGTCCGATTGGTGAAGAACCACTGCCGATGCTGTATGCTTTTTATCCTGATGGCTCTCAAATGGATAATTTCCCGATCGTTAAAGCAGGTGGTCTTGAAGGCTTTACAAGTGTTGCAGATGTCGACAACGATGGTTCTCATGATCTGATATTCGGCAGCAATCTGAAAGTTGATGATCTTGGTTTTATCCATGCATACAATATGGATGGAACAGAAATTGAAGGTTTCCCATTGCGACCAACCGGATTTACATTTATGAACGGAGCCAACCTTGGAGATATAAATGGTGATGGAATTATGGACATTGTTGCTCTCTCTTATGAGCTAAACTTCCAACCAACAGATTCAATTTTCATAAATGCGTACTCCACAAATGTTCCTATGGAGGATGCTGATATTCTGTTTGGTACTTATAAAGGAAGTAACGACAGAAGCGGATTTGTGAGAAGATCATCTGGAGTAAATACCAAGGATATTTCATCGGCACAATCGCTACGTTTTTCTGTTGACAGAGGTAATGTCCTTAGTGTATATTCTGCAAATGAAATTAACGAAGTAAATGTCTTTACCTTATCAGGAAAGAAAGTCAGAGCAATCCGCAATAGTGGTTTAGAGGTGATAAGGGTAAACATTTCTGACCTGAATACCGGATTTTATCTGATTAAGGCAGTTATGAAAGACGGATCTTCAGTTTCTTCTAAGTTCGTCATAAGCAAATAGAACTTTAAGTTCCATTTAGTGCGTATAGAAATCGCCAATAAAAGAGAATAAATTCTAAGGCTGAATCATTAATGGTTCAGCCTTTTTTCTTGTCATCGCTGAGTAATCCTTTTTCAATTGCTAGTTTCATTAGGCCAACTATAGTTTTGGTTTTTGTCTTGATGAAAATGTTACGACGGTGGGCCTCGACTGTCCGTTCGCTGATAAATAGTTTTTCGGCTATCTGGCTATTGGAGTACTCCTGTGCTATCAGATTGAGGACTTCACTTTCCCGGCTTGAGAGAATAGATTTTCGTTCTTGCCCCGGATCGAAGGTCCCCGGGGGTGACGAAAGGTTATCCATAATAATTTGTTGTGTATCGCGTCCCAAATAACGTTCACCGGCATAAACCACTCTAATGGCTTCAATAACCTCGTTCATATTGGTGCGTTTGAGAATATAACCTGAAGCTCCAGCCTCTATCATTCGCGTAATAATAGATATATCGTTATGCATTGTGAGGGCAAGGACTTTAATTGAGGGATACAACTCCCTCAGTTTAATTGTTGCATCGATTCCTGAACCGCCTGGCATGTTAATGTCCATAAGGATAACATCAACAGGATAAATGGCGGCAAAGTACATAGCTTCGTCCATATTATTCGCACCTCCAATGAATGAGATATCTTCTTCATCCTCAAGGAGTGACCTTAGTCCCTCTATCATAAGTTGGTGGTCGTCAACCACTAATACTTTGATGGATTGGCTTAACATTTTCTGTAGATTTTAATGGAATTACTATACTAATAATTGTACCCCGTCCGGGAGTAGAGTCAATATGGAGATTTCCGTTAAGATTTTCTATACGAGTTTTCATATTGGCAAGGCCATTGCCATCCTGAAAGTTGACCTCATGAATATCGAAACCATATCCATTATCTTCGGCCATAAGGGTTATCTCATTATTGCCCTGAGCAACCTGCATTGAGAGCTTGCTTGCATTTGAGTGTTTTATTGTATTATTAAGAATTTCCTGCGCTGCCCTGAACAATGTATTCTCCACCAGACTGTTCAGTCTTCCGTTGAG
>JAEYSM010000080.1 GCA_023434665.1 Bacteroidota bacterium | reverse complement strand
CCCCATTTCTCAGGAATAAAGGGTTCCTGCCAGCTGCCATCATTGTTTCTACCCTGCATGAATCTGGTCTGCTTGTTGAAGACATGCTGATAATTCAAGGCTCGTTGCCTGAACTTTTCAATCTCTTCTGTGGGTCTGTTCAGGGCTTCTGCCAGTTTCATTATGGTGAAATCGGCATAAGCGTATTCGAGTGTACGTGCAACATTCTCGTTCACATCAACATCGTAGGGTATGTATCCGAGTTGGTTATAATAACTAACTCCTTTTCGGCCAAGTGATGAAAGGGGACCTTCTGATTCTGAATTTTTCAGGATGGCTTCATATAAAGTATGGATGTCATAACCCCTGATCCCCTTTAGATATGAGTCGGCAATTATTGATGCAGAGTTTGAGCCTATCATGCAATCACGGTGTCCGGGACTTGCCCATTCGGGAAGCCAGCCGCTTTCTTTGTATGTGTTTACAAGTCCTTGCATCATTTGGCTGTTAAGATCGGGGTTCAGAATGGTGGATAGTGGGAATGCTGATCTGAAGGTGTCCCAGAAGCCATTGTCGGTATATAAATATCCCGGCAACACTTCGCCATTGTACGGACTGTAATGCACGATACTGTTCGCTTCATCATACTCGTGCAAGGGTCTGGGAAACAGAAGTGTTCTGTATAACGCGGTAAAGAATGTAACAAGTTGGTCGTGTGAACCTCCTTCCACTTGTATTTTGCCCAGTTGCCTGTTCCAGGCTTCGGCAGCCTGTGATTTGATCTCTTTGAATGTATAAGCCTGTAACTCTCTCCGCAGATTAAGTGCTGCCTGTTGCGGACTAATAAACGATGACGCCACCCGTGCAGTAATGGTTTTATTTTTAGAAACGTCAAAACTTAAAATAGCACCGGTGCGCTTACCTTGTGTTTCATTTTGATGGAGTATGATTGTATCGTTCCAGACGGAGGAGGATATAATTTCTGAGTCAAACTCAATGACAAAATGGTTTTTAAAGTTGGATGGTACACCGCCGCTGTTGTAGCTGCTGAATCCTTTAACCCTGTTCTCATCAGAGAGAATTTCAAAACCTGATCCTTTATGAAATCCGTCAATCAGAATGAGTGCTGTATCAGTTTCTCCGAAAGTAAACCTGACAATGGCAGCCCTCTCAGTTGGTGTTACTTCAACAGTTACATCATAATCGGCCAGGTAAACACTATAATAATAAGGTTTTGAAATTTCTGATTTATGTGAAAACCATGAGGCCCGTTTTAATGGGTCAATCTCAGGCTCCCCGGTCATTGGCATGAAAGAGAAGCAGCCATAATCATTGATCCATGGACTCGGTTGGTGTGTTTGCTTAATACCGGCAATTTTTTTTGCGGTGTATGTATATTGCCAGCCATCACCATTCTTACCGGTTTGGGGTGTCCAGGTGTTCATCCCGTAAGGCAATCCAATCGCGGGGTAAGTATTTCCATTTGACAATGAGAAATCGCTCTGTGTACCAATTAGTGGATTAACATAGTCAACAGGTTGGGTGGGCATTTCCTGGGCACTGCTATTAATTATGATTGCAAAAAGTGCAATGGCTGCAAGTGAAAGTTTTTTTATCACAGATTTTTAGTGCTAAGTGGATGGATGTTTAATTTTCTTCTTCGAAGTAAATTTTATAAAAGTGCATATGGCGGGCTTCATCGAAACCCCGTTCAATGTTTTCTCTGTTGCCATGAATGTAAACGTGAAAGTTTTTATCAAGCTTGAGAATGCTCTTAAACACTTTTGCTTGTTTCCTGACGGCCTGTGGTGAAATATCGAAATTATCAGGAAGTCTCATCTCTCGTTCTGCTTCAAAGTCTTTTCTATACTCATTAAAAGTACTAATCACCTCTTTATCAGCAAAAACCTCACTGACGAATTCCTCCATTGCAAAGTTTTCTTTTTCCTTAAAGAACTTCATTGATTTGTTAAGCAGTTCGGCCTGAGCGGGCTTATCAATCTCAAAGACATCAGGGAGCTTATCGCTTACAAACTGTCGGCATAAATCCAGCGTGTCGCGGGTCTGGTAAAATTCATCGTTTCGTTCCTTAACTTTCAGAAATTCATCATACCAGTAATGGGCATCGTTGCTTTTACCCGTATTGTCAATAATGGCGCAAACATATCCGTTCTCCCTTTCGGTATTAAAGATCAAGCACCCTTTGTCGAGCTTACGGATATCTATTCCCTCTTCGTTTTCAACGATATAATTATTTCCCGATGGGAAGACTTTTAAAAATGTTTCTTTTGATTCGGACTTAAAAATGCCCACTGCATCAACTTCTTCCCCATCAAGGATCATATTCGAAAAATAGGTGATATAAAGCTCACCGGGTTTAATATTCGGATGGCTTGATTTGGCATAAAGATGACGGGCAATATTGACAGTGTTGCTGAAAAAGTCATTATTGTCGTCGAAAATCGCGGAAACATAATGATAAATTTCGTTGAGGTTTAGGTCAGTTTCATGATGAAGGTTGTAATAATGATTTGTGTTAAACGGAGTGAGGAAGTATTTTGATAAGAGGGTAATTATATCCTCTTTTAATTTTATTGTGGAATCAGAAATCCGGATACCTTCTTCTTTACCGGAATTACCTATATGGTGGATAGCTACATTCCCGAGCGTAGCATCGGATGAAATGATCATGAGTTAGTGGTCTAAAGTTTATGCAATGATAGGGTGTTTTGACCAATCGGGCAAACCGAAAAAATTGTATTTTAGCCTTTTCACTTAAAATATTGGATCAAATGAATTTTCGTTTAGGAACACTTGTAATTGCGCTAATATTAGCTACTTCAGGCGTCTCTCTTGCCTGTACAAATTACCTGGTTACAAAAGGAGCTTCGGCCGATGGAAGCACGATGATTTCGTATGCGGCAGACTCACACATAAGATATGGGGAACTTTATTGGCGACCCGCAGCTGACTGGCCTGAAGGTTCAATGGTAACATTATACGACAGAGGCACAGCCAAACCTTTGGGTCAGATTCCTCAGGTTAGTCACACCTATCAGGTTATTGGTTTTATGAATGAGCATCAGGTGGCAATAGGGGAGACTACCTTTGGCGGCCGGTCAGAATTGGAAGATACTACCGGTATAATTGACTATGGAAGTTTGATGTTCCTGGCTCTGCAGCGCTCAGCATCAGCACGTGAAGCGATTAAAGTTATCGGTGAACTGGTTGAGCAATATGGTTATGCATCTTCAGGCGAATCATTTTCAATTGGCGATCCCAATGAGGTGTGGATCATGGAGATCATCGGCAAGGGAACGAATATGGTGGCAGATAAGAAATCAGGCAAGCAATCTAACATCAATAAAGGTGCTGTGTGGGTAGCTATTCGAATTCCTGACGGTTATATTTCAGCTCATGCCAATCAGGCCCGTATAACCACTTTTAAAAAGGAGGACAAGAAGACTTCAATCAGCAGCAAGAATCTTAAATTGATATTTGAGCCGGGAATTGAGACAGTGTATTCACATGATGTTGTATCCTTTGCAAGGGATAAAGGATATTTTACCGGTAAAGATGAAGAGTTTAGCTTTAGTGACACTTACGCACCTTTAACTTTTGATAATGTAAGATTCTGTGAAATACGCGTGTGGGCAGCTTTTAAGGATGTTTCGAAAGAAATGGACAAGTATTATGATTATGCAAAAGGGGATATTTCAAAGGAAAGAATGCCACTGTTTATAAAGCCCGACAGAAAATTGACTGCTCATGATCTGATGCAGTTTAAACGCGACTATCTGCAAGGTACAGAACTGGATATGAGTAAAGATGTAGGAGCAGGGCCTTTTCACTCTCCTTATCGCTGGAGACCTCTGACCTGGAAATACGATGGAAAAGAGTATTTAAATGAGAGAGCTACTGTAACTCAGCAGACCGGTTTTTCATTTATTGCACAGATGAGAAGCTGGATGCCCGATCATATTGGTGGCATATTCTGGTTCGGAGTGGATGATGCCGGATCTACCGTTTATGTCCCGTTTTATTGTGGTATTACCGGTGTACCTTATTCTTTTGCAGAAGGGAATGGCGATATGCTGACTTACAGTGAAACAGCTGCTTTCTGGGTTTTTAACAGGGTGGCGCATTTCAAATATCTGTTCTTCGACAGGGTTATGCCTGATTTGTCAAAAGTTCAGTATGAACTCGAAACAGGATTTATTGCAGAAGTACCTAAAATTGATGCACAGGCAATTGAATTGCATAAAGTGAACCCTGAAAAGGCACGCGATTTTATTACTGAATACTCTGAAAGTGCCGCAAATAAAACCATAAAGCGGTGGAAGGAGCTCGATAACTTTTTGTTGGTTAAGTTTCTCGACGGGAATGTGAAGCAAGAGGAAAACGGAGAATTTCTGAGAAATCCATGGGGTTATCCAAAAGCTCCAAAGCACCCCGGGTATCCTGAAGAATGGAAGCAACAGGTTATTAAAGAAACAGGTGATAAGCTGATCTATCAGCAATAATAAAAAAAAGGATCGGGCCCGGAGGTTCGATCCTTTTTACTTTAACACTTATATAGTTAATGCTTTAGTGTTCGATTCGAATTCTGGCGTCAACAGCAACAACACTCTTACTGTTACCAAGAAGTGGATTAATATCCATTTCAGCGATTTCAGGAGCTGCGACTGTAAGAGCAGATAGCTTGACGATGGCCTGTGCAAAAGCTTCAATATTGACACCTTCTTGTCCTCTGACACCTTCTATAATTTTATAAGACTTCAGCGATCTGATCATATTATTAGCCTCTGCAGAGGATACCGGTGCCAGTGAAACCTGTACATCTTTAAGAACTTCAATAAAAATCCCTCCCAATCCGCTCATAATAAGATGGCCGAAGTTACCTTCCTTTTTGGCACCTGCAAAGATCTGTGTCCCGCTTAACATTGGCTGGATCAAAATAGCTGTGGTGTCCTTTATTTTGATCATTCTTTCAAATTCAGCAATTACTGTCTGGTCATCCTTAACATTAAGACTTACACCACCTACATCAGATTTATGAACAGGGCCCACGACTTTCATTACGACAGGATATCCTAACTTGTTCGATTGTATAACTGCTTCATTGGCAGATGTTACCACTGCTTCACCTGCACGGGGAATGCCGGCAGCATCCAAGAGTATCTGAACTTTGTCGGGCGTAAGGTAACCATCGGGTGATTCATCAATTACCTGTCTGATGGTCTTAATATCCACTTCAGGCAGTGTTTCATCCTGCGCAGGTTTTGGGGTATTATAAACTTTTCCAAGAGCATTGCCGAATACTACCTCATCAGGAAAATTCATTCGACCAAGAGAAATGAAATATTCAATTTCATTTTTGACATTTATAACCGAAGGGAGGATTGGGAAGATGGGCTTTTGGCAGGTATTCATCTTTTCGTGAAGTAATTTATATACATCCCAGTTTTCGAATAAGCCGGGGCTCCCGAATATTACTGCCATGCCGTGAATGTTATCGAACTTCTTATCGCAGTGCTCAATAATTTCGCCTAATTGTTCAGCGGTGCCGGTAGCAAGGAAATCAATCGGATTAGCTACTGAAGAACCCGGGAATAGTTTAGACAATAGTTCAGGGCTTTCGAGATGAGGAACCTCGAAATTATTATTTGAAAGAGCATCAGTTAACATTACGGCAGGACCGCCTGCATGAGTGATAATGGCAATATTGCGTCCTTTCAATTCATTGTGCATGAAAATAGCTGCAACGGTGACCAGTTCTTCACGACCATAGCATCTTACAATGCCGGCTTTGCGGAATAAGGCATCAACAGCAGTATCACTGCTGGCAAGTGCTCCGGTATGGGATGAGGCAGCGCGACTTCCGGCTGATGAGCTTCCTGATTTGATGGCAGCAATCTTACAGCCTTTTGCGATGAGTGACCTGGCATGCTTTAGTAATAATTGAGGCTTTGTGATACTTTCAACATAAAGTAATTTAACCCTTGAGCTATGCACAGGATCAAATGTTTCATCGAGATATTGAAGAACTTCTTCAACTCCCATTTGAGCACTGTTGCCTACCGAATATACGCTACTAAACGGAAGACCGTTGAGTGCTCCTGATTCCATAATAAAAACTGCTGTTGCACCTGAGCCTGATATGAAATCAACTCCATGAGGTTCCATTCTTGGAATTGGAAGGCTGAAAACAGAGGTGTGATTATGGTTCATCATACCAATGCAGTTGGGTCCAATCAGACATCCATTAACACTGTTAATAGTATCAACTATTTGCTGTTCAAGCTTTGCGCCTTCTTCGCTTTCTTCGTGAAAACCAGCTGAAAAGATAATAAAAGCTCTTGTATTTTTAGTTCTGGCTAACAACTCGACAGTATCAGGGCAGTATTTGGCAGCTATGGCCAAAATAGCCAGGTCAACTTCGGGCAAATCTGCCGGATTCTGATAGCATTTAATACCCTGTATTTCGGTTTCCTTAGGATTTGTACAATAAAGTTTACCTGAGAAATGATTGTCGATAAGGTTCTTAACTACTTTTCCGCCGGGTTTTGTGACATCGTTGGATGCACCAATTACAACAATACTTTTAGGGTTAATAAGTTGCTGGTTAATCATGATTGAGTAGGTGATTAAGGAAATTTATTAAATAAAATCTGAAGGAGCGAAGGTAAGAAAAACTTACATCGTGCCCAAATGACTGAAAGCGTACGGAGGTCTGAAAAGGTTGAAATGAGTATGGTTCCTCAAAGGTTAATCCTCAAACATAACAGAGATTGCAACAACACCGGGGCCAACATTTACTCCAAGCACCGGTGAGGCATCATTAATGAATACAGGCTCTTTACCGGTGATGGCAACCATTTGATCCCGAAACCATTGAGCAGAAGTTTGATTCTTTGCATGAGAAATAGAGTATCCCCACAGCTTCCTTTTTTCGGTCAACTTGGAAATGTTATTCATTATCAATTCCCGGCTGCCTTTTTCAGTGAACGGTTTTCCAAATGTTTCAGTTTTGCCTTCATCGTTCACAGTTACTATAGGTTTAAGATTCAAAAGAGATCCGATAAGACCTTTAGTATATGAAACTCTTCCGCTCTTTACCATATATTTAATGGTACGGGATGAAACAAACATCTTGGTATTGAGCGACCATTTTTGAATGAGTTTGGCTAGTTCTTCATGTGTGGTTCCATTTTCAAGAGCCATAGCAGCCCGTAAAACAACAAGGCCTAATCCGCTGGAGATCCGTTTTGAATTGAGAACCTGAATCCTTTTGCCTGAATGCTCTGATACAGTGTGGGCTGCCTTGGTGCTGTTGGAGAATGTTCCGCTCATTGCAGCACTAAGGTGGATACTGATAATGGATTGGAAATGGCTTGAAAGAAATGAATACCGGTTAAAAAATTCTTTATAGGCTGGTTGCGCTGTACTGGGATAAATAGGATGGCTGTCGAGCATTTTATAAAATTGCTCAGGCATTATCGTTAACCTGTCGAGAAAATAGGTGTCGCCAAAATGAACACTTAGCGGGACGACCTGAATATTATACTTTTCAACTAAATCCTGTGGAATATCACATGTAGAATCGGTGACAATAGCAACTGATTCATGTGGTTGTGTTGCTATTGCTTGCTGCACAACCATGTCGTCAACTTTCTGGAAAGAAATACTACCGTATCTGTTGAGAACTTTCATCACCGATGCGGGATGATCGGTATGGATATGGACTCTCATTTTACGTGGAGAACCGGCAACAACCATTGAATCACCAAGATGAGAAATTGATTTTCTGACTTGAGATAGGTCTATTTTCTTTTTCTCATCAATTGAAAGCATGGCTTCAGTGCAGTACCGGAATGTTATGACTTCATGTGAAATAACTTCGGAATCAGCAATCACAGTGGCATTTTTACCACTAATCATCTTGCGAAGTTCACCGGCCTTAACGAATTCAACAATACCCTGAAGGAACACCACAAACCCTTTTGCTCCTGCATCCACTACTTTGGATTTTGCTAATATTTCGAGCTTGGCTGTGGTAGCATTCAGTGACTCAACAGCTTTTTCATAAGTAAGAGCGAGCAATTCAATAAAATCGTTGATGGTATCTTTGAGCATATAAACAAATTCAGCCCACTCACGAATGACCGTGATCATTGTTCCCTCGACGGGATTAACAATAGCTTCATATGCATATGTCACTGCTTTTCGGATAGCCTCAGCAAAAGCATCAACCGTGATTGTTTCTTGTTTCTGGAGCTCTGTGCTGAATCCGTAAATAAACTGGGCAAAAATGATACCTGAATTTCCGCGGGCACCGGTGAGCGCTGCATCAGCTAAAGCTGCAGCTGTTACTCTCAGATCTGAAGTGGGAATCGGTGTATCAACAATTGATCGCATAGTTGATGCCAGGTTTGTTCCTGTATCAGCATCTGCGACAGGGAATACGTTGATCTTATTTATCTGAACTTGATTTTCGAATATCTTTTGTGCCCCGGCTAAAAAACTATAATAAAGGGTTTTACCGTCGAGTTTTGTAATTGACTTTTGTGAATTCAAGATCGGATTTATTTAGTTATCAAAATATATAACTTCTTTGCTGATTATATCCCGGATTGAAAGAGACAAAATAGCGTGCAAAGATACTTCTAATAACCTTAAAACAAGATTAAATTATGGCTTCAGCCTTCGCACCCAATAACAAACAGTCTCTAACTATGTTTATTTCAGCCTATTAAATTTGTTAAGTTGACCTTTTCTAATTATTTCATTCAGGTCAGCCTCAAGATCTTTAAAGTCGTTTCGTGTGCCGCAATAGTATATTTCGATAAATGGATCAGTTTCCAGCATCATGCGGTTAATATCCTGGATAGAGGGTGTTTTTGAGAGTCTGCTATATTCGTAATAAGTCCATTTGGTGAAAGCTGCATTTTCATTTATACCTCTTTTATCAAGCAAATACCCGTTCTCAAGAGCTACTGGGTACGCCAGGTCACCGTTGAAATAAACATCGATTGGAGCAGGGTAGGAGATAACTTCCTGTTTGTCGGGTGACATAATTACAGGCACATGTTGCGAATAGTCAAGCTTGGTTTTATAAACAATTACGGGGCTGTTTGCGAGAACGGGTTTCCCTTTAACAGCAACGGTTTGTTTAGGTTTACAACTTACAACACTGATTATTAGCGCAATAAAGATTGCAAAAAGAGTAAAGTTCCTTTTCATAAATTCTCAAAATTTTATAGTTGCAGTTGGGCAAAGATAATAAAATGAAAATGCAATCAAACTTATTTCGCTAAAGTCGCTTTTGGTACGAATGTTGTTTATGTAAAAACAAGGAAAAAAAATTAACGGTTTAAGCAAAAGGTGTATTACTTTTGTTCTGTTGTACTAATTAATGATATAATCAACACTTAAAGAATACAAAAATGAAAAAATCAATTTCTATTCTTGCGCTCCTAATTTCATTTATAACCCTAAGCCAGGCTCAGGAAGTCAAGAAAACAGTTGATGCAGCTGCAGGTAAACAAACTACCCAGGTTGCAGCAGCTAATCCAAACGCACCTGAAATCTCTTTCACAAAGACTGTTCATGATTATGGAACATTATTCCAGGGAGGTGATGGGCATAGTGAATTTGAATTCACAAACACCGGTAAGGAGCCTCTGATACTCTCAAGTGTTAAATCATCATGTGGTTGTACTGTTCCAAGTTGGCCGAGAGAACCTATTATGCCCGGGAAAAAAGAAGTTATTAAAGTAAAGTATGACACAAACCGTTTAGGTCCTATTAACAAGACCATTACTGTTATGTCGAATGCCAAAACATCCCCTGTGGTCCTTAAGATAACAGGTAGTATCGTTAAAAAGGCCCAAGAACAAACTGTTCCCGAAAAGACATTAAGCTCCGGGGCATCTCCAACTGCCAAATAAGAATGGACAAAATTTTTATTAAGGAACTGCCTGCTGATTGCAGGCAGTTTTTTTGTCTATATACCTTATTATCTTTTTTTTTAATGATATTAAGTTCTAATTTTGCCATGTAAAGAAACTCAAGCTGTTTGTCAGTGAATATCAATTAAAACTAATCAGAAATGCCTAAGATTTCAGAACGTGGCTCTCAGATGCCCGCATCACCGATCCGTAAACTCGTTCCCTTTGCCGAAGCTGCTAAAAAGAAGGGAATAAAAGTCTATCATTTGAATATTGGACAACCTGATATTCAGACTCCTGATGTCGCATTAAATGCAATAAGAAATTACGATCAAAAAGTAATTGAATATAGTCATTCAGCAGGGAATGAGAGTTACCGAAGAAAATTGGCCGGCTACTATCAAAAGCTTGGAATTAATATTGATTGCAATGAAATTATTATAACTACCGGGGGGTCAGAGGCTATTTTATTTGCATTTAAGAGCTGCCTTAATCCTGGTGATGAAGTAATTATACCTGAGCCATTTTATACTAATTATAATGCTTTTGCTCTTGATGCAGGTATAAAGGTTACTCCTATAATATCTGATATTAATACCGGGTTTGCACTACCTCCGATCAGTGAGTTTGAAAAAGCGATTACTCCGCGTACAAAAGCGATTATGGTTTGTAACCCAAATAACCCAACCGGATATCTTTATAGTAAAGAAGAACTGATGCAGTTAAGGGAAATTGTCCTGAAATATGACCTTTTCCTTTTTGCTGATGAAGTTTACAGGGAATTTTGTTATGATGGTGCTGAGCATTTTAGCATTATGCAGCTACAAGGACTTGAGGACCATGCAGTACTAATGGATTCAGTTTCAAAAAGATATAGTGAATGCGGTGTAAGGATTGGGGCTATTATTTCGAAGAACAAAACTGTTATGACTTCGGCATTGAAATTTGCTCAGGCCCGGTTAAGTCCTCCTTCATTAGGTCAGGTTATTGGTGAAGCTTCATTAGATACTCCGGTTGAATATTTTAATAATGTTTACGATGAGTATATAGCCCGGCGTAATTATGTTATTGGTGCTTTAAATAAAATTCCGGGGGTTTATGCTCCAATGCCAAAGGGTGCTTTCTATTCCGTGATCAGTCTTCCTGTTGAGAATGCCGATCATTTCTGTCAATGGTTACTTGAAGAATTCAATTACGAAAACCAGACAGTAATGCTGGCTCCCGCATCCGGATTCTATGCAACTCCAGGCTCAGGATTGAATGAAGCCCGAATTGCGTATGTTCTGAAGCTGGAGGATTTGAAGAATGCCGTAAAGTGTCTTGAAGAGGCGCTTAAAGTTTATCCGCATACTGTTAATTCAGAAGCTTATAGTACTGCAAAGAATTAAGGGATTTTGCCGATTTTGGGAAGAATTCTGAATTCATGTGATTCAGATGCAATTAATAAATTAAGAAGAGGCTGGTTAAACAGCCTCTTTTTTTCGAAGCAAAAAAACTCATTGGAAATTTCCTTTAAGGACAGTTCACTAAACATGTACGAAAGACTCACTTAATATTTTAAGTAGCTACTCTGATATATATCCTCAGTGTAGGCTTAAATACCTCACACCTTCTAGAAGTCCCTGTATAATAAGTATTTTTCTCTGGTTTCCATAAATTTCTGCAGACCGGGTTCCCAGGTTCCTTTAATCTCTTTTTCTGTTAACCCTGCTTCAATTTGTTGCCTTAATTCAGATGTGCCCGCTAGTTTATTAAAGAAAGAGTTAAAGAAAGTGGATTTACTGGTATCTGCCTGATACATCTCCAATAACCAGTTTAGGCGGATTCCGGGATTATATCTGATACTTTGAGCGGAATCTCTGAGGTTATACCCATAGCATGTTTTTCCTTTATGAGGCGGATTTACAGACTCAGTTCTGCTTAATGGCGTAAATGAAAAATTACCTTTTTTGAACCAGGGATGACCTATAACTGTAAATGGAGAGTCGGTGCCCCGACCTATGCTTACGTGAGTGCCTTCGAAAAGACACAATGAAGGATAGAGATATATGGCATCCATATCGGGTAAATTTGGTGAAGGTCTTACAGGCAACCTGTAGTGACTTTTATGAGAGTAGCCTAAGCATTCTATCCAATCAAGGTCAGCCTGGATTTCACTTTTTAACCACTTTTCCCCATTTATCATTCTCGCATATTCGGCCATTGTCATTCCGTGCACAATGGGAACGGGATGCATGCCAACAAACGATTGGTGTTCAGAGTTCAAAACAGGGCCATCTACATAAAAACCATGAGGATTGGGACGATCAAGTACAAGTATAGGAACATTATTTTCAGCGCAAGCCTCCATAACAAGAGTGAGCGTTGAAATGTAGGTGTAAAACCGCGCTCCTACATCCTGAAGATCAAACAAGACAATGTCAACATCTTTAAGATCTCCCGGTGATGGCTTTTTTGAATTTCCATATAAGGAAATGACCGGCAATCCGGTTTTACTATCTGTTTGATTTGCAATAATGGCACCGGCTTCTTCCAGACCACGGAAACCATGCTCAGGTGAAAATACTTTAACAATGTTGATTCCCTCACTGAGTAATGTGTCAATCAAATGAGTTTCATCAATAAGAGATGTTTGATTTGCAACAACTGCCACTCTTTTGTCGTGCTTAAGCTTATAAAAGTATTGACGTGTCCTTTCAGCGCCTGGTCTTATATGTACAATTCTGGCAGGCATACTGGTTGAAACTACAAGGTTATCTGTCCGTTCATTGGTTTGAGCAGTATTTTCAAGAATCCTCCTTTGAATGCAGGACGAAAGAATAAGCGTGGATAGTAGCACAAGTAGTAAAAAATGGCGTGAATTGTTAAGTGCCAAAAGATGGAGTTTCATGTTTACTTAAGGGATTTCTATTATTACAAATCTAATCGTTATTGTTAACTTTGCCAAAATTGCTGCACGTGAACTTTGAATATTTTATAAGCAGGCGTTTAAGGAGGAAATCAGACAGTTCGTTCTCAAGGCCAATTGTAAGAGTGGCAATGGCAGGGATTGCACTTGGTTTGGCAGTTATGCTTATTTCAGTTGCAGTTCTTAAAGGATTCCAGAAAGAAATAAGAGAAAAGGTCGTTGGATTCGGTTCGCACATCCAGATTAGTCATTTTGATTCTAACAATTCCTATGAACTGGCTCCCGTATTAATGGAGAAAGAGTCTGTTAAAAAAATTGAAGCTCTGCCAGGTATCCTGCAGGTAAACAGTTTTGGTGTTAAAGCCGGTATCGTAAAGACAGAAGATCAAATGCATGGTGTTGTGCTTAAGGGTGTTGATTCGGATTTTGACTGGAGTTTTTTTAAGGACCGGATAAAAGATGGGAAAGAGCCTGCATTATCTGATACTGTTACGTCTAATGATATTCTTATCTCAAAGAAGATTGCCGGATTAATGAATTACAAAACCGGGGATGATGTGAGGATGTATTTCATTTCTGATAATCAGATAAGAGGAAGAAAATTCACAATTTCGGGTATTTATGAAACAGGTCTGACTGAATTTGATGAGATGTACATTTTAGGTGATATAAGGCATATTCAGAGACTCAACAACTGGACGGAAGGGGAGGTTTCAGGTTATGAAGTGCGGGTAGAAAATTTCAACGAACTTGATAAGACGGCACTGGATGTGTATTCTCAAATAGACTATAACCTGAATGCCCAGACAATTAAACAGTTATACCCTCAGATATTTGATTGGATACAAATTCAGGACCTGAATGTGATCATTATTCTGGTGCTCATGGCTCTGATTTCAGGTATTACTATTATTTCGACGCTGCTGATCCTTATTCTGGAGCATACCAATGATATAGGTATTTTAAAATCGATGGGAGCGACAAATAATGCTATCAGAAAGATATTTATGTATGCTACTTTCTACATTACTCTTTATGGTCTCTTTTGGGGAAACCTGATTGCGGGTATTCTAATGTGGCTTCAGAAATCTTATGGTCTGATACCATTGCCTGAGGATTCTTACTTCCTTTCGCAGGTTCCGGTATTTATTACAGTATGGGACTTCCTTATTCTTAACCTGGCGATAATCAGTGTATGTTTCCTAATGATGTTAATACCCTCATTGGTAATTCGTTACATTAGTCCAATTAAAGCGATTCGTTACGAATAGACAGTTATTTTTTGTGCAGGCCGCATTCTTTTGATTCTGGATTTTCCCACCACCATCTGCCGGCTCTTACATCTTCTCCTGCAGCAATTGCCCTTGTACATGGCTGGCATCCGATACTTGGAAATCCTTTGTCGTGTAACCGGTTATACGGTATTTTATGTTCATGTATATACTCCCAGACTTGTTGCTCGGTCCAGTCAATTAAAGGATTGACTTTAATCAACCCGTTCTTTTCATCCCATTCAATGGTCGTCATGTCCTTTCTGGTAGGTGATTGGCCTTTTCGAAGACCGCAAATCCATACATCGAGTCCCTTAAATGCTCTGTTAAGAGGTTCAAGCTTACGAACATGACAGCACAATTGGCGATTCTCAATACTTTCATAAAAAAGGTTGATACCTTTTTCTTTAACCATCTTTTGGACCTGGGATGCTTCAGGGTAAAAAATATCAAATTGTAAATTATACTTTTTGGAAGTAAGATCTATAAGATCGTAGGTTTCAGGAAATAACCTGCCTGTATCGAGCGTAAATATGTAAGGATTGGGGGATATTTGAGTCAACATGTAAGTAATGACCTGATCTTCAGCACCAAGACTTGATGCAAAACCAACTTTACCTTTGAAATCTTTAAAAAGGTAAGTTAATACCTCCATAGCCGGTTTGCCATTGAGGTCATTTTTCATCTGATTAAAGACAAGACTTTTGTTTTCCATATTCCAGTATTAATAAGCAAAGATACTTAGTTTAATTAGTCAGGGTTTATAAGAAATGCCGACAATTTACTAATTTCGTCAGTAAATACAGTATCAACAAATGAAAGTTCATTTTATTGCAATAGGAGGAAGTGCCATGCATAATCTTGCGTTAGCACTTCATAAAAAAGGGTATAAGGTTAAAGGCTCAGATGATGAGATATTTGAACCAGCGTTGACAAGACTAAAAAATGCGGATATTTTACCTGAGACAACTGGTTGGTTTCCCGATAAAATTACGGATGACATTGATGCCATTATCCTTGGAATGCATGCAAGAGAGGACAATCCGGAACTTCAGAAAGCGCGGGAATTGGGTGTTAAAATTTATTCCTATCCTGAGTTTCTATACGAACAATCAAAGGATAAGACACGAATTGTTATAGGTGGTAGTCACGGCAAAACTTCGATAACTGCGATGATCCTGCATGTAATGAAGGATCTTGGGATAGAAACCGGATATATGGTTGGAGCTCAACTGGAAGGTTTTGATATAATGGTGGATATTTCGGATTCGGCAAAATATATGGTCTTTGAAGGAGATGAATATTTGACATCAGCGTTAGACAGGAGGCCGAAATTCCATGTTTACCGGCCGGATATTGCATTGATTAGTGGAATAGCATGGGATCATATAAATGTATTCCCAACCTTTGAAAACTATGTTGATCAGTTTAGAATTTTTGCTGAAATGGTTCCTGAGTCAGGGGCACTTATATACTGTGACGATGATATTGAAGTAATTAAAGTTGCGGAAGACGATAATATTAAAGCATCAAAACGAGCCTACTCGGCACCTGACTATGTGATTAAAAATGGTACAAGTATTATCAGGTATGGTGAGAAAGAGTATCCAATGAATGTATTTGGACGTCATAATATGTTGAACATTCAGGGGGCAAAGGAAGTGCTTGAGACAATAGGAGTGAAGCCGGAAGATTTTTACCTGTCTATTTCATCATTCAAAGGCGCATCTAAAAGACTTGAATTAATAAAAAGTAACGGTAAGGCAAATATTTATAAAGATTTTGCTCATAGCCCCAGTAAACTTAAAGCAACAATTAATGCTGTTCATGACCAGTTTCCTGAAAGGAGACTAATTGCTTGTATGGAGTTGCATACCTTTAGTAGCCTGAATACTGCTTTTCTGGAACAATATAATGGCACCATGGATAAGGCTGACATCGCTGTTGTATATTACAATAAGCATGCGCTTGAACTTAAGAAGTTACCTTTCTTTGAAAAAGAAATTGTGGGAGAGGCTTTCAATCGTGATATCAGGATATTCAATGACAAAGATGAACTTATTGAATTTTTAACTCAACAAGATTACAGGGAAACGAATCTTTTAATGATGAGTTCGGGTAATTTTGATGGATTAAACTTCAATATTCTAATGGATATAATTGATAGATAATGAGTTGCTGATCACCTCAAACAATTCTGTCTTTTTAATCGGTTTTGAAATATAATTATTAAAACCCGATTCCAGACATTTTTCCTTATCTCCACTCATAGCATAGGCAGTGGTGGCTATGATAGGAATACTTTGATTAGTTTTTCTGATCTCAGCAGTGGCTTCATACCCATTCATAATGGGCATTTTAATATCCATTAGAATTAAATCGATCGTTTTGTTGTTGTTATATTTTTCTATTGCATCTTCACCATCTGAAGCACCAATAATATTTGCCCCGGTTGGTGCAAGTAGTTTGATTATGTAAGTAAAGTTAGTAGCGTCATCTTCAGCAATCAGGAAAGTGAACGAGGAATAATCAGGAATAGAGTCACTATTTGGGAGAACTTGATCATGCACTGAGTGTTTCCACTGAACCGGGATATAGAATGAAAAATCAGAACCTTTCCCTGATGGCTGATAAAGTATCTTGCCTCCGATAGCCTCAATATATGCTTTTGAAATACTCAAGCCTAAGCCGGTACCCCCATGCTTTCTGTTATATCCTTCGTCTCCCTGGCGAAATCTTTCAAATATTAAATTTTCATTGTCAGACGATATACCGATACCTGTATCAACCACATGAATCTCAAGTGAATTCTGGTGCAGTGAACAAGAAACCCTTATTATTCCGGAATCAGTAAATTTTATAGCATTATCAATAAGACAACTTAGAACTTTCTTAACTTTTTGTTCATCAGATGTGATAATTATGTTTTTTTCAAAACCTGAAGTCAATAAATTTAATCCCTTGCTTTCAGCAGGGCTTTTGTAGAATTCATGAATGTATTTTTGTAAGGAGTCAAGCTCAAAGTCATTTTTGTACAGAACTACCTGTTCGGTTTCAATCTTTGAAATTTCAATTATGTCGGTTATAATTCCCAATAGTTTCACTGAATTTTCCTGAATAGTTTGTATGAAGAAATGAGCATCTGCATCTAAAGAAAAATCAGATAAAAGTTGAGAAAAACCAAGTATTGCATTCATGGGTGTACGCACTTCATGGCTCAGGTTAGCGAGGAAAGCTGTTTTAAGCTTGTCACTTTCCTCAGCTTTGATCTTTGCTTGAATAATGTCTTCTTCAAACTTCTTTCTTAAAGAAATATCCTCGATAACTACCAAAACTTTAAAGAGTTCATCTGATTCTTCTGCTTCCCTAATAATATTGATTAAGAGGTATTTTACCAGGTTGTCCTTCTTTCTTACAGCTTTAAGGATAAATTCTTTTTTTATCTGGCTTACTTCTTTATTGTCAAGTAAAGAGGCTTTAAGATCAATCATAGATCCATTATCACTGAAAAACTCCCACTCTGATTGGAAATCTTCAATTTTGAAGTTATCACAGTTTAATTTGAAAATATCCTTTGCTGACGGATTAATCATACTGATTTGTCCGTCTTCATGAATGTAGAATACACCTTGTGAAATCGAATTGAAAAGTCGCTTGTATTTCTCTTCGCTTGTTTTAAGTGCAATCTGGGATTCTTTATTTTGTTTTAGAATGGATGATTTATCAATTGCTTCTCTCACGGCATAAGGAAGCCTGAGTATCTTTTCTTTCAGGACATAATCAAATGCTCCTGCTTTCATACAATTAACAGCTGTTTCTTCATTGATTGAGCCTGTATGAATAATGACAGGAATATATGGTGAATAATCTTTGACGATTTTTAAAGCATCCATGCCGGTGAATGTTGGCATGGAATAGTCGGATATGATTAGATCAGGATGAAAACTATTAAGTTGCTTTATAAAATCGAACTGATTATCAACTCTTCTGCTCTCAAAGTTTAAACCTGACTTTCGAAGTTCATGCTCAGCCAGTTCCATGTCTTCCGGAACATCTTCAGCAAACAACAGCTTGTATTTAGTCATCATAAGCCTGAATTGTAATGTCAAAAATAATAAATTATATTAAAAAAAAAGCTGCTTCACGAGGAAGCAGCTTAAAATAAAACATTGTAAGAAAATTAATTCTCTTTGATTATTTCATGTCCGGTGGTTGAACTTGATATTGAAATCTTTAGTTCAGTGGTAGATGGTTCATGATCTATTGTAATTATATCACCTTCACTGATCTTCGAACGGATAATTTCTTCAGCCAAAGCATCCTCGATGTATTTCTGAATAGCTCGTTTAAGTGGACGTGCTCCAAATTGTGAATCCCATCCCTTCTCTACTATGAAATCTTTTGCAGTTTCGGTGACTTTCATCTGATAACCCATATCTGAAATTCTGTGGAACAGACTTTTCAGTTCTATATCGATGATTCGGTGAATATCTTCACGTTCAAGCGAATCGAAAATTATTACGTCATCAATACGGTTTAGAAATTCAGGCGCAAATGATCTTTTCAAAGCATTTTCTATAACACCTGTAGCAAAAGTAGCACTGCCTGACACCTTTGCACTGGTACTGAAACCAACACCTTGTCCAAAATCTTTGAGTTGTCGTGAACCGATATTAGAAGTCATGATTATTATCGTGTTCTTAAAGTCGACCTTTCTTCCCAAACTATCGGTAAGTATACCATCATCAAGAACCTGAAGTAAAATATGGAAGATGTCAGGGTGAGCCTTTTCTATTTCGTCTAACAGGACGATAGAATATGGTTTTCTTCTGACTTTTTCGGTCAATTGACCTCCTTCTTCATATCCAACATAGCCCGGAGGTGCTCCAACTAACCGTGATACAGCAAATTTCTCCATATACTCACTCATATCGATCCTCACAAGAGCATCTTCTGAATCGAACAGATACTTGGCCAAAACCTTGGCAAGATGAGTTTTACCTACACCTGTCGGACCTAAGAAGATGAATGTTCCTATTGGTTTATTGGGATCTTTTAATCCTGCCCGGTTCCTGCGGATAGCTTTTACTACTTTTTTAATCGCATCCTTTTGTCCTATAACAGCCCCTCCAAGATCATCCTCCATAGTAAGAAGTTTTTCACTTTCGTTCTGGGCAATTCGCTGAACAGGAACCCCTGACATCATGGCAACTACTTCTGCTACATTCTCTTCATCAACCTGAACTCTGTGAATTTTAGATTCTTCCTCCCAACGTCTTTTTGCGTTTTCAAGCTCTATTAATAATTTGCGCTCATTATCACGGAATTTTGCAGCTTCTTCAAATTTCTGACTATGTATGGCCTTGTTTTTCTGCTTCTTGACTTCCTCAATCCTGTTTTCGAGATCCAGAATTTCAGCGGGGACCTGCATGTTTGTGATATGCACGCGTGCACCTGCTTCATCAAGAGCATCAATTGCCTTATCAGGAAGATAACGGTCAGTAAGGTATCTGTTGGTTAAACCCACGCAGGCTTTAATTGCTTCAGGGGTGTATTTTACAAGGTGGTGATCCTCGTACTTTTCTTTAATATTGTTTAGGATTTCAACAGTTTCTTCAGTGGTTGTAGGATCTACAAGTATCTTTTGGAATCTTCTTTCAAGTGCTCCGTCTTTCTCAATATATTGACGATATTCATCAAGAGTGGTGGCACCTATACATTGAATTTCGCCTCTGGCAAGGGCTGGTTTGAACATATTGGAAGCATCGAGTGAGCCTGAAGCGTTACCGGCACCTACAATGGTGTGAATTTCATCAATAAAGAGAATTATATCACGATTCTTTTCCAATTCATTCAACACAGCCTTCATTCGCTCTTCGAATTGGCCTCTATACTTGGTTCCTGCAACCAGTGATGCCAGGTCGAGTGTAAATATTCGTTTATTAAAGAGTACCCTCGATACTTTTCTGGCAATGATTCGAAGCGCAAGACCTTCAGCAATAGCAGATTTACCAACTCCTGGCTCACCAATAAGGATAGGATTATTCTTTTTTCTACGTGATAGAATCTGAGCAATACGTTCAAGCTCTTTTTCCCTTCCTACAATAGGATCTAACCGGCCTTCTTCACCTGCTTTGGTGAGATCACGACCGAAATTGTCCAATACTGGTGTTTTAGATTTTGAGTCAGAGGGTCTTCTTACGCCCGATGAACCGTATCCACGACCTTCGTCGTTGTCATCATCAGCCGGACTACCTGGAAGTTCGCTCCTTGGAGCGTCGTATCCGGAATTATCGTCGTTGTTCATAATAGATTTTAGTTCATCTTTAATAGCGTCATAATCAACACCATACTTCTGTAGGGTCCTGGATACAAGGTTGTCTTCATCCTTAAGGATTGCCAGTAAAACATGCTCGGTACCAATGAGTTCACTATTAAACATTTTGGCTTCCAGGTATGTGAGTTTAAGGGCTCGCTCGGCTTGTTTAACAAGTGGCAGATTTTCTGCCAATTTGTCGCGTTTGTTCGACACACCAATAGCTTTCTCAATAATTTTGCGTACTTCAGTAACATTAACATTAAGGAGATTAAGAATCTGGATTGCCATTCCTTCTCCTTCCCTGATAATGCCCAATAGAAGGTGCTCTACACCAATATAATCATTTCCTAAGCGAAGGGATTCTTCGCGACTATATGTTAGTACGTCTTTAACACGCTGTGAAAATTTTGCTTCCATTATGGTTTTTCCTTTTCGTTGACTGCTTATTTTGTTATAAAACTTTCATTCTGCCTCAACATACAAAATAACAAAAAATATACCCTATAGTTGTTACTTGATTTTACTAAAAGTTTATGCTATTTTCAAATGTACGAAAGTTTAAGGGGTTAGCACAAATACAATGCCGATTAAAGAAATTTAACTTTTAAATGCCATTTTTGACAGACTTAAATGCCTTATATTATCTTAAAAATGCCTATCTTCGTGACCCTTATTAGGAACTCTTTAAACTAAATTAATACTGCAAATGGAAAATCAAGCCAATGGCGAGAAAGTTGTAAAAGTCAACATTGAAAATCAGATGAAATCGGCCTATATCGACTATTCTATGTCGGTAATTGTGTCGAGGGCTTTACCTGATGTAAGGGATGGCTTAAAACCAGTTCATCGCAGGGTGTTGTTCGGAATGCTCGAACTTGGTGTTTTATCAAACCGTTCATATAAAAAAAGTGCCAGAATAGTGGGAGAGGTGCTCGGTAAGTATCATCCCCATGGCGATTCGTCAGTATATGAAGCAATGGTGCGTATGGCTCAGGAATGGTCATTGCGCTATCCGCTTGTTGACGGACAAGGTAACTTTGGATCAATTGATGGTGATGGCGCCGCAGCGATGAGGTATACAGAGGCAAGACTGAGAAAGATTGCTGAGGAGATGCTGGCTGACATTAATAAAAACACAGTCGATTTTCAGTTAAATTTCGACGATTCATTGGAGGAACCTACGGTTCTGCCTGCTAAAATTCCACAATTACTTATTAATGGAGCATCAGGTATCGCGGTTGGTATGGCTACTAATATGCCTCCTCATAACTTAACTGAAGTAGTAGATGGTACTATTGCTTATATTGATAATAACGATATTACCATTCCGGAACTCATGAAGTTCATTAAAGCTCCTGATTTTCCTACGGGCGGAATTATTTATGGGTACGAAGGTGTAAAAGAAGCTTTTGAAACCGGGCGTGGTAGAATTTTAATGCGTGCTGAAACTAAAATTGAAACAGACGACCATGGCAGGGAAAGCATAATTGTGACAGCAATTCCATATCAGGTTAATAAAGCTGATATGATTAAGAAAACAGCTGACCTGGTAAATGATAAGAAAATTGAAGGTATCTCAGATATAAGAGATGAATCAGATAGAACGGGAATGCGCATTGTTTATGAATTGAAAAGAGATGCCATTACCGATGTAGTGCTGAATAAGTTATTCCAATACACTCAATTACAGACTTCTTTCAGTGTTAACAATATCTGCTTGGTTAAAGGCAGGCCCATGCTGCTTAATCTGAAACAGCTTATTGGTTATTTTGTAGAACATAGGCATGAAGTTGTTGTAAGACGAACAAAATTTGAATTAGCCGAAGCAGAAAAGAGAGCTCATATTCTCGAAGGGCTATTGATTGCTCTCGACAACATTGATGAAGTAATAGCTCTGATCAGGGGATCCAAGACACCAGAAGAAGCCAGAACCGGACTTATTGAAAGATTCAATCTGTCAGAAATTCAGGCACGAGCCATTCTTGATATGCGTCTTCAGAGGCTTACAGGTCTTGAAAGAGATAAATTGAAAGAAGAGTATCAGGAACTGATGAAAATGATTGACTACTATAAGTCAGTACTTGAGAGTGAGCCACTAAGAATGGAAATAATAAAGAACGAGCTTCTCGAGATCAAAGCGAATTATGGTGATGAACCGAGGACTCAGATTATTTACAATGCAAACGACTTTAGAATTGAGGACACTATAGCTGATGAGGATGTGGTGATAACTATTTCTCACATGGGATATATCAAAAGGACTCCTCTAACTGAATACAGAAGGCAGAATAGGGGAGGCCGGGGTGCTAAGGGTTCCGATATTCGCGATGAAGACTTTCTTGAATTTATTGGTGTAGCGTCGGCTCATAATTATATGCTCTTCTTTACTGAGAAAGGTAAAGCGTTTTGGTTAAGAGTTTATGAAATCCCCGAAGGTACTAAACAGTCGAAAGGACGCGCAATTCAGAATTTGATTCAAATTGATCCTGATGATAGAATAAAAGCTTTCCTCAATGTCAAAGACCTTAAAGACCAAGACTTTATACAGAATAATTTCATCATTCTTTGCACTAAGAAGGGAGTAATTAAAAAAACGTCTCTTGAAGCTTATTCAAGACCTAGGCAAAATGGTATTAATGCTATTACTATTCGTGAGGATGACCAGTTGCTGGAAGCAAGACTGACAAATGGAACTAACGAAGTTATTATGGCACTCAGATCGGGAAGAGCTATTCGCTTTAACGAAAAGGATGTGAGGCCAATGGGTAGGAATGCTTCAGGTGTAAGAGGAGTGATGTTGAAGGATTCTGAAGATGAGGTGATTGGAATGATCTGTATGGAAAATAACCAGTTCGACATCCTTGTTGTATCAGAAAATGGATATGGAAAGAGATCTAAGCTAGACGATTATAGAATTACCAAAAGAGGTGGGAAGGGAGTTAAAACTCTTAATATAACTGATAAAACGGGTAAATTAATTTCTATTGATTCAGTTACAGATAAAGATGACCTGATGATTATCAACAGATCAGGTTTAATTATAAGAATGGCTGTTTCAGATTTAAGGGTAATGGGTAGAGCAACACAGGGCGTTAGACTAATTTCATTAAGAGACAACGATCAGATTGCTGCTGTAACCAAAGTTGAAGAAGATCCCGCAGATAAAGAATTATTGGAATCTGAAATTTCTGAATTTGAAGAAAATAATGGGACTGCTACATTTGAAAAATCAATCGACCTGGAAACGATAAGTGAGGAGGAAGAAATTGCTGATGAATTAGACGACGAAGAGGATATCGATGAGGAATTAATAGAAGAGGACGAGGAAGAGGAAGAAGGGGAGGAACTTTTCGATGATGATGAAGAACTTCTTGATGATGAAGATGAAATAAGTTAATTTTTGGCCCACATCTTGTTAAGATAAAAGAAACGACATACATTTGTCGCCTCAATAGAGATAATTATTAGAAAAGAAAAAAATGAAAAAATTAACTGTAGTTTTTATCCTGTTATTTGCAATTGGTAGTGCTTATGGACAAAAAGCCTTAAGAACCACAGCATTTAATCACCTTCGTAAAGGTCAGCTCGATAAAGCTTTAGAAAGCATCGAACCAACGATTGAGGATCCTTCAACTATGACAGATCCAAAAACCTGGTTTTACAGGGGTAATATTTACCTTCAAATCCATATGAGCGATAATCCTGAATTCAAGAATCTTGATAAGGATGCACTGACTAAGGCATATCAATCATATCAGAAAATGATGGAACTTGATACTAAGAAAACTTATTATGCAGAAGCTATTCAAAATCTATTAGTGGTAAGTGAACAGCTTTATAATCAAGGAGTTCAAGAGTTTCAGGCTACCAACTATGATCAGGCAACGAATTATTTTGAACAAGCAATTGGTGTTTCTGAAATTTACGGTTCTATTGACACTCTTGCCATTTTCAATGCTGGTCTGTCTGCTGAAAATGCTAAGAATTATGACAAGGCAGTTCAATATTACTCAAAGGTAATTGAGCTGAATTATCCTCAGCCATTGATTTACAGCTCATTATCAAACATTTACCTTGTTGAAAAGGATACTACCAAGGCATTTGAAGTAATTGCACAAGGAAGAGCTAAATATCCTGAGGAGTTTGCACTTTTAATTACTGAGACCAACATGTATCTTGGAGCTGGTAAAACAGAAGAGGCAATGAAGAATTTGAAGCAAGCTGTTGTAACTGATCCATCAAATCCAACGATTCATTATGCTGTAGGAGCTTCCTACGATCAAATGGGTAATAAAGAAGAGGCTATTCAAGCTTATACTAAAGCAATTGAGCTAAAACCTGATTTCTTTGAGCCTAATTACAATCTTGGTGCTCTCTATGTTAATAAAGCAGCAGAAATTTTAAATGAAGCAAATAAACTTAAGCTTAACGATCCTAATTACGATGTAATGAAAAATCAGGCTGATGAGTTTTTATCAACTTCATTACCGTATCTCGAAAAAGCTACATCATTAGATCCCAAAGACCAAAGTACATTATTAGCACTTAAGGAAATCTATACACGTTTAGGAATGTATGAAAAACTTAAGGAAGTAAACACAAAACTTTCAGAGCTTTAAAACGCTGTATAGTTATTGTAAAATTTATGGGCTGGATTATATTCCAGCCTTTTTTTATTGTATATACCTTATTAAATAATTAACGTTATGTCAAATAGAAATTATTCCCCTCTCTTCACTCAGCATAACTCAGCATCATATTTGTAATAATCTAACAAGTCACTAATTGGAATGTCCAAGCATTCGTTTATTGCATTTTGAAATCCCAATAATTAATTGTGATTGCATGAAGTTTATTAAAATCTCTATCCTCAATATCTTTCATACATTTATCATTGACCCATATCAGATTCCTGTGTCGATTTAATATCTTTGAACTGTTTCTGTTATTATTTGTTTCGCAAGAACTTTAGATTTATATGGACACTCCTATTCCCCTTCTGGTTTCAAAAGATCCTTGGTTAGAACCCGTAACTAACCTTGTTGTTGACCGAATTAATAGATTCTATAATCGATTAAAAGGTATTGAAAACACCTATGGTTCTATTACATCGTTTTCAGATAGTTATAAATATCTCGGGATAAACTTCGATAATGTAGCAAATGGATGGTATTACCGGGAATGGGCACCTGAAGCTTATAATTTGTATTTAGCCGGTGATTTTAATAATTGGAACCTTAAATCGCATCCGCTTACAAGGCTTGATTATGGCATTTGGGAAATATTCCTGGATTATAATACGTATAAGGACAGTTTTGTACACGGAAGTAAAATCAAGGTTTGGGTTGAAGCTGCAAATGGATTTCTACCACGAATTCCCAGTTATATCACACGCGTTTTACAAGATGAGGATACTAAAAATTATTCTGGTCAACTTTGGTTCGGTACTTATAAATGGGACTACCCTACCAATGAACACCAACTGCCGCAGCAATCATTACTTATTTATGAATGCCATGTTGGGATGGCTCAGGAAAAAGAAGGAATCGGAACCTATAGAGAATTTGCTGATCATGTTCTTCCATGGGTAAAGGAACTTGGATATAATGCAATACAAGTCATGGCTATCCAGGAACATCCGTATTACGGGTCTTTTGGTTACCATGTTTCTAATTTTTTTGCACCATCTTCTAGATTTGGGACTCCTGAAGATCTTAAATATCTCATTGATCAAGCTCATGGAATGGGGATATCAGTTATAATGGATATAGTTCATTCTCATACAGTTAAAAACGTAAATGAGGGGCTTAATCAATTTGATGGCTCTTCTAATCAATATTTTCATGAGGGAGAACGAGGACTTCACCCTCAGTGGGACTCCCTCCTATTTGACTATGGTAAAATTGAAGTTCTCAGGTTTTTATTATCTAATATTAAATACTGGCTTGAAGAGTTCCATTTTGATGGTTTTAGGTTCGATGGTGTTGGCTCAATGATGTATTTCCATCATGGCATTGATCCTATTTCAAATCCTTCGGATTACTTCATTAATGGCGTTGAATGGGATGCAATAACTTACCTTCAATTAGCAAACCATCTGATCAAACAAATAAATCCTAAGGCAATATCAATCGCTGAAGATGTAACAGGAATGCCAGGGTTAACTTTTCCGATTGAAGAAGGTGGATTAGGATTTGATTACAGACTGGGAATGGGAATTCCTGATTTTTGGATAAAGCTACTGAAAGAATCAAGAGATGAAGACTGGAGCGTAGGTGAAATCTGGCATGTATTAAATAACCGCCTTCCTGGTGTTAAGACAATTGCATATGCTGAATCACATGATCAGGCGCTTGTTGGTGATAAAACGTTAGCGTTTTGGCTAATGGATAAGTATATGTATTATCATATGGCCGTAGATGATAATAACATTGTGATAGACAGAGGGATAGCACTTCACAAAATGCTTAGATGTATTACATTATCGCTTGGAGGGCATGCTTATCTGAATTTTATGGGAAATGAATTTGGTCATCCTGAATGGATTGATTTTCCAAGGGAAGGTAATAACTGGAGTTATTTTTACGCCAGAAGGCAATGGTCTTTGAAAGATGATCCTAATCTGAAATATCATTTTCTCTCAGATTTTGATAAGGCAATGGTGAAATTATCAAAGGAAAAGGGACTCTTTGATCATGAATTTGCTCAGCAAATAATATTAGACGAGGAAAATAAGATCATTATATTTAGAAAGAAGGAACTGGTTTTTATTTTCAATTTTCATCCTTCAAGAAGTATATTCGATTATAAATTTATTGCCCCCGAACCTGCAACATATAGGGTCATTCTTTGTTCTGACAATGAAAAATTTGGAGGTCATGGACGTATTGATGAAGATATTGAATATTTCTCAACTTTTGATGAGTATGAAAACCAACACTATTTACGATTATATGTTACTAACAGGACGTTAATTGTCCTTGAAAAGAAATTAACCGATTAATAAAATTTAACATTCAAACATTATAATTTCATCAATTTCTATCATAATATTGCAAACTGAAATAAAAATCCAATATGGAACGAAAAAGATTGGTTGTCAGCTACAATAATGTTACAACTGAAGTCATGGAGGCTATTCGTAAGAAATACCCATTAGGCTTTTCCAATCATGTGATAAAAGTAAAAACTCAGGGAGAAGACTTTTTTTATGCAATAACGGTTGATACGAACGATGCCAGTTATCTTGTCAAAGTACCGGTTAAAATAGACACTAAAGGAATTTCAGAAGACGATGCATTAGATGATCTTGGTGATGAAAAGGAAGAGGATTCATATGCTGAACCTGAATCGGTTGAGCCAGAAGAATAATATAAAAATTCAATTATAATTGATCAGCGGGATGGATGATCTGGATGTAAGATTAACGCAACATAATAAGTTACACCAGGTAGGATTTAATCTAAAAGGTATAAAAACAAGAAAGGAAACTACTTTCTACAAGTGGTTTCCTTTCTGACTCACAACCAATCGTAACTGATTGCAGTCCTCAGGTTATTGTACGGTGCTCGCAATATTTAGTTTCGTAAAACCTCAATTGCTTACTTTTTATAGTCCACACTTTTTACAGTGCTTGTGCTATGAAAGTCAGGTCAATGTTTTTCGGATCAAAATGTTAACTTTTCAGGGTTACTTCAATTGATCCTAGGAAAAACTTTGAGGTATCGATAAGTATCCTTTCGGCCTTTTTTGCGTCCTCTACCTGATTCTCACCATTTCGTTCGCCTGATGTATCAAAATTACAAAATCATAGACCCTTTGTCAAGTGTTTTAAGAATAATTTAATTAACTTTAAGCTAACAGGAGTTTTCAACAATTGTTAATAACCTGAAACTATTATTTGATAAAGGTTTTGTGAGAATTATTTAAAACTGTTAACAATAATTAGCCTTTATTTACCAGAAATAAGTTGGTTATTGTTACTTCTGTTCAATTATATTACTAGTTTTTTTAAGCCTATAATCTAAATTGTCTATATACCAGTCTTAACTTCTAAGACTATCGATATGTCGCTTTTAATTATAAACTTCAATTTCAGGTAAACCTTTTGTTATTCTCAAAACCATGGCTTTGAGATAATTACCCTTCAAGGGCTCTAAAGTTAAGTATTCGAAACTATTCCCTAAGGCATCCTTCAGTACTGTCAGAAATCCCTCAGGTGCTGGTTTAACTGATATTATGGGGAAATCATATACCTCCCCTATTTTGTAAACAGGGTGGTTAGGCTCTAGAAAGACTCTTCCTGTACAATTTATTTTTTCGACAAGACAATTTATTTGTCCATTTAATGGTAGATTATAGAACTGGTAAGGTTTGAATTCAACAAAATGCCTGACTGAAAAGGGATCTTCCAAAACCATGTATGTGTTATCATCCTCAAGGGTTACCAGTTTATGTAATATGAAATTGTACCGCTTTCCAGGTTCTAATTTATTATTCCTGCTGTTATAGCGAAAAGTTTCCATTGCTTTAGTTAATCCTTTTTACTCTTGTAACTCCTTTTATTCCTTCAAGCTTCTTCATTAATGAGTCGATGTGACGGGAGTCCTTGACGCTTACTTTGACATATCCCTCAAATAAACCTTTATTGCTATTAAAAGAAATGTTTCTAACATTTACTTTAAGCTCTTTAGATAACATTTCAGTGATTGTATTGAGTATGCCTAATTGATCAATTCCACTTACTTGAATGGACGAAGAAAAGTAAGAACCTTCAGAAACTTTATGCCATTGGGCTTTCATAACTCTATAAGGATATCTGGTCTTCAACCGTGGAGCATTAGGACAAGTTGTTCTATGGATCCTAATTCCACCCCCTGCCATAACAAAACCAAAAATTTCATCACCCATAACCGGATTGCAGCATTTTGCTAATGTGAATCCTTGAAGTTCAGATTCTTCATTCACTAAAATAGTATCTTCTGTAGTTCTGAGCGACTCTCTTACTATTGATTCTTTTGTTATTGAAGTATCAGCAGTCTCCTTAGCTTTTCCCAATAAAACTTCCTTTATTTCTGAAGGTTCGATCTTATTATCAGCCAGTTGTTGATAAAGCATCAAAGCATTATCAAATTTAAAATGGTTGATTAGTTTATTGACTTGTTCATCATTAAAAGGCAGTTTCAATTGGCTCAGTTTCCGTCTTAAAATATCTTTACCTACTTCTGCAAATTTGAATTCAGCTTCTTTTAAATATCGTTTAATTTTATTTCTGGCTCTTGAAGTGGCAACCCAATTCAACCAGTCTCTGTTAGGTACTTGATTTTTTGATGTTATAATCTCAACGGTATCTCCATTCTTAAGTTTTTGTCTGATGGGAACGATTTTTTGATTTACTCTCCCACCTGTGCACTTTGAGCCTACCACGGTATGTAGTTCAAAGGCAAAGTCCAAAACAGTTGCGCCTTCCTTCAATTTAATCAGATCACCATTCGGAGTAAAAACATAAATTGTATCATCTGCTTTCCTTACTTTAGTATTCTGACTTACAAGCGATTCTTCCGTGTAATCGGGATTTTCTAATATCTTTCTTACAGAGTTCAGCCAATTGACAGTATCAATATTTCCTTTCCCTCCTTTGTATCGCCAATGAGCAGCATTACCAAATTCCGCATCAATGTCCATCCTCTTTGTCCTTATCTGAACTTCAACCCATCTATCTGATTTATCTTTTACTGTGATGTGTAAGGATTCATAACCATTCTGACGAGGCATTGTTATCCAGTCTCTCATGCGCTCAGGGGCTGGTTCATACAAATTTGTAATAACGGAATATACCTTCCAGCAATCGCTTTTTTCACTTTCTGTATCAGAACTATTAATAATTACCCGGATTGCAAAAAGATCGAAGATTTCATTAAAAGGAACATTTTGTTTAACCATCTTCTTATGAACGGAGTTGACTGACTTCGTCCTGCTTTTTATTGTAAAATCAAGCTCCATTTTTTGAAGTTCCTTTTTAATGGACTCGATAAACATATGGATGAAATTGCGGCTTTTATTAACCTCCTTCTCTATTTCTACTGCTAGACTTGAATATTTTTCAGGTTCATGGATCTTGAAAATTAATTCTTCCAATTCCGAAACAATCCTATATAATCCCAATTTGTGAGATAGCGGAATATATATATGCTCTGTCCTGTTTAGCAAATTCTTTAATTCTGACTTGTCAGAAATGGAAGTGTGATTTCTCAACTGATAGAGTACTTCAGCCAGAGAAATTAGCAGAGATCTCATATCCTGAGCAATTGCCAGAATTATACCGGTGAAATTATCTGCATTGCTTACAACCCTTTCAACCGGTAGTTTTGAGATTTGCTGATAACTGTCGATTATAGTGAGTGAATCATTGAGGTTATTAGCTTTTAGAAACTTTAGAACATCTTCGTCATTGGCATCAATTTTACATAAAAGAGTGCTAATGACTGATGTAATTCCCAGGTTGAATTCATTGATAACAATTTCGCTTAAATTGGTAAGATATTCACTGCCCGACTCATTTGTCAATGGTGTGAAAGAATGCCGGCATGATAAGGCAAAAGCTTTATGCAGGAGATTCATTTCCTCTCTTCCTAGGGCAAAAGCCTTTATTAAGATTGTCAGTTTTCTATAATTCCTACTTATCATTAAAATCCTCTATATCCAGAATAATAAACAAAATTATGAATGAATAATCAAAAAAAACGCCCTTTAAATAAGGGCGTCTTAAACTATTTTATAGGAGCTTCCGGTCCCTTTGGCCCTTGTTTCGGTTTTGGTGGTTCTGATATGGATTCACGCATCTTGGTATCAGCCTGAATATTTTGGAACTTATAATAGTCCATTATACCCATATTACCTGCTCTGAATGATTCAGCCATAGCTAGTGGAATTTCTGCCTCAGCCTCAATTACTTTGGCACGGGCTTCCTGAGCTTTTGCTTTCATTTCTTGTTCCTGAGCAACAGCCATAGCTCTTCGCTCTTCAGCTTTTGCTTGTGCAATATTTTTATCAGCATTTGCCTGATCCATCTGAAGCTGAGCTCCGATATTTTTTCCTACATCAATATCAGCAATATCAATTGACAGTATTTCAAATGCGGTACCTGAATCGAGTCCTTTTGATAAAACAACTTTAGAAATGGAATCGGGATTTTCAAGAACTTCCTTATGTGATTTTGCTGAACCGATAGAAGAAACAACCCCTTCCCCTACCCTTGCGAGAATGGTTTCTTCACCTGCACCTCCGACCAATTGTTTAATATTGGCTCTAACAGTTACACGAGCTTTTGCAATTAGCTGTATCCCGTCCTTTGCAACTGCAGCCACTGGAGGTGTGTTGATTACCTTTGGATTAACCGACATTTGAACCGCTTCAAATACATCACGACCTGCCAAATCGATAGCCGTAGCTGCTTTAAAGTTAAGGGGGATGTTGGCTTTATCTGCAGAAATCAAGGCATTGACAACTAATTGAACCCTTCCACCGGCAAGATAATGTGCTTCAAGCTCATCACGGGATATTACTAAGCCTGCTTTGGTTGCATTAATCATAGCAGTGACAATGACTGATGGTGGCACTTTTCTCCATCTCATGAATACCAGCTGTAGCAGCGAAACTCTTACTCCTGATAGCAGAGCAGAGAACCATAGTCCTACAGGGATAAAGTAAAGAATAATCCAAAGTCCGATTATTGAGGCTACAATTATAGCTAAAACTAACAATACACTTGATTCCATTTTTTATTATTTACGTTTAACAAAGATTTTATTTTCTTCCAATTTCGTTATTATAAGCGAGGTTTCGGGGTCAATAAAATCCCCATTTGTATGCACTTCATACAGATTATCATGAAACAAAGCGGTACCAGCCGGTGAAATTCTTGAAATAGATTTCCCGCTATCCCCAACATGAAGTTCAGTTTGATTTAATTCATTCACTCTTCCTTCAATATTTGTCTTGAGCATCATTCTATTCCATGTATTTGATTTCAAAGCAAAACCAACAACAACTCCAATTAATATAGCTGTTGCTATAACGACAATGTTCCCTGTTTTAGTTCCCATAATTGCATATGCTTGCCAAACTGACACAACTATAAGAATTCCCCCAACAACTCCAAAAAATGAGGTGCCGGGTACGACAAAAATTTCAAGAAGTAAAAGTATTAATCCAAGGGCAATCAGTAAAAATATTAAAGTTATTGACATGGAGGATTTGATTTAAGATTCTATTGAGACAGTTAATCCTTTATTGGTTAGCTTCTCATACTTGGGTTTTAACTCACTCAATGTACCATAAACTACACCACACTTGCCTTTCTCATGAACAATTAAAGTTATTTGTTCAGCCTGAATAGGCTCTATTTCACATACTTCGATAAGGCAATCAATTACAAATTCAAATTCATTGTAGTCATCATTATACAAGATAAGCTCGTATAAATCAGTAGTTAATTCAACAATTTCCAGATCCTCTATTGACTTTTCCTTAACCATACATCACCGCTCTGTGTTATTACTGCATAAAAATAAGAATTTTCCAAAAGTAAACAGCAGATAAAAATTTAATTTTGGACATTTATAAAGCAACCTGACCATTCGATGGCATATACAGAATATAAAACTTTCATTGCAGAACTCAAACAAGCACTAGTTCATCCTTTACCAGGATCACCTGCTCACGACCTTGTGGCACCAGAACACAGAAAATCACTTGTTCTTCAGGTGCCTGATTATACAAAAGCTCAATTGAGTAGTGTTCTGATTTTGTTTTTTCCTGATAAAAAGGGTGATCCAAATATTGTCTTTATAAAGCGTGTTGAATATAAGGGAGTTCATAGTGGCCAGATTTCATTTCCCGGTGGAAAAGCCGAAACAGAAGATGAAGATCATTTTGAAACCGCGTATCGTGAACTATATGAAGAAATAGGTGTGTCAAAAGCGACCTGTGAAACATTGGGTATCTTAACTGAACTATATGTTCCCCCAAGCAATTTCATAATACACCCAATTGTTGCAGCAACTCATGAGCCCCCTGTAATAACAATGGATCCCAGAGAGGTTGCTGAAGTAATAACTGTCCCTTTTGATTTCTTCTTTAAGAAAGATTCATTAGGCACATACCTCGTAACTACATCAGAAATGCTTACACTTCAGGTTCCCGGTTATATGATTAATAACCACTTAATATGGGGTGCGACTGCAATGATCTTAAGCGAATTGTTGCTTATTGCCAAGCAAACGACGAGATACAGGCAATACTAATGTGTTGAATTGATCAATTAGTAACACCTAATAATATTATTGAGGGGTTGAATTATTCAATTACTATTTCACTGGTGATTTTAACAGAATTCTTAAGCATAGCAGTAACTCCGCAATATTTCTCATGAGATAATTCAATCGCCCTCTCAAGTTTTGTTCTATCCAGATTATTGCCCGAAAAAATGTATTTCAAATGAATAGTTTCATATACTTTAGGATGAACATCAGTTAACTTGCCTTCTGCAGCAATTTTTAAGCTGGTTACTTCAACTTTCATTTTCTGCAATATCAATATTACATCAACAGCAGTACAACCTCCTAATGATGCTAAAATCAACATTTTTGGTCGGATTCCTCTGTTTTGGCCCCCAGCTTCAAATGGAGCATCTATCACAATACTGTTATCATCACCTTCTGCTCTGAATGCAAGACCATCTATCCAGCTAACTTCTACTTCATGTGTCATAATATCCTCAAATTAAGTGAAAAATTTATCCTTTATGGTAGCTTTACAACGTCAGTATCACTCTGTAAAATTCACTATTTCAGATCAAATTTTAGAATTTCCGAAAAAGAAAATTAGAGGTTCATCAATCAAACCCTTCCAGTTGCCCCATGAATGCCCCTCATTAACTTCCTTATATTGAAAAATATAGCCTTTATCCTCCAACACTGCTTTTAATAACCTTGACCTGTCTTCAGTGTCATTTATAGTACCAGTACTCATGTAGATTTTTAAAGGCTTCATCCCAGTATTACTATATGAGTTTATCATTGATTGATCAAATGCCGGGGAATGCATACCAATCAACCTGAAAGTTTCACTTTGTGTAAGACCGAAATATGCAGAATTCCACCCACCATATGAAGTACCTAAAATCGCCCGATGTTCAGGTGAATTTATAGTCTTATAATTTTGGTCAATCAATGGGACTAATTCCTGAGACACAAAAGCTGCGAACCGTTGATTTGTACGATATTCAACCAAACGCCTATTGTTTGAATTATTTGCCGGGTCTCTTGGATCAATAAATACAGCTATAACAGGTTCAATTTGTTGCTTATAAATAAGATTATCAAGAACAGTTACCATAGCACCAAGACGATCATCGGAATACTCATGGCCATCTGTGACGTATATGACCGGCATTTGAGTTTGTTGCTCATAGTTATAAGGGGTATACACTTTGTACTGAACATTGTATCCCAAATTTTCTGAAGAACTTGAAATTATGATGTTTTCGGATAGCGTTCCTTTAATAACGCCCTCCATCAACTTTGTTTCCTCAGGGAAAACCCATTCAGGCATGCGTAATTCAGAATTAGGACCAAAACCGCTATATTGAGTAAACCCATTCAAAGGATCGAGTATCCAACTCGAATTATTCATCACTATTTTGTAATCAAGTCTAGCATCAATTGGAAAGTTTTTAGTGCATATCCACAATTTGCTTCCTATTTTTTCACCATTAAAATCATTGCCTCCTGGTTGCCAATTATTGAAATCACCAGCCCATTGAATATTGTCTGCAGACCCATAATAAATAAAAGTTACGGAATCGTTAAAAACAAAAGGCACCTGGTTGTTAACTTTAAGACTGTCTACAAATTTCTTCAGGCGACTTGCTGATGTATCAGATGCTATTTCCTGAATCGTAGTCAGGAAATGATTCATTGAAGTAAACTCTATGTAATCAGAATCAATGATTTTATCTTCTTCTTGTTCTGATTTTTTGCATGATAGAGTAAGAAACAAGGTCATTATAAGTAAGAGAATTCTCATTTGTTTAATTCTTTATTTATTGGTGAATAAAAAGCAGCTTTCCCGGGATACCAAAACCTCTCTCGTGCAACAGACTCAGTGAAAGTGAAATAGTGCATAACAGCTTCTGTACATAATTCATGATTACTATTATACAGAGAAGTGTTAATAACTGCAATATTTCTTTTCATTTCCACAAGTTGAGCTTTTAAATAAATAATTCCCTCATTGATCTTGACAGGCTTTTTCAACTTAACTTCCATTTCACAGGTAACTCCGGATGTATTCAGCTTAACAAATACAAGCCAACTGGCAATTTCGTCAAGCATAGTTGCCTGGATGCCGCCATGAAGTGTATTCAACCATCCCTGGAACTGCTCTTTAGGTTCCCACTGGGCAGTCACAAAATCATCTTCTTCCTGAAATCTTAGTTGTAAACCAAAAGGATTATCGGGAGAGCAGCCAAAACATTTATAACCATCAAGCTTTACAAATGGATTAAATAATTTCTTCTTCATCATCCAGCTCGCTATTTAAAGTAGTTCCTTATAAAAATATGACATTTCCACAGTACTCCCCCAAAAAGTACGAATTCTTTCAGAAAATTAAAAATCATATGGGTTCACCATAAAGGTCGTACATGTCAGAACCAGTAACTCTTACATTAATAAACCTACCAGGAGCAATGTTAAATTTAGAGATCAATTCTTCATTTCGTGGAATGATTACTTCATTATCTACTTCAGGGGAATCGAACTCGGTCCTTCCAATAAAAGTATCGCCTTCCTGACGGTCTATTACTACTTTTAATATAGAGCCATGTAATGAGTTATTTTTCGCTGCTGAAATTTCTTGCTGAACTGTCATTAACTTCTCTGCTCTGCGTGCTTTAACGGCAGGTCTGACGTTATCCTGCAACTTAAAAGCTGGCGTTTTTTCCTCATGAGAGTATGTAAACACTCCTAACCTATCAAACTCAATTTCTTTAACGAACTCATATAATTCATTGAATTCTTCGGTTGTTTCCCCAGGAAAACCAACAATAAGACTGGTTCTGATTGCTATGCCGGGTACTTTTTTCCTGATATCTGAAATTAATTTTCTTGTTTTATCACCACTCAGTCCTCTTTTCATTGAAGTTAGAATGCGATTGTTGATATGCTGCAATGGTATATCAAGATAATTGCAGATTTTTGGATTGTCTCTTATCGAATCGAGGACATCCATCGGAAATGCAAGTGGATAAGCATAATGCAACCTTATCCATTCTATTCCATTCACCTGTGTTAAGTTATTCAGAAGTAGTGCGAGGTTCTTTTTACCATAAAGATCCACCCCATACCATGTTAAATCCTGAGCAATTAACATAACCTCCTTAACACCGGATTCAGCAAGAAACTCTGCTTCTCTGACGAGGTTTTCTATTGGTTTAGAGATATTCTTTCCTCTGATAGAAGGGATGGCACAGAATGCACATTTATGGTCACAACCTTCAGCAATTTTTAAGTAGGCGTAATGTGAAGGTGTGGTTATAATCCTTTCGCTGAGTAATTCTTTCCGGAACGGTGCATTCAGGTCCTGAAGCAATTGATTCAGATCATTTACGCCATAAAAGCCATCGGCCTCAGGCAATTCTTTCATCAACTCTTCCTTATATCTTTCCGACAGGCAGCCCATAACATAAAGCTGGCTTATACGACTTTCCTTTTTTAACTCAGCCCAGTGGAGAATAGTGTTTATTGATTCCTCTTTTGCATCATTGATAAAACCGCAGGTGTTGATAATTACAACATCTGCCTGTTTATCTGTATCATGGTGAATTTCAAAACCTGATGCTTTTAATTGTCTGAGCATAAATTCTGAATCAACCAGATTCTTTGAGCAGCCTAAGGTTATTACATTGACAGATTTGCGATTTACGAGTTTTGTCTTCAATTATAGGATATTAGTTAAAAAAGGAAATTTAAAACAGTATCAAAAAATTATAAACATTCAGTTTTAATGTTTGAGAGTGAAGCGCTTACCAAATTAATAGTGCTTCAAATAATTTATAACTAAAAATGCACAAGGCATTTAGAGACCATGTGGTTTGATTCTAAAAATATTCTGGTATTCATTGTTGAAAAGTCCAGTGACCTTATTTTAGAAGTGTAAGGAGGATTTAAGATTTGAACAGGGAATCAACGAACTCCTCTTTAATAAAAGGCTGCAGATCGGTCATCTTCTCTCCAATTCCAATGTACTTTACCGGGATCTTAAATTGATCACTTATACCAATAACAACACCACCTTTTGCTGTTCCATCCAGTTTGGTCAACGCCAAAGCATTAACATCTGTAGCTGATGTGAATTGGCGTGCCTGTTCTATAGCATTTTGTCCAGTTGATGCATCAAGAACAAGTAAAACTTCATGAGGGGCATCTGGAATGAGTTTTGACATCACCTTCCTTATTTTTGAAAGCTCATTCATGAGATTGACTTTATTATGCAATCTCCCTGCAGTGTCAATAATAAGAACATCAGCTTGTCGTGCAATAGCCGACTTTAATGAATCGAAAGCTACTGAGGCAGGATCCGCTCCCATACCCTGAGTTACGATTGGCACATCAACTCTATCTGCCCATATTTCAAGCTGAGATACAGCTGCTGCTCTAAAAGTATCGGCTGCACCAAGTACGACGCTTTTGCCGGCTTTTTTGAATTGATAAGCCAATTTGCCAATGGTAGTAGTTTTACCAACGCCATTAACTCCTACTACCATAATTACATAGGGTTCAGGGCGTTTAGGAAAATCAAAATCTTTAATCAGTTGTGGGTGCTCAGTTTCATTCAGTAATCCAACTATTTCGTCTCTAAGCAGATTATTAAGTTCACCTATACCCAAATACTTATCAGAGGCAACTCTTTTCTGGATACGATCAATGATTTTCAATGTTGTTTCAACCCCAACATCGGATGTAACAAGGATTTCTTCAAGGTTATCAAGTACATCATCATCAACTGTCGATTTACCGATAATTGCCTTCGAAATTTTACTAAAAAAATTGTCTTTGGTCTTTTCAAGCCCTTTATCAAGTTCTTGCTTTTTGTCTTTAGAAAAAAAGGAAAATAAACCCATTGTATTGGCAGATAAAATGAAGGACAAAATTAATTAAAAGAACCAGACCATTACCCTGAAATAGAAAACAGGGTCTTTCCTATTAACAAGAAAAGGCCCTGTTTAATTATACTATTAAGTATTATTTTTTTGCCAGGAAATCTTTTACCTGATCATTAGGTACAATAGTTTCTTTAAATGAATAGGCACCTGTTTTTTCTGACCTAACCATTCTGATAACTTTTGCATAATCCTTACCCGAAGAAGTTCTAAGGGTAGCAACAACTTTCTTTGCCATGGTGCTTTATTATTTAATTTCTTTGTGTATGGTCACTTTGCGGAGAATTGGATTATACTTTTTAATCTCAAGTCTCTCGGGAGTATTCTTTTTATTCTTGGTAGTGATGTACCTTGATGTTCCCGGCATTCCGCTGGTTTTATGCTCTGTACATTCTAAGATTACCTGAATTCTTGCTTCTTTGTTCTTCTTAGCCATTGTTGAAAAGCCTTTTGATTTTAGGACTGCAAAAATACAAAAAATATTGTACCATCCAAATGTTGGAGTAAAAAATCTACCGTAATTTTACAATTCTAATCAATCATGACAAAAAACAAACCTTCGATAGATCAATCATGCAATGGGACCTATATATTAAAAGCTTTCGGGCCTGGCTACAGGTTGAGCGCTCTATGTCAGCAAATACAGTTGAGGCTTATTGCAGAGACATTCATAAACTAGCTGATTATCTGGAATCTTCATGCAAAGTACTTCCTGCAAATGCACAACTCGAAGACTTACAGAAATTCGTTAAAGCTTTATCTTCACTCGAAATCGAATCAGCTAGCCAGGCAAGGATAATTTCAGGTATAAAATCATTCTATAGATTTTTATTAATAGAAAATGTAATTGCTACTGATCCTACTGAACTTCTTGAAGTGCCAAAAAAAGGAAGAAAATTACCTGATATTCTTGCCAGGGAGGAAATTGAAAAAATGATCCGGATGATTGATCTAAGCAATCCCCTTGGAGAACGAAACAAAGCAATTATCGAAACATTGTATGGCTGTGGCTTAAGAGTTAGCGAACTGGTAAATCTGTCGCTGAATAATATTTACCAGAATGAAGGTTTTCTGTTAATAATTGGGAAGGGTAATAAACAGCGCATGGTTCCTTTAGGGCCTGTAATAAGAGATCAGATTGTCAGATATCGGGATTTTGTCAGAACAAAAATGCCAGTTAAACCGGAATCCGAAAATATCCTATTCCTTAATCGCCGCGGCGGGCAACTAACAAGAGCCATGGTTTTTGAAATAGTGAAACGACTTGCGGAAGCGGCCGGAATAAAAAAAACCATAAGTCCTCACACTTTCAGGCATTCTTTTGCCACTCATTTAGTTGAAAATGGTGCAGATCTCCGTGCAGTTCAGGAAATGCTTGGGCATTCCGTTATTACTACAACTGAGATCTACACCCATTTAGATCGTGAATTCCTAAGAAAAAATATACTTAGTCATCATCCACTGAACTACTAAGCGTTTAATCTTCATCCTCTTCGTCGAACTCCTCAATTTCACCATCTTCATTTACAAACACACCCCAATTTACGGTAATGAGTTCATTATCCTGAAAATAGAAATCGATAAGTCCTTCATCGAATGAGACTCTCTTTTCTCCCCATTCTTCTTCTTCACGATCAACTTGAGTAAGTCCGTTCTCTTTCATTAAAGAAACAATCTCCTCTTCTGACATGTTGAATACTTTATGTCCAAACAATTCAGCCTCAGGATTATCAGTTTCAAAGCATGACAGGACATGATTATTTTTTCCTTCGAAGAATATAGTTAGTCCTTCGTTATCATATTCCCACAATATGGTGTCGAGGTCTTCATCCATCTCCTCACCCTCGTCACTAAGTTTCTTTATTTCCTGTGGTTTACCAAGCGTTTTTTCGACAGTTGCCGGTGAATCACCAAATTTTAAATCATTAAGCCCTTCAAGAAGGAGAATCTCTAAATTAATTTGTTCCATAGGTGTTTTATATAATTTTTAAATGGTTAAGTAATTTTAGTTGAAAGGTGAGTTAGGTTCTTTTTTCATATGGTTATATGCTAACAGACTAACAAACCTTGGGAAAAACTTATTAAGGAAGACAGTAAATTTTCCTTCCCAAAACGTGAGAATAAGAGAATCATTCTTTCTTTTTATAGCTCTGATAATTTTTCTGGCGGCCACTTCTGCAGGCATCATCTTACTTTCATCCCTGGGTGTTTCACCTTGTTTACTTCCATCAGCAGTAAGAGCAGAGTTCCTTATATTACTGGATGTAAAACCAGGAGCTGCAACCAATACATGCAGGCCTTTTTTCTGGTTTTCACATCTTACAGTATCTAAAAATCCCCTGACTGCAAATTTTGAAGCAGAATAGCCTGTACGTCCCGGCAGCCCAATGTGACCCGCAATAGAAATGATTCCTACAATACTACCTTTTACGTCTATTATATGTGGTAATGCATATTTGGTACAATAAACTGTACCCCAAAAATTGATATCCATCAATTTCTTAAGGACACTAATCTCTGTGTCCTTAAATGCGGCTCTCATTGAAATGCCAGCATTATTAATCAGGATATCAATTTTGCCCCAATGTTCAATAGTTTTATCAATCAATGCCTTACACTCAGCCTCAATAGCAACATCTGACTTTAACGCAAGTACATCAACTCCGTATTCCAGAAGTGATTCTTTAGCTAATTCCAGTCTCTTGAAATCCCGGGCTGAAATAACCACTTTTGATCCAAGCTTTCCAAATTCCTTGGCTAATGCGAAACCAATGCCTGAGCTTCCTCCTGTGATAATAACGACTTTATCTTTCACTCCGGTCTGATAATATTTAAATGCAAAGTACAAAAATAACAAGTTCAATACTCATAGATGCAATCAGTTTTCAATTACCACTGATGTGACAAAATTGCTGATTTCAGTGAGAGCAATCGGGGAGATTGTTTGTTCAATTTTTCCATATTCCTGTGGCAACCCTGTCTCGCTTTCCTGGAAAAGATGATTTAAGCCAGGAAGCTCCTTGATAATAGCCTTTTCGTTACTGGCTAATGCCTTTTTAAATGCATCGATATTATTATTTGCAGGCACCTGAAGGTCTTTGGATCCTATCAGTACAAGAACAGGACATTTTACCTTTGCCAGGTCGAAAGAAGGATCATATTTAAGGAAAAACTTCATCCAGGGGGTAGCCATTTGTGCTACCATTTGTCTCACAGCCATATCGGCTTGTGCACCCTGAGGTCTCTCAGATTCTGGGAATTCATTCATAACCTTTCTAAGATAGTCAGAGAGGTCATTTTTAAGTTGTAGGTCATCATTTGATTTCATGACAATTTCAAACCCTCCCCTATTCAATTCGCCCATTTTTCTAATCTGTTCATCCGACATACCTGAAGCTTTCCCAATAGCTTCTTGTTGCATCTTCAACAATTCAACGCCTTTTACAGCACTTCCGGCTAAAAGAACAGTAAATGCAATATCAGTATTTGTGCTTGCTATTATACCTGAAATTATAGCACCTTCACTATGTCCCAATAAACCAATTTCATTACTGTTGATTTCCTGTCTTGTTTTTAAGAATTTGACAGCTGCCTCTGCATCTCTGGCAAAATCAACTGAAGAGGCTAATTCAAACTTTCCTGTCGATGACCCTGTCCCTCTATCATCATATCTCAATGTAGCTATCCCTTGCCTTGTAAGAAAATCTGCCAGCACAAGAAAAGGTTTATGACCCATCAACTCTTCATTACGGTTTTGTGGACCACTGCCAGTGATAAAAACTATTACAGGGAAATTTCCTTCCTTCTTCGGAAGTGTAAGAGTTCCACTCAGGTAAACAGAGTCAGTTTCATTTAAGAATCTTACCTCTTCTGCATAATACGGAAAAGGTTCCCGGGGCTCTTGTGGTCTGTTGATTGCACTTTTAACCGGCATTTTCCTGGTTAAATCAAGTGGAAAGGTCATCCCTCCTTGCTTGAATGTACCTGATATTTTTTCATTATTTTCGAGTCTGCCACTATATTCAATTCCTGCTTCTATATAACTAATATTCAATTCATTTTTTTGATAAGTAGTACTAGTCATTGGAATACCATTTACACCCTGATCCGGACTGTCCATCACTGCAGTGTATTTCCCTTCTGATTCAGATATGTGAAATACGATTGACAATTCAGTACCCTGAATGGATAGTAAGCCATTCCACTTACCTTTTATATCCTGGGCTTTCAATGAAATACCAGTAAATATTACTAAGGACAACAGCAAAAACTTTTTCATGACGATTGATCTTTAATAGTGAAATTAGTTAAAGCAAACTTACGAAGTAATTTTTATTTTTGTAAAGAATGGATAGCAAGATAAAAATCGAAATTTGCGTCGATAGTGTAGAATCTGCGCTTAACGCACAAAGAGGAGGAGCTGACAGAATTGAATTGTGCAGTGATCTGAATGCCGGAGGATTAACACCTTCAAAAGGACTTATTGAATATGTTATTTCTCATCTCCAGATTCCTGTGTATGTTATGATAAGACCACGCAGTGGCAATTTTCTATACACAAGAGCAGAATTTCAGATCATGAAAGCTGACATTTTTGCTGCTAAAGTTGCCGGCGCTGCAGGGATAGTAATGGGAATGCTCAATTCCGATTCAACAGTTGACACCTGCAGGATGAAAGAACTTATCGAAATCAGTCATCCACTGCCCGTTACTTTTCACAGAGCATTCGATATGATATTAAATCAGGAATTAGCTTTAGAACAAATAGTAGAAATAGGTTGCAGCCGAATACTGACATCAGGAGGAAAAGCAACGGCTATTGAAGGGTGTCAAAAAATTGCTGAACTAAATAGAATATCTAATGAGAGAATTATAATAATGCCTGGCTCTGGCATCAATGAAACAAATCTCCCTGAACTTTATCAAAGAACCCTTTGTAAAGAATTTCATCTTTCCGCTAGCTCACAATCGCCTATTAAAGTAAAATTTTTTAATGAAGACCTTGTCTCAGTTTTTCCTCCTTATCATAAAATAACTGTTATAGAGAAAGTTGAAGCCGCCACTCGTTCGATAAAAAGTCTGATTAGCTAACACAATAGCATTTACATTGTTCTACCTAAAAAGAATGCTATGAATATTTCTGTTGTAAACCAACCACTTACAGAATACCTCGAGGTTAAAGTTTATACTTTAAAGACTGACTTAATGGAAGTCAGAATTATGACATATGGAGGTATCGTCATGGAAATAAAAGTTCCTGACAACTACGGAAATTTTATTGACGTAGCACTTGGTTTTAATAATCCTGAAGATTATGTTGCTACAAATTATATGAATGAGTGTCCTTATTTCGGAGCAATAATTGGCAGGTATGCAAACCGGATTAAAGACGGACGATTTAAAATTATTGATCAGGAATACCAACTTGATAAAAATAATGGTCCAAACCATTTACATGGCGGATATAAGGGGTTTGATAAGGTTATATGGGATGATGAAATAATTGAATATTATGGTTCTCCTGCTCTCAGGTTATCAATGACAAGTGAAGATGGAGATCAGGGATACCCCGGGCAACTTACGGTTGAAATCACTTATTATATTGAAAATGATAATGGTTTAGGTATTGATTACAGAGCCACTACAAATAAAACAACACCTCTTAATCTTACGTGGCACGGATACTTTAACCTGTCTGGAGAAGGCAATGGCAATGTGCTTGATCATGAACTAATGATCAACGCCCCACTTATGACAGAAATTTCTACAGGAGGAATTCCAACCGGTAATATACTTGAGGTGACCAATACTCCCTACGATTTTACTACAAGTCGGACCATTGGTTCAAGAATCACTGAAACTCCATTCGGATACGATCACAATTATGTTAGGTTTCCATATGGTGATATCCCTAAGATTGTTGCTGTTGCCAGAAGTCCCATAACAGGAATTGAAATGACAGTTTGGTCAACACAACCAGGAATTCAGTTCTATACCAGCAACTTCTTAGATGGCATGTTGATTGGGAAATCAGGCATTCGCTACGAAAAATATTCCGGTTTTTGTCTTGAAACACAGCACTTTCCCGATTCACCTAACAATCCTCATTTTCCACGGACATTTCTTAATCCGGGTGAAATTTACCAAGAAAGTACAATTTATCGCTTTGATGCTAAATGATTTTTACATTTGATGAAAATTATAGGTTATCCCTACTTTGTTTCATCTTAAATAAGTGCTATGCGTCAGTCGGTTCTTTTCGCAGTTGCTTTAATCATTTGGTTATTTCCGGTATATTCTTACTCTCAGGATAATCCAGTCAATTTTGTTAATCCTTTTATTGGTACCGGGGGACATGGCCATACTTTTCCAGGAGCAACAGTTCCATTCGGGATGGTTCAGTTAAGCCCTGATACACGACTCGAAGGTTGGGATGGTTGTAGTGGTTATCATTATTCTGATGATTATATCTATGGATTCAGTCACACTCATTTAAGTGGGACGGGAGTGCCTGATTACTGTGATATATTGCTTATGCCGTTTTCAAGTGAAAATTACTGGAATAACGGATACAATGACAAGCCTGGCTATAGGAGTATGTTTAGTCATGATAATGAAATTGCCTCCCCTGGCTTTTATCAGGTTCATCTTAAAAAGGATGATATACTGGTAAAACTAACTACATCAGAAAGGGTTGGTTTTCATTCTTATACATACCAGCCTGAACAACCCAGAAAGATTATTTTGGATCTCCATCACAGGGATAAAGTAACTAACTCCTGGATCAGACAAATTTCACCTTTCGAATTTGAAGGATATAGAGGATCGAACGCCTGGGCAACTGACCAAAGAGTTTACTTTTTTATTCAATTTTCTGATAGTGTCCATCAAGTTACTTATGCTTTGAATGATCAACCTGTGTTGGTCGAAGACGGAATACTCATGGGAGAAAACGTCAAAACAGTTTTAGATTTCGGTTCAAAGCATAATAATACAATACAGGTAAAAGTCGCACTTTCAGCGACCAGCACCGAAAATGCGCGTAAAAACTTAGAATCTGAGATTAATCATTGGAATTTCAATAAAGTCAAATCGGAAGCCGAGAACAAATGGAATAAGGAGTTGGGGAAAATTCAAATTTATAGTGGCAGTCAAGATGATAAGACTGTCTTCTATACGGCGTTATATCACACAATGATCAGTCCCAACCTTTATCAGGATGTTGATGGTTCATATCGCGGAAGGGATATGGAAGTTCATCAAACAGATCATGAGTATTATACTGTATTTTCTCTTTGGGATACATACAGAGCTTTGCACCCACTGCTTACCATCATTGACCAGAAAAGAACAAATGATTTTATTAAAACCTTTCTTAAACAATATCAGCAAGCTGAACTACTACCTGTTTGGGAATTAAGTTCCAACGAGACATTTTGTATGATTGGTTATCACGCTGTTCCGGTAATTTTTGATGCTTATGTAAAAGGAATAAGAAATTATGATGAAAAACTCGCTCTAAGAGCAATGATTACCAGTGCCGAAAGTAATTTATATGGTCTACCCTATTATCGTCAATTTGGATATATACCAGCAGAGCTTGAACATGAATCTGTTTCAAAGACACTTGAATATGCATTTGATGATTGGTGTATCGGTAGCATGGCTGAATTGATGGGCGAAAAGGAACTAGCTGCAAACTTCTTTATCAGGGCACAATCCTACAAAAACATCTTCGATCCAGTTACTGGATACATGAGAGCCAGAACTAACGGGGCCTGGTACGAACCATTTGAACCTCGTGAAGTAAACTATCATTATACCGAAGCTAATTCATGGCAGTATAGCTTTTATGTTCCACACAATATGGATGATTTCATAAAAATGCATGGAGGAAAATCCGGCCTAGCTAAAAAACTTGATGATTTGTTCTCAGCTCCAATAGAAACAACAGGCAGAGATCAGTCTGATATCACGGGATTAATAGGTCAGTACGCTCACGGCAACGAACCAAGTCATCACATTGCTTATTTATACAATTATGCCGGTCAGCCATGGAAAACCCAGGAGAAAGTAAATTACATAATGGAAAATTTTTATTCAAATAATCCTGATGGTTTAATTGGTAATGAAGATTGTGGCCAAATGTCAGCTTGGGCTATTTTTAGTTCTTTAGGCTTTTATCCGGTATGCCCAGGAAATAATCAATATGCAATTGGCACTCCGCGATTTGCCGATGCAAAAATAAATCTTGAAAATGGGAAATCATTTATTATAAAAACAAAGAATTTTAATAAAGTCAATACATATATAAAGAGTGTGACTCTGAATGGATTAGATTACAATAAGTCGTTTTTGCTTCACGAAGACATAATGAAAGGTGGAATTATCGAATTTGAGATGTCTGAAATTCCATACTATAGCTGGGGAATGGAGTCTCATATGAAAACCTCTTCCTTGATGAGCGAAAAATTGATAACTCCGGCACCATTGACAAGTAATGGGCAGCAGTCATTTATTAATAATACTGAAATCAGATTATATACTCCTGAAGATGCTGAAATCAGATATACAACTGATGGTACTGAACCTAATGAGAAATCATTGTTATACGAGAAACCACTGTTGATAGAAAACAGTACCATCGTTAAGTACAAAGCTTACAAAGACGGATTTTTACCTTCACAAACTCAAATTTCGAAATATTCAGTTCGTCCCCATGATCGCGAATTGATTCTGATTTCGCGTCCGGCTCCACAATATTCTGCAAATGGTGAAAATACTCTTATTGATGGACTTACAGGGAGTGAAGATTTTCGTCTCGGTGGATGGCAGGGCTTTCAGGGAATCGATCTTGAAGCTATAATAACAAATAACACTAACAAGCCAATCAAATCAATTAATATTGGTTTTTTGCAAGATATTAATGCATGGATATTTATGCCCAGGAAAGTTGAATTGTGGGCTTCCTCAGATGGTGAGGATTACACCTTACTTAGTGTTTGCGAAAATGAGACACCCCAAGACAAATGGGGTACGATTATTAACTATTTTGGACTACCTACTAAAGGTAATGCCGACAAATTTTATAAAATCATTGCACGCAATATTGGTATCTGCCCTGAGTCTCATAAAGGAAGTGGGCACCCTGCCTGGATATTCTCTGATGAAATAATTGTGAATTATTCAGGCAATTAATTCTTGCCGCTAATTTTTAATTTGAAACAGACGAATTAATTTGCTGCCGAAAGCAGAAATTTGATATTCTTAATAATGTAAATTGTTCATTTTTAAAATATAAACCCAATAAATGTATTGTAAATTTTATTTAAGGTGTTCGAATTTGAACATTCACTGAAAAATTTGCACGCAAATGAACATATTTTCGATAATAAATTTGGTATTAGAGAATAAACTCTATACTTTTATACATTAATTTTTAAATAAAAGTTTCTATGAAAAAAGTACTTGTTGCTACCGATAAGCCATTTGCAAAGGTAGCTGTTGATGGAATTCGTCAAATCATTGAAAAGGCAGGTTATGAACTACTATTGCTCGAAAAGTATCCCTCTCAGGAAGAATTAATTAAAGCGGTTGAGAATGTAGATGCAGTAATCATCCGTAGCGATATATTTGACAAAGATGTTTTTAATGCTGCTAAGCAATTGAAAATTGTTGTTCGTGCTGGTGCAGGTTATGACAATATTGATCTTGCTGCAGCTACAGAACACAATGTTGTTGCAATGAATACACCAGGTCAGAATTCTAATGCAGTCGCTGAATTGGCTTTTGGCATGATGCTTTATATTGCAAGGAATGCCTTCAATGGAGCTTCAGGAACTGAATTAAGAGGAAAGAACATAGGAATTCATGCTTATGGAAATGTAGGAAAGTATGTTGCAACGATTGCCAAGGGATTCGGAATGAAAGTTTTTGCTTTTGATCCATTCGTTAAGGCCGAAGATATGTTGCACGATGATGTAACACCTGTAGATAATGTAGAAGACCTATACACAAAGTGCCAGTATATTTCATTACATATTCCGGCTAACCAACAGACAAAGAAATCCATAGGTTTTGACCTGTTGAATAAAATGCCTAAAAATGCTGTTCTAGTTAATACTGCCCGTAAAGAGGTGATTGATGAAGAAGGTTTAATTAAAATATTTGAAATGAGACCAGATTTCAAATATTTGAGTGATATTGAACCTGATAGTAAGCAAGAAATTGCAGAAAAGTATGCAGGCAGATATCTTTTCACGGCTAAAAAAATGGGTGCACAAACTTCTGAAGCCAATGTTAACGCAGGTTTAGCAGCTGCTCATCAAATTGTTGACTTCCTTGAGAATGGTGTGACTACCTTCCAAGTTAATAAAATAGCTCAAAAAGTAAATTAAAAGTAGCCGGTTTAAACCGGCTACTTCAGATAGCAATCTGAACTCATTACACAACCAACCAAAACTATTAATTATGGATCAGGAACTAGAAAAAGCAGTAACATTCTTCAGGTTTGAAGATTTACGCATTTACCACAAATCACTTGATTATATTGAATGGATTGCCCGTAAGACTTTTAAGTTTCCAATGGAAAGTCAAGCCGGTTTTTCTTCAAGATTCAATTTAGCTGCTCAAGCAATTGCCCTAAATATTTCTGAAGGCTCAGCCCGTAATAAGAATCAATTTATCTATTATCTTAAAATGGCTAAAAGTGCTGTTAGAGAATGTGTTGTATATACGTCATTAGCAGGCAAACTACATTACTTCTCAGATAAAGAAGTCGAGGAGTCTCGTGGTCAGCTAATGGAAATGACAAAAATGATCGGTGCACTGATTGGTTCATTGCAAAGAGCTGCCGACATGAGTATGGAGGACGTTGATTAGTAATCCATAATTTCTGATCCATCTATGAGTGTGCTTTTCTATAAGCACATTCTTACTATGTAATATATAGAGTACACACTGCAATTCGAAAAGTTGGTTTTTTCTTTAAGATTATATTTCTAATTTTGCTTTTCACAGATGCAATTTATCTGTGCTATAATTAATATTTACTGTTAAAAAATACTCAAGAAATGGCAATTATTAAACCGTTCAAGGGTTTACGCCCACCGAAATCTATTGCAAAAAATCTGGCTTCACGTCCATATGATGTACTTAATTCTCAGGAAGCAAGAAAAGAAGCTGAAGGAAATGAATTCTCACTCCTGCATATTATCAAGCCAGAGATTGACCTTCCGGCATCAATTGATGAGCATGCTCCCGAAGTTTATGAGCAAGCCAGAATAAACCTTAACAAGTTCAGAAATAATCAGTGGCTTGTACAGGACGATAGTGAATGTCTGTATATATATGCACAAACAATGAATGGCAAAACTCAGTATGGTTTGGTTGCTTGTGCTGCAGTGGAGGATTATATGAATGGTATAATCAAGAAACATGAACTTACAAGAGCTGATAAGGAAGAAGACAGAATGAAACATGTTAGAATCACAAACGCTAATATGGAACCGGTCTTCTTTACATATCCCGCTGTTAAAGAAATTGATGCTATTATAAATAATATTGTTACCACTCAGGAAGCTGAGTATGACTTCACAGCAGAAGATGGTTTTGGCCACCATTTCTGGGTTATTCGTGATATGAATATTATTAATCAGCTGACTGAGTTATTCAGTAAAGTTCCATATACTTATGTTGCCGATGGACATCATCGAACTGCAGCTGCTGCATTGGTTGGAAATGAAAAGAAAAACAATAATTCTAAACATACCGGAAGTGAAGAATATAACTACTTCCTTGCGGTTCACTTTCCGTCTGATCAGTTGACCATTATTGATTATAACAGGGTTGTGAAGGACCTCAATGGAATGACAAATCAGGAATTTATTTCGAAACTTGAAAAAGTATTTGAAATTAATGAAATTGGAAGTGAAATATATAAGCCAACCCATCTGCACAATTTCAGCATGTACCTTGATACAAAATGGTATTCTTTAACTGCAAAAGAAGGCACTTATAATGATAATGATCCTATTGGTGTTCTTGATGTAACTATTTTGTCACAGTTAGTACTTGATGATATTCTTGGAATTAAAGATCTGAGAACTTCCAAAAGGATCGATTTTGTAGGTGGTATCAGAGGATTGGGTGAATTAAAAAGAAGAGTAGATAACGGTGAAATGGCAGTTGCTTTTGCACTCTATCCTGTATCACTTGAACAACTTATTAATATAGCAGATACAGGTAATATTATGCCACCTAAAACAACTTGGTTTGAACCTAAATTAAGAAGTGGACTTGTTGTACATTTGTTAGATTAAAACAACCAAAAAAATAAAACTATGGAAAAAGAAGCAATAGTACTTGATGTTCTTGCCAAATCAGGAACTCCTCTAAAATCCTCCCAGATTGCAGAGATAGCTAACATCGATAAAAAAGATGTGGATGCTGCTATTAAAAAGCTCAAGAAAGATGAGAAAATTATCTCTCCTAAAGTTTGCTTTTATACAGTGAATAAATAGAGAACAATAAACACATTACAAAGTGGCTGTATTTAAGTTTTAAATACAGCCACTTTTTTATTCAAAGGGGAATATGTGGCAGAGGTAATAGAAATCGCATCAAGCGTTTAAACTTGTATTGGCGGGGTATGGTCATTACCGATGAATACTTCTAAAGACTCAAGTAATAAATGATATTTAACCGGCTTTGTTATAATTAAATCCCAATATTCTCCCTCATTATTAGATTCTGTCGCAGATGTTTGAATAATTACTGGCAGATTTGGATTCCTTTTCTTCATTTCTTGTAAGAAAAATTTGATATTCTCATCTCTATCACTATAATCCGTATAAATAGCGTCGACAATTTTAGATTCCTGGAGAACTTCTACTGCTTCTGAGACATTAGAAGATCTAAGCACCTTTGCCCCTGTCCCCGAAATCACCGCTTTCAGATAATTAAAAGAAGCATCCTCCTGTTCAATAACCAATATAACCTTATCTTTCCATTTGTGGTTTTGAAGCAATTGTTTCTTTTTAATTTCATCAATTAAAGGGAAATATGGAATTTCAAAACTAAAGACAGATCCTTTATTCTTCTCAGATTCAACCCAAATTTTACCCATCATAAGATCGACTATATGTTTTGAAATAGCCAATCCTAGTCCGGTTCCTCCTTTTCTATTATCTCTGTTTTCTCCCACCTGACGAAATCTGTTGAAAACTACCTTTTGGTCTTCCGGTGTAATTCCAACTCCTGTGTCCCTTACAATAAATAAAAGATTTGAGCCTTTTAAATGGCATTCAAATTCTATTGAACCCATAAAAGTGAACTTGATTGCATTGGTTATCAAGTTGGTAAGTACCTGGTTTAACCTATAAGGATCAATAAGAATTTTCTTATCCTTTAGCTCGTCATCAACAGAGTATGAGAGGACTATATGATTCTTATCACTTTTGTTCTTAAATTCAGAAGTCAGTTGAAAAACATTCTCCATTATTTTCCCGAGATCTGAATATTGTGGTTTGATCGTTAATTGACCTGCTTCAATTTTCGCAATATCAATAATATCATTAATTAGATTTAAAAGAGAATTGGCTGCAACCTCAATATATCCAACATACTCCTTTTGCTCCTCTGAAGTTAAACCACCATCAGCTATGAGATTTGAGAAACCAACTATTGAATTCATTGGAGTCCTGATCTCATGGCTCATATTTGCAAGAAATGCGGTCTTCAGTCTGTCAGCTTCTTCCGCTTTTTCTTTTGCTTCAATATATTTTTCCTGAATAAGAGCTTTTTCAGTTATATCACGACTAATGCATAAAATTCCTCTAATCTCATTATTTCGATTATAAGTAAGAACCTTGAGAGTATCATAGAGCCTTTTTTCTCCGTTTTGAAGAATATTCCATTCTTCATTTCTGAGCGGGATCTTCTGATCAAGGATTTTCTTATCATTTGTTGTATAAAATTCAGCAACCTCTTTAGGATATAAATCGTAGTCAGTTTTTCCAAGAATGTATTCCTGAGGTTCTCCAAAAAATTCTTCAAAAGCCGTATTGCAACCAATATATCTACCTTCCAGATCTTTGAGGAATACCATATCAGGTATTGAATTAATTACTGATAGTAATAAAGATTGCTCCTTTTCTAAATCAAGTTTAACTTCTTTAACTTCTTCAATCATACTATTGGCTGCCTCAGCAAGAAACCTGAATTCAGGAGAATAAAGTTCACTGACATTGATTGGTCTGAAAGAATTACTAGCTTCCTTAAAAAACCGTTCGAATCTGGCTATTCCCATATCAAACCGCCTTACAGTGCGGTTTATGAGGAATAACGCAAATAAAAAAATCGCAAATATAGTCAGTCCTATTCGCGTAAGTGTTTTAATTCTTTCTTCCTTTAAGACCAATCTTTGCTCATGAATGACCTGATAAAGATCTTTAGTGTAAAAACCGGCACCTATAATCCAATCCCAATCCTCAATATATTCAGTGTATGCTATTTTGGGTTCATGGTCAATGAAACCTGGTCGATGATAAATATATTCTACATAACCTCCACCATTTTTGGCAGCTGTTGAAATTTTCAAACGTTCGCTTTTAGCAAGAGTAATTGCCTCAGGAATATTCTTCGAAAATATAGCTCCATTACTCAATATGGGATCTCCAGCTGAATTTTGAATAAAAATGTAACCGTCATTATTAAACCTTATACTAGAGGATCGATCTAAAATCTCAGCCTTTATTCTTTCCTCAAAGTCAGATAAATATTCTTTCGACCCTAAATACCAGTTCAGAGGCTCAAATTTTCTTATGTATGAGGTTCGAAAAATTGTTGAATCAGATCCATTTTCATTGTTTATATAATATGAGATGTATCCTTTATCAACGTCCTTCATCAGCGATACCTCTTTTCTCACCATGTAATTACCCAATGAATCTTTAAAGGACAAAGCAGAATGGCCTTCCTGTCCTGATTGTTGGGGTATCAAAACTCCCTCACCCTGCAATGTGTATATAAATACAAACTCACGGTCCTGACCAAGACTATATGGTCTTAAAGCTTCCAGTATCATTTGTCTTATTTCGGCGTCAGGCTTCTTTCCCGAATGAATGTTGTAAATGCTATTTGCAATTTCCCAGCCTAAATCCACTCTTCGGCTTAATCTGTCCATCAATTTCGAATGTGAAGTTGACCTGGCATAATCGATGTAATCAATTGTTCTTTCAACTTCTCTCCTGATCAGTATCTTCTGGTATTCAAGAGATTCATTCTGTATTTCAGAATATTTTTCACGATATTTCTTATTTTCATAGAGCAACCAATAAGAACCTACTGATAACAGCAGCAATATTGTCACGATTATCATGCTGCTTAGGATGATAGTCCTGATCTTTTGTTGCTTGATGTAGGTGCTTATTTTGTTTACCAGAAAATGCATAAAAATGTGATCTCTTCTGTTAAAGATTCATGTATTCGTTGAATAATGTCTGGAGATATGACTTGCCATCTTGCCGAATTGAGTCCTTAAGAGGTTCTTTCAAAGTTTCTTCATGATAATGATCGATTCTTGGTTCATAAACAAAATGGCCTGATCTAGTGACCCAGCCCATACCTTCTTCAAAAGAGTAATATGCAAATTCAGGGTAATAAGGATTGAATAAATTTCTACTCCATTTAAATGGTTGAGTATCCAGGTCTAATTGCTTTAGTAATGTAGTAGCCAGGTCGGATTGGTTTGCGAACGTATTTATTTTCTTTCCTTGAAATTCCTTTTTTAACACCTCCCCGAAAAAGAGAAGTGGAATTTTATGGTATACCGGAGTAATAAAGCTATAATTTCTGTAAGAGTTATGGCTATGATCTGCAACTACAATAAATAAAGTATTTTTAAACCATGATTGCTTTTTGGCTTCGTTTATAAAATTGCCCAGACATCTATCAGTATAATAAGCAGAATTTATATACTCATTTTCATTTCCGCCCCAATCTAGTACTTTCTCCATTGGCTGATCATAGGGAGAATGAGAACTAAGGGTGAATATTCCTGAGAAGAATGGTTCTTTTTCATTATTTAAGTCATTGAGTTGACGCGAAAAAACAAATTCATCGTGCACCCCTAGCTTACCTTTTATCACATTACTACCAAAGTCTGCCAGTTCCACAACTTTTGAAAACCCATTGTGCAGAATATATCCTTTAATATTCCCATATCGCAACTGTCCCCCAAAGTAAAATGAAGTGCTATAGCCCTCATTGATCAATGAATGTGTTATTGTATTAAGTTTTGAGAACTTTTCGGGTTGAACGGTTACTGATGAGATAGGGTGAGCCGGAAAACCGCTGAAAATGCTACCCATAGCCTGCTCACTTCGGGGACCTGTAGCATAAAGGTTAGTAAATAAAATTCCTTGTTCCTCCAGTTTATGAAACTCAGGAGTGATTCCCGGTTCCCCTCCTATTGATTCAATAAGATCAGCCGACCAACTCTCAAGAATAACCAAAACAATATTGGGTCTCTTATTATTTAAAATATTGATTGTAGTATCTTTTGATATTTCTAATATTCTATTTGTCGTTTCAGAAGCCTCTTGATTGTCATAAAATTCAAAAGGATTTTTTCCGAAATTTTTATAATTCTCAATAATACTAATACTGAGATTGAATGCGGAATTTACCGATGCGAGATTAAGAATATTGTGGTTAGAGTAATATGATTCACTCTGATTAATGGGAATCTGCTGCCATCCCCCTCTACCACCCAAAACTAATAAGCTGAGAGATACAAATGCAAATGGTATTGTCCATAAAAGCTTAAATCCTCTGATAGATTTAGTGACCCTGGTATAAAAGTAATTCTTATACAACCAGGCACTTCCTGATGCAAGTATGATAAAAATAGTGATTAGTAAAAAGAAAGTACCGGTTGATGCAGAATTATATACTTCTGAAGGATTTTTAAGATACATCAGAGCCTTATAAGGCATCTTTGTTTTCCATTCAGGATATATTCCCAATTCGGCTGTCACTAAAAGAGAAAACAGAAAAATTGCTGTTATAGTATAGATGAGATTAATCTTGTTCAACCATCCAGGTGAAAAGAAAATTTGTATTAAAAGGATTAAAAAAGGAAATATTAAAAAATAACATGCGGTAGCTAAATCAAGGGGAAGTGCATACCAGAACGATAAAATCGTTTCTGAAAATGAAATTCCTTCAATCCTGATTAGTGAGATGTTGTAGACAATAAAGATTACTCGGGTAATCAAAAAAAATATCATCCAGAAAATGAGTTGCCTTAGCAGTGAGGCAATGATATTCTTCATCAATTAATTATTAGTGTTTACAAAAATAAGATTATTTGTTTACCAACCTCCTACTACTGGGCAAATAAGTGCTTGACACCTTAAAGATTCATCTCTTCTGGACATAATTCCATAAATTTACTGCCAAATATTTCATAGCAATGCCAATTAAGGAGAATGATGCTTATTTTCCCCGATTCTATAGCCTTTTCAAATGGCTATTGCTTTTATTAATCATACCGGGGTATTTTATCAACCTGGGATTACTTCCCCTTATATCAGATGAGCCAACCAGAGGGATTGTGACATTAGAAATGATAATGAGTGGAAATTACATTATTCCTACTATTAATGGGGAGTTGTACCTGAATAAGCCCCCCCTTTTTAACTGGATTCAGGCAAGCTTAGTTTTTATTACAGGATCAATGGACGAATGGGTATTCAGACTTCCGTCTATTCTGGCTATTGCAGGTATTGCCCTACTAATTTGGTTCGCTTCCCGAAACTTTCTCAAAGAATATGCTTTTGTAGCTTCATTATCTTTTATAGTAGCTGGCAGAGTTCTGTTTTGGGATTCTTTTATGGGATTGATTGATCTCACTTATTCAATGGTCACTTTTGCTTCCTTTATTTGGTTAATAAAATACCATCAGAAGGAGAAGTATTATTGGTTCTTTATTGGATCATACATCCTGGCTGCTATAGGTTACCTTATGAAAGGGATGCCTTCAATAGCTTTTCAGGGCCTTAGCGTTGTTTCCTTGTTACTTTATGATAAAAAATTCAAACAGTTATTCTCAATTGCTCATTTAACCGGAGTTTTAGTTTTTATCATTTTAGTTGGGGGATATTATTTACTATTCGGTCAGCAATATTCTATTGAATCAGCAGTGTTTAATTTGATAAATGAATCAAACCGTTTACAAGATCATAGTGGTAATGGAGGCAACTGGTGGTTTCATCTTGTTGAATTCCCATTGAATTTCATGACGGAGTTTGCCCCTGCCACTCTATTATTGTTTTTGCTTTTCCATAAACAATTAAGGAAGAGTGTTTTAAAAGATAAATTTACCCGCTATCTGATTTTAATATTCCTGGTTAACATAGTCATTTACTGGTTATCGGCTGATATGAGAAGCAGATACCTGTTTATGCTTGTTCCGGTTTTAATTATTGTGTTGGTGAAGGCCTATCAGGAAGCTGAAAAAAATAGAATATTTCTACTACGCGTCCTTAATGGAATTATAATTTCTGCAGCTTTTCTGATTTCTTTTTCCATAATGATTTATCCATTTTGGGAAGAAACGCGCAATTTCAATAATGTTCTGTATATATGCATCGTGCTTACAACACTTTCTCTATCGATTGCAGTATATGGGTATAAAACACAAAAAATGAAATTACTGGCACTTTTTGGATGCCTTCTGGTTTTCAGGATTGGATTCAATTTGTACAACCTGCCTGCAAGAATAAACTCCTTACCCGATAAAGGATACAAGGAAGGTGAAATAAGAGCAGCCCAATTAAGTAAAGGAACCTCTTTGTATATTTTGGGCGATACTCCAATAAATCATGATGCAAGTTTTTATATCACCCGCGAGAGGAAGACTATTTTAACCCGAACATGGCAAATAAAGAACCCGGGTACCTTTTATTTAGTGGATGACAAAAATCTTGGTATTTTTGCCAAAGAATCGATTAATCACGAAGTAATGCATTCTTTTGTGATTAAACTGAATGAAACAAAACTATACTTAGTAAAAAGGTTATAGAATGAATCAGCTCGCATTATCAATTATTATTTGCGTATACAATGAGGAGAAGAATATTCAACCTCTTAATAAATGGATAAACGAGTCAATTCATGACATAGGTTATGAAATTATTTATGTGGATGATGGCTCAACTGATTCCACAAAAAAGGAGATTATAAACCTGCAGGACGAAAAGGTAGTCTTAGTTGAATTGCGAAAGAATTTTGGTCAGAGTTCTGCTTTATATGCCGGTATCGAAGTAGCTAAGGGTGAATACATTGTTACAATGGATGGCGACTTGCAAAATGACCCTTCTGATATCCCAATGATGTTGAACATGGCAAAGGAAGGAGAATGGGATTTAGTAGCCGGTGTTCGAAAGAATCGTCAGGATGGTATGTTCCTTAGAAAAATACCTAGTAAAATAGCCAATTCAATTATACGCAAAAGTACAGGTGTGCATATAAAAGATTATGGTTGCACTTTAAAGGTTTTTAAAAGCGATTTGGCAAAAAACATAGGACTATATGGAGAACTCCACAGATTCATACCTGTGCTGGCGAGTCTTGAAGGAGCAAATATTACACAAGTTGATGTTAAACATCATGCCCGTGAATTCGGGAAATCGAAATATGGAATAAATCGTACTTTTAAAGTAGTCGCCGATCTACTCTTAATGCTATTCTTTAAGAAATACTTGCCAAAACCAATGCATCTCTTTGGAGGAATTGGATTAGTGACTTCACTTGTTGGGATTTTAATCAATTTTTATTTGTTGATTTTAAAAATTCTTGGACACGATATATGGGGGAAACCCTTGCTCTTGTTAGGAATAATGCTTTTTATTGCCGGAATACAATTAATTACAGTGGGTATTATCGCCGACATAGTAATGAGAACCTATTATGAGTCACAAAATAAGAGGCCTTATAAAATCAGGAAAATTCATACCTTCAAAACAGTAAATGAAGAGATTGCTTAAAGCTTTTGCTAAGATCCTGATATCTGCCGCGGCTATTTATTATGTCTTTACTAAAATTGAAATAAAAGATGTTTTAAATATTCTTAGTTCGGTTAACTACTTCTATCTTTTTATCGCAACAATTTTCTTTGCATTGTCCAAGGTCTTATCAGCCTATAGACTTAATTACTTTTTTAAACCACTTGACGTTGAGCTTGATACCAGAAGTAATCTAAAGCTATACTTATTAGGAATGTATTATAACTTATTCCTTCCCGGAGGAATTGGTGGTGATGGATATAAAGTTTGGCTAATGAATAAAAAGTACAATACGCCGGTTAAACAACTTTTTTGGGCTGTACTGCTCGATCGAGTAAATGGTATGTATGTCCTTTTATTGATTGCTTTGTTAATGACACCACTACTTGACATCAGCTCAACATGGATATTTATTTCGTATGCTTTTATTCCTCTGAGTTTAATCATTTTTATCATTGTAAATAAGAAGTTCTTTGGCAGGTTTTATGAGACCCTTATCCCTGCATCTGCTTATTCTTTTGGTGTTCAGTTATTACAACTGCTCTCTGCCATGTTCATTTTATATGCAAACGATTCATTTGAGGGTCTTTCAAATTATTTATTTCTGTTTTTAATATCCTCAATTGTAGCTGCACTTCCCATCACTATAGGTGGTATTGGTTCACGGGAAATCACATTTCTTTTTGGAGCACAAATACTTAATCTGGATATCAATCTCTCTATTGCCTTAAGCTTGCTTTTCTATATAATTACACTTTTCGTCTCATTTTTCGGTATATATTATAGTCTGAATACAAAAGCCCTTGATTTGAAAATTAATGTCCAATCCGAAAATCAATAAAGTGAAAAGAATTTTAGTGACCGGTGTTGCTGGTTTTATAGGTTCCAATCTTACAAAGGAATTATTGCATGCTGATAATGAAGTAATCGGAGTTGACAATTTCGATAGCTTCTATGATCCTCTGATTAAATCAGAGAATATTAAGCAATTTAAAGGGCATGATAATTTCGTCTTATATAAAGGAGATATAAGAGATAAGGAATTCATGTCAGAGGTATTTAAAGCTTCCAAGCCCGATTGTGTAGTACATTTAGCTGCAAGAGCCGGTGTAAGGCCCTCAATAGACGACCCTGAACTTTATTTCGATGTAAATATCAATGGTACGATAGTACTTTTGAATACAATGAAAGAATATGGTGTAAAAGATTTAGTGTTCGCTTCTTCATCATCAGTTTACGGTAACAATACAAAGATACCTTTTTCAGAAACCGATAACGTTGATAATCCCATTTCACCCTATGCAGCTTCAAAGAAGGCAGGCGAATTGCTATGTTACACTTATCACCATCTTTACCAAATGAATATTTTTTGCTTGCGTTTTTTTACCGTATATGGTCACAATCAACGCCCGGAAATGGCCATTCAGCAATTTGGAAGGCTCATTAGGGAAGGCAAACCAATTACTATGTATGGAGATGGAACTACACGCCGTGATTATACTTATATTGATGACATTGTAGGTGGAATAATTGCCTCCATTGACAGGATTAAAGGTTATGAGGTAATTAATCTGGGTAATAATCAAACAGTTAAACTAAGTGATCTGATTAATGAAATAAGCATAGTTTTAGGACTCAATGTTGAAATAGATCGTAAACCATTACAACCCGGTGATGTTGAGATTACTTATGCTGATATTTCAAAAGCAAATGAACTTCTTGGATATCAGCCAAAACACTCTATTAAAGAAGGATTACTTAAGATGTTTAACAGGGGTTAAAAGTTTTAGTAAATACTATGAATCAGAAAAATGCTATAAAGGAAATTTTTTCTTTTCTACCTGCTTCGGTTAAGCTTGTTGCTGTAAGCAAGACACATACTCCTAATGAAATCTTAAGAGTTTATAATGAAGGTATCAGGGATTTTGGGGAAAATAAGGTTCAGGAATTAATAACGAAGCAACCACTGTTACCACCAGATATCAAATGGCATCAAATAGGTCATTTACAGACTAACAAAGTAAAATTCATCGCACCTTTTATTCATTTAATACACAGTGTTGACAGCTTTAAACTGTTAAAAGAAATTAATTCACAAGCCCTTAAGAACAACAGAGTAATTAATTGTCTCATTCAGATTTATATCGCTAAAGAGGAGACAAAATATGGCCTTGCTGAAAGCGAGGCAATAGAATTAATTGAAGGTTTTAAAAGTTCTTCAATGCAAAATGTTAGATTGGTTGGTGTGATGGGTATCGCGACGTTCAGTGAAAATGAAGACATTGTCCGGAAAGAGTTCCAAAGTCTTGTGGAGACCTTCAAAACCATCAAAGAGCGGTATTTCCAGGATGACGAAGCATTTAATGAGATTTCGATGGGTATGACTTCCGATTATCATATTGCTGTTGAAGAAGGCAGTACAATTGTGCGTATTGGAACTGCCATATTTGGCGAAAGAGATTACACAAAATAATAGCGGGGATTACCCGCTATTATTCTATAAATCTGACTTTTAATTTAAGTTCAGTCTTTTATTCTTATTTCTTTACGATAATTTTAGTCGTATACTTTTTCCCCTGAGTTATAACTGTTACAAAGTAAATGCCGTCCTTAAGATGGGAAGTTGAAATAAAAGTCTGCAATCCTGTTTGCGGTGTCTCCGTATAAATAATCGCTCCTGTGACATCCGAGACTTCAACGGCGATAACTGGTGATTGAGTAGTGATAAAAAGTTTATCTCCTGTTACCGGGTTCGGATATACAAGGAAGTCAGATAATTCATTTTCTCTCATACCAATCGATTCAGTTACAGTTATATAATTTTCTTTAACTAGCGTATCAGCTCCAACTCCATTATTGACTATTAATGTAACATCAAAAGTGCCTATGTTAGGATACTGAACTGAAGGATTCGACTCAGTTGAAGTTGATGGATATCCACCTTCAAAAACCCAAATTCTCGAGACCGGTGAGCCAAATGAGTTATCGTTAAACATTATAGTCTCCCCTTTCTCAATTAAAGTGTCGGATGCCGTGAATTGAGCTAGAGGCATTCCATTATATAACTGGACGTTCAATAAAGTGGACCCTCCATCAGATACAGAAACTGCGGGAATGGTCTTGCTGATATATCCCGGAGCTCTGAAGGTAATGTTATAAGTTCCGGCTTTAAGTAACCGATGATAATTACCAATTGGAAGCGAAGAAAAAACCATGCTTGAATCTTTATCGTGCATTGGAATAAAAATCTCAGCTTTGAGAGGCTGTCCGGTCAAAGAATCAGTAACGACACCTCTTACTCCAAATAACACTTCTTCCATATAGTTGATCATCGAACGGTAATTATAGTTCCAATGATCTATCAACTGGTTTGCAGGTATGAGCTTTGTTGAGGAGATTTCGAGTGTGACTTCTCTGCATTGCTGAAAATAATTCATATAATCTTGCCTTCCTCCGTTGATTGAATACCAAGCATACCCATTTGTAACTCCGTTATCCAGGTCAGTGAAGTAACCGTTTGGTGAATATTCATGAACAGTATCAGCATATTTACGACTTACCATATGCCACCATAAATAATCAGCAGTATTTCTGCTCCATGTGTCCCATGGGTAGTTAACTACTTCAGCTCCTCCATGAAAATTAGCCGCCATAACAAAATTCCTGTGTTCAGCAAAATTCATGAAAGCAACAGTTTCAGCTTGCCAGGGATTGCCATCAGGGTGTGGACCATCAGCAGGATCAGGATAATTTCTGTTCAGGTCAACATAATTTGCATTGTACCTGGTAGATCCATAAACTGTATTATTTCCACCGGCATATGTACCATCAGGATTTGCCAGCGGATTTATCCAGATATCTATATTATTTACTAAATTGGTGACCCTTTCATCGCTCCCATAATTAGTCAATAGATGATCAATCAAATGAAGGGTTAAAACATAACCGGTTATTTCATCACCATGCATTGATGACGTGTACAGGAACTCGGGCTCATCTTCATCAATTCCAACATTATCGCTGATTCTTGCAGCCAATAATAATCGGCCCTCTACACTGGTACCTATAGTATCAATAATGCAAAGTTCAGGATAATCGATTGCGAACTGCTGCATCAATTGTAGGTAAGAAGAATAACTTGGGTAAACATCCCATTCCAGAACTTCACGAAAGTCATCGGTTACCGGTTCGATTGATAACTCCCCTGGTTTCGGTAGATTAACCAGTTCAAAATTAAATTGTTCCTTAAGAGAATTAAACTCTTTCATTGAGGCATATGCATAAACATTGCCATCTTTCACCTTGTCAATACTTATAATCTTTGTCAATGCATCAGTATTCGCTGAAGAATTTTTTAGCATGAAATATATTTCACCCCGGTCTTGGAACAGATCACTGGAGTTAAACTCAGAAATAAGATTTTGTGCCTGAGATACTATGCACAGTAGAGTAAATGTGACCGTTAGATAAGTTTTCATTAGAGTAGTTAATTTTCGATATTCTTTTCTTTAAGTTCGTTAATGTAATTGACTATTAGATTTTGAGTTTGCTTATTAACCTTCACAATTGGGAGCCTCAGGTTGTTTGTAGCAATCTTCATATTGTCGAGGGCAGCTTTTATTCCTCCGGGACTGCCATCAGCAAATAAAGCTTCTATTAATGGAAGTAATTTGTAATGAATATCACGGGCTTCATTCATTGATCCCTTTAATGCTGCATTTACCATCTTACTGAAACTATGAGGATAAGCATTTGCAACAACCGATATAACCCCATCAGCACCCGAAGCGATTAATGGAAGAGTCAGGGCATCGTCTCCTGATATTACAAGAAAGCCCTTTGGTTTCTGTCTTATAATTCCCATTATTTGTGGAACATTACCCGAGGCTTCCTTAATACCAATAATATTATCGAATTCAGTAGCAAGCTGAATGGTTGTTTCAGGCTTCATGTTTACACTTGTTCTACCTGGTACATTATAAAGTATAATAGGGAGTTGAGTTGCACAAGCTATCTGTTTGAAATGTAAGTACAATCCTCTTTGTGTTGGTTTGTTATAATAAGGAGTTACTGATAGAATAGCATCTATTCCGTCGTCGTCAGCAAGCTTCAATTGATCGATTACTTCCTGTGTATTATTACCTCCTGCCCCGAGGACGATAGGAACTCTTTTGTTGATAACTTCCTTGGCAAATTCAACGAGGGCTTTTTTTTCGTCTTTAGATAATGTAACTGATTCTCCGGTAGTTCCTAAAACTACCAGATAATTAACACCATTAGAAATTGTGTATTCAATTAAATTCTCGAAGGATCCAAAATCAATAGTCCCTTGTTTGTGAAAAGGTGTAATTAACGCAACTCCGGTTCCGATAAATTTGTTTTTCATGATTTCAGTTGATTGGTCATTGATGGCTGTCTTTATTTTATTGGTCAAATTTCATGTTATTGGTGTAATGAACAACCTGTTCTATAAGTTCCTGGCTTTTTACTTCTGGTCCTGCGTCAATCATAATATCATATGGCAGGGATCTGTCATCAATTTTTCGACCCACCTTAAAGGAAGCTTTTGAAAGTACAGCAATATAGTTTAAAGTAAAATTATCAGGACTGCTCAGATCAATTAGTATATCAAAATCCGATTGAATAAATTCCTCAACGAATTTGCCTTTTGGCCTGTAGAATAGATCAATATCCTTTAATAAGATAAGATCATAAGAGAGCTTCGGAATATAATAAACCGGTATCCGACTGGATTCATAAAGACCCATCACATGAACTTTCTTACCTTGTTCCTGCAACTTTTTTGTAAAATAGCTTACACTATTGTACTCTTCTTCAGAGGATAAATGATAAATGATACCAATAGTTGTGGCATTGGTTATGTTAATCGGCTTTTTAATACGTACAACTTTTAAAGAATCAGCAAGTAATGAACGCTGACCAAAATATATCCTGATTTTTCTTAAGAAACCCAATTTGAATAATTTTAAAGAATTGAAAAATGTCCCCAAAGGGATAAAATTAATAAAACAAACAATCTACTATTAAGTAACGGAAAAATTATTAACTATTGTTAGTCTCTTAACCAGGCAGCAATTATTTCTCCAACATACATCCTGTGAAAATCATTTTCAGGATAATGCTTGGCAATATACTCAGCAATAAAGTTATCAGGGTTAATATCCTGGTAATAAATCTTTCTGCATTCAAGGATAATTTTGGCTTCAGCAAATGCGACAGTTTTGATAAAGGGTACTGGGGTAATATTCACTTCCTTCGCTTTATTGCAGTCCCGCCCTGACCATGTGCCACAAAAGTTTAACATATCTCTATAGGACTCATTATAAAAGGAGCAACTGAAAAATTCTTCTTTCTCAGTAAATTCAAACGTATATCGTTGAGGACGAATAAAGATGAAGGCAACTGGTTTATTCCACAGCATGCCCAACCCACCCCAACTTGCTGTCATAGTATTGTATTCTTCAAGTTTACCGGCAGTTATAAGCATCCAGTCATAACCAATCAGCTTAATTGCATTTTCATTCAAATCCAAAACTTTGATCCTTTTAAAACCATGTAAAGTTTCGTATTTTGATTTTAAATTATTGTCGTCCATCTTCTGATACCTGTTTAATATTTGTTTTAACAACTCTCTTGAGATCAAGTAAATTTAAAGGATTAGAGCCCAAACCATGGATGTTTTTACCGGCAAATCTTAGCACCTGATCGTAATAAAGTATTACCACAGGCGATTCTTTCATCATCAGACTATCCATCTGTGTATATAATCGGGCTCTGATTGAATCTTCAGAATATCTTAAGGCCGTAAAATACAGATCATCGTACTCTTTATTGTTAAAATGAGTATAGTTAGGTCCTATCGGGCTTTTATTTGTCGAAATGAATAACGATAGATAGTTTTCTGCATCAGGGTAATCTGCTATCCATGAACCCCTAAAAAAAGGCACACGTGCCTGAGCCATATTTTCTCTTAACGTACCTGGTGGCGATACATCTATTTTTATATTGAAACCTATTAAGGATAATTGACTTTGGATAAACTGTGTAATGTCGAGGTACGATGAATTGGTGAATAAGGTTATTGGAGGCAAACCGATTCCACCCGGATAACCTGCCTCCGCTAACAAGCGTTTAGAGAATTCAGGATTATAAGAATATCCATAATCTGATTCTTTTTCAAACCCTTTTAACCCGGGAGGGATAATACCTTTGGTTCCAGGAATTCCAATTCCATTTCTTAAATATCTGATCATTTTGCTCCTGTCAAAACCATAATTAATAGCCTGTCGGATCTTTATGTTATTCAATGGATTACCTTTCATTACAGGGTTTGATGTATCATAAAGTATTCCAAGATATTCTGTATTTAAATATGGTTGGGTATAAAGATTCACTCTGTTCTTGTATTTATCTTTTAACCCTCCCGTAGAAGTTAATAACTCATCCTTGTAACTCGCATCGATTCCCGACATAAAATCCAGATTACCTTTAATGAATTCTAAGAACACCGATTGCTTGTCAATTATAAATGATACTGAAATTGCATCAAGATACGGCAATCGGTTTCCTGACTCATCTTTTTCAAAATATTTGGGATTTTTCAGAAGAACAAGTTTCACCCCTTCTTTAAACATTTGGAACTTGAAAGGACCGCTACCGACAGGATGAATTCTGAAGTCCTCCCCATAATATTCAACCGCTTCCTTTGGAATAACAGAACAGTATTGCATAGAAAGCATTCCCAGAAATGGTGGAAATGGTTCTGCAAGCGTGATATATAAGACTGAATCTGACAATGCCCTGATCTCTTTTTGTCCATCAGTTTCTTTAACAGCATTAAGTATCCAGGAGCCTGGAGAAGCCAGTTTGTCATCAGCAAGTCTCTGCAGACTATATACCACATCCTCAGCAGTCACTATTCTGCCTTCCCCATTCTTAAAAGCAGGGGAATCATGAAATCTTATATCACGTCGGAGTATAAAAGTGTAATTGAGCCCATCCTCTGAAACGCTCCATGATTTAGCAATACAAGGATGGACGTTTAGTGCTGTATCAAGCTGCACTAAACCGTTGTATATCTGATTAATTACCCAAATATTGGCATGACTTCTGGCAAAAGCAGGATCCATTGAGGTTATTCCCGAAGATTCGTTGTATTTAAAAACAGTCTTCTCTTCATTCGGAGAAAAACTTCTTTTGCATCCGAAAATTAGAAAGATGCCTGTCAAAAGAAAAATTGAAATGCAGCGATTCATTATCACGTAAAGGTTCAAGCAAATTTATTATAAAAATGGCATTGCAGAACTTAGTATTTAAATATTCGGGCTGTATCATCAGTCAATGGATAGTAAAATTTAGAAACTGGTAATGAGACAGGATTTATAGTGTATAAATTATAACCCTAACCGTGTTTTAAGCGTATCCTTAGCGTAAGCTAAGCGTATAATTACGGTTAAAAAACACTTAGGCCTTATTTAGTCATTCCCTAATATTATAATTATGCAAAGCTTATAATAAAATTTGAGCTTTTGAGATATTCAGGTCTCTTTTAGTATAAATTTGTTTCTCATAATAAAGATAACTATGAAAAAACTCTACTTTTTAATTTTAACAACCTTTATAGTCTCGTCGAGTTTGCTTGCTCAGGATTTTAGCACGATGAGAGGCAGCGAGATATGTTCTCAACGACATATTCTCCAAGAGAGAAAATCCCCGAAAATGTCACCAAATTCGCCACGTCATAGCTTTGATGTTCTACATTATGATCTTGATTTAGACATATATCATTGTTATACCTCACCATTTCCTAAGAATTATACAGCGACTGCTAATATCACTTTCAGGGTTGATTCAACACTTTCCTTTATAATTTTAGATGCTGATAATGTTTCTCTCAACATCGAAGCTGTCTCTATTGGAGGTGTATCTTTTAACCATGAAAGTAATCTCTTAAAAATTTTCCTTGACAGAGAATACTTTCCGGGTGAAATAGTAGAAGTTGGTATCCAATACAGTCATAATAATGTCACTGATGGGGCATTTAATGTTGGCAGTGGCTTTGTATTCACTGATGCCGAACCACAAGGAGCCAGAATGTGGTTCCCATGTTATGATCGCCCCAGTGATAAAGCTACGTTGCAATTGAGGGCCAAAGTGCCTTCAAGTGTAAAGCTTGGTTCAAATGGAAGGTTGGCTGATTCAACTCATATTAACGATACTATATGGTACACATGGGTTAGCCGTGATCCCATTGCAACCTATATTATGGTTCTTACTTCCAAAGTAAATTATAAACTCGATATTCTATATCATGTTAATCCGGCCTACCCCAATGACACGCTCCCAATCCGTTTTTATTATAACCAAAATGAAAATCCTGACAATATGATAGCTATGTTAGGGCCACTTACTAATTTTTTTGAATCAAAATTCGGGAAACATCCTTTTGAAAAAGACGGTTTTGCCACGGTTAACAATCTATTCCAGTGGGGAGGAATGGAGAACCAAACACTAACCACACTTTGCCAGAATTGCTGGTATTCTAGTGTAGTCACCCACGAATTCGCGCACCAGTGGTTTGGGGATATGATTACATGTGCGACATGGGCAGATTTATGGCTAAATGAGGGATTTGCTACTTACATTGAGACCCTTTGGATATTGGAACAGGAAGGCTATGATAGTTATATGGATGAAAATTTGTACAATGCCAGTTATTACATGTACCAGAATCCAGGGTGGCCAATTTCAGACCCTGATTGGGCTATTTACCCACCCTCGAATGATGTGCTTTTTAATTATGCAATTACTTATTTAAAGGGTGCGTGTGTACTATATATGTATCATCAAATGGTAGGTGACTCCTTATTCTATCAAAGCATCTATGATTATGCTAATGACACTGTAAATTTCCGTTATCAATCAGCCACCATTCCTGATTTTATTGTAAAAATGAATGAGGCAACAGAACAAGACATGAGTTGGTTCTTTGAACAGTGGTTATATACACCTAATCACCCTATCTACAGCAACACCTATTCGATTCATCAACGGCCCAATGACCAGTGGGAAGTTAAACTCAATATTAAACAAACACAAACTAATACAGGCTTCTTTACAATGCCTGTCGAAATCAAGGTGGAATTTGCAATTGGAGATACGCTGATTAATATTCTTAATGATGCAAATGACCAGAATTTTTCATTTATGTTTGATAAAAGGCCAACGATGCTTCAGTTTGACCCGAATAACAAGATTATCCTTAAGAACTCTACTACAGTAGTGGATTCAAAATATATAAATGAACCAAAACCACAGGAAATTCAAATTAAAGGGAATCCATCTGAAGGAAACATAAATGTATTTTTTAATACTTCAGTATTATGTAAAGCCAACATTTTTGTACATTCAGGAACAGGGGTCATGGTCTATGAAAAAAGGGATTTAACACTAAATCCTGGGGAAAGCAGAATTCCAATTAATCTCAGTTATCTGGCAAATGGAACTTATATTTTAACTCTTGTAACTGAAGACAATAAACTAACTGAAAAGATAATGATAGTGAAATAAATGCCTATCCCTTAATTCATTTACATTTCTATTCTATCTTCAATAATCAGCGCTTAGCAAATTCAATAAAAAAATCACCTACATTTAAAAAGTGCAGGTGATTTTCTTTTTGAGCACGTTGGTGATTATTTTATCTTACTACCGTTATTTTTTGGAGCTTTAATTTGAGACGATTCCTCTTTCTCAAGAGCAAGCTTAATTACATCAATCATTTGCTCGACATAGTGAAACTTTAAACCCTTAATATAAACCGGCTTAATTTCTTCAATGTCCTTTTTATTTTCCATAGGTAGTATAATTTCTTTTATGCCAGAACGACGGGCAGCAAGAATTTTCTCTTTGATTCCACCAACTGGTAAAACTTTACCTCTGAGCGTTATTTCACCTGTCATTGCCAACCTTGGTTTTACCAAACGACCGGTATAAATTGAAGCAAGTGCAGTGAAAATGGTTATACCGGCTGAAGGTCCATCTTTGGGAGTAGAACCTTCCGGAATGTGGATATGTACATTAAACTTATCGAATAATTCGGGTTTTATTTTCAGCACATCACTTTTAGATTTAAGGTACTCATAAGCCAGTGTGGCTGATTCTTTCATTACTTCACCGAGGTTACCTGTAATTCCATAACTACCTGATCCACGACTTAAACTAGTTTCCACATAAAGTATTTCACCACCTACCGGAGTCCACGCTAAACCTGTTACAACACCAGGGGCATGCGCTTCATCATCTGTTTCATGCTTAAACTTAACGACTCCAAGGATTTTTGAAATATCATTCTCTGTGAGTTTGATATTGTAAGATTCGCCTGTTACGATGTAACGTGCCTGATGTCGAATAATCTTTGCAATATTTTTCTCAAGTGTTCTTACACCTGACTCACGGGTATATTTATCAATGATACTTTCAATAATTTTTTTTGAAAATTCCAATTGATCAGGTTTCAAGCCATGTTCTTCCAACTGTTTTGGAATGAGATGACGCCTTGCGATCTCGATTTTTTCTTCAAGCAGATATCCATTGATTTCAATAACCTCCATCCTATCCCGTAATGCAGGATGAATGGTTGATAAGTTATTGGCAGTTGCAATAAACATGACCCTTGAAAGATCATATTCAAGTTCAACGAAATTATCATAAAAGGTGCTATTTTGCTCCGGATCAAGGACTTCAAGTAATGCTGCAGAAGGATCTCCATTAACATTTGCACCAATCACTTTATCAACTTCATCCAGAACGAAGACCGGATTTGACGCTTTGGCTTTTCTTATACTCTGCAAAATCCTGCCAGGCATTGCACCTATATAGGTCTTTCTGTGGCCTCTGATTTCAGCTTCATCACGTAAACCGCCTAAAGACATTCTTATGTATTGACGGTTAACAGCTTTCGCAATGGATTTTCCAAGTGAAGTTTTACCAACACCCGGAGGACCGAATAGACATAAAATTGGTGATTTCATGTCTCCCTTTAGTTTCAGAACTGCCAGGTATTCGATAATTCTTTCTTTAACAGATTCTAATCCAAAATGGTCTTTGTCAAGTATTTTCTGAGCTCTCTTCAGGTCGAAGTTATCTACCGTATAATGAAACCATGGAAGATCAAGCAAAACATCAAGATAATTGAGCTGCATAGAATATTCCATTGCAGCAGGATTCATGCGCTGCAATTTTGACAACTCTTTTTCAAAAGTCTCAGCCACATTGGCAGGCCACTTCTTTTTGGCAGCTTTTTGTTTTAATTCTGAAATATCCTGAGTATGCGGATTATCTCCTAATTCTTCCTGAATAGTTTTAAGTTGTTGATTTAATAGATAGTCTCGCTGCTGCTTATCTAAGTCAATCTTAACTTTATTCTGAATCTGGTTTTTTAATTCAATTATCTGTAACTCTTTAGTTAACAAGCCAAGGACCGTGTTTGCCCGATCAGTCAAGTCATCAATTGTGAGTAATAATTGCTTTTCATCGAGTGAAATATTCAGGTTTGATGAGATGAAATTAACCAGAAAAACAGGACTTTCAATATTTCTTATTGCAAAGACACTATCGGAGGGAAGATTAGGTGACAGGTTAATAATTTGAATTGCAAGATCTTTGATTGAAGACATCAATGCATTGAACTTCTTATCTTTAATTATATGCTTAGGGGTTTCGAATGAGCTGACCTTGGCCATGAAGTATGGATCTTCCTGGATCATTTCTTTAATTCGAAATCTCTTCTTTCCCTGAATGATAGCGGTGGTGCTGCCATCGGGCATCTGAAGAATTTTTATGATATAGGCTATAGTTCCAATTTCATTAAGATCTTTAAATGAAGGATCTTCAGTATCAACATCTTTTTGAGCGACAGCACCTATAATCCTGTCACCTTTATAGTAATCTTTAATAAGTTTGATTGACTTATCTCTGCCCACTGTTATAGGGATTACCACTCCAGGGAAAAGAACCGTATTGCGAAGTGGCAATATTGGAAGAATTTCAGGCACCTCTTCAGCATTCATTTGGTCTTCATCTTCACTAGATAGAAGAGGAATAAATTCTGAATCGTTATCTATCAAATCGGTAAGCCCAAATTTATCATTGTTCATATCACGAAACTAACGTAAAAAATTTTAAAGTAAATTACTGGAAACGCCAGAGTATTGGCATGTTCAAATACTATGCCATTAGAATAGACCATTGCGTTTAAGCACCCCATTAAACATATGGTGTAGCTAAAAAGTTTACATTCTCCGATAGTTATGAGTTATCTCATAAATACTTCTCAATAGTCTTTCCTCAACGTCATTTAATTCAATACCTCTTCTTTTATACATATTTCTGGCAATATCGATTGCTTTCTGAAGATCAAAAGCCTGAAGTCCGGAAACACCACCCCATTTAAATGAAGAAATAAAATTTCTTTGGTAACCTGAACCAAATATATTAGAACTCACTCCAACAACGGTTCCAGTGTTAAACATAGTGTTAATCCCACATTTGGAATGATCACCCATAATTAGCCCGCAGAATGTCTGGTCTGTCTCAATAAAGGTTTCGTCAGCATAATTCCACAGTTTTACTGTATCGTAAGTATTTTTGAGGTTTGAGGTATTCGTATCCGCTCCTAAATTACACCATTCTCCTATTACGGAGTGCCCTAAGAAACCATCATGAGCCTTGTTTGAGTATCCGAAAATTACCGAATTGTTTACTTCTCCACCAACTTTTGAAAATGGACCTATGGTAGTTCCTCCATATATTTTTGCACCCATCTTAATAGTTGCATGATCACAGACAGCCAGAGGACCCCTGAGGTTACAACCTTCCATAACTATCGCATCCTTACCAATATAAATAGGACCTTCGGTTGCGTTAAGAGTAGAAGCCAGAATCTGTGCTCCCTCTTCAATGAAAATATTTTCTATAGAAAAAGCAGTGCAATGAGAAGGAATAGGGGCTGATTTGCGGCCTTTAGTTAAAACCAGAAAGTCATCTTTGATCGCTTCAGCATTTTTAGCAAAAATATCCCATGTATTATAGATTTGAAGACAATCTATGCTTGTTTCATTCTCTTGTATCGCATTTGACTGTTTTTTAAAATCTTCCTCATTAAGACACATTGCTACAATTGTATCTCCTTTTATCAAAGCATTACCAGGCTCAAGCTGATTTATCTCTGCAACTAGTTTTTCGTTTGGGCAAACAGCACCATTTATAATGATGTTAGCCTTTTCTTTAATTAAAGGGAACTTTTCAGCAAGATAATTATCAGTCAATGTTGATGTTTTAACAACAAGATACCTCTCCCATTTCTCTCGTATAGTTAATATTCCGAATCGAATGTCGGCAACTGGCCTTGTAAAAGTTAAAGGTAAAAGATTTTTTCTGCGTGATTCATCAAAGAGAACGTAATTCATATGGTTTATGTTATTGTATGTTGAAGCTCAACAAAAATAAATAAAAAAAGCCCTCTTTACTTAAAGGGCTCTAAAATATTGTTAACAAATAAAACGGTGTTTTATTATGCCTTGTTGCGATTTTCAAAATGTTTCTGGTACTTTGTTTTAAACTTGTCAACACGACCAGCTGTATCGATAAGTTTTATCTTACCAGTATAAAAAGGATGAGAAGTGTTAGAAATCTCAAGCTTTACCAGAGGATATTCCTTACCGTCATCCATAACTATGGTGTCTTTGGTCGCAACCGTTGATTTGGTAATGAATGTATCTTCATTCGACATATCTTTGAACACCACCAAACGGTATTCCTTAGGATGAATTTCTTTTTTCATTGAACTGTTGATTTTGAATGAATGCCCTTTTTTACCTATTGTTGACGGGGTTAGCTTTTAAAATGATGCTTATACCCGACAAATTTTGGGACTGCAAAAGTAAAAGTTTTTCCTTTAATAACAAAGAATTCTCGAAAAAAATTAATACTGAGCAATGTAAATAATTTCTTAAGTGTACTCCCATGTACTTAAGCTTAGTGAATCCAATCTGATTGATATTGTTTGTAACTATAAAGTGCTCACTGCTTATAATTAAAAAAACACTCCTTGTTATGGAAAAGAAATGACAAACCAAGTTTACTGTACTCGGGTTCATGATGAGATATAGCAAGTGGTAATAGTTTATACCTTTTAGTCAGGGGATGATGATTGATTTCATCCTCGTTTTTATACCGCTGAACACATAATACCGATATGTAGCCTGCCTGATCCCTGGATTCTGTTACTATGAGTGGTCCTATTTCACGATATGGAATTTGATTTATAATCATTACCGACTTTCTGTACTCATAATTATTGAAGTATTTATTGTGATACAACTGATCATTAAATACCTCAAAATAAGGTTTAAGATCTTCAAGATTAAAATATTGGTGGACAAATAAAACCTTACAACTAGTTCTGCTTCTTCCAAAAAACATACAGATTTGATTAGATAGAGTGGATAGCTGATGAGAACTCGGTTCTCTATCCAATAATACAGCACAACCTTCCGAATAATTTTGATAAAATTTATACTTTGACATATAATCGCTTACCGTTTGATTTACTTTACCTAAAACATATAACTTTTCGGGATTAACAAAAGGCTTTTCAGTTATTGTGATCCGGTTTTTCAGATTAGGTAAAGTTTCAATAATCTTTATGAAAGTGGTGACGATGAACTTTTGTTCTTCGGCAACCATTACAAAACAAGATTTATGACAAAGTGAAATAATCAATAGCTCGACTATTCCCTCTAGAGGTGAAATGGGTCTGTAAATACAATATGCAGGTTCATCATTTCTATAGACTTTCTCCGAATCCAAAACTCTAATTCTTTGAAAATAAGTTTCATCGCAGAACCTGAGTTCTTCAATGAGTAGTTCCAGAGCGTACTCAATATGAGCAGGTATAAACCAGTTATTATAAATTTGGGATTCATTAATCAATTGGTTTAAAGGCTCTCTCAATTCCTGAAAAAGTTTGTCGTACGAATTAATTATATGGCTGGATACATCCTCGGGAGACACATTTAGGGTATCTGTCTTCTTATCAATATTTTTGGTAAAGGAAAGGCAAGTCTCAATAAAACAAGCTATTTCTTTCATCTTAACGTTATTTAGGTCTGGCATTTTTAGTAGGCTTAGTGCAAAAGTAGTATTTTTGTAAAGGGAGTCTATAACTGCCATTCATTATGAGAAACAGGACAATTCTTTCGCTTGTCATTACTTTATCAATTTGTTTTTCAGCATCAGCTCAAAATAATATATCCGAACTGAGGCAACTACTCGATAGTACCAGACGCGAGAGGAACGACTCTACCAGGATAGCTTTAAATTCGCAGTTCAAAAAGCTATTACTTGATTATATTCAAAAAAGAGACTTTATACCAGACTCATTGAATAGTTTGACAATTGGAAGGACGACTTCACCTGATAATTTTTATATTTTTTATAATTGGAACATTCAGCAGAATAAAGGTAATAATATTTACAGCGCTATTATTTATCTGCCTTCATCAGGAAAAACAATCGTACTGTCTGACAAGGGATCAGAATTAAAACTTTCTCAAGATTCAGTTTATTCGTCAAACGATTGGCCGGCAGCCCTTTATTATAAAATTATTCCTCCACGAGATAAAAAAAGTAAATATTACCTAATGCTGGGCTGGGATAGATTTGAGCCTCAAACTTCAAGAAAAGTGATAGAAGCAGTGACTTTCACCGGAGATTCAGTGGTTATTTTCGGCAAGGAGGTGTTTAAAACTAAGGAAGGGCGAGCAAACAGAGTAGTAGTTGAATATGCATCTTCCGCAAGTCTGACTTTACAGTATAGTAAACAAAAACTAACCCTATCGGGAGTCAGAAAATCACAGAGTAAAATTAACGACAGTATAATAGTGGTTGACAGGCTTATACCATTAAACCCAGAATTAGAAGGTCAGTATTGGGCATACGTCCCTGCAGGTAATACATACGATGGCTATATATATTTCAAAGATTTCTGGACTTTTGTTGAAGGGATAAATGCAAGAAATCCGGCACTTAAAAATGATGAGCGGAAAAGAATAAAAAAGCCTGAACTAGATCTTTTCCCGGGAAATCGTTAAAAGCAGAGTTATTTCGATCTCATAATCAATCCTATCAGTCAATATTTAAAGGTTTATAACAAAAGAATGAATGATTTTTAAATCATGGAAAACTTTATACCTTTGTTCAGATTTTTGACCATTATACTTAGAAAGTAATTGACTAATAATATTCACTTTTTTAAAAAAAACAATCATGAAAAAGCACAATTTCAATGCGGGCCCATCTATTTTGCCCAGGGTAGCAATCGAAAACACAGCTAAAGCAATTTTAGATTTAAATGGTATTGGAATGTCAATACTTGAAATCTCACACAGAAGTAAAGATTTCCAAGCTGTTATTGATGAAGCAGTAAGTCTTTTTAAGGAAATAATGAATATTCCTGAAGGCTATCATGTGTTATTCCTGGGAGGAGGAGCAAGTCTCCAATTTTGCATGATTCCATTCAATTTATTACAAAAAAAAGCGGCTTACCTTGAAACAGGTGTTTGGGCAAAGAAAGCAATCAAAGAGGCTAAGCTTTTTGGTGAAGTGAATGTTGTAGCTTCTTCATCCGACAAAAACTTTACATACATACCAAAAAATTATCAGATACCGGCAGATGCTGAGTATTTCCATATCACAACAAACAATACTATTTATGGTACTGAGATAAGAAATGATATCGACAGTCCAGTAAATCTTATTGCAGATATGTCATCAGATATCCTGAGTCGTCCAATTGATGTTTCAAAATATGCTATGATTTATGGTGGTGCTCAGAAGAACCTGGGTCCTGCTGGAGCAACTTTTGTGATTGTAAGAGAAGACATTCTAGGAAAAGTTGAGCGTCAGATTCCAACTATGCTCGATTACAGAACTCATATTAAAGAAGGCTCCATGTTTAATACCCCTCCTGTTCTTCCAATATACACTATAATGGAAACATTAAGATGGATAAAGGCTGAAGGTGGTCTTAAGGCTATTGAAAAGAAAAATATTGAGAAGGCAGATCTTCTGTACAATGCAATCGACAACAGTAAGATGTTTGTTGGAACAGCTGAAAAGGATTCAAGATCATTGATGAACATTTGTTTCGTAATGAAAGAACAATATAAGGATAAGGAAGAAGCATTCATGGAATTTGCAAAGAAACATGGAATGGTGGGTATTAAGGGACATCGTTCAGTGGGAGGTTTCAGAGCATCAACTTACAATGCTATGCCTATTGAAAGTGTTCAGGCATTAGTTGACTGTATGCACAATTTCGAAAAGGAAAATGCATAAAAACTTTATCTTTTGATTTAATGAACCGGCTTTAATAGTCTTAAAGCCGGTTTTTTATTTTACTATCACAACAATCAATAATTCTGTATTTTTGGTTTAAGTAATTGATGCAAATTGCAATGAAGGATAGGGAAATAATACACCTTGACAAGAAGAAGCCATTCCCGGATTTGAGAAACAGACATGATTCGGGAATTATTGCATTTGGTGGAGATTTGAGTGTTGGAAGGTTGCTTGAAGCTTATTCAAAGGGAATCTTTCCCTGGTACGACCAACACTCACCTATTCTTTGGCATTCTCCAATGGAAAGATGTATTTTTAAAATAGATGGATTCAGGGCATCGCATAGTCTTAAGCAGAAATTGAAACGGAATGCATTTACATTTACATTTGACAGGCATTTCAAAGAAATTATGCAAATTTGTGCGATAATAAAGCGGAAGGATGAGTTTGGTTCATGGATATTGCAGGAAACAGTGGATGCTTATACAAAACTTCATTGGGAAGGTTACGCTCATAGCCTTGAAGTATGGCAGGACGGTGAAATTGCAGGAGGATTATTCGGAGTATCTTTAGGCAAGGCATTTTTCGGAGAGTCAATGTTTCATATAGTAACTGATGCTTCGAAAGCAGCTATGTATTTCTTGTTTGATTTCCTGAAGAAAAATGATTTCCATTTTGTTGATGCTCAAATGCATACAGATCATTTGGAGTCGCTCGGAGCAATAACAATTCCGCGCGATGAGTATCTGGAACGGCTAAAATACGCACTTAAAGAAAAAACTATTAGAGGAAACTGGCATGAGTATATTTGTAGAAACGGAAATGCACCGGAAATTTATGGAAGAGGCCATTAAAATGGCTCATGAAAATTTGAATAGTTTAAATGGCGGACCGTTTGGGGCGGTGATTGTAAAGGAAGGAAAAATAATAGCAAGGGGTTCAAATAGTGTCACTTCAACAAATGATCCGACTGCACATGCAGAGGTTGTTGCTATCAGAGAAGCTTGTAAATCGTTAAACAACTTTCAGTTAGAGGGTTGCGATATTTACTGCAGTTGTGAACCTTGCCCAATGTGTCTGGGAGCAATATACTGGGCCCGACCGGCACATGTATATTACGCTGCAACAAGAGAAGATGCAGCTGATGCAGGCTTCGATGATGACTTTATTTATCGGGAACTGATGGTGGGCACCCCTGACAGGAAGATTCCAACAAATCAGATTATGAGGGAACAAGCTCAATCAGTTCTTGAAAAATGGAAAATATTAGATAGAAGAATACCATATTAAAAATTAAATTCATTAAAAATGTCATTCGAATTAGTAGGTAAGATTATTGAAATTGCAGGAGTCCAAGTGATTTCTGATAAGTTCAGGAAGAGAGAATTTATAGTTGAATACAGAGATAACCCCGGTGGTTCCTACGTTCAGTATTTAAAATTTCAATGCACTGGAGATAAATGTTCATTGCTTGATTCTTTTAAAGTTGGACAGGAAGTGAATATTTCATTTAATCTGAAAGGCAGACGTTATGAAAAAGATGGAAGGGTTAGTTATTTCATGGACCTGGAAGCCTGGAGAATAGGCAATCCAAATGGAGCAGGACAGACAAACAATGATTTACCAAGCTTTGGCAATCTGGCAAATCTTGAAGAAGAGGATGAGAATGGTGGATTACCTTTCTAGATGAAAGTTACCAACATTTTAGCCGATAAGAAAGTATTGATTATAATTGTTGTATAAAATCTAAAGTAAAGCTGAAAGTACTTCCTTTACCAGGTTGGCTTTCAGCTATTATTTTTGATTTATGAAGAGCCATAAATTCCTGGCAGAGAATTAGTCCAAGTCCTGTACCGCTTTCGTTTGCAGTACCTGAATTCTTTAAACCACCATCTAATTTAAATAGTTTATCTAATTCTTCGGGAGTCATACCTATTCCTGTGTCCGTCACCGAAACTGTCACTTTTTTACCATTAATGGCACTGCTTACTGTAACTGATCCATTGTTTGGCGTAAACTTTATTGCATTGGTGAGAAGATTCCTTAAAATTGTGGAAAGCATATTTTTATCAGCTTTCACTATAACATCACCTGAGAAATCAGAAAATAAGGAAATCTGCTTGTTATCAGCTGAACTTCGGACAAGTTCAACTGCATTTTCAATATTTTCAGTTAGACTCACAGGCTCTGGATAAAAGTCGATTCTACCTGATTGTGCTCTGGACCAACTAAGCAAATTATCTAATAATGCGTAAATGTGTTGACCTGATTGTTTAATCACTTTCAGATATGACTTCTTTTCTGTGTCGGATATTTCATCAAAATCGTTGTAGGCCAGGTCAGCGAACCCCAGTAAGGAATTGAAAGGATTCTTCAGATCATGTGCTATAATTGATAAAAATTTATCTTTTGTTTGTATCAGGTTCTCAAGTGAAGCCTTTTGTTCTTCTATTAATCTATTCTTTTCTTTAAGTTCGTTGGCAACTCGCGCCTTTGAATGATACCGGTTGAAGAAGAAGAATAATAATACAGCTATAACGATGACCGCTATTATAAGCGACCATCTAAGAATCTTATTTATCTGGATAACTCTTGCCTGATCAAGATTCTGTCTTAATAATAAACCAGGGTCATTTTGATCGAACGTAATTTCAAATCTCCGGTTAGCCCTTGAGAGTTGAATTGCCATTTGTTCATTATAAATGCTATCTTTTAATGTTATGTATTGATCGAGAAAAGTGTATGCAAGGCCGGGTTGCTTTAACGCCATAGATATACGTGCAAGTTCAGAATAAGCCTCCATGATAAGTGGTCTGTTGCAGATATTCTTTGCAGTTTCGAGTCCCTTTTCCACTATCCGATAAGCTTCAGGTTTGCGGGCTTGTGAAAAGTATACCTTTCCCAGAAGTATCTGACCATTGGCAATACTATTCAGATCATTTATCTTTACTGCCGTTTCAAGTCCTAAATAGGAATAATACTCAGCACTGTCAGTTTCATTCTTCTTTAATCCTAAAACTCCAAGAGCATAATATATCTGAACAAAGGAAGATGAATTTGCTACATCAGCAATATTCTTTCCTTTCTGAACACTTTCTTTTAATCTGCCACTATTAGAGAAGTTACTACCAAGATTACCAAGATTAAGATAGGCTGCTTCTAATCCCTCCTGATTGACAGTTGCATTTAATGCATTTAATGCATTTCTATAAAATTGAAATGATTTGTCTGTCTGTTTTAATTCATTGTGTATATATCCTAAGTTAATGCATGTATTTACATAAGGTACAGTAAAATTTTTCTTATTGAAATATTGCATAGCCTGGATCGTATGTTTTCTGGCATCTTCGTAATTCAAGGTAACAGTATAAACCATTCCCAGTTTATACTGTGTATCGGCCCAACTCAGGGAGTCATTACTGGCGAGGTGGAGTTCAGATCTTTTTTGCAAATAGAATATAGTTGAAGAAAAATCACCTTCTTCAAAACTCATATCTGACAATTCTTTTAAAGCACTAATTTTTGATTCAGAATTCCCTGAATTATAATAAATATTAATAAGACTGTCGGCGTTATATCGGGCACAGACGACTGAGGGCATTATGCATACCAATACATAAATTATGCATTTAAGTAGTCTCATTGTCTTAGTATAAAGTAACCAATAGTCTCACTTTTAATTCTTTATGCTGATCTTTCGAATGGGTGAATACATTCAAAATCAGGTATATAATCTTTATTACTTTCCAACTCCTGAATCCAGCCATTTACAAACCCAAGCATCTCCATTTCTTCGCAAACCTCATTATATTCAGCTTCAGTTATAGTCCTTCCAATGGATTTATGGCCAATGGCATTAGCCATCGGATGGTATTGAGCCATTAATGAAATATTAACCTTGGTCGATAATTCATCAGCAATAATGCGTAATACATTTTTACTATTATCAACATGATCTGGTAGAACAAGATGCCTTATTATTAATCCTCTTACGGCAGTCTCAGATTCATCAGTAATGACTTTTGAACCCATTTGTCTGTACATCTCTTTAAGGGCTTTTTTTGCAATTTCAACATAATCCTGTGCTCCTGAGAACTGTCTGGCAATAAGGTTATCAGAATATTTAAAGTCAGGAAGGTAAACATCCACAATTCCTTCAAGACGCTTAAGAGTATCTACACTGTCATAACCATTGGAATTATAAATTATAGTAGGATACCTCTGCCACCTGTGTAAAGAATTTATTATCATTACCATCTGGGGCACCATGTGAGTTGCGGAAACAAACCCAACTGATTTGCATCCTTTGTCAAGCAGAGTAATTATTCTTTCAGTTATTTCATCAAGTGTCCCAAAATTGGAATTAAAAGTTCCATTTTGGCTAATTTGATAATTCTGGCAAAAAATGCACTGTAGATTGCAATGATTGAAGAAGACATTGCAAATGCCTTCAGTTCCTGAGATTACGGGCTCCTCCCCTCTGTGTATGCAGATAGAGCTTATATTAAACTTAGAATCAGTTTTGCAGTAACCTTTTGGTCCGATTTTCCTGTTGGCATGGCATTCGCGAGGACAGATACTACAGTTCTCGAGATCCTTAATAGCTTCAGTATCAGTATAAGTACAAGTACTATTCATGCCAGATTGTGGGCGTTTATTGGGCTTTCGCCGAATTTGTATTCTTTCTATTTATTTACTTTGATTCAAAAAGTAACTTGCCGGGGAGTATAAAATATGAGAATATACAAAGAAATGGGAGTTATTTATGTAATTCATGTAGTAATCTAACATGCAAAAATAATACCGATATTTTGAAAGTCAAAAAGTTATTGTCCTTTTTCGGATATAAAAGTTTTTTTACAACGATTGAATTCTTTTTAAATTAGCCAGAATAAAAAATTAATTATGACCGCCAATTCAAACTCTCGTAAGTACTTGATTTCCATTTTTACAATAGGAATTTTATATTTCATTTTTGGTTTTGTAACATGGTTAAACGGCACATTGATTCCTTTTTTAAAGATAGCATGTGAACTTACGAACCTACAGGCATATTTTGTGACATTCGCCTTTTATATCTCCTATCTTTTTATGGCACCCCCATCGAGCCTGGTATTAAAAAAAGTAGGTTTTAAAAATGGAATGGCTTTAGGTCTGTTTCTTATGGCTATTGGGTCCCTTATTTTTATTCCTGCTGCTACAAGTCGTACTTTTGAACTGTTCTTGACAGGTTTATTCGTCCAGGGGGCCGGTTTAGCCTTACTTCAGACAGCTGCTAACCCTTATATAACTATTATAGGACCGCGAGAGAGTGCAGCCAAACGGATTGCAATAATGGGAATTGCCAATAAAGTTGCCGGGACCATTAGTCCTTTAATTTTAGGTGTAGTTTTATTAAGTGGAGCTAATGAGTTGATGGAGCAGGTGGCGGTCATCAGCGGAAGCGAAAAAGAAATTCTTCTGGATGCTCTTGCCCGAAAAGTCATTATGCCTTATATCATAATGGCTGTAGTACTGACTCTTTTATCATTTATGATAAGAAACGCCCACCTTCCGGAGGTTGATAATGAAATAGAATCAGAAAATACCGATAAAAATCACCAAAATAAAACCGCGTGGTTCCAATTTCCTCATCTAATACTAGGCTTTTTTGCGATTTTCTTTTATGTGGGTGTGGAGGTAATTGCGGGTGATACTATTATATTGTATGGCAAATACATGAATATATCTCTTGACCTTTCGCGTTATTTTACAAGCTTGACACTTATTTCAATGGTAATCGGTTATATAATTGGAATAATTTTAATTCCGAAGTATATTAAGCAGGAGAAAGCGCTTGCATACTCAGCCATTTTAGGTGTCGCTTTTTCCTTATTTGCTATATTTACAAATGGCTTTACAAGCGTGCTGTTTATTGCCTTATTAGGACTAGCCAACGCTATGATGTGGCCTGCTATATGGCCATTAGCCATTGCTGATCTTGGTAAATTTACTAAAGCAGGTTCTGCTCTCTTAGTTATGGGTATTGCCGGAGGAGCTATTATTCCATTGATATATGGGTCGCTGACAGACATAGTAGGTAATCAGTCTGCATATTGGATCCTGACACCTTTTTATTTTTATATTTTCTACTATGCTGTAAAAGGCAATAAGATCAGAATTTGAAGCCTTCTTTAAGAATTAACTAACAATTCTCAACAGCCCTATGTTGAGTAAAGAAAAATAATTTATGAAACCAACCCTTTTAATTTTGGCTGCCGGTTTGGGAAGTAGGTATGGAGGTCTTAAACAGATCGATCCAGTTGGACCTGATGGACAGACCATACTTGATTATTCTGTTTTTGATGCAAAACGAGCCGGTTTTGGAAAAGTAGTTTTTATCATAAGAAAAGACATTGAAGAAGACTTTAAGTCGGTTTTTGCAGAAAAGTTAAGTAAATCGATGCCAGTAGAATGGGTTTTTCAGGAACTCGATATGCTGCCAGATGGTAAAATTGCTCCTCCTGAACGGACAAAACCCTGGGGGACCGGCCATGCAGTTTTGATGGCTAAAAATATTATTAGAGAACCTTTCGCAGTTATAAATGCTGATGATTTCTATGGAAGTGAAGCATTTGAAAAAGCTGTTGAATTCTTCAATAATGACAAAAAAGATACGCATTATGCAATGGTGGCTTATGAGCTGAAGAATACTTTGTCGGACTACGGAACCGTTTCGAGAGGTGTTTGCGAAGCCGATGATGAGGGTAACCTGATCAGTGTAACTGAGAATACAAAAATCGCTCGTGAAGGTGATCAGGTTTTTAATACAGAGCCTGATGATACAAAAACAATATTAGACGAAAATACGCTTGTATCAATGAACTTCTGGTGTTTTAAACCAACATTCTTTAATCAGCTTGATTCACATTTTCATAGATTTATTGAAAATAATATGCATAACCCAAAGGCTGAGTTTTATATTCCCACGGCAGTTGATGCACTTATTAAATCAAATCAGGCAAAAGTGAGGATTTTACCGAATAAGGGACAGTGGTTTGGAATAACTTACAAGGAAGATAAGCCACTTGTTATAGATAAAATAAACACGCTGACCCGGGAAGGCAAATATCCGGTAGAATTCTGAGATATCTTTTTCAGAATTAAATATTGTTAGTTATTGCGTCAAGGGAAATTTTTAGTACACCATATGAAAAAGCTCCTTTTTATATTCTGCCTACTAGTGTCAGTAGCAGGTTTATCACAATCACACAATATCATTCCTCAGCCCGTTTCTTATAAAACAGGTATATCAGGTGATTTTGTAATTCAACACACTTTAATAACTATTAATGAGGAAAATAAAGAACTTCAAAGATTGGCGGATTTTTTATCAGAATCCCTTTATTTCACTCATACACCTTTAAAAGTGATTTACTTCGATGAGGGTAAAGTCAATAAATTTGGGAATTCAATCAGACTAATCCTTGATAGAAAGTTGCACCTTCCTGATGAAGGGTATCAACTTGAAATTAATAGAAACTATATCTCAGTCAGCGGAAAGTCAGAACAAGGTATTTTTTATGGCATTCAAACTCTATTGCAACTAATACCTTATGAATTTGATGTAGAACCAGATGAAAATTCATTGACCACCCAAATATCGACAAATACAAACATCCCGAAAGGTATAAGAAGTCTTATCATTAAAGGTTGTTCTATAACAGATTATCCCAGGTTTTCATATAGAGGTATGCATCTTGATGTTTGCAGGCACATATTCTCAGTCGAACAAATTAAAAAGTTTATCGACATTATGGCTTTTTACAAGATGAATACCTTCCATTGGCATCTTACAGATGATCAGGGATGGCGACTTGAAATTAAAAAATATCCATTATTAACCGAAAAAGGCGCGTGGAGGAAATCAACTACAATTGGTAGAAATCAGGGGCAGGATAGTATTCCATATGGAGGTTTTTATACACAGCAGCAAGTTGCTGAAATAATAGCTTACGCTGGAGAAAGATATATAAACATCATTCCGGAAATTGAAATGCCAGGGCATGCAACTGCAGCATTAGCAGCATATCCTGAGTATTCATGTACAGGCGGACCCTTTGAAACATGGACATGGTGGGGCGTAAACGAAGAAATATTTTGTGCAGGCAATGAAGGAACATTTTCTTTTATTGAAGGCGTTCTTGACGAAGTTGTAAAGATATTTCCTTCAAAATACATTCATATTGGGGGAGATGAAGCACCAAAGACAAGATGGAATGCATGTCCTGACTGCCAAGATAGAATGAAACAGGAGAAACTGGAGAATGCAGAAGAGCTTCAAAGCTACTTTATCCAAAGAGTTCAGAAATATCTTAAAAAATATAATAGACAAATTATTGGATGGGATGAAATCCTTGAAGGTGGGCTTGCAAAAGGAGCAACAGTTATGTCATGGCGAGGAATGGAAGGGGGTACAGAGGCTGCCAGAATGAAACGCAATGTTATTATGACTCCGGTAGATCCTTGCTATCTGGATTATTACCAAGGAGATCCGGTTACTGAACCATTCTCCATTGGTGGTTATAATACTTTAGAAAAAGTCTATTCCTTTGAACCCGTTCCTTCAGACCTGAAAAAAAGAAATCAAAAGTATATCCTTGGAGCTCAAGGAAATTTATGGACTGAGTATATATCTACAAGTGAACACCTTGAATATATGGCATATCCCCGTGCAATTGCATTGGCAGAAGTCAATTGGTCGCAGGTTAAAAACCGCAACTACGATGATTTTAATTTAAGGTTGAAGAAGCATTTTATCCGGTTTGATAAAATCGGTGTGAATTATGCAAAAGATCCTAAGTTAAAAAATGAATTATAGTAAACTTTCACCTTACGGCCATTTTAACTTTTATCACTCGGCTCACAGTTCAGCGCTCATTATCAGGATATTAATAAAAAAACTTCAATAAACCATGAGATTCTATGTGTTTATTGAAGTTCTTTAATTTAAATGTGCCCGGAACAGGACTCGAACCTGCACGCACGTAAGTACACTAGTCCCTGAAACTAGCGCGTCTACCAATTCCGCCATCCGGGCAAAAATACAATTTCAAAAAAAATGCAGTCCGATTGGCTGCAACTGACCTCTGTCAGATTAGTGCCCAGGACAAGACTCGAACTTGCACATCCTTAAGGACACCAGCCCCTCAAGCTGGCGTGTCTACCAATTTCACCACCTGGGCAATGGAGGCGCAAATATATAACTTTTTTAAGTCTCCAATCACATTTTTTCTATTTTTTCTCACAATTTAAAGCTATATGATGGTTATCAATGCCTGAGATGATTATAATGTCTTTACTATCACTAGGCAAGCTTTAGTGATTGCAATGAATCAAAAACAATAATTGTATTTTCAGGTTCATTTCATTATCTTTGTCCTAAGTAGCCCATGTTTTTAACATGATATAGACAACAAATCATTTTTTATGTTTACTGCAAACGATTTAAAACTTTTCCAATCTAAAGGGATAGATGTTAAGATAATTGATCAACAAGTTGAAAATTTTAAAAGAGGATTTCCCTTCATTAATCTAATTGAACCAGCCACTATTAAAAGTGGGATTAAAGTATTTACTGAAAATGAAGTTGAAAAACTCCAGAAGTACTACGATAGGAATAGCGTGGATTATGAAGTTTTAAAGTTTGTTCCAGCCTCAGGTGCCGCCTCCCGCATGTTTAAATCCCTGTTTGAATTTATTGAGAAACTTGATAATGGTGAGGATGCTGAACAGCTTATAGATAGTGACAAAAGTTTCAATTCTGTACATAATTTCTTCAAAAATTTATCAAATTTTGCTTTCTATCAAGACCTTGAGGCAGTGATGGAAGATAATTATATCAGTCTTGAGAGTAAGTTGAAAGAAAAAGATTATCGCACAATAATTGAATTTTTACTTTATGATCAGGGTTTGGGATATGCTGCCAAACCAAAAGCTCTTTTAAAATTCCATAAGTATCCTGATGGACCTCGTATGTCGATGGAAGAGCACCTTGTTGAAAGTGCTCATTACGGGGTTAATTCCGAAGGCAGGGCTGCTGTTCATTTCACCGTCTCACCAGAGCATGCCGATAATTTTATCGATGAAATAAACAATATTAAAGATAAATACGAAGAGCTTTACGACGTTACTTACGAATTGACCTTTTCTGTTCAAAAATCTTCAACAGATACCATTGCAGTAGATACTAATAATAAACCCTTCAGAGATGAGGAGGATAATATTGTATTCAGGCCTGGAGGACATGGAGCATTGATAGAAAATCTTACTGATCGTGAAAGTGAAGTTATCTTCATAAAAAATATTGACAATGTAGTACCCGATAGATTAAAAGAAGCTACTTATCAGTATAAAAAAGCTCTTGGAGGTTATCTGCTTGAAATAAGAGAAAAGATTGTTGAATTTCTTGATCTGTTGGATGAGGGAAGTCTTACGGATAATGAATTAAAGAAGATGGTGAATTTTTGCTCCGAAAAATTGTACTTTAAGTTTAGCGAGGAGTTTAATACTTATTCACAAATTGAAAAAATCGATTACTTATATAATAAGCTGAACAGACCTATCCGACTTTGCGGGATGGTTAAAAATGAAGGAGAACCCGGGGGAGGGCCTTTCTGGATAAAGAATGACAGTGGTGAAATCAGTCTGCAAATTGTTGAATCATCTCAAATTGACTTTTCAGATGTCAATCAAAAAAAGATCTTTGATGAAGCAACACATTTTAATCCAGTTGACCTTGTTTGTTACGTAAGAGATTTTAAGGGAGATCCTTTCGACCTGAGAGAATATGTGGATCCATCAACAGGGTTTATATCAACAAAATCAAAGGATGGCAGAGAACTTAAAGCACAGGAACTGCCAGGCTTATGGAATGGCGCTATGGCTGATTGGATTACTATTTTTATTGAGGTTCCAATCATCACGTTTAACCCTGTCAAAACTATTAACGACCTTTTAAGAAAAGAGCATCAGTAAAGATTTTTCTTCCCGTGATCTCTTGATGAATTTTTGATTGCTTTCTTGAGTGGTTGGTTACGGAGCCAGACGTTCTCTCAACCATTGACCATCTTCCTTCCGAAATCGTATTCTATCATGTAATCGTGATGCCCTACCCTGCCAAAATTCTATACTGACAGGAACTAGAGCATAGCCTCCCCAATGTTCAGGCCTCACTAATGCTTCGGCTGATTTTAAAAGATGCATTTTACCCATAAAAAGGCCTTCGAGCTCCTTACGGCTTTCGATTACCTGGCTTTGAGGTGAAACGATTGCCCCTAACCTATTTTCGGCAGGTCTGCTATCAAAATATTCATCGGATAATTGCGCTGGTAATTTGTGTATCTTTCCTTCTATTCTAACCTGTCGCTCTAATTCTTTCCAAAAAAAGAGTAAAGCACCGGAAGGATTTGATGCTATTTGAATCCCCTTGGTACTATTATAATTGGTAAAGAACCTAAATTCCCCTTCTTCACATGCTTTAAGAAGTACAACACGTGAGGAAGGCATACAACGATCATCTACTGTTGATAAAACCATTGCTGTGGGTTCCATGGCCTGTGCCTCAATAGCATTTGACAACCATTTTGAAAAAAATAAGACAGGATCTGTACCTATATCTTCTTCATTTAATTCACTTAACAAGTATTGTGTTCTAATCTCAGCAAGGTTCATTCTATAAATTATTAGTTGATATAAACAGGTTGGAGGCAATTGGGTTTACAATATTGTAAATTTGTTGAGTAAAATAAATATTCAAAGTAATGAGCAAGTTAACCAGAAGTATAGCATTGATTTTATTTATCTCTTTTTGGATTTCTTATTCTTTTTCTTTCGGACAGGGTAACTCCTATTATGAATTACTTATGAGGGAAAGAAATGAAAAAGATTATGAATTTGTTAATTCTGTAGATTCACCATTAACCCAATATGACAAGGAAAATTTTAAAGGACTTAACTACTTTGATGCTGATCCTAACTTTGTTATAAATGCAAAAATTGAGAAATCATTACAGAGAGATACTATTAAGATGAAGACTACTACTGAAAGATTGCCATTATATATCATTTACGGAACAGCAACATTTTCTTTAAGTGGTAAAAACCACCATTTGACAATATTTCAGAATGTTGGATTAATGAAGAATGAGGAATATAAAGATTACCTGTTCATTCCATTTACCGACGAAACCTCAGGAGAAGATTCATATGGGGGAGGTAGATATATTGATGCACGGATTACCTCAGAGGATACAATAATGATTGATTTTAACAGAGCCTACAATCCCTATTGTGTGTATAACAAAAAGTACTCCTGCCCTATTCCACCAAGTGAAAATCATCTGGATATAAAAATTACTGCTGGTGAGAAAAGTTTCTTAAAGTAGGTTTTAATTTACATTTGAAAGATCACTTATAAGCTTGTTAATTTTAGTAAGAATAGATTTATTTTTTGAACTGACCTCAGACAACTGATTTTCTGTCTCTTCTAATTTTCTCTTTAACTGATCGTTACGATCCTGAATTTCTTGCAATAAATGCTTATTTTCATTAGTGGGCTCACTTCTCAATTTATATATGAAATAAATAGCGACCAAAAGGCCGACAATCAGAACTGCAATTGCAATCTTCAGAATAAGAATCATTCGGATGTCATTATGAGTTCGCCTATTTAATTGATCATTTTCAGTCATCAAAGCAAGATTGGTCTTAGAGAAATTATTTACTGAATTTTCCAGACTATCATATTTTGTCATAAGGTCAACAGAAAGCGATATAATTTTATTGTCAATTCTCATAATGGAATCAGACGTTTGAACTAATAAGTAATTTTTCCAGGCCCTGGAAGAGATAACCGAATCCTTAATGTTTTGATAATCTATTGCAAACTTGTTTCTATCTCTTATCAGGGAGTTCAAATCACTCTGATTTCCGTATGCAACGAAACATAGAAAAATGAAAACTATTGTTATACGTGACTTCATATCAGGAAAGGTTTTTAACAAAAATATAAAAGAAAAACAATAAGTTCTATTAATTTCTAAAAGTGTTGTTTTCAACATCAAGGGTTACTTGCATTTATAAGGAGTTAGTAATAAGTTTGTACAAAGTTTTAAAATTGATGAAACGAGGCAGAACACTAGTTTGCACCCTGATAATTGCTCTCTTATCAGTTAATTTATACGGGCAGTCGGGATTAAAGATTAACTTAAAATTAACAGGGCTCAACGACAGTTTAATATTACTTGCATCATATAATGGGGATAAGCAATTTGTGGTTGATACCGTTTATCCTGATAAAAATTTTAATTATCGAATATCGAGGGATACTTTACTTCCTGAAGGTATGTACTTCTTTGCAAGTTCAAAAAAATCCAAAATACTTGATTTTATCATTTCGGGGAAACAGAATGTTTCGATAACCGGAAAGATGAATGAATTGCCATTAAGTCTCGTCTCGAAGACAGATGATGAGAATAAGGTTTTTTTCGAATATATCCAGTTTCTTTCCTCGAAACAGAAAGAAATGGCAGATTTACAGAAATTGAGAAATGCTTTTGCACCCAATTCCGACTCTGCCGAAGTGGTGGTCAATAAAATAAACATGGTCAATGAGGAAGTTCAAAGGTATATTAGCGGGATAATTAATAAATATCATGGAAAATTTATTTCTTTATTCCTGAAATCGATGCAAGAGCCTGAATTCCCCCCCCCACCCTTACTTGAGAATGGCAAAGTAGATTCAATAGCCGCATTTAGAGCATATAGGAATCATTATTGGGATAATATTGACCTATCAGATGATCGGACTATTCGAACTCCACTATTACATAATAAAATAGAGAATTATCTCCAAAGAATGATTGTTCCGGTTCCTGATTCAATTAATGCAGCAATCGATGTACTCTTTGATATGTCAAAAGGTAACAAAGAGACTTTTAAATACTTAATGTGGTATCTGACAGTCAAATATGAAAGCTCAGACATAATGGGTCATGATGCTGTATTTGTACATCTGGTGGATAAGTATTACAACCACGATAAACTTATGTCGTGGATGAATCCTACTGTTAAGGAAAACCTGGAACAAAGAGCTAAAAAATTAAAACCTATACTTATCGGAAAAACAGCTCCAGAGATGATTTTACTTGATACATTAAAAAATCCGGTATCATTACATGGAATTGAGAGTAAATATACAATCATTTATTTTTGGGATCCTGAGTGTAGTCACTGTAAGAAAGAGACTCCCCTGCTGGTGTCACTCTACAATGATTTTAAGAAGATTTACAATTTGGAAATTTATGGAGTTTGCATGGATACTTCATGGACAGATATGTCTGAATACATTCAAAAGAATAAGATGCAATGGATAAATGTGAATGGGTTTTATAGTATGACTTCTGATTTCCGCGAACTTTATGATGTGCATAGTTCTCCAGTTATGTATCTCTTGGATAATAAGAAAACTATTATTGCAAAACGGATACTAACAGAACAGATGAAAGCTATAATTCAAAACAGAGAGAAATTTTAAGCTCACCGACTCCCTATTTAACTGCCTGCATAACAAATAATTAAATATTTCTTCATTATTATCTTGACAAACTAAGAATTTAGTTGTAACTTTGTTTCTATAGTCTAACTAATTTTTTAGTTTATTGATTTATGAAAGATTTAACAAAAGCTGAAGAGCAGGTCATGCAAATATTATGGAAGTGTGAAAAGGGATTTGTTTCTGATCTACTAGAGCACTTTCCTGAACCTAAACCTGCTTATAATACAGTTTCAACAATTGTCAGAATCCTGGAAAAGAAAGGTTTTATTGATCATGAACC
>JAEYSM010000058.1 GCA_023434665.1 Bacteroidota bacterium | reverse complement strand
TATTACAATGAGTATGTTCCAGGCTACCTGACAGTTTACTTTTTTTATAGAGATGGAACATTGCTGTATGGTAATTCATTTCCTATTGTTGAATTACAAAATCAGGAAGAGAAATATAAAAATGGTGAACACTATACTTTTTCAAAAGACTTTAAATCTAGTTGGGGTGTATTTAGTATTAATAACAACTCGATAGAATTTGAGCGTTGGTATCCATCTCAGCCACCATTGAGAGCTTATATAAGGTCTGGTATTATAATTAGCGATACAACTTTTCATGTCAAGGAGTTTAAAAGCGCCAATGGTTCAGTTATAGAAACTCGAGACGAAGTATATTATTTTAAACCCTTTACTCCAAAGCCAGATAGTGCCAATAATTTTATAAAGTGATATGGTTTTTGAGAACGCAATACAACGGCATCTGATATACAGTCGTTCGAGTATCATTATGATGCGATAGGCAACATGGACCACAGGTACGATCACCTGCACAAGGTTAACGGGCAAAGCCTCCATTTGTAAAAAAAGGAGGGATTTATCTCCCTCCTTTTTTTTGATTAACCTTAAATACCTGTTATGGTATTTGATCGATGTTTAATTTGAGCTTGTGAGTAGCATTCTACTGATTTCCCATGTACCTGCAACTTGTGTTGTGCTGGTATATCTGAATGCAACTGTTACAGTTTGTCCGTCGAAAGCAGATAAATCAATGGCTTCTGTATCGACAAAGGTCCATGAGTTACCAGGTGATCTGGTAAATCCGGTAAGTTCTGTCCAGTCGGCTTCATTCGGGTCGCCACTTCCACTGTAATTATCTGATACGAATACTTTTGCCTCTTCGTTAATGTTACCGGCAAAGTTCATGGCTTCTCTGAAAATCATTTTAACTCCTGTTTTTCCTGAGAGTGAAATGGATGGTGAGATTAACCAGTCTTCATTCGGAATCCTGTTTGGATTGACGAATCCTGTCATGGTTACACAACCTCCGTCATAAGTCTGACCTTCCCAGATTTGATCACCTAAGACACTGTATTGAGTGAAAGAACCCAATGAGTTGTTGAATTCCTCAGTGAAGAAACCGGTAGCAGGAATAATTCCATTACCATCGAGCCAGTAACCGGAAAGATTCTTAACACCCGGTTGACTGAAGTAAGGCTCAAGGGTGCCAAGTACCATCACTTCTTTTCCTTTATTCGCGGCATTGGTTACCAGGTTGAGGGCATCTCTGATGGCTCCGGCCGGTAGTTGAACTGTGAGGCAGTTCAGCTGATTGGTTTCTTCGGTAGTTAGCGCTAAGAGCAGATTACTGTTAGTAGCAAAAGGACCTTCGAAATTAGGTACAAATTCAGTACTTCCGGTTTCAACCACACCAACAATATAGCCTTTTACCCATGCCGGTGTGCTGCTTGTTAGAGCCATAGCTGATGTTACATCGTATGGATCCTCGAAAGTACCATCGCCGTTTCCGGGAGGAGGAGGTACAATGCCTGAAAAGTCTTTTACATCATTTGCATCGCGGATAGTCAGCTGCCAGGTTGTTCCAAATACAGTTAGTATACCGGTAACATTACCATAACCTGCAGGAATAGTGTCGTTTGAGAAGTTTGAATACTTACTGGTACGGACAACAAGTGATTTGCCACTCTGATCCATCAGGGTTCTGTTTGTTGCATCAGCTGTTTGTGGAGCGTAAACTTCACCAATTTCAGCAAAAGTCACATTTTCAAAAGTAACCAGACGGCTTACACGTAAGTCTTTATCTGCAGGTGTTCCCAATTCTGATAAAGTCATTACTTCAGGCTGTGGAGCACGGCCGGGAAGGCTATCGCGATAGAGATGACCTTCGATAAGCGTGGCCGGCATTCTTCCAATACTTCCCTGGTAGATGTAACCAATTTGAATTAGTTTGTTATAGTCGCCAATATAGAGTCCTTTGAGTTTAACAAAAACTCTTTGTCCTACTTTGTACTCAGTGGCCAGGTTTGTTTGATCAATGGCCAGTTCGATAGCACCGGTTGCATCCTGAATAGTCATCTTCTTGTAAAGGTTGCCACTTTCATCATTGGCAGTAACAATCCCCTGGATAATTAAATCTTCAGTGATTTCATTCAGACCTGCGTATGAAGCTTTAAGGTCGGCAATAGTAAGATTAGCATCAAAATCAACAGTCGGTATGTTGATTGGTGGTTCGTCGAATTCTCCTTTTACACAACTTGTTATGAAACCTGCTGAAAGGGTTATCAGGAGTAAGGCAAGTATGTTTCTAATATTTTTCATTTTCTTATTGATGGTTGTTAAGGTTAATTAAAAGCGGAATCCAATATTGAGGAAGTAGTTTCTTCCGTAAGCATAATAATATTTAGGCGGGAATTTCCCGATGTTTTTGGTTTCGAAATCGAAGCGGTTTTGTTCATAACCACCGGTGATAATCTCTTTATTATCGAGTAGGTTATTAACACTCAGGTTAAGTTGCAGGAAGTATTTTCCTTGAATTCTGAATGATTTTCCTATCGAGGCATCAAGAGTATAACCATTAGGTAATTTTTCCTGACGGGTGATGTTTCCAATCATAGGATCGCCCGGGCCGAGGTTTTCGATTGCCAGAGAGGTACGGCGTTCAGGATTGAAATCCAAATAAATATTATCATAGAAGTTAACACTGGCTTCAATAAAGAGATATCCGGGACCGGCATATTTCAGACCAAATGAGCCTGCTGTTTGTGGAGTGCCCGAAACGTAAAAGTAGTTTTGATATATCAAAGCAGTAGTATCGGGACGAGATCCATTTTCAAATGAAATGGTTGCAAATGGTCTGTTGGTAAATCTATAGTTTCCAAGATTTCCTGCAACCACTGCTGAGAGTTGTGGAATTATTTTCACTTCAGCACCTGCTTCAATACCCTGATGTGTTTTATTAATTCCATACATGACATAGTTTACGAAAGTACGATAGTCGTCATGATAGAAACCTGTAATTTCACTCTGATCGGTAAATTGTGTGTAATAAGCAGTCAGACGTAATTTAGCAAGTGGAGCTCTCATATGGTAGCTAACTTCACCACTTAAGATCTTTTCGCTCTTGATGTCAGGTGTTAAGGCTGCTCTGGTCCTTGGTGAAAGGAACGAGTTGCGGATGTAAGGAGCACGTGTCATATATGCACCGTTAGCTTCAAAAAAGTGGCGGCCTGTAAGTTTATATGTTCCGCCTGCTTTCAGAGCATAGTCCATGAAGTTTGTTTTTTCAGAATTCCCAAGAGAATTTTCCGGATAACGGCCATTTTTCATGAATCCTTCTCGCCAGAATGTGGTGTAGGATATTTGTGCACCTGCGTAATAATCTAACTTATGGGTTGTAAACTGTGCCAATCCCCATATGTTAGCGCTGTTTTGATGTAACTTATAGTCATAACCAAATCTGTCACCTTCTTTAATAACCCGGTTCGGATTGGTTAGGTCATTTTGAATGGTTGAGTCATTCCCCGGAAAATCGCGTTCTGCAAACTGATCTATATCAATCCAAAAGTTTGCGCCGAGCAGGTCATTAAGTTCCTTGTAATAGCTTCCGGTGTAAGAAGAGTACTCAAAACCACCGCTGAGTCTTCCTTTACTTAATTCATGATTTATGAAAGAAGAAAGATTGATTTGTGACTGGTCGTTATGACGGTCTTCAATAATATAATGAGCTTGCTCGCCCATCTGGTTGCCTAAATAATTTATCTGATAAAGGCGATCCCAGTTAATCTGTCTTACTGATGGGTCGTTTTCCCATTTATCAGCTATAGTTTCGCCTATAAATGACTCGTAGTCAGGAGTTGGGAAATAGCTGGGCAGATATCTGTAGTAGTCGGGTCTTGGATCTGCTGCATAGTACCAGTTGAGTGCACTTGTTGATGTTTTTCCGAAAAGGTATGAAACAGTGCTTGTTACTTGGGTCCCGGAGTTAATCTTCCAGTAATGGTTAAGTACCAAAATTGGCTGATTCATAGTACGGATTCTAGCGTTACGAACTTCGCCATCCTGATATCCCCAGTTAGGATTGTAGAAGTTATTATCTACCAGGTCGTAAACTTCCTGAACAGCACCTCCCTGCATTCCACGTTTTACAGGGGCTGAAAGTGCAGTAAAAGCCAGACTGTGGTTCTGGTTGAGTTTTCTCTCAATGCCAACAAACCATGCATAGGCATCATAATAAGTACCTTCGACATAGCCACCATCACCCCAGCGTTTTGAAGCACTGATAGTAAATGCCCAGTTATTATCCATTAATCCTGTTGAGTGGGTTAACATAAGCCTATTGGTGTAAGTACGGTTTGTACTGCTGTATGTAAGTTTGGTTTGTGCCCTTTGCTGGGATGCACGGGTGATAATATTTGTGACACTACCCAGATTTCCAAATGAAAAATTGGAAGGAGCAAGTCCGTTGACTGAAACTTTGTTTCGTGTAGCATCATTGAGTCCACCCCATAAAGCCCAAAGGGTACGACCGGTTTCAGCATCGTTGATGGGACTGTTGCTCAGATAAGTACTGTTAAGATCTGCATCATAACCTCTCATTCTGAAGTAAGCAGAACTGAATGTGTAAGAGGCAGCTGAAACGAAAACATCATTTGAAGAGCTAAGAAGTCCTGAGATGTTTTGTGATCGTGAATCGTCATCTGAATCGAGAGATGCGAGACTTAGTTCAGCAAGGCCTGCATTAAGATCAGATACAGGTTCTGGTTTAAGAGCAATAGTTCCAAGATCAGTGTCTGACTGGACATTGATCTGTTTCATAAGATCTTCGTAACCATTCAGGGAGAAGTCAATAACCGCTTCGCCCTGTGAAATTCCCTGTAATTGAAAAGTACCGTCGGCACGACTGGAAGCTTGTTGAGTGCCTATACGAACAAGAACTGCCGGAAGATTAATGCCCTTTTCCGAATCGATGATCCGTCCGGTGACCGTTGCTGTTTGGGCAAAGATCCCCAATACCGGGCCGAGCACCAGCAGTATCAATAATAATCGTTTAATCATGAACTGGTTTATTAGGTTGTTATTTGAGTTTGACAAAATTCCTGGTTGTTGTTTTGGGTAGGGAAAATAAACCGGGTACCCTCAGAATTAGCAAATTTGAGTGCAAAGGAAACAATTTTTCGCTTACAATCAGATGCTTATGGATAATTTTATTGCTCTATATTTGCAGCATCAATCATAGTCCAAAATTTTATCGGTTTTACAATATGTTTACTCTCAACACTCGAACGATTATCGCAGTCTTATTAGCTGTTATATTCATTAATTCAGATCTATATGCTCAGGATAAAGTAAAAGGGGCTATCGTTTCTTTTTACAATCTCGAAAACCTGTTTGATACCATTGATGATCCCCACACCAATGATGCTGAATTTTTACCTAATGGCGCAAATCGTTGGACCGGAACAAGATATATGGAAAAGCTTTCAAATATGGCCACCGTTGTCAGTCAGATCGGATCGGATGTGATCAAAGGCGGTCCAACGATATTGGGTGTCTCTGAAATTGAAAATCGTTCGGTACTTGAGGATCTTATCAATACTCCTCAATTAGTAAATTCCGGTTATGCTATTGTTCATTACGATTCACCTGACAGAAGGGGAGTGGATGTAGGATTGCTTTATCGGAAAGGAGCTTTTGAAGTGGTGAATTCAACTTCCAACCGCCTCACCATGCCGGGCAGAAAGGACTGGTATAGTCGCGACCAGTTAGTTGTTAGCGGAAAGCTTGATGGGGAAATGATCCATATTATTGTTAATCATTGGCCTTCACGAGGAGCAGGTCCGGAATATCGTGCCGCTGCAGGGAAACTGTCAAAGCAACTGAGTGACTCATTAAAGGCTATTTATCCCAATGCGAAGATTTTTGTTATGGGTGACCTTAATGATGATCCCACCGATCCAAGTGTTATGAATCATCTGGGTGCAAAAGGAAAAATCAAAGACGCCAGGAAATCGGGATTATATAATCCATATTACAGGTTATTTCAGGATGGTATTGGATCGTTGGCATACAGAGACGCATGGAATCTTTTTGACCAGATTGTAATTTCCCCATCGCTGGTAGATGAGGATAATCCAAATCAATGGAGCTTCCATTCAGCCCGAATCTTTAACGAACAATTTCTGATTCAGAAAGAAGGTCAATTTAAGGGTTATCCCTTCAGGACTTTTGCCGGAGGTGCATATCTTGGAGGATATAGTGACCATTTCCCGGTTTATCTGATCTTAAAGAAGAAAATGTAGTATTTAAAGTTATAGAACCGGAAATTTTTATAATTTCGCTACTTCAACACCTGTCACAGTGAAGGAAAATCTCGTTATAATCCCAACATTCAACGAGAAAGAGAACATTGAGCGTATTATTCGCAAGGTTTTTTCTCTCGAAATGGATTTTGATGTCCTCATAGTTGAGGATAATTCTCCTGATGGCACAGCTGCCATCGTAAAACGATTAATGACCCAATTTCCCGAAAGGCTGTTTATTGAAGAGCGTAAAGGAAAGCTTGGCCTTGGTACCGCTTATATTCACGGTTTTAAATGGGCTTTGCAGAGAGAATACCAGTATATTTTTGAAATGGATGCTGACTTCTCACATAATCCGGAAGACCTGATACGGCTCCACGATGCTTGTGCTAATCAGGGTGCAGATGTCGCAATCGGGTCAAGATATATTAAAGGAGTTAACGTCGTTAACTGGCCAATGGGCAGGGTACTAATGAGCTATTTTGCATCGTCGTATGTTCGTACTGTTACAGGTATGAAAGTAATGGATACAACGGCAGGATTTAAATGCTATCGCCGGAGGCTATTGGAAGCAATCGATTTTGACAAGATTAAATTTACCGGTTATGCTTTCCAGATTGAGATGAAGTACACCGCCTGGAAACTGGGCTTTAAGATTATTGAAGTCCCGATTATCTTTACCGATCGTACTGAAGGTGAAAGCAAAATGAGCCGTGGAATATTCAAGGAAGCAATCTTTGGAGTTATACAACTGAGGTTTAAGAAAATAAGGCCTAAAAATCTGATAGTAAGGCGCGAAACCCAGCAAGTTTAGTTGTGTAGCCAAAAGGATGTGATTTGCTGAGAGCTCTTTCGTAATAAAACCTTTTGAGTTGAGCCATGAAAACACACCCACTTACTTTAATTAAAAATGCCACCATTGTTAATGAGGGCAAAAAGTTTATTGGTAATGTCCTTATTGAAAACGGACTCATAGCTGATATTTCTGAAGGTGATGTTGAAACCCCAATAAACGCAAAGGTAATTGATGCACAGCTGAAGGTTTTAATACCCGGTGTTATTGATGACCAGGTTCACTTCAGAGATCCGGGCTTGACTCATAAAGGCGACATATATTCTGAGAGCAAGGCTGCCGTCGCAGGTGGTGTGACTTCATTCATGGATATGCCTAATACTGTCCCAAATACACTCACCCGGGAGCTTTTGGAAGATAAGTACCGAATGGCTGCCGAGAAGTCATTGGCTAACTACTCCTTTTATATGGGAGTTTCAAACGACAACCTTGAAGAAGTATTGAAAACTGATTTTTCAAAGGTATGTGGTGTTAAAATGTTTCTGGGAGCTTCAACCGGAAACATGCTAGTTGATAATCTGCAAACAATTGAAGATCTATTTAGAAGATGTAATGGATTAATAGCTGTCCACTGTGAAGATGAACCAACAATTCGCGAGAACTTAAGGTATTATCAATCACAATACGGTGATGAAATTCCTGTTCGTGTACATCCTCTTATCAGAAGCCGGGAAGCCTGCTATAGATCGTCTTCATTTGCAGTTAATTTGGCAAGGAAGTACAATACTCGACTACATGTGCTTCATTTATCAACTGCTGATGAAATGCAGTTATTTGATGTAGTACCTTATAGTGAATCAAAGCGCATTACAGCTGAAGCATGCGTTCACCACTTATGGTTTAGTGAGGAAGATTATCATCGGTTAAATACGATGATAAAATGGAATCCGGCCATTAAATCGGCTAGTGACAGGGATGCTTTGTTAAAGGCTCTTCTTGATAACCGGATTGATGTGGTGGCTACTGACCATGCTCCGCATACTAAAGATGAAAAAGCACGGAGTTATCTGAGCTGTCCTTCAGGCGGGCCATTAGTACAGCACTCTCTTGTTGTAATGTTGGAGCTTGTTCATCAGGGAAAAATAAGTCTCGACCTCGTGGTAGAAAAGATGTGTCATACTCCGGCGAAACTGTTTAAGATTAAAGAAAGGGGCTATATCCGGAAAGGATATCATGCAGATTTAACCCTTGTGGATATGGAATCACCATGGGTAGTCTCGGATGACAATATACTCTATAAGTGTGGATGGTCACCTTTAATAGGTACTCAATTTAAATCTAAAATTACGCATACTTTTGTAGGTGGGCATTTGGCATGGGAAAACGGTGTTTTTCATGAAGAAGTTAAAGGTCAACGCCTGCTTTTTAACAATTAATTACTTCATTAACTGAATTACTGATGAGAAAATTGCTGATAATTTCTTTCGCTGCTCTATTATTTTTTGGATGCAACCGGACTACTACTGAGACTGAAAATTACGATGATGGTAAAATAAAGGTGGAAAAGACTTACAAAGAGTCAAAGGGAGAAAAAGAACTAATTAAGGAGGTTCATTATCATCCAAATGGTCAGAAGTATATTGAGGGGAATTACAAAGACAATAAAAGGGAAGGTTATTGGGCTTCATGGTTCGAAAATGGTCAGTTATGGAGTGAGGGTGAGTTCAGGAATGGTTTGAGTGAAGGTAAGAGGACCGTATTTCATGAGAATGGTAAAATTTATTATGAGGGAAATTTTAAAGAAGGTGAGAGAATAGGGATTTGGAGATTCTATAATGATTCAGGAGAATTAACAAGTGAAACCAATTATGATTCAATTCCAAAATAATTACACTTTCTATTAATTACACATTTTGTTCCATTAATTTTCTCAAGGATGAAAACAGCCATTATTTATACTTCCCATCATGGTACTACTGAAAAGGTAGCGAATATGATAAAGGGTTTAGCTCAGGGGGAGACAGAGGTTATTAATCTGAAAAAAACTAAGTCAATTGATCTCAACAATTATAATAAGATTATCATAGGTGGTTCAATTCACGCAGGGAAAGTTCAGTCTAAGCTTCAAAAGTATTGCAGGGCGCACGAAGCTGAATTGACAGCAAAACCTTTGGGTTTGTTTCTGAGCTGTATGGAAGAAAATGAAAAAGCCAAAACTCAGTTTGAAATGGCATTCCCTGAAACTCTCAGGTCTCATGCGACAAGTTCAAAGCTCACCGGGGGAGAAATTCTCTTTGAAAGGATGAACTTTATTGAGAAGTTTATTATGAAAAAGATTGCCAAAACAACTGAATCTGTCTCGAAAATCAAAGAAGATCAAATCAGGGAGCTGGCAATTGAGATGGGACTTGTTAATTAAAGCAGTAACCGCATCTGTTTTTTATAGAGAATCAAACAACCTTATCAGTCTATAAGAATAACCAGGTACTTTGAAACTGACCAGAACTCTCTTGGATTCGTAATCACAAGACTATCGCTGGCTTTAGCAGAACCGTAAAGTTTATAGGAGCCGGATGGGTGAGTTGTTACAAGAGAAGCTTTTTTCTTTGTCAAAGGAATCGACCTCAATGTTGTAATATCAACTGTGGTAAAGTAATCACGATTAAAGTCATCTTTAAGCTTTTTGTTTGTGCCAATTCCTGCAAAACCTCCTTCGCGTGTAATCACATTCTGATTAAGCAATTCACGTTTGGTTCCCACCACAAACCATGCTGTATTCAGAGCAGTGGTTTGTTCTTGTATTGTCTGACTTTTTGATTCTCCTTCGGCAGTTAGATTAGCTACATCAGTATGAAGAATCTCAATCTGAATGTTCATATCTTCCAGTTGCTTTGTTAGCTGACCGATCTGGGCGTCCTTTTCTTCAACCTGTTGAGCCATACGTTCAACCATTTTCTCAAGTTCTGAAGCTCTTCCTCCTGTCTTTTTCAGATTTGCTCTTAACTGCGCAATGGTTTGCTTGTTTTTCTGGAGCATATCGTAAATCATATTAAGATCGCGGTTTATCTGCTCCTGATTACTAACTTCGAGTTCCCCATTGCTTTCGGTGTTTTGTGATATCAGGAGTTCGGCTCTCTTAATAGAATCAAGATTTGCCTGGATCTGGTTGAAGGATTCAATGTATGATATTATTGCGGTATCCTTAGTAAAACCTATACTAAGAAGGCTGTCGTATCTTGACTGCAAGGTTTCAAGTTCTTTTTTATTGTTGTTGCAACCCCAAAAAAGGATGCCTGAAATGATTATAAGAATTGCCTTTTTCATAATGTGTTGTTGTTAGATTTGATTCTATTCGGTGGTGGTTTTCTGATACGGTAAAATTAAATTATTTACTGATTTCAACTGTCGTAATTTCTGTTCCACATTTAACATTGACAATTAGTTTACTGGTTACAGGATTCCAGGAAACATCTTTTGATTTGAGTTTCTTTCCATTGACTGAGACCGATTTTGGCCTGTATGTCAGGCTGTGAATACAAAGCTTAATATTGTAAGATGATTTTGAGTAAGCAGGAAATGTAGTTTCCTTTTGCATTTCAATGGTTAATGCTTCATCTGAGTTAAGAGCGGTAAAATTCAGCAATTCAAAGATTCTCTTTTCGTAAGGATCAGCTGTGAGTCCATCATCATTGTAGAGTGAATATTCTGAATTGCTGACATTATTATCAGCATAATAGTGAAGCTCAAGGTTACTGATATTGTATTCTGAGGCACTCAGAGGTTCCGGTTGCATTGGTATAAAAGACCCGCCTTTAACAAAGACAGGTATGCTATTCATAGATAAAGCATAAGTGATGAACTTGCCTCCCTCATAAACCTGATGAGTATTGAAATCGATCCAGTTACTGCCTTTTGGGAGGTAAATTTCCTGATACATGGCACCCGGTTTACGGACAGGTGAAACCAGGAATGCATCACCCCACATATAAGCAGAGTCATAAGTTAGCAGATATTTATTATCAGGTTCATAGAAGAAAAGAGGTGTCATGAGTGGTTTTCCGGTCTTTGAGTTTTGATAGGCAAGAGTATAGTTGTAGGGCAAAAGCTTGTACCTGAGTTCAATGGCATTTTTGGCGTATAGTTTGGTACGATAGGCCTGATATACCGGTTCGGGAGGAATTTGTTCCTGGGCGTGTGGCCTGAAAACAGGCTGAAACACTCCATACTGTAACCATCTTACATAAAGTTCGTCATCAATTGAATCGCCTCCGGCAAAGCCTCCCAAATCTGAGTGCATATAAGCCAGACCCTGCATGCTCATTTGTAGGGCAATTTCCGGTTGTGACCATAAACCACCCCAGCTTCGGCTAACGTCACCACTCCATGGTATCATTCCATAACGTTGTGATCCCGCGTAACCTGAACGCATAAGTATGAATGGTCTTACATCAGGAAAATCTTTCCTGTAACCATCATAAATGACCCTTGCCCATTCATGCCCGTAAGCATTATGAACTTCATTGCCTGTACCGTTTACATGAATAATATCTGCCGGATGTACTTCAGGTTCGCCAAGGTCACCCCACCAACCACCAATACCCTGGAGAGTCAGGTCTTTGTATATATTCCAAAACCACTCCCTGGCTTCTGGCTTAAAAATATCAATAAGTCCGGTGTTCCCAAAGTAGAAATCATAGGTATATGGTTTTCCTTCTTTATTTTTTGCCAGAATATCCTTTTGGACTGCTTCTTCCCATCTTTTAGATGTGGTAAGAATGAAAGGCTCTGTAACAAGAATGGTTTTTACACCCTTACTCTCAAATCGTTTAATCATTTTGTCGGGTGAAGGGAAACTATCGTAAAGCCAGGCAAGGTTGCCCATTTCTCCGAAGATACCTTTGCCGAACCAATAGATGTCGATAACAACAGCATCAAGAGGGATTTTCTCTTTAAAAAACAGATCGACCGTTTTCTCAGTTTCTTTTTGTGTATGATAACCAAAGCGGCTACTGAAGTTTCCTAATGCCCAGCGGGGTGGGAGTGGCTGGCGGCCTGTGAGCAGGGTGTATTGTCTTACAAGATCAAACCAGTCTTCCCCTGCAATGATATGGTAGTTAGGTGTTCCGCTATACGATTCGTATGAAATGGTATTATCTTTCTTTGAGTCGAGATCCATGTATCCCAATCCGGCATTATCAAAAAGCACGGCATATCCATTGCCTGAAATCATCATGGGAATAGTGTAGTTCATGAGTTCAGACCTTTTTTCATAGCCATAATGAGCCCTGTTGTACATCTGAAGCCTGTTACCTCTTCTGTTCATGCCAAGGACTCTGGCTCCACCCCCATATAATACTTCGTCACGCGTGATATTGAAATCTATTAACCAACTACTGTCAGCTTCTGAATAACCTTTGTTTTCTGAAATTAGCTTCTTCCCGTCATATGCATATTCCATATGAAATGGATTTTTATGGATGGTGACATCAATCCCCTTTGTGTCGATAGTGAGGGTCATGTTGTCTTCTATCACATCAAAAGGAAAATTGACTGGTTTCATATCAACCGCATAAGAGAAGTTTTTTAATTCTTTCTTTAAAGGCAGGAAGGTAATGTGAAAGATTTTCTCATTCATTGGTGTAATAATGTACTTGCCATCATTAACCTGAATTTCAATATTGTTGCCAGATCTTTCATATTTTATAAACTGACGTGGCGATTGCTGAGCGTAAACCCCGAAACTGCAAAAAAGCAGAAGCAAAAAGTTGAGGACAGTGATTTGAAACCGTGAGTGATACATTCTATGAGAGTTTTGATGTGTAAAATTAACATAAACTGCTTAATGTATGCTACTTTTGTTGAATGCAAAAAAGAGCAGTTGTTTATTTAAGCAAGGGTCGTGAAGATTCAGTAAAAAGGTTTCACCCCTGGGTATTCTCGGGCGCTATCGACAGGGTTGACGGAAAAGTGGTTGATGGTGATATGGTTGATTTAACAGATTACAAGGGCAATTATCTGGCCACAGGAATTGCAGGTACTGGATCGATTGCTGTAAAAATTTTGTGGTTTGGGCCCCGGTTTCTTCCCGAAGATTTTATATTCCAGAAGCTCAGTAGGGCATTGGAACTGCGTAGAAGGCTTGGCTTTGAGGATAATGCTGAAAGTAATGCTTACAGATTATGTTTTAGTGAAGCTGATGGTCTTCCCGGCCTTATTGTGGATTATTATAATGGCGTGGCTGTAGTACAGGCACATAGCACCGGGATTTTTATATTGAGACATGAGATTGCTGATGCTTTGAGGAAATTGTATGGCAATCGTCTAGTTGCTGTTTATGACAAAAGTAAAGAAACGCTTGCTAAATCAGGCTACTCATCTGATGGCAATTCATTTTTGTATGGCAATGTAGAGGATGTTACAATAAAAGAAAACAATCACTTGTTTTTAATAGATTTCAAAGAAGGACAGAAAACAGGGTTTTTTCTGGATCAACGTGACAACAGGTTTCTTCTTGGAAAGTATTCAAAGGGCAGGAAAGTATTGAATGTATTCTCTTACTCAGGTGGCTTTAGTATTTATGCTCTAAATTCAGGGGCAACTCATGTTACTTCACTCGATGCGTCTCAAAGAGCTATGGACACTCTAGAAAAGAACCTGGAACTTAATAATATTTCAAAAAGTAACCATGAATCAGTTGTAGCGGATGCTAAAATATGGTTACCTCAAATGGAAGGGGATTTTGATATTGTTGTACTTGATCCGCCTGCTTTTGCTAAACGTCAAGCCGACAGACATAAAGCAATACAAGGATATAAGTTTATAAATGCTACAGCAATCAGGAAGATAAAGCAAGGTGGTTTACTTTTCACTTTTAGCTGTTCCCAGGCAATCAGCAATGAACAGTTTACATCGATGGTAATGGCTTCGGCACTGGAAGCGGGAAGAGACGTGAAGATTTTACATCATTTGGGTCATTCGGCAGATCATCCAATAAGTATTTTTCATCCGGAAGGGGAGTACCTGAAAGGATTGGTATTGTCAGTTTCCTGAATCGGGTCTTATCGGCCCCTTCTTTATTCTGTCGATAATACGACGATCTTTTTTGGTGGGGCGACCTAAACCACGTTCACGATACTCAGCATTAAACTCCTTCATGAACTCAATTCTTTCATATTCCTCAGGTGGAGTTAAATCTTCAAGATAATCGTTTACCAATTTGGCTGATACTCTGTTGTGAAGAAGCTGCTTGACCTTTAGAACCCGATTAAGAGGTCCCTGGGCAAGATGGATGATGTCGTCTGTTTTTACTACACGCGAAGGCTTTACGGCATTACCGTCAATTTTAACCTTACCTCCTTTGCAGGCTTCTATTGCCAGATTTCTGGTTTTGAAGAGCCTGACACACCATAACCATTTATCTATCCTTACCTCACCTTCCATAACAAACTGTTTGGAGATTAAACACTCATGTTGCTATTTTTGACGGAAGTAGATGTTGATAGGCACTCCTGTAAAATCAAATTCCTGACGTAACTTGTTTTCGAGGAATCTTCTGTAAGATTCTGTTACATACTGTGGAAGATTGCAGAAGAAGACGAATGAAGGATAGGCAAGTTTAAGCTGAGTGATGTATTTGATCTTAATGTATTTTCCCTTTACTGCAGGAGGAGGATTGTCATTAATTATTGGCATCATAAAATCCATAAGTTTGGAAGTGCTGATGCTTTTTGTTCTGTTCTTGAATACTTTATTTGCTGTTTCAAGAGTTTTGTGAATCCTTTGCTTATTGATGACAGAAGTAAAAATTATTGGGACATCACTAAAAGGAGCAATACGCCTTCTGATTAGTTCTTCGAATTCCTTATGGGTATTGGTTTCTTTTTCAATAAGATCCCATTTATTTACAACGATAACTACTCCTTTGTGGTTCTTTTGTGCTAGTCCGAAGATATTGAGATCCTGACTTTCCAAACCCTGAGTGGCATCAAGCATAAGAACACATACATCAGCATTCTCAATTGCTCTGACCGACCGCATGACAGAGTAAAACTCGATATTGTCGGTTACTTTGCCTTTTTTCCTTAAGCCTGCTGTATCTACAAGTAAAAAGTCGAATCCAAAGCTATTATAACGAGTATAAATGGTATCGCGGGTAGTTCCTGGAATTGGAGTAACAATATTTCGTTCGTCACCTAATAGCGCATTTATCATAGAGGACTTTCCAACATTAGGGCGACCAACAAATGCAATTTTTGGCAGATCAGGTAATTCTTCAATGGTTGGATTCTCGAATTCTTTTATCAGATCATCAAGTAACTCGCCTGTGCCACTTCCATTAATAGCTGATATTTCCCAATAACTTTCGAAGCCGAGTGCATAGAACTCTGATGTTTCGGAGGCTCTTTGAGCATTGTCCACTTTATTGACCACAAGATAGACTTTCCTGGTTGAGCGTCGTAACAAATTGGCAACTTCTTCATCGAGAGGAGACAGTCCTTCTTTGCCATCCACCATGAAAACTATTACATCAGCTTCCTCAATTGCAAGTTCGGCCTGACGACGAATGGCATCTTCAAAAACATCATCGCTACCAACTACTAAACCTCCTGTATCGATAATTGAAAATTCAACACCATTCCAGTCCGAAATTCCATAATGGCGGTCGCGGGTAACACCGGCGGTTGGATCAACAATTGCATTTCTTTCGCCGGTAAGGCGGTTAAATAATGTAGACTTACCAACGTTAGGTCTGCCTACAATGGCTACCAAATTCGACATAATTTATTTCTTCTTTTAATACTATAGCACTGTCTTTTAGTTTATGTTTTACAAGCGTCGTACTTTATAAATGACGCATAAAACCGGATAACCTATTGAATGCTGTGCAATTTACTTCCAGCGAAGACTATGCTAATACAAAAAAAGCCTTGAATATCAAGGCTTTTAAATTTAGTAGCGGGGGCAGGATTCGAACCTACGACCTTTGGGTTATGAGCCCAACGAGCTACCTCTGCTCCACCCCGCAGTATGTTTTGCGTTCTGTTTGTTTATTTGAGAGTGCAAAGATAATATTTTGTTTCTTTGCTGGCAAATATTTTAAGTTTATTTTTATTTTTATGGAACACAAGTCGGGTTTTGTCAATATTATCGGTCTGCCTAATGCAGGTAAGTCTACATTAATGAACGCTTTAGTGGGCGAAAAGTTGTCGATTATAACGTCTAAAGCACAAACCACCCGGCATAGGATCATGGGAATTGTGAACGGTGAAGATTTCCAGATCGTGTATTCCGACACCCCCGGTATTGTAAAACCTCACTATAAACTTCATGAATCGATGATGAAGTTTGTACATTCTGCTTTTGAAGATGCAGATATTTTTCTTCTTGTAACCGAAAAATCACAGGATCAATTGCAGGATGAGTACCTGGCTAAAATAAACTCATCAGGAAAACCTGTCATTGTTGCTGTAAACAAGGTTGACCTACAGACACAGGAGCAGGCTCTGCTGCAGGTAAAGGAATGGGAAGAGAAAATGCCTGGTGCAGTGATTATTCCTGTTTCAGCCCTTCACAAGTTTAATCTTGACAGGTTATTTGATACTCTGGTTGACAAGTTACCTGTATCACCTCCTTATTATCCAAAGGATGAGTTGACTGATCGTTCGATGAGGTTCTTTGTATCTGAGATTATACGTGAGAAAATTCTTCTATATTATAAACAGGAGATACCATACTCCGTTGAGGTATCGGTTGATGAGTATAAGGAGAAGGAGAACATAACACATATTGCTTCAACCATATATGTTGCACGTGAATCTCAGAAAGCCATAATTATCGGACATCAGGGAAAGTCAATCAAGGGACTTGGAATGGCTGCCCGCAAAGACATTGAAGAGTTTATTGAAGCCAAAGTATATTTGGAACTTCGTGTAAAGGTTAGTAAAGACTGGAGGGACGATTCTCAGCAACTTAAGCGGTTTGGATATGAGATGTAGGAAACAGCTCTTGAAGCACCAATAAATCAAATCATTGCAATGAAATGGATAAACAGGCCGCCTTTGTTTTTACTCAGGTTGTATGAGTATTCAAACCGAAAAACCTTATCATAATAACTTACCAGATCTATTCCCGCACCAACTCCAATAAGTGGTTTACCCTGAAAGGAATTTCTGTTCACTTCGCTTATGACCGGATATGCAATCCCATAATCAAAATGTGGTCCTGTATATAGATTTAATGGAATGTTATTGAACTTTTCGGCTTTCAGCCAGGGAATTTTCAAAGTAGTTTGAACGAATCTAGCCTTTAAATGTGACTTAAAGAGTGAATAATGTTGACCCTCAATAACATTGTATTCATATCCTCTCACAAATTCCCTGTCATAACCCAGAGCATTCAGCAAATAATAGGGAACTTCCTCCGGATTAGAGAATTTTGAAGTTATTTCAGCTGCACCAAATAGCCATTGTGCTAAAGGTAAATATCCTCGAAGAGAAATTCTGATACTTTGTTGTGAAAAATTATAGTTGATTCCTGATATATACGAAAGTTCCGATTCTCCATAATATCCTTTAAGAGGATAATAACGGTTGTCTCTATAGTCCGCTTTAAAATTATAAGAGAGTGAAATGTAATGTGGATTAAGCTCTGATTGTCGGTCTTCAGAAATTGTTTGTGGACCGGTAAACATAGGATTCAGCAGTATAACAGTATCGTTAAATTGAAGTCCCGAATATTGAACCGAGAAGATATTGGTAAGATGAAATCCTCGTCTGTACTTAGCACTGACAGAAAACCTGAATGCCTGTTGCATTAGTTTATGGTCGTCACGGTAGAAAATCAGTTCATTATCGACGGTAGCGTAATTTATCTCTTTTTGTGAATAATATGAGCTGAGAATTCCCAGACCAAAAGTATGAGCCTTATTCAGATATGGCCATTCATAGCCTGCTTCAAGGTATGTACGATAACCCAGCAGGGCTTTGATATTCAGTTTCTCGGACTTCCCTGCAAAGTTCTCATGTTGAAAATGAAGTCCTGCTGACAGTCTTCCAATATTCTGATGTTGCCACCAATCATTGAAGTTTCGGTCGGGATGTTCAACCAAAGGCCATATCCACCAATACCATCTTTCTTTTACAAGGATAACAAATAGTGTGGTTTTCCCTCCATCAGGCGTGTTGAATATCTGATAATCGATGATTACTGAATTAAAAAGGGAGGTTTTGTTAAGGTTTATGATGGAAGTTTCAATTAGTGAATTGAGCTTGCTCAAAGGGTATAATTCTCCTTCGTGGAATGTAATTTCTCTTAAAATTATCGATTGATGTGTTCTTGTGTTACCTGCAATTACAATATCTCCGATTCTTATCAGGGTGTCGACGGTGGAACTTATTGTATCTGTAAATTCAATGACATGCTCCTTTTTTGAATGCCCTTTATCTGTAAGATTCCTCCTGGTGATTGTGTCAGAATCTGTGATTTGAGCATACAATGAATCATTGGAAGCAAAAAAACAGATAAAGGCGGCAAAAAGAATTGCAGGGAAACGCCTATGGGAAATTGACATACATACTAAATATCAAGGAATCGCATCAATGAGTCGTAACGATCATTGAGTGTTTGGTCATATTCTTTTTGAAAGAAAGATGCTTTTATATCGTAATTGAATCTATTGAAAGTTGCAATTATCGGAGCAATATCCATCTTGTTGACTTTAATGGTTACCTGCATTTTAGTTGAATCAGGTAGATTCATTACATAGAGACTAAGGATTATAGCATCATTTGACTCAACAATACGGGCAATTTCACTGAGCACAAAATCTCTGATTCCCATTTCAAGAACTATAATACCACCGGGATTATCAACTGCGGCAAGTCTTGCAAAATATTTCGTAAGACATTGTAATGTGATTGATCCAAGGTAATGGTTTTTCTCATCCACAACAGGTATAAGTGTTAATTTCTGTTCATATACTTGTCGTATAATATCATATACATGTTGATTTTCTGTCACATAAGGATTGCTGAGTGACAGTGAGTGATTGCCCAATGGTTCTTCGTAACTATTAAGTGTATAGATATCGTTCTCAGATATTAGACCAAGGAAGTCGGCATTATTGACAATTGGCAGATGAGATACCTTAAATTCTTCCATCCAATTAAGGGCAACTATACCGGTATCGGATGTTTGAAGGGGCATTATGGTATCACTAATCAAATCTTTAGCTATCATAAATTATATGAATGGTACTGAAGTTCAACAAATGTAATAATAAAATGGTTACTCCTGAGAAAGGTTTATATTGGGTTAGGTATCAGTTAACTTTCTTAATTTTGCTTCATAAAAATTATGTGAATTATGACTAAATTAAGTGTCAACATTAATAAAGTGGCAACTTTAAGAAATGCAAGAGGAGGTAATCTTCCTGATGTATTGAAAGTGGCTTTGGATTGCGAAAAATTCGGTGCTCAAGGAATTACAGTTCATCCGCGGCCTGATGAGAGACATATAAGATATCAGGATGTATATGATTTGAAGCCGGTACTTTCTACAGAATTCAATATTGAAGGGAATCCACAGGATCGTTTTGTTGATCTTGTGTTAGCAGTTAAGCCTCATCAGGTGACTTTAGTGCCCGATGCACCCGATGCACTGACATCTAATCATGGGTGGGATACAATCACCTATAGGAATTTTTTAAGTGATATTATTAAGGAATTCAAAAAGCACGGAATAAGGACTTCACTATTTGTTGATCCTGTGCCCTTGATGGTTGAAAACGCTGCAGTAACAGGAACCGACAGAGTAGAACTTTATACTGAAAGTTATGCCTCGGAATATTTAATTGACAGGGAAAAGGCGATTGCTCCTTTTGTTGATGCTGCAAAAGTAGCAAGGGATACCAATTTGGGAATAAACGCAGGCCATGACCTGAATCTTGATAACTTGAATTTTTTTGCATCCCGCATTGAGGGTTTGCTTGAAGTTTCGATTGGTCATGCTTTGATAGCTGATGCTCTTTATTTTGGTTTGAGCAAAACCATCGAGATGTATCGTAAAGAACTGGTTGTAACTGAAAGGATCGGAAATCTTCACAAATCATAAAATTCCTGAAATGAAGCTTTTTTATCGACAGTTTGGTAATGGTGACCCGGTAATCATTTTACATGGACTCTTTGGACTGTCGGATAATTGGGTTACTCATGGGAAAAAATTAGCAGAGAAGTTCTCTGTTTGGTTGCCTGATTTGAGGAATCACGGACAATCACCACACAGTCCTACTTTTAATTATCACGCCATGGCCTATGATCTTCTGGAATTTATAGAAGAACATCGACTTGAGAATCCTATTATAATTGGGCATTCGATGGGAGGGAAAGTAGCAATGCAGTTTGCACTTGATCATCCTGATTTAATTTCAAAATTGATTATTGTTGATATAAGTCCGGTAAAATATCCTGACAGAGATTCGCATTTTACTATCATCAGTGCCATGATGTCGATAAATTTTGATAGTGTCCATTCAAGGCAGGAAGTTGATGAACTACTAAAGACCCGGATAATGGGAAACAGCACCCGGCAGTTTATTATGAAGAGTTTGTACAGGAAAACAAAAAATTCTTTCGACTGGCGATTGAATCTTAGTGCCATTAACAATAATATGGATTATATCTTCTCAGGCATTGAGTCATCGGGCACTTTTGATAAACCTGTATTATTTATAAAAGGAGGGCAATCGGATTACATTAAAGATGAGCATATTCCGACCATTAAACATTATTTTCCGCAGGCTCAATTAACCACCATAAAAAATGCGGGGCATTGGGTTCACGCCGATGCCCCGGAAGAAATATGCACTATTTTTAGCAATTTCCTGGGAAAGGAATGCTGATGTTTTAATACCTGTTTACATCTAATGATGAAACTCCGGCATCAACCTGAATAAAAATCTTTGATTGAGAAGTTTCAAAATTATCGGATCTGAATAACCCATTGGCAATTTTTTTAAATCCCGGAAGATTACGGCTGGTGAAGACAGTCTCTGTTTTAACTTCAACACCTGCTGTTGATGGGACTTTGATATCTATTGAAGCTGCTCCTGCATCAATATCAATATTAGTTCTGGGCGTCAAACTACCTAGCTTTAAATTGATGGCAGATGCACCTCCGTCAAGATCGATACTTGCGACTTTAAATCTGCTCAGATCAAAATTAATATTGGCGGCACCAATATCGAAATCGAAATCCCATTCAGGTTCAGGATTCAGATACATCTGAACCATATTTCCATGGTTCTTAAGCTTAACTCTTGAGTCGTCAATCTTTAGCCGTATTTCTCTGCGGTTTAGTTCATCATCACTAGTCATACTGTAATTGCCGATATTACCTTTTTTCCTGAACAAGAGGAGTTTATCGGTCAACAGAGAATCAGAAATTTTATAATCTCCTGCTGCTGCATCGAATGAGAGTTTAGCTGTTGTAATAGTTGAGTCATAATCCTGGAACAGTTCCTGATAGTCGCCTGTGAAACCGGAATAAGTGGTGGAATCATCTTCATCATTATCGTCATAATCGTAATGATAACTCCATCTGTCATTATCCCTGTTCCAGTGCCAGAAAGGCTTATCACGTTTGTCAAATTTTGAAATCAGCAAAAATGCAAGTGCAATGGCTACCAATGATAGGATAAGTTTTATAAAATCTTTAACAGGGATTAATGAAATTCCCCATAGAATAAGGACAAGAGGCCATAATCTTAGTATGGTCCACCAATCAAAATAAATTAATCCGGTATTTTTAAGAATAAACAGGATGCCGATAATGACCAGCAAAATTCCCCAAAACAATTTCTTGTAGCTCATATCTTAATTATTTAGGTCGTTGTTAGTGTTGATATCATTTGATTCCCCTGATTGGTTGTAAGATGCTGAAGAGTCTTCCTGACGAGTATCTCTTGCCGGATCACGATAAGTATTGAATTCCGGTTCTTGCTGCTTTTTTAATCCGGGTATTCCTTTAAAAATCATAAAGAGTCCAATGACAATAATGAGCAGAGGCCAGAAATCTGAAAAATGGATGGCTGGGATGAATCGTTCAAAAAGGAAGAAACCTCCAATAAGAATTAATATTAGTCCGGCAATGAGGCTTCCGTCCAATCCGCTACCGGGAGCTGGACTAGGTTCGGTACTCATGCGTGGAGGAACTGTTCCTGGTGAATAACCTGAATACGTTTCTCCAACGCCTGATGAACCAGGTGTATATCCTGCAGAGTTTGAACTACTGAAGTTTGATGGTCCGGAAGATGAACTTTCAGTCTTTGTATAACTACCAAATGGAGGATATAGTGTATATTTTTCGGGAACTACAATCCACATTACTATGTAGATAAGAACTCCGCCTCCACCAAAAATGGTTAGAAGGATAAAAAGGATACGAATAATGGTAGGGTCAATGTTGAAGTATTCAGCAATTCCACCAGCTACACCTCCTATAACTCTTCCGTTTACAATACGGTATAATCTGTTTTTTTCCATGACTTTTTAGGTTTATGCCCTTTTGACGCAAGGAAATGATAAAGGTTACAAAACAGTAATCAGGTTGTTTCCTGTTTCCTGGTTATCCTGGCTGAAAGCACAATACTTAATTCATAAAGTGCTATCATAGGAAGGCTCACAAGGACTTGACTAAAAATATCAGGAGGCGTGATAATTGCCGAAATAGTAAGAATAAGCACTATCATATATTTTCTGCTCCGTCTGAGGAAATCAGGGGTTACGATCCCAACTTTTGAAAGAAACAAAATAAATACTGGTAGTTCGAAGATCAGCCCAATTGAGAAAATAACTGAAACAAAAGTGCTGATGTAAGATGATAGGGCAATTTGATTTATGACATTTTCACTAACCTGGTATGTGCCAAAAAAATTGAGAGTGAGAGGGATTATTACATAATATCCGAATAAAATACCGACAATAAACAGAAAAGACATTGCCAGTACTGCTCCTCTGGAATGTTTTTTTTCATTTTCGTATAAAGCAGGTTGCAGGAAACGCCATATTTCCCAGATGACGTAAGGGAAAGCTAATACCAGACCTATAAAGAAACTAATTGTGATATGTGTAGTGAACTGCCCTGAGACATTAATATTTATGATATCGATTGTATATTCATCAATGCAAAGGCCACCAACTTTTAACCATTGACCAAGTTGGCAAAGCAGTTGATTGGTTATGAAACCTGATTCTTTAGGGGCAAGGATAATTTTTTCAAAGACTATTTCTCTATTCAGAAAAGCAAGTATGGAAAAAACCAGAATAGCCAAGACTGACCTGAAAAGATGACCCCTCAGGGCGTCGACATGATCCCAAAAGCTCATTTCAACAGGCTGCGGAGGATTCTTTTTCTTCTTGCTGGTTATTGTTTCGGCCATGGAGGTAAAATTATAATATTCTATGAAACAAAACTCTACAGGTCTACAGGTGAGTTGATATTTTTGAAATTATTTTTATCAAAGCCCGAATCGCTCATCGATATATACCTTGTTGGAAAAACATTAAATATCTCTGTCATTTTTTTTATCCCCGTAGTTATCAATTCTTCAATAGTGGGTATAACGGAAAGGGGATACACAGCGATTAATGGCTCGGGGTAATTTGTTACCGGAACTATGCAATTGTCAGGGTATATAATGGCTTGGGATAAAAGAAGTTGCAGGATTTTGGTCTTCATCTGGGGAACATCACAAGGAATACAGATATTAATCTGGTTGTGGCTTTCTTTAAGGCAGGAGTGCAATCCCGCAATAGGCCCTGATTCATGATAAATGTCGGGAACTGTTTGAATTCCGAATTTATTGTATTCAGAGTTTGAAGTGCTGATTAAAAGTTGATTGCACAAGGGACTTACAATCCTGATGATATGACTGATCATAGGTGAACCTGATATGTCTATCAGACCTTTGTCAGTTCCCATTCTGGAACTTTTGCCTCCGGCAAGTATTATTCCCGTTACATTCATGGATAAAATAAACAGCTATCTCCATAGCTTAAAAACCTGAAATCATTTGTAAGTGCATGCTCGTAGGCTTTTTTCCAGTCATTACCAATAAAAGCCGCAACCAGCAATAAAAGCGTACTTTGAGGCTGATGAAAATTGGTGACAAGTGCTTTGCAAATCTTAAAATGGTAACCAGGAACAATCATAATGCTTGTATAACCTGATATTTCATTCAAATTATTTTCACGCATATAATCGTAAATAGCAGTCAATGAATCAAGGCTTGAAATGTTACCTTTCGATTGATATGGTTCCCACTGCTCGATATTGAATAATCCTGTTTCGGTTAAAGTACCAGTATTTCCTGTGATCAATTGCAGACCGAACCAATAAAGGCTTTCCAGAGTTCGCATTGATGTAGTCCCCACAGAAATTACCTGATAATCTATCATTTGTATGAGTCTCAGCAGAGTGTCCTTATGGATGATAATTTTCTCTGCATGCATGTTATGATCTTTTGCATCCACTGCTGTGACTGGTTTAAAAGTGCCTGCTCCAACATGCAATGTTACATAATCGAGAGTACATCTCTTCTCTCTAAGTTTTTCGAAAACAGATTCTGTAAAATGTAGCCCGGCAGTTGGTGCAGCAACAGAGCCATCATACATGGCATAAACTGTCTGATATCTTTCTCTGTCGCTTTCCACAGGTTCTCTATGGAGATATGGAGGTAATGGAACAAGTCCATAGTATTCGAGGATCTTTTCAAAAGATAAGTCCGGATCTTCCCATTCGAACATAATAAGAGAAGTGTCGGATTGTGCTGATATTCTTGTAGCTTTTAAAAATGGGAAACCGTTTGCTTTTAATAGAAGACTTCCGGATTTCCACTTTTTTGAGTTGCCAATATAACACTTCCAAACAGACCTGTTTTGATGATGAATTTTAGTCTCCTGATTGGTAGTAGTACCCTCAAATGATTCCTCATTTAAACAGAATATTTCTATCCTGGCACCACCGGGCTTGTGAAAAACAAGCCGGGCTTTGATTACTCTGGTATTATTGAAAATAAAGAGACTATTTTCCGGGATGTAATCGGGTAAACTGTTAAATTTTGTGTCGGTAATATTACCGCCACGCATGACGAGTAATTTGGTTTCATCTCTCTTAGCCAGAGGAAACATGGCAATTCTTTCATCAGGTAGTTCGTAGTTATAGGACTGAATAAGTAAATTGTTCATGCAGTTTTACAAATATCTGCAAAAGTACTTATTCTTTGAAGAGATCATTAATGTTAATCTGACTTTCATAGAGATGTATAACATCATCAAGATCAACTATTTGCACTTTATCAATCTTGTTGCCTATTTGTTGGTACCATATTTCCACATAGATCCCGTTATACAGATATAATTTTATGATGTAGTACAAAAATATGCGGTCAAGTATTTCCCGACCTTCGGAAATAACAATTTGAACTTGACTATTTATTGGCAAGCCGGCAAACTCAAGAGGTGTCATTACTATAAGATCAAATTAGTATTAAGCAAGCTGGTAAAGCGATCTCTCTATTTCGATGTCATATTTCTCTTTTAAGAAAATCAGATTATCGAGAGTGGCTTTAGGATCATAAATCCTAATCATTTCTACAATACCATCGGGATTATAATAACCGGCCTGAGCAGCATCGTACACCTTATGGTTGTTATTATTGCGAATATTTATAGAAATTGTTTCAAACTTTGACCATGGAACATACTTATCAACTTTAAAATAGTAAGTATCCTTTAATTCAAGATCACGATAAAAATTTGGTACTATTTTTTCGAGTCTCATGAATTTCCTGATTGTAATGAGAGAACTGTAAGGTTTTACGGTTCTGTATGGAAGAAATTCTATTCCGCTTTGTTTGTAGCGTTCAATTAGCAGGGGAAGTGCAGTATAATCGTCCATGTAAATTCTTATACAGGTTACTGGGTTGTTCTGCAACATAAGCCGACCAATAACTGCATCGAACCTTGTTCCGAAATTACTTTTAACTGAATTGGTATTTCTGATGAATTCATCCATTTGGACAAATGTCATATCTTTTGTAAGAGCGAAAATTGAACGGGGTTTTTTCTCCTCTTCACTCAAGGGGATATGAAAATGGTCATAAAAACCGGGATATGGATCCAGATCCTCAAGAATTAATTCACTGAATTTGTGTTCAGATTCAAGAAGTGACAAAGTTTCTTTTTTCAGAACAAAGCCCATTGATTCGATTGTTTTTGCACTTTCCATACCTATTGTGTTTGATGAATGGTTTTAAATCAAAGACATTAACAAATCACTTAACTAAAAGTTAAAAACCTGATCTCATAACCCTGCTGTTATTATTAACAATTAGTGGTTGAAAGAATCGTTGGTTTTTTTGGACATTAACTCTTTGTGTTATTTATCTTTGAAGATGTTAAATAGTATCGTTAATGAATTATAAATCCCATATCCCTAATTTCATCACATTACTAAACTTATTATGTGGTGGATTGGCAGTTATTTTCCTTTTTAAAGGATTTATCTTAGAAGCTGCAATGCTTGTAGGATTGTCTGCAGTATTTGATTTCTTTGATGGACTTGCCGCCAAGCTTTTAAATGCTAAATCATTAATTGGCAAAGAACTTGATTCGCTTGCTGATGTAATTTCTTTCGGCCTTGTTCCATCATTGTTTGTATTCATTTTGATGGAAAAGAATATTGCGGACGATGCCTCCATTTGGATAAAAATAATCCCTTATTTTTCTCTAACGATTGCTGGATTTTCAGCTTTAAGGCTTGCAAAATTTAATTTAGATACCCGCCAATCTGTTTATTTTATTGGGTTTCCCACTCCGGCAAATGCAATTTTGCTCATCTCATTCAGTATAGTTGCTTTATTACAAAGTGATACAATCCTCGGCAACATTTTTTCGAACTTGTATGTTCAATTATTATTAATAGGCATCACCTGTTTTTTACTGGTTTCTGAAATCCGCATGTTTGCTCTGAAATTCAAAGGATTAAGCTTTAAAGCAAATAGAATAAGATATACATTTCTTCTTATAGCGCTCTTATTAATTGTTTTTCTTGGTTGGACCGGATTAGTGTTTTCTATATTTACATATATACTTATGTCGCTGATTTTTAAAGAGTAAAGTTTTTTTTCATCACCTCAAAATTATTTAGAAAAAATTTTATTTTTGTGAACTAACCTTGAACCATTTTTAAGAGACAACCCGACAATCTGATGAAGCTAGTTTTTAAAGTCCTGATATCTATATTACTAATAATTGGTTTTTCTCCTTTTGACTCACAAACATCCAGTGCTAATTACAATGAGAATGAAATACTTTCGGATGAAGAAACGGAACATCTATCCAAGATAATTGCCGCTGATGTTGTAGTAAGACTTGATTCTTTAATTGATGCATTTACATTGCAGCAACGTTTTAGTGGCAATGTACTGGTAGCTGTAGGTGGAAATGAAATATACAGCAGATCAGTTGGTAATGCCGATCCTTTAAGAAAAGAGGCTGTAAATCAATCCACTGTTTTTCAACTTGCTTCAGTAAGTAAACAGTTCACAGCAGCAGCTATTATGCTTCTTAAATCAGATGGACGTCTGGATTTTACTGATTCATTGGTAAAATATATCCCTGAACTTCCTTACCGTGAAGTTACTATAGACCAATTACTGCACCACTTGTCGGGATTACCCAATTACATGTATCTTATTGATAAATACTGGAAGGAGAGTCATGCTCCTGACAATGAAGATGTAATTGATTTAATGGCCAAGTACAAATTACCTTTATTTTTTAAACCAGGTACCCAATATGATTATTCAAATACTGGATACATGATGCTGGCAACCGTAGTCCAAAGGATTTCAGGCCTTTCATTAAATGAGTTTTTGCAGCGACGCTTATTCAAACCACTTGGTATGAACAGCACTTATGTGTACTCATCGGTTGATACTAATATAGTAAGAAAGCAAATTGACGGATTCAGATCCACAAGAAGAGGTTATATCAGGATTGCTGATAGTCATCATGATGGCGCAGTGGGTGATAAGGGAGTTTGCTCTACAATCGAGGATCTTCGCAAATGGGATAAGGCTCTATATGATGGTTTCCCTCTTTCAAAAGAATTAGTTGACATGGCCTTTGAACCTGCTACTACAATTTCAGGAAAAATAATTCCTTACGGACAGGGCTTCAGGTTAAGGGAATCGAACGGCACCAAAGTAGTATATCATAATGGAATTTGGGAAGGTTCAAGAACTAATTTCCATAGATTTATAGAGGAGCAAAGTTCAATTATTGTTCTAAATAACACCAGTATCTCTTCAAATCATGAATTGGTCAGGCTTATTGAAAATACATTATTTCAGGAAAGATCGGTCTCAATAGCTGCAAAAATTTCACGACTTGTTATTGAAGAGGGACTTGATTCAGCATTGGATTACTATTCTGAAATTCGTGAAAGAGAACCTTTCCAACACCCCGACATAAGGAAGTTTATGCAGGCTGCTGATTACATGTACAGTATAGGAAAGGATAAAAAAGCAGAGGATTTTAGAAAACTCTGCGAAAAGATTGTAAGTATCTAATGTATTTATTTTCTTAGTTCAAAATTCTTACCAAGGTATACATCCCTAACTTTTTCATCATTAGCAAGTTCTTCAGCAGAACCGGATTTAAGAACAGAACCTTCGAATAAAAGATAAGCCCTGTCGGTAATTGTTAGGGTTTCATGAACATTATGGTCGGTAATAAGAATTCCAATATTCTTTTGCTTAAGAGTTGAGACAATGTGCTGGATATCTTCAACAGCAATAGGATCAACACCTGCAAAAGGTTCATCCAGAAGAATAAATTTAGGATTGACAGCTAATGCACGGGCTATTTCTGTTCTTCGTCTTTCACCTCCTGATAATTGGATACCTTTACTTTTACGCACGTGATTTAGTCCAAATTCATCAATCAGACTCTCGAGCCTGTCTTTTTGCGCCGACTTTGATAAATCAGTGAATTCAAGTACAGCTCTTATATTGTCCTCAACACTAAGTTGGCGGAAAACCGAAGCTTCTTGTGCAAGGTATCCTATGCCCAATTGTGCACGACGAAACATGGGCATCTCAGTAATATCCATTTCTTCGAGAAAAACATGGCCTGAGACAGGTTTGATTAACCCCACAATCATATAGAATGAAGTGGTTTTACCTGCACCATTTGGTCCTAGCAAGCCAACAATTTCTCCCTGCTGCACTTCTACAGAAACGTTATTTACAACAGTCCTTTGACGATATTTTTTTACCAGATTTTCAGTCCTCAGTTTCATTCGGTAGTATTTTTAGAAAGATCGTCCCAGAATTCAATTGCCCGACGAGTATGAGGGATAACGATGGTTCCTCCAACAAGATTGGCAATGCCAATTACTTCCATCAGCTCATCCTCGGTTACTCCCAGTTTATAACAGGTTATCAGATGATACTTTATACAATCATCACACCGCAATACCATTGAAGCAACCAAACCCAGCATCTCTTTGGTTCTGGCATCAAGGGCTCCGTCTTCATAACTCAGAGTGTCGATACTGAAAATTCTCTTTATGATTTTATTATTCTCAGCCTCCAGCAATCGCTTATTCATTTTTTCACGATAGCTGTTAAACTCATCCAATTTTACTCCCATATTTTCTTTTTATTAAATGAGAAAGTGGAACTCCGGTACTAACCATCAGATTATGCCTTCTTTTAAAATATCGTGAAGATGGACAACTCCTGCATAAATACCATCTTCCATAACGAGCATTTGTGTGATATTATTTTTACGCATAATATCTAAAGCATCAGCAACCAAAATATCTGACTGAATAGTCAAAGGTGCAATGGTCATTATATCCTTGGCTTTCAAGTCCTGAAAAGGAGTGTCACGGTGAAGCATTCTACGGATATCACCATCAGTTATTATGCCTGCAAGTATATTGCCTTCAAGAACTGCAGTTGCGCCTAGTCTCTTGGAAGAGATTTCAAGAATTACTGATCGCATATCATCTTCAGTCTGTACTTCAGGCTTCTCATTATTTTTATAAATATCAGAAACTCTAAGGTAAAGTTTCTTCCCCAAGGCTCCACCCGGATGATATCGAGCGAAATCTTCACGTGTAAAACCTCTGCATTCAAGAAGTGCTACAGCAAGAGCATCACCCATTACAAGTTGTGCAGTTGTACTTGCTGTTGGAGCAAGATTATTAGGACACGCTTCACGCTGAACGGTTGTATTTAAAAGAAGATCAGCATTGCGGGCCAGATATGAATCTGTGTTACCCACTAAGGCAATTAACTTATTGCCCATTGTCTTTATCAAAGGAACCAATACTTTTATCTCCGGAGTATCACCACTTTTTGAAAGACATATTACAATATCTTCATCCCTGATAGTCCCAAGGTCTCCATGAATGGCATCTGCAGCGTGCAGGAAAATTGCTGGAGTACCGGTACTATTCAATGTACTCACCAGTTTAGATGCTATGTTGGCACTCTTTCCAATTCCGGTTACAATAACTCTTCCCTGAGAATGTAAAATCAGGCTGACGCTTTTTTCAAAATCATCTGTCAGGTAATCACTTAAGTGATCTATTGCAGCTGCTTCTTCTTTTATAGTCCTTACTGCTATTTCCCTGATTTCTTCCTGTGTTTTCAAATAATTTTTTTTATAACGGTGCAAATATACAACTATAAATAGTTTCTCGGTGCTAAGCCCATTATCGCAAGTTGCATGTAATCAAGGTACACTAATTACATTTTCTTGTAATTCACATTAAAAATTTTATCAAATTTGCACTCCTTTTGCCAGAAATAGCTAAAGTCCGGGACCTGATAATAAGTAATTAGCAAAATCCTATTGTGGAATTGATTTAAACTCATCCCGAAAGGGAAGGAAATTTTATTGAGTGAAAGACAGGAAAGCAGAGGTGTTAATTATTTATAATATTGGTTTTACAGGCTAAAATATTTTTGCAAAGAGTTGTGATCTTTTGAATGATTAATTATATTTGTTAAGAATCGTCGTTTTTAAGCTAACTAAAATATTTACACTCTGTTAACTTTTTATGAGTGTCATAATGAACTATGATGGGTAAGAAAGTCGTAAAAACTTCATTAAACGAACTACTAAAAAAAATCTTCGGTTTTGATTCATTTAAAGGGAATCAGGAAGCTATAATAGAAAGCCTGCTTGATGGTCATGATACTTTTGTCATAATGCCAACGGGCGGAGGTAAATCTATGTGCTATCAATTGCCTGCGCTTATTAGTGATGGAACCGCCATAATAATATCTCCTCTTATTGCCCTGATGAAAAATCAGGTTGATGCCATTAGAAATTTTGGCGCTGAAAAGGGAATTGCCCATGTGCTCAATTCCTCATTGGCAAAGAATGAAATAGCTGAGGTGAGAAAGGATCTGTTGTCAGGAAAAACCAAATTACTATATGTAGCTCCGGAGTCCCTTACAAAAGATGAAAATGTTCAATTCTTTAAAGACATAAACATTTCATTTTTTGCAATAGATGAAGCTCATTGTATTTCAGAATGGGGACATGATTTCAGACCTGAGTACCGTAGATTGCGTCCAATAATTGAGTCGATTGGGAAAAGGGTACCAATAATAGCACTTACAGCTACTGCAACTCCAAAGGTTCAGCAGGATATTCAGAAGAATCTTAACATGATGGACGCTAAGCTCTTCATTTCTTCATTCAATAGATCAAACCTGTATTATGAAGTAAGACCTAAAGGGGAGGAAGTAATAAAGGATATTATAAAGTATATCAAATCTCAGCCAGGCAAATCAGGTATTGTTTATTGCTTAAGCCGCAAAAAGGTTGAGGAACTTGCAGAGACACTTCAGGTAAATGGAATTAAAGCTCTCCCATATCATGCAGGTTTGGATTCGCATACCAGGGTAATCAATCAGGATAAGTTCCTTATGGAGGAAATTGATGTGATCGTCGCTACTATTGCATTTGGTATGGGTATCGACAAGCCGGATGTACGGTATGTTATTCACCATGATATTCCAAAGAGTCTCGAGGGATACTATCAGGAAACCGGTAGAGCTGGTCGTGATGATGGGGAAGGAAATTGCATCGCTTTTTATAGTTATGACGATATTCAGAAACTTGAAAAATTCAATAAAAATAAACAGGTTGCTGAGCAGGAAATAGCAAGCCAATTGTTACTGGAGACTGTCGCATACGCTGAATCATCCGTATGTAGGCGTAAACAGTTGTTGCATTATTTCGGAGAAGTATTTCGTGAAGATAATTGCGGTAGCTGTGACAACTGCCTCCATCCAAAGACAAAATTTGAAGGACAGGATGCAGTAGAACTGGTTCTTGAAACTGTATTGGCTGTTAAGCAGCAATTTAAAGCAAAACACATCATTGGAATTATAACGGGAAAATTATCAGCCAATAACAAATCGTTCAAACATAATCAACTTGAAGTTTTTGGTAAGGGGATTGAACATGATGAAAAATATTGGAATGCAGTAATCAGACAAATGCTGATTGAGCGACTCCTGGTAAAAGATATTGAGAATTATGGACTTTTGAAAGTCACACCCGAAGGGCATAAGTTTCTTGATAATCCCCGATCTATCATGCTTACCCGGGATCATGATTACGAAAATGCCGAAGAAGAAGATTTCTTTGCAGAGGGTGCTAAAACCAGTACCGCTGATAAAGTTCTTTTTACAATGTTGAAAGATTTGCGAAAAGAGATATCAAGAAAAGAAAATCTGCCACCTTTTGTTATCTTTCAGGATCCTTCATTAGAAGATATGGCAATTCAGTATCCGGTAACTTTTGATGAACTGAAGCAGATAACAGGAGTGGGATCAGGCAAAGCCCAAAAATATGGAGAACCATTCCTGAAGCTTATTAAAACGTACGTTGAAGAAAACGAAATAATCAGGCCTATGGATATGGTTGTCAAATCAGTTGTTAACAAGTCAGGCCTGAAGGTGTATATCATTCAGAGTATAGACAGGAAAGTTTCTCTTGAAGATATTGCACTGGCAAAAAGTATGACAATAAGTGAGTTACTTACAGAGATTGAGCGAATCGTTTCTTCGGGTACAAAACTCGATTTGTCTTATTATGTAAATGAGTATGTCGACCCTTATCATCAGGAAGAAATTTATGAATTTTTCAGGGAAGCCGAAAGCGACTCAATCCAGGATGCACTGGTTGAACTTGGAGAAGATGAATTTTCTGAAGAAGAGATACGACTAATGCGTATAAAATTTCTATCAGATCTCGGTAATTAACCAATTGTTCCATAATATTCTGTTAAATTAGCACCGAATTTAATTTATAAACCAGTCATGGCTGAAGACAATATAATTTTTTCTGAGGAACACAAAGAGAATCTCAATTCTGAAAACAACAACCTGAACGAGCAAGAACTTCAAAAACCGACAAATGGAGCCCGTAAAGGAAATCTTAACTTAGTTCTGACCATTATAAATATCATTTTATTGATTGGGGTCATAATCCTATATTTTGTCGTATTAAAGCCTGATAGACAGATACCTGTAAAAGCTATTCAAAAGGCATCATCAGGTTCGGTATCAGTTGCTTATGTCAATAGTGATACAATTTTGTTGCACTACGATCTTGTGAAACAAATGCGCGAAGAACTGGAACAGAGAACAACAAGATATGAATCCGAAGTATCAAATAAGCAAAAGTCTTTGGAGAAAGATGCAGCCTACTTCCAGGAACAGGTAAATAAAGGCAGCATTTCAGAAGCTTCTGCACAGGAAGTTTATGGCAGTCTTATGCAAGAGCAACAAAATCTTATGCAACTACGCGAAAGATATTCTTCAGAGCTTGCTAATAGAGAATTTGAAATGAACCAGCTTCTGCTCGATAGTATGCAAAACTTCCTTAAAAGATATAATCAGAGAATGAATTTCGATTATATATTCTCCTATAATAGGGGAGGAAGTATTTTATCAGCCAATGATTCACTTGATATTACACAAGATGTACTTAAGCTTTTGAACGAAGAATTCAACAAGCAGAAATGAAAAAACAAATAATAATTATTTCAGTGATCCTGGCTTGCGCCGGGATCATTTGTTTGTCAGGATGTAGCCGGGGAGACAATCCGAGGCCAAAGGACGACCGTTTTATAGTAGAAGAAAAGATGGTCAGAATTTTAGCTGATCTGGAAATTACTGAAGCTGCATTAAAAATGCATCAAACAAAAATATCTAACGACAGTATGACTATTTTGGCTAAAAGGGCCTACGATTCACTGTTTTATTATTATGATATTACACCTGACCAGTTTAAGGAAAACCTATTTTACTACCAGCAGGATCTTGAAAACTATCAGAAAATGATGGATGAAAAGATCAATATTTTAACAAGGAAAAAAGACAGCATAAATTTTGGCCCTGAGAAGCTGGATATTAAGAAGATCGATCTGGATTCCTTAAAAAAATAGTCTTTATTTGCCTTATTTACGAGTGTGGACATCTAGAATTTTAGGATGTTGTTTATAATTTAGATCAACTACAAGAGAACAAACCTCTCCGTCAATTTTAAAAAAAGGAACTAATATTTAACGGGTAGCAGTGGCAGTATATGCCTCTAATTCACCACCCCCGGTTATTGTATATTCCCATTCCATTTCATCAGTAGAGATCAGCCTTCCGGTTCCTTCAATTATAATCCCGCTATAAATTTCCTGTGATGGGACCTCAATACGTGAAGTAGTTACAATGCCGTATGCGCTATATGCATGCCCCATGTTGCCAAAGTTTTTCAACAGCACCTGCGCTGAATTACCCGGATCTTTTGTAATGTTTACAGAGTAACTGGAAGCACGAACCGCCTCATTTTCGTAGAACATCCAGGTATCAATAAACTTATCCCTTGCATCATCTGAGATAGGATCAAGATCTTCTTCAAGAGTACAAGAGGTAAGGAAAGCAGTTGCTAGCACCACTAGGAATATTTTTATTTTAGTTCTCATTTGATGTTTTTATTAGATGGATAATGTTATCAATATATAATCAAATTATATACCATAAAAACATTGGAACGAAAGGATAATTAAAATAATCTGACAAATTTTCTTGACGCAAGCAGTTTCTTCCCTGAAGTCAGGCGGAGTATATAAAATCCTTTTCCTTGAGGAATTTTAATCAAGGCATTATATTGTGTAGGTTCACTGTATAATAATTTCCCATCAATGGAGTATAACGATAGAACCACTTCATTGTATGAGGAAGGCAGATTTACCTTTACGCTACCGTCGGGGAATATTATGATGTAATCGTCTTTAATTTCAGTTTCATTAACTGAAACAGTGCAATTCATTGGGATACCACCCGCTGCAGTCACTTCCCGTACAATACTATCGTAGGCGGGTAACCAAATATATGGAGTAAAGATATTTCTGTCAGGCGTTATTACACACACTGAAGGATAGGACCTTACTTCGAAACTGTCAATAACGGAATTCCCTCCGCCCTGAAGTCCACTGACACTTGGAAATGTAACTCCATAGAGTGTATCGAAATTGGCTACTGTCTCATTATCTGCACCCCAGTTAATACCAAGGAATATCACATTTCCCTGATTGCAGCCAAAATACTCATAGGCCTCACTTACATGGGAAGCATAAGTTTGACAGGGGCCACAAGTAACAGTGAAAAAATCTATTACGACAATTTTTCCTGCATCCAGGTAATCAAAGAGCCTGTGCTGATTACTTGCTAAATCTTTTACTGAAAAATCTTTAGCAGTATCAATACTTACCTGTGCAAACGAAGTATTGGAGAATATCAAAAAACATATAATAGGAAGTGCAAATTTGTAAAGTTTATTCATAGGGTAGTTGGATATACTTTAATTAGTGGGTAGTTAATTTTAACAAAAGATTATTTGCAAGTCTGCTCGCCCCAATTCTGAAATATTCAGGAGATAACCAATCTTTTCCTAAAATATTCTCTATTAGTTTGATATAATTAAAAGCTTGTTCGGGTGTTGAAATACCTCCAGCAGGTTTAAACCCAACCATCTTACCATGTTTGTCTTTATGTTCTTTTATTGCCTTTAACATCACATACGATGCTTCAGGAGTAGCTGCAACAGGAATTTTTCCTGTGGAGGTTTTAATGAAATCTCCACCAGCTTCCATAGCAATCATGGATGCGTGGTAGATCATATTGAGGTCGTTCAATTCTCCTGTTTCGAGTATGACCTTAAGATGGACGTCTTTACAAATAGATTTTATATCATTTATTTCATCTCCAACTTCCTGGTATTTTCCTTCAAGGAATTTACCACGCGAAATAACCATATCGATTTCATCAGCTCCTTCATCAATAGCATATTGTATTTCACTAAGCTTGATGTGTAAAGGTGATTGTCCTGAGGGAAATGCCCCAGCTACGCTCGCAACGCGGATATTTGTATCCTTAAGTAATTCACGCGCCTGACGGACAAAAACCGGGTAAACGCAAACAGCTGCTACATTGGGTAATCCATAATTTTCAAAGCCAATAGCTTTTGAGCAGAGCTGTTCAATAGTATCGGTTTTGTCACTTCCTTCAAGAGTCGTAAGGTCGAGTATGCTTAGAGCAAATTTATAGGCTTCCAGGTCTGAACTAAAATGTGGTGAATTACCTTCGAAAATGCTATTAATTTCCAGCTTTACAGAGTCCTGATTAAAAATATTATCGTAAGTCATAGTTGATAAATTCGGAGTAAAAATAATAATTAGTTTGATTTCTGGAATTAATTAGTGTCTGAAGGATCCCATCCGGTAGCAAGACCCTCATCCATAACATCAAGAATTTCCATATCCTGTTGAGAAATCTGGAAATCAAATATTTCGTGATTTTCAGTAATGCGGCTATGAACAGAAGATTTAGGAATCACCACAAAACTATGTTGGACAGCCCATCTTAGTAAAATTTGAGCCGTTGATCTTTTGTACTTAGTTGCCATCTTGATCAATACAGGGTCTTTAAGTTTCTGCCCCTTTGTAAGCGGACTGTAAGCAACAGGAACAATACTGTTTTGTCTGCAAAAATTGATTGTTTCTATTCGACTTCCAAAAATGTACGGGTGCATTTCGATCTGGTTTACTGCAGGAGTGATCTTGCAATAACTCATAAGATCTTCGAGATGAGGTAACAAATAGTTACTTACGCCAATTGCCTTACACTTTCCTTCTTCATACAGAGTTTCGAGTGCTTTCCAGGTATCTTTTCTTTTTCCTTGCACAGGCCAATGAATTAGATACAGATCTACATATCGGAGGTTCAACCGATCGAGGCTTTTATGAAACGCTTTAATTGTATTATCATATCCATGATCTGAATTCCAGAGCTTTGTCGTCACAAAAATATGTTCGCGTGGCACAAATGAAGCATTTATAGCCTTGCCAACAATCTCTTCGTTATTATAAATACGGGCTGTGTCAATGTGTCGGTACCCCACCCTTATGCTATGTTCAATAGCTTTGAGGGTATTGATAGTAGCAGGCATTTTATAAACACCCAATCCTACTACAGGTATCATCACATCATTATTTAACCTTAAAACATGAAGCTGTGACATTGGTAAAAGGGATTACAATAAAAGTACAAATTTCTTAAAACTTTCCAAACTATGCTGTTTTATTATATACCTATTATTTAAACTATTAATTTAGCAAAAAATCCGGCACTATGCAAGTAGCTATCTTCGGTAAGGTTTTTACAGATGACAGAATTAACTATCTGCAGCTTCTGATAAACAAACTTTTATCCGAAAATATTACAATATCCATTGCTGATTCATTCTATGAATTTATCCGATCAAAAGTTGATATTCCCGTATCTACAAGCACTTTTAATCATTATGATGATTTAAAAGGTAAAACAGATTTTTTGATTTCGGTTGGTGGCGACGGAACAATGCTTGATGCAATAACATATCTCGGTAATTCGGGAATTCCGGTAATGGGAATTAATCTTGGCCGGATGGGTTTTTTATCAAGTATCCATAAAGAGGAGATTAATGAAGCAGTGAATGATATTATTTCAGGGAACTTTAAACTGGATCGCCGAAGTTTAATCAGACTTGAAACAGAACAAAACCTGTTTGGGAAGTATAATTATGCATTAAATGAACTAACTATCAATAAGAAAGACTCAGGTTCCATGATCCTGGTTTCGGTTTATGTTGATGATATTCTACTTAATGGATATTGGGGTGATGGAGTAATCATAGCAACGCCAACAGGTTCAACTGCCTATTCTCTAAGTTGTAATGGACCAATACTTGCCCCCGATAGCGAGAATTTTGTTATTACACCTATTGCGACACACAATTTAACAGTTCGTCCGGTCGTTATTTCCGACAAATGTATACTTAAAGTCAGAGTTGAAGGCCGTATTCCTCAATTTTTAATTGGACTCGACAGCAGATACGAAACCATTGATGCTGAAACAGAACTGATAGTTAAAAAGGAAACATTTAATATCAATCTTGTTCAGCGAATGAATGATAATTTTTTTACTACAATCAGGCAGAAGCTTATGTGGGGTCGTGATATTCGTATATGAGTCAATTACCTTCTGTTGGCCGCAGTCGGTTTTTTGCTATTTTTGCACCTCGAACAGATGTTTATCAGCCGCTAACTGATTATAATTGAAAATCATGGACTTTACATCGAGAAAAAATTGCTGCATAACCAAATCAATGTCGGGTAAGCTACTCTTGCTGTTTTTCGTTGTTGCGATTAACAGCAAAGTATATCCTCAGGGTTATGGTGAGATAGGTATTTTTGGTGGCGGATCTTACTATCTGGGCGACCTGAATCCGGGGAAACAATTTTTAATGACTCAACCAGCCTTTGGTGCTTTTGTCAGACATAACTTCAATGAACGATTAGCAATTAAGGGTGCATTTTCTTTGGCTATGGTGCAGGGAGATGATCAGGTTTCAGGTTATGTTCCCGATCGAAATCTTAATTTTAAAAGCAACATTACTGATATTTCTGTTCAATTCGAATTCAATCTTTTTGAATACTTTATCGGCAGCCTCAGAAATTATTTCACCCCATATATGTTTGCCGGAGCAGGTGTAACTTTATTCAATCCAATAAGTCTGACTAATGATGTAGAATTAAGACCATTAGGTACTGAAGGTCAGAATGAAGTAAACAGTGATGGCGAAAAGCTTTATCCAGAACGGGAGTATGGCAGAATAGCGTTTAATATTCCATTTGGTATTGGTTTTAAATACAGCATCAATGATCGACTCGGATTATCCTTGCATTGGGCCATGCATAAAGCTTTTACAGATTATCTGGATGATGTCAGCACAAATTATTATCTTGAAGGTACTGATTGGAGTTCAGACAGTAATCCTCCAGTTTACGTTATAGCTTCTGACCCGACCCTTAGTCATAGTCCTCATATGCAGCGTGGTAATCCGGAACATAATGACTGGTATTCTATGGCGGGCGTAAGTCTTTCAATTAAAATAAATTACGGTGGACACAAAAAGTGTCTTAACACTTTTTTATAATTAGATTAACAATAATTAACAGCATATAAAAGCAAGTAATTCAGATAACTGCCTAATTTTATCCGATTCTGACAACATGGATTATAAGAGCAAAATAGACACCTCACGTTTACCTAAACATATCGCCATAATTATGGATGGTAACGGAAGGTGGGCGAAGAAACGAGGTGAAGACAGAGTGGTGGGGCATCAACATGGTGTTGAATCAGTTCGCAATATTACTACTTCAGCTGCTGAATTGGGAATAAGATATTTAACATTATATGCCTTTTCTACCGAAAACTGGAAAAGACCTCAATATGAAGTAGATGCTCTGATGGATCTTTTGGTCCACACTCTCAGTGAAGAACTTGATACTCTAATGAAGAATAATGTCAGACTTAGAGCCATAGGTGATTTGTCAGGACTCAAACCCAGTTGTCACCAACAATTGATGGAGACAATAGGTAAAACGTCTGGTAATAATCGTATGGATCTTATACTCGCTTTAAACTATAGTGGTAAGTGGGAATTGGTTGAAGCAACCAAAAAGATTGCAGCACAGATATCTGAGGGCAAAATAAATCCGGTAGACATTACAAGTGAAGTTATAGGAAATAACTTAAGTACTGCTGGTATACCTGATCCCGAATTGCTCATAAGAACAGGGGGAGAAAACAGGATAAGCAATTTTCTGCTATGGCAAATAGCCTATGCTGAACTATATTTTACAAAGGTTTTTTGGCCTGATTTCAGAGAAAAGGACCTTTATGAAGCTATTACAAATTTCCAGAACCGTGAAAGACGTTTTGGAATGATTAGTGAACAATTAAATCAAGCAACCCAATAAATGAAATTGAACCATCGCCTCCTTGCCATTATCCTGTTCTTTCTTTCATTTACTGCTTCAGCACAAATCCGACTGGGCGATGATCTGAATCAATTCGACTACTCAGCTCCTAAAGAATATATTATCGGGGGCATTTCTGTTACTGGAGTTGAATATCTGGATCATAATGTTATTGTCATGCTCTCAGGATTACAGGTAGCAGAAAGAGTGGAAATACCTGGTGACAAAATCAGAAAAGCAATAGATAAACTCTGGAATCAGGGATTGTTTGAAGATATAAGTATAACTTCTACAAAAATTTCCGACGATTTAATATTCCTTAATATTAATCTTAAAGAACGTCCGCGTCTTGCTAAATTTTCATTTAAAGGAATCAGAAAGTCCGAAGCTGATGATTTACGTGAAAAAATTAAACTTGTCAGAAATGATGTAGTCACTGAGAACGTTCTGATCCGCACATCAAATATCATCAGAAACCATTTCACAGGGAAAGGTTTCCTTAATACTAAAGTCGATATTGAACAGTCCAGAGATTCTGCCCGGGCAAATGACGTTTCTCTCGTAATTAATGTAGATAAAGGTTCAAGAGTCAGAATCAATAAAATTAATATTGTCGGTAATAACAAACTTACTGATACACAGCTAAAATCAGCACTCAAAGAAACTAAAGAAAAGGGTGCTATCGAACCATTTAAAATTATCGACAAATTTATATTCGGACTACCAGGTCAATTAATGACCTTTAGCTTTGATTCCATTTATAATTTTACAACCACTACGGTCAATGATCATTTGAAATTCAGAATTTTCAAATCATCGAAATTTATAAGAGATAAATATAAAGAGGACCTTAACTTATTGATTGCCCGTTACAATGAAGATGGTTTCAGAGATGCTATTGTCGTAAAAGATAGTCTTTATCCGGCAGGTGATAACAGGAATGTGACACTTGATATTCACGTGAACGAAGGAAACAGGTACTATTTTGGAGACATTACTTGGATCGGTAATACAAAATATTCTTCAGAACAGTTAAACAATGTACTAAAGATCAGCAAGGGCGATGTCTATAATCAAAAGGAACTCGAAGCCAACTTAACATACAATCCCAATGGAATTGATGTGAGCACATTGTACCTGGATGATGGCTACTTATTCTTCTCAGTAATTCCTGTTGAAACTAATGTGGTTAATGATACTATCGACCTTGAAATGCGCATAAGGGAAGGGAAACAAGCTACTATCAATAAGGTTACCGTCAAAGGAAATACCCGAACAAATGATCACGTTGTTATGCGTGAATTAAGAACACGTCCCGGTCAATTGTTCAGCAGGTCTGATATCATCAGGACCACCAGGGAACTTGCCCAGTTAAAGTATTTTGATCCTGAAAAGATCGTTCCAACGCCCATTCCAAATGCTGCTGATGGTACAGTCGATATTGAATATAAAGTGGAAGAAACATCATCCGACCAGATTGAACTTTCAGGAGGATGGGGATATGGAAGAGTGGTAGGTACGCTTGGATTATCATTTAATAATTTCTCGGCAAGGAATCTTTTTAAGAAAGAAGCCTGGAGGCCAATTCCTTCAGGCGACGGACAAAAGCTCGCTATTCGTCTGTCATCTTATGGCAAAGGTTATATTTCCTATAGTGCATCATTTACTGAACCTTGGCTTGGTGGTCGTAAGCCCAATTCATTCACCGTTAGCTATTACCACTCTCTCATTTCTAATGGAATTGATAAGAATAGTGAGTTTTACTATTCCTTTATGATGGATGGTTTGAATTTCATGCTTGGTAAAAGACTTGAATGGCCAGATGATTACTTTACATTATTCCAAAATGTGTCATTTAAAAATTACAGACTTAAAAATTACAGAAACATTATTTCCATAGGGTCAGGTACAGGTACATTCAGAAACTTCAGTTATGGAATTACGTTTGCCCGAAACTCAATAGATAGTCCTATATTCCAAAGATCAGGCTCTGAGGTTTCTCTAAGCATTGATGCCACACCACCATATTCACTTTTCAACAATAAGGATTATACCAAAATGACCGAAGATGAGAAATTTGAGTGGTTAGAATATCATAAATGGAAATTTAGCTTCTCATTGTATCGTCAGGTTATTGGTAATTTGGTTCTTAGTACAAGAGTAAGATATGGCTTCCTGGGTTTGTATAACAACGACATAGGAGTAACACCATTTGACAGATTCTATCTGGGTGGTGATGGATTATCAGGAACTATGAACCTTGATGGCAGGGAAATAATTGGAATGCGCGGTTATGCCAATGAAAGTATTACACCTGATTACTATAAGAACCGTAATGTGGGAGGAACAATATATAACAAGAGTACACTCGAATTGAGGTATCCGTTGTCGCTCAATCCTAGTGCTACAATTTATGCCCTCGCCTTTGTAGAAGCCGGAAATGCCTGGAAAGAATTCAAAGAGTTTAATCCATTCGGGCTTAAAAGGTCAGCGGGTATTGGTGTTAGGGTGTTTCTGCCAATGTTTGGATTGCTAGGTCTTGATTGGGGATACGGTTTTGATGAAATTCCTGGAATTCCTTCTGCCAACAAAGGACAATTCCATTTCTCCATCAACCAGAGTATAGATTAGTGCCAATTTTATGGCAGGTTTTTTGTTAATCATTTTGAAGAAATAAATTAACCTCAAAAAAACAGGAGGACACCATGAAACGCTTATTATTAGTTTTAACTGTTGTAATTGTATCAACAACTGCAGCTTTAGCCCAAAAATTTGCTTACATTGATAGTGAATTTATTCTTGAGAACATTCCGGAATACGCTGATGCAAAGAAAGAAGTGGATGAATTAAGTATGCAATGGCAAAAGGAAATTGAAGCCAAGTTTACTGAAATCGATCAGCTTTATAAGAAATTCACAGCCGAGGCTGTTCTATTGCCAGATGACATCAGAACAAAAAGAGAGCAAGAAATCATTAACCTCGAGAAAGCTGCTAAAGACCTCCAAAAACAACGATTTGGAACTGAAGGCGATCTTTTTAAACGTCGTGAGGAATTAATTAAACCAATTCAGGAAAAAATAGCTTCTGCTCTTGAATCTCTAGCTGCTTCTGAAAATTATGCTGTAATTTTTGATAAAGCAGGCAGTGTTTCGATGATGTATACCAATCCGCGTTTTGACATCAGTGAAGAAGTTCTGGATAAAATGGGATATTCCTACCAAACAAGGCAATAATCTCTGCAATACCTGAATTTCAAGGAACTAAATCCTGATACTAATTAAATATTGTGTTATAGTGCTATTTGATATTACACATTAATTACTATTTTTGCACATCTTAAAATTATCAAACTTATAACGATTACAATGAAACAATTTATTAGATTCTTCCTCGTAATAATGATCGTAGGCGTTGCATTCCAAGCTAATGCCCAGAAATCGCAGAAATTTGGTCATATCAACTTTGCACAATTATATGAGCAGATGCCAGGTCAGGATACTATCAGAACAGCATTTGCAGCTTTTCAGGAACAATTACAATCCCAATTCCAGACAATGCAGACTGAATATGAATCAAAGTTGACTGATTACCAAAATAACCAGGCAACAATGTCGAGTATAATCAAGCAAACAAAAGAAAAGGAAATTATTGATCTGCAACGCCGCATACAGGAATTTCAACAAACTGCACAGGAAGAACTGATGGCTAAAGAAAATGAGCTTACTGCACCTATCATTGAACGTGCACGTGCTGCCGTTAGAGATGTTGCTAAAGAAAATGGCTTTACTTTCATTTTCAATTCTACTGAAGGTTTATTGCTTTACACTGAACCTGCCGATGATATCATGGCTCTTGTCAAGAAAAAGCTAAACCTGAAGTAACCTACAAAAAGAAATATCTGAAAGCTGTTCAATTTGAACAGCTTTTTTTTTAGCTGAACTGTTTATCAGAAGTTTCGTTATAATTCTAATGAAACTCTTAATGATGAATGATTCGATAGCAAAAAGATTTGAGGAACTGGTTGAACTTAATTTTCATCTTTATACAAACCTGTTTTTGACAATTCCCATGGATTCAATGGTCAAAACAGGTATGCTTCTTCCATTATTAAGGGATGAATGCGAAAAGGGATTGTCAGAAGGAAAGGATCCTATTACAATTATAAGTGCTTTTCTTGATAAAAACCTCCCTGATCTGGTTCCTCGGCAACGTATTGATTTTCTTTTCCAGATCATCCAATATGTTGAGCGTCAAATATTGTTGATTGATGCGCTTGAAGATGCTGCATATAATAAAATACATCGGATTGATGGTCCAAACTCTTTGCATCAGTTAATGCAAAGAGTCAAAGAAGACCATCTTCAATGGAAACTGCGTCATGTTCTATCTAACTTTGGTATTAGAGTTGTCCTTACTGCTCATCCTACGCAGTTTTACCCGGGTCAAATCCTCGCAATTAGCACAGATTTGACTAAAGCTATTGCTGCAAAAGAAATATCCACTGTCAGGAATCTGATGCATCAACTAAGCAAAACTCCATTTTTCCGGAAACAAAAACCAACTCCTTATAATGAGGCATTGCGTTTAGAATGGTATTTATCAAATATTTTCTATAACGCTGTTGGTGATCTGATAGAAACTGTTGAAGAACTTTCTAAAGATGAAATCGACGAAAATAATCAGATAATTTCATTGGGTTTTTGGCCCGGAGGTGACAGGGATGGAAATCCATTTGTTGATTCTGATACCACGCTTAAGGTCGCTGAATTGCTAAGAACCTCCATTATCGGTTGTTATATTGATGAATTAAAAAATCTGAAAAGAAGACTAAGTTTTGTTGGAGTTTTTGACAAGCTCGAAAATATTGAAGAGAAATTAAAAGAAGAACTCACGGCAAAGGGATCATCTCTTACTGTTCATGAATTGATAAATCAATTGACAGAAATTGAAAGAACGATTATTGAAAAGCACCAGGGTTTATTCCTTGATCAACTGAGGAGTCTGAGAAGAAAAGTTTCAACATTTGGTTATTTTTTTGCAAGTCTCGACATAAGGCAGGATTCCAGGATTATAACCTCTTCAATCCAAGATATATTCAATAAGTACTCTACCACCGAATCATTACATATAGCAAATGAAAGCACCGAAGAACAAATGAATTCCCTTCTTAAGACTGAAATTGAATTAAAGGATGAGGAATGGGAAAATAGTCTTACAGCAGATACAATTGGATCCATTCGCGCTATGAGGCAAATACAAGCTTCAAATGGTGAATATGGCTCAAACAGATACATTATAAGTAATTGCCGTGGTGCAATTGACGTTGCGAAAGTATTGTCTATTTTCAAAATGACCGGTTGGGAGAGTCCAACGGTTGATGTAGTCCCTCTATTTGAAACCATAGATGATCTGATGAACGCCGGGTCTTCAATGAAAGAATTGTACGGAAATATCAATTACATGAACCATCTTCATAATAGAGGAAATAAGCAAACCGTGATGCTTGGTTTTTCTGATGGCACTAAAGATGGTGGATATCTGACAGCAAACTGGTCAATATTCATAGCCAAAGAACAAATTACAGCCATTTCACGACAAGCTGGAATTGAAGTGATATTTTTTGATGGTAGGGGAGGCCCACCTGCCCGGGGTGGAGGGAATGCCCATCTTTTCTACTCAGCGCTGGGGAGCAAGGTTGAAAGTAAACAGATACAACTTACTCTACAGGGCCAAACCATCAGTTCCCATTACGGGCTTAGAGAATCTGCAATCCACAATCTTGGATATCTGGTCGCAGCAGGCATTGCTAATAATTTATTTAATCAATCGGAAAAAGATATCTCTGATGATGATCGCAATCTAATGAATGAAATGTCCCAGGCAGGCTATAAAAAATATAATGATTTTAAGAACCATCCTTTATTCGTTCCTTTCCTTGAAGAACGGAGTACTTTGAAATACTATGGAATGGCCAACATTACCAGCCGCCCATCCAAAAGAAGTGGCGATGGTAAATTAATTTTTGAAGATTTAAGAGCAATACCATTTGTTGGAGCATGGAGTCAGCTTAAACAGAATGTTCCCGGGTTCTTCGGATTGGGAACAGCACTTAAAGAACAAGAAGAAAAAGGCAATCTGCAGCAGTGTATTGAATTTTATGAACGATCAGGCTTCTTTAGAGCATTGATATCCAATAGCATGCAAAGTATTAGCAAATCCAACATGGCTCTCACAAAGTATATGGAGAAAGATGAGAAGTTTGGTGAGTTCTGGCGCATCATATATGATGAATTTCAATTGACTCGTGAAATGCTTTTAAAAGTATCTAAAATGGTTGTCCTTTTAGAAGATAATCCCCGGAGCCGCAAGAGTATAAAATTACGTGAGAATATAGTTTTACCATTGTTGGTTATTCAGCAATACGCTCTCATGAAGATTCAAATGAAAGATGAACCCCATACCGAAATCTATGAAAAACTAGTAATGAGGTCGCTCTTCGGAAATATAAATGCAACGCGTAATGCTGTATAGTTAGATTTTATGCACTGCTTTTACATGATAACTATTTTTGTTTAGTACTTTTCAACTATAAGATGAAAGAGAAAGTTGAAGGATTCGATTTAAGAAGAATCCTATTGCCTGAGAATTATGAATGGTCATTTCTGGGTGAAATTGCCATGCGCACATTTATTATGTTTGCTTTGATATTGGTCTTCTTCAAGCTTTCGGGAAAGCGAAGCATCAACGAACTTTCTCTCTTTGAACTTGCCATTATCATTGGTTTAGGATCCGCTGCAGGCGATCCTATGTTTTATGAAGATGTTGGTTTATTGCCAATTCTGGTTGTTTTCACTGTCATTGGACTACTGTACCGTGGTTTAACCCAACTGACGGTGAAAAGTGAAAAAGCTGAAAAGATCATTGAGGGTAAAGCTGTAACGCTATTCTCAAATGATGTAATGGAATATAATAACCTCGATTCGCAGGCAATCTCATTTGATGAGTTTTTTAGTTTCTTACGAAAAGATCATGTTGAGCATCTGGGGCAAATCAGATCTGCTTATCTGGAAGTGAATGGGAGCATCAGTGTATTCTTCTATCAGGATGATGAAGTAAAACCAGGATTGCCGGTTTTGCCAGAAACACTTGACAATTGTTTCTCCAAAATACCTGCCGAAGGATTTCATTCTTGTGCGAGATGTGGATATACAAAGTTCCTAAAAACACAACAAGAAATTGAATGCCCATACTGCGGTTTCAATAAATGGGCAATTTCGTTAAATTCTAAAAGGATCAGCTAATTATTTTACAGTCGGATTGTTATCATCCTTTTCCAGAATTTTCAGATCTTCATCAGGTATTACTTTTTTAGGAAATACAACTGATGCTAACACACTAATGGCTAATACGGCAAAGATTACCATTAATGAAGTCGTTATTTCGATCTTATAGGGAGTGGCCGAGAGCAACATTTTAATTCCCACGAATACCAGTATCGCCGATAAGCCATACTTGAGGTAATAGAAATATTGTGTTATACCTGCCAATGCAAAATAAAGTGCCCTTAGTCCAAGTATTGCAAAAACATTTGAAGTAAAAACAATAAAAGTATCCTTGGTAACTGCCAGAATGGCTGGTATTGAATCAACAGCAAAAATAAGGTCGGTAAATTCCACTATTATCAAAACAATAAATAAGGGAGTAGCGAACAACCTTTTATTTATTCTGATAAAAAACTTACTTCCATGCATACTGGGAGTGACAGGGAAAAATCTTGTAAAGAGTTTTACTAGTGGATTTTTATTGGGATCGATATCCGTTTTACGCGGTTTAAGCATAACCGCTCCCGAATAAATTAAGAACGCTCCAAAGACATAAATTAACCAGTGAAACCTTTCAAGCAGTGCCACACCTGCAAAAATGAAGATTGCTCTCATTATGAGAGCGCCTATAATACCCCAGAAAAGAACTCTATGCTGGTATTTTGGATCCACATTAAAGTAACTGAACAGCATGATAAATACGAACAAATTATCAACGCTCAATGACTTTTCTATTAAATATCCAGCCAAAAATTCCAGGGCTTTCTCTTTCCCTGCATAATAATAAATAACATAATTGAAAATCAGGGCTAATGCTATCCATACAGCACTCCAGATGAGTGCTTCCTTAAGTTGAACTACATGCGCTTTCCTGTGAAAAACACCAAGGTCAAGAACGAGCATTAATACTACCAGGCCTAAAAAACCTGCCCAAATATACCCTGAAACTTCCATCAAATCAGATATTTAATTACTACAAAACCAAGAATTAATAAAATGGTGAAACCTAAAGCTAGCGCATTAAAATACTTATCTATGAAACTCTTTATACCCGGCCCATATTTCCATATCATCCATGAGATAATAAAGAAACGGGCAGATCTGCTTACAAAAGAAGCGAATAAGAACATAAAAATGTTCATTTGGAAAACTCCTGATGTAATAGTAAACACTTTATAAGGAATTGGAGTAAAGCCTGCTGTAAATATTACCCAAAAGTCCCATTTATCGAATATGTCCTTTATCTGGAAGTATATCTCTTTAGTGAAGCCAGGAATATTCCGGAAGAAGAAGTCAGCAAATCCTGTAAAGCTTCCATCAGGAGCAATCCATGCATAGAACCCAAGAGAATATCCTATGATGGCACCTAAAACAGAACCGACTGAACATATCAGGGCAAACCGGTATGCCTTGAGTGGCTTACCCAATGCAAGAGCGATCAGCAATACATCTGGTGGAACAGGAAAGAATATAGATTCAATAAAAGCTAGAATAAATAAAGCAAGACTTCCATAAGCACTGTCGGCCCATTTCAGCACCCAGTCATACAAGCGGCGTAACCAATTCATTTAGGAGGATATAATTAAGAGATTGAGGATAATATTAAGGGCACAAATATACAAAAAACGAACACAGTCGTTAGGCTGTGCTCGTTTTTACATCCAGATTACTTCATAGATTATACTATTGCCATTTTTTCAATTTCTTCTTAAAAAGATCATAATATAGTACATGAGCGTAGCTAAAGATGCCAATGCAGCTATCACGTATGTATATGCAGCTAATCGTAATGCTTCTTTTGCTTTTGGCAATGCGGCTGTACTGGCAACTCCACTGCCATCAAGCCAGGCTGTAGCTCTTCTGCTAGCGTCTATTTCAACAGGAAGGGTGATAAAACTAAACAGCGTTGTGAAAGCAAACATTACTATACCTGCCAGCAGTAATTGTGGAAATATGTTAATTAAGAGAATCCCTGCCAGAAGTATCCATTGTACCCACTTTGATGAGAAACTTACAACCGGTACGAGTGCCGATCTCATTTGCAGCCATGCATAAGCATGAGCATGCTGAATGGCATGTCCGCACTCATGTGCTGCAATCGCAGCAGATGCAATACTTCGTCCATGATAAACATCAGGACTTAAATTAACGGTTTTTTTCTGAGGATTGTAATGGTCAGTTAATTCACCATCTACTGAGAGTACCTGTACATCTGTTACTCCATTTTCATAGAGCATTTTTTCAGCTACTTCCTTTCCACTCAGTCCATAGTTGACCGGTATTTGACTGTATTCACGAAATTTAGACTTCAGGCGTGCACCAATTGCCCAACTTGCAAGCATAAAGAGTGCAAAAATTAAAAGGTATCCCATGTTTAATAATGATTGTTTATTAGCTAATTAACCATCAAAAATACTGCCATATCCTTAAATAAGCCAAGTTGTCAGCTAAAGTTATTCTCGAATTTCAGCTTTTATTTGTCAACTATAGTTTTTCGATGTTTTCAGCAATAGGCTTTATATTTTCATCATGCCAACTGGCATAAGTAGTATAACTTTTCGATATCCTGTTAATCTGTCCTTCGAGGAGTGATGTATCGATAGTTTTGATTTTTTTTGCTGGAATGCCCGCATAAACACTGCCCGATTCAATGATTGTGCCTTGTGATACTACTGCCCCTGCTGCAACTATGCTATTACTTTCTACCACAACATCATCCATCACAATAGCACCCATCCCGATAAGCACATTATCGTGTATTGTACACCCATGAACGATGGCATTATGTGCGATAGATACATTGTTCCCGATATTTACTGGCGATTTCTGATAAGTACAATGAATTATAGCGCCATCCTGAATGTTTACATTATTGCCAATCTTGATATAATGAACGTCGCCTCTCACAACTGCATTGAACCAAACACTGCAGTTATCGCCCATTTCCACCTCGCCAACCACGGTTGCATTCTCTGCGAAAAAGCAATTATTGCCTATTACCGGGTGTTTATCTTTTACTGATCTTATTAAAGCCATAATATTTAGTTTGTATTGTTTTGCACCGAAAATTTATCTTTTGAACCACCATAGGTTTTAGGATAATCAATTGAATGGTGTAACCCTCTGCTCTCCTTTCTGTTGCTTGCCATTAATATTATTAATGATGCAACAGAAATCATGTTTCGTAGTTCACAAATTTTCTCTGTAACTACTGATTTCTCGTATAACATCTCAGTCTCCTTTTCCAGGATCTGTAATCTGTCGTAAGCCCTCTTCAACCGAAGATTAGATCTTACAATGCCAACATAATTTGTCATAATGGCCTGCAATTCTTTTATCGACTGTGTAATGAGGATCATCTCTTCGTTAAAAACAGTGCCTTTATCATCCCATTCAGGGACTCCCTCCTTGATTTTTATATGCTTAAAATCTTCAATAGCTTTAAGTGCAGCCCTGTGAGAGAAAACAAGCGATTCTAATAATGAATTTGATGCTAATCGATTAGCTCCATGTAAACCGGTTGAAGAACATTCGCCCGAAGCATAGCAATTTATGATGGAGGTTTGGGCAAAAGCATCCACTTTAATTCCTCCACAAGTATAATGGGCAGCCGGTACAACCGGAATCATCATTTTTGTCATATCCACCCCAATGCTGAGGCATTTGGCATATATTGTCGGAAAATGATTCAGAATAACATCCATCGGTAAATGACGGGCATCAAGACAAACAAATTCATCCCCACTCAGTTTCAGTTCATTATCAATGGCCCTTGCTACAATATCTCTCGGAGCTAATGAAAGTCTTGAATCATACTTTTGCATAAATTCTTTACCTTGCCGCGTTTTTAACACGGCCCCCGATCCTCTAAGAGCTTCAGTAATTAAAAAGTTTGGTTTTTCATTGGGATTATATAATGATGTGGGATGAAACTGGATAAATTCCATCTTATCTATAACTCCATTGGCTCTTTTAATCATTGCTATTCCATCACCTGTAGAGATGGGTGGGTTGGTAGTGGTTGCATATACATTTCCCGACCCCCCGGTTGAGACCATTGTGATCTTTGCAAGTATGGTTATAATTTGATGATTTGCTTTGTTTAGTACGTAGGCACCATAACATTCTACCGGTGTCTCCAATCCATCTGCCTCCGTCCCCAGATGGTGTTGCGTAATAATATCAACTGCAAAATGGTTTTCAAGAATCTCTATGTTAGGATTAGCTTTAACCTGTTTAAGTAACGTGCCTTCAATTTCAGCACCTGTCTGGTCTTTATGATGCAAAACCCTGAACTCTGAATGTCCACCCTCTTTTGCAAGGTCATACTGACCACTCATGTTTTTATCAAATGACACTCCCCAGTCTATAAGCTCTTTAACCCTGTCAGTTGATTCAGTTATTGTAATTCTCACTATTTCCGGATCACTCAAATCATCACCGGCAATGATCGTATCTCTGATATGCTTTTCATAAGTATCAGGGGTGTACATTACAGCCGCTATTCCACCCTGGGCATAATGAGTAGCACTTTCTTCAGCATTATTTTTAGTTACAATGCAAACTTTACCTTGTTTTGCAACTTTCAGTGCAAAACTAAGTCCTGCAATCCCGGTACCGATCACAAGAAAATCAACTTTTTTTCGCATTTAATAGCAATTTTCAGTAATGCAAAATTACAATAACAGTGAGTTAATTGTCCACTTTTTGCAGCCAAGTTGAGTGCGAATGCTTCTTTTTACAAGCCCAGTAAGCCTTTCACAGGATCAATTCCTTGGTAAAACATCACCTGAGGATTCTCTAACATCTCTTTGATCTTTACAAGAAAACTAACCGATTCTCTACCGTCAACCACCCTATGGTCGTATGACAGAGCAAGGTACATCATAGGAGCGATTACTACCTGACCATTTTGCGCAATCGGTCGCTCAACAATATTATGCATTCCAAGTATAGCACTTTGCGGTGGATTTAATATTGGTGTGGATAAAAGTGAACCAAAGACACCCCCATTTGAAATAGTGAATGTTCCTCCGGTCATTTCTTCAAGAGATACCTTATTACTTTTTGCCTTACCGGCAAGCTCTTTAATCTTTAACTCAATTTCAGCTATAGACATATTTTCAGTATTTCTTAGGACAGGGACAACCAGTCCTTTCGGAGAGCTTACTGCAATTCCTACGTCAACATAATCATGATAAACCAATTCTTCTCCGTCTAATATTGAGTTTATTTGAGGGAACTGCTGAAGTGCAATAGTGGCGGCTTTTGTAAATAAGGACATAAAACCAATTGATACTCCGTACTTCTCCTTAAAAAGATCATTGTACTTTTTTCTTAGCTCCATTATAGCGCTCATGTTTACCTCATTAAATGTGGTAAGCATGGCAGTCTCATTCTTAACAGACACTAACCTTTGAGAAAGTTTTATTCTCAAAGTGGTAAGTTTCTTTCTTTTAGTATTCCTCGACTTTTCTGGTTTATTAGCTGAGGGAATGGTTTGATTTTGTACCGGTTCTTCCTTTCTGGGGATGCCATTTCTGGTAACATCTTCAGTTTTACCAATTGATGAAGAGGCCGATTTGTCCTTAGTTGAAATTAAAGTTTCTACATCAGACTTGGTAACCCTTTTCCGCCCAACGTGCTGAATAACTTCTTCATCCGACAAGTTTTCGGCTTCCATAACTTTTTTAGCCAGGGGTGAGATATGGGCTTTGCCTCCCTTTTCTTTATTTTCAAAAGCCTCTGCTACTACTTTTCCGGGTTCTTCACTCTTTTCTTGAATGGTGGATTCTTGAGCAGGAGGTTGTGAAGTTGATGGTCTCCTTGTTCCGCCTGCATCTGTTCCGGCTTCATTTGTAATCGAAGTATCTACCCTTGCAATGACTGTTCCTACATCAATAGTTTCACCTTCTTGAATTTCAATGCTTATTCTTCCCCGGTCAGGTGCGTTGATAGTAAGTGTTGCCTTGTCTGAATCAATCTCTGCTATTTCTGCATCTTTTTCAACAATCTCCCCATCTGTTACCAGCCATGATGCAAGCTGTACTTCGGTGATTGATTCACCCGGACTGGGTACTTTAACTTCAATAATCATTTGTGTTGCTAATTTTAATACTTAAAATTTCCTTAACGATCCACTTCATTCTTTGCCGTTTCAGGTACAATTACCCATTCATTGGGAGCACATAGCATTCTGCAGATACGATCTGAATTAACGCAATTGCATTCACCAAAAGCTTTCTCCAGAATCTTTCTCTGACGCAAGTGATGTAGTCTTGGCGAACCGGTTGCAGGACTCCCACTTTCTGGCCTGGCAACCATCAATAAGTCGTTTTCCTGATAATGTCGTTTGATGAATGGCCATGCACCCATATTTGCAGGCTCTTCCTGCACCCAAACAAACCTTCCGGCGTTTGAATATTTTTCAACTATCGATCTGATTTGTTGCTGAGGATAGGGGAAAATCTGCTCAATTCTTACTATTGCCACATTATCAGCTTGTATTTTTTGGCGCTCCTCAAGAAGCTCATAATATACCTTTCCACTTGTGAAAATTACTCGTTCAATTTTTGAAGGGTCAGCGATGTTGTCGTCAATAACTTCTTTAAATCCACCAACCGTAAGCTCTTCTATTGGAGAAACACATGCCGGATGTCTTAATAAACTCTTTGGAGTAAATACAACAAGAGGTTTTCTGAAAGGCGAATGTATTTGTCGGCGAAGAACATGGAAGAAGTTTGCCGGGGTCGTACAATTTACTATTTGCATATTATTGTCTGCAGCAAGTACTAAAAACCTTTCCATTCTTCCACTCGAATGCTCAGGTCCCTGGCCCTCATAACCGTGAGGGAGTAAAAGAACCAGATTGCTCATCACCCTCCATTTATCTTCAGCACTGCTTAGGTACTGATCAATGATAATTTGAGCTCCATTACCAAAATCACCAAACTGGGCTTCCCAAAGTGTTAATGCATAAGGAGTAATCAATGAGTATCCGTATTCAAATCCAAGTACAGCATATTCCGAAAGTGGTGAGTTATATACACTAAATGATGCTTTGTTGTTGTTCACCGTACTCAATGGAATATAGCGTTCCTCAGAATCTTCAATAGTAAGAACCGCATGCCGGTGTGAAAAAGTGCCTCTTTCAGAATCCTGACCTGATAATCTGACAGGGATACCTTCACTAACCAGTGAACCATAAGCAAGCAATTCACCCATTGCCCAATCAACATTCTTACCCGGTTGAATCATCTGGTTGCGTTCAGACATCAGTTTAAAAAGTTTCCGGTTAAAAGGTTTATCCTTCGGCAATGTTGTTATTTTTTCACCAATATCTTTTAGAATTTCATAAGAAACACCAGTATCGGGAGAAGTATTAAAATCCTCTGGCTTTGCTATCCTTATATCTTTCCAAATGTCACTTAAGAAGGTTTTATAGGAAGTTTTTTCGATACCCTGCGAAGTGGTAAGGTCCGCTTCAAGTTTAGCATTTATTTCATCCTTAATCTTTTCGGCCTCATCCTTTGTAATGACATCCGATTCTATCAGTTTTTGAGTGTAGATTTCCCAGGGATCGGGATGTGCTTCTATGTATTTATATAGTACAGGTTGAGTGAATCGGGGTTCATCACCTTCATTATGCCCATATTTCCGATAACCAAGAAGGTCAATAAATACATCTTTATCAAACTTCTCTCTATACTCCATGGCAAGCTCAATTGTATATGCTACAGCTTCAATGTCATCAGCATTAACATGGAATATAGGAGATTGTACAACTTTGGCAATGTCGGTACAATATACACTACTTCGGGCGTCAAGATAATTAGTAGTGAATCCCACCTGGTTATTTACAACCAGATGAATTATTCCTCCAATTCTATACCCCCTTAACTCCGACATCTGGATTAGCTCGTAAACAATCCCCTGACCCGCTATTGATGCATCTCCATGAATGATAATCGGTACAATTTTATCGGTGTCTCCTTTATAATTAAGGTCGATTTCAGCACGGGTCATACCTTGAATTATTGAGCCAACTGCTTCCAGGTGAGAAGGATTAGGTGCTAAAGTCAGAATTACCTCCTTTCCATTGATAGTAGTGCGCTTTAATGTATAACCGAGGTGATATTTAACATCACCTAACAAGGTTTCGTCATCATACTCCTTATTTGAAAATTCATTGAAAATATCAACCATAGGTTTCTCGAGGATATTGGCCAATACATTCAATCGTCCTCTATGCGACATTCCAATGTGAAATTCATCAGCACCCAAAGCAGCCCCTTTTTCGATTACTGCATGGAGAGCAGGAATTAGAGCCTCCACACCCTCAAGTGAAAACCTTTTTTGTCCCGGGAATCGTTTATGAAGAAACTTCTCCATAAATACAGCCTGTCCAAGTTTTTGAAGCATTACCTTACGCGTGGCTTTTGAATATTTTGGAGTGTTTTTGCGCGACTCCATCTTATCCTTAAGCCATTGTTCGATTTCAATATTTCGTATATGAGCAAATTCAATTCCTATTGATTGACAGTATGTCGTTTCCAGATGATCGATGATTTTTCTTAACGAAGCTTTACCGATTCCAATATCATTTCCTGCTTCGAAAGTTACATCAAGGTCTTCATCTGAGAGACCATAATTTAATATATCCAGGGTAGGGAAATACGAGCGACGGGCTCTAACAGGATTCGTTTTTGTAAAGAGGTGTCCCCTTTTGCGATAATCATTAATCAGGTTTAATACTTTAAATTCATTAGGAACAAAAGCTCCTCCATTCTCTGAACTTTTCTTAGCTGCAGTTTCCGGAGTGTAATTTTTCCGGCTGAATTCAAAGCCCTCGAAGAAGCGCTGCCATGAAGGATCAACAGAGTCGGGATTATCTAAATACTGCTTATAAAGGTTATCTATATATTCGGTTTCTGCATTCGAGAAAAAAGAAAACTTATCCATCACAGAAGTATTATGTCTATTAACAAATGTACTAAAAACCAAGCGGTTTTTAGTGTTCCCATTAAAACAAAGAACACATGAGAATGTTTCGGGCCGAAAGTGGTGGAAATGCAAGTAATTTCTTTAAAACAGAAAAGGAGAGAAACCTCTGGTTCCTCTCCTTTTCTATTGAAAAGCAATAACCTTATGCAGGATGAATTGCTTCTACTGGACAAACATCAGCACATGATCCGCAATCTGTGCAAATATCTGGATCTATTTTGTAAATATCACCTTCCGAGATCGCTTCAACTGGACATTCATCAATGCAAGTGCCGCATGCCGTGCAGTCATCTGAAATTAAATAAGCCATGGCTTGATTATTTAAGTTTGTATTTAATGGTTGTTTATTAGCGCAAAGATAAATGGAATATCAAAACAAAAAAAGTTTTAGGCAATTTTTAAAGGTTCTAAATAGTTAAAACTGAAATAAGTAAACAAAAGTCGCCCAATATAATAATCCTATTTGAAAATCCTATCTAAAAGTGCTTAATTAATTAGCATTCAATGCAAATAATTCCTGATTTTCGGCAGGATAGATCAAATTAAAACCCTTAACTTTGCATGTAAATTCAATTACCTTAATATCATGGTTAAAACAAAAAGTAATGTTATTGAGAAAGAAGCGGTAGTTGTTAAGTTCGTTGGTGACTCTGGCGACGGTATGCAACTTTCAGGGACACTTTTCTCTGATACTGCAGCTTTAGCCGGGCTTGACCTGGCAACTTTTCCCGACTATCCGGCCGAAATCCGTGCTCCACACAACACAATAGCAGGTGTTTCAGGCTTTCAGGTGCATGTTGGGACCAGGAAAATTGAAACTACCGGTGACAATTGTGACGTACTGGTTGCAATGAACCCTGCATCTCTGAAATCCAATCTTAAGTGGGCAAAAAATGGTGCTACACTGATTGTTGATGCTGATGCATTTGATGAACCAGCAATCAAAAAAGCCGGTTATACCACAAATCCTCTCGAAGATGGTTCCTTAAGTAAGTACAATCTGGTTAAAGCACCGATAACATCTTTTACACGCGAAGCACTGAAAGATAAAGGGTTGGATGCTAAAACAGCTGATAAAAGTAAAAACATGTTTGCTTTAGGTATCATGTATCACCTTTTCAGCTGGAGTTTGGATGTAACATATCATTTCTTCGAAAAGAAATTTAAAAATAAACCTCAAATCATTGATGCCAACAGAACAGTGCTGCAAGCTGGATATAGTTATGCTGATACTGTTGAAGCATTAAGTTCAGTTTATCAGGTAAGCAAAGCTGCCATACCTCCCGGAAGATATCGTAATATTACAGGGAATACTGCGACAGCTTGGGGCTTTTTAGCTGCAAGTGAACGCTCAGGAAGACCTCTTTTCCTAGGCTCTTATCCTATCACACCGGCTACCGAGATTCTTATCGAACTGGCTAAACATAAATCATTAGGCGCTAAGGTTTTCCAGGCTGAAGATGAAATTGCAGGAATCTGCTCAGCTATTGGAGCAAGTTACACTGGCTCACTCGCTATTACTACTACCTCGGGTCCCGGATTATCATTAAAGAGTGAAGCTATCGGACTTGCTGTAATGACCGAGCTTCCATTGGTAATTGTTGATGTTCAACGTGGTGGCCCAAGCACAGGTTTGCCTACTAAATCTGAACAAAGCGACCTCTATCAGGCTCTTTTCGGAAGAAATGGTGAATGTCCTGTTGTTGTTATTGCAGCTTCCAGTTCAGCTAATTGTTTCTATTATGCTTATATGGCAGCTAAAATTGCCATGGAGCATATGACTCCGGTTATTTTACTCACTGACGGATACCTGGGTAACGGTTCGCAATTATTCAGGATTCCGCGTGTTGCAGATCTTCCGTCAATAGTTCCTCCAATCGCAGAACCAAATGATCCTGAGTTCCTGCCATATCGTAGAAATCCGGAAACCCTGGCCAGGAAATGGGCATTACCGGGAACCGAAGGTTTACGACACAGAATTGGTGGACTTGAGAAAGAAGATGGAAGAGGATCAGTTTCAACAGACCCTTTAAACCATCAGAAAATGGTTGCTTTGAGAGAAGAGAAAGTTCAAACAGTTGCAAACTATATTCCAAAACAGGAAATTGTCGGAGAAAATGAAGGCGATTTGCTTGTTGTTAGTTGGGGTGGTACCTTAGGCGCTGCACAAGAGGCTGTTGAACTGGCTCAAAAAGCCGGTCAAAAAGTAAGTCATGCTCACTTTAATTATATTATGCCTCTTCCAAAAAATACAGCCGAAATTTTTGGTGGATTTAAGAAAATCTTAGTTTGCGAGCTCAATAGTGGCCAGTTTGTTAATTATTTAAGGATGACTCATCCTGAATTTAAGTATCTTAAATATAATAAGGTGCAAGGTCTTCCTTTCACGGTTTCTGAACTTACCCAGGTAATAACTAAAACACTGGAGGAGAAATAATCATGATAAACACTCAGAATTTAACAATAGAGCGCTCAGCTGTTGAGCTTAAGAAAGATGACTTTGTAAGCGACCAAATGGTCAAGTGGTGTCCAGGTTGCGGAGCCCATGCCATTCTTTCTTCCGTGGCCAATGTATTTCCTAAATTAGGGTACAGAAAAGAAAACGTAATGATGGTTTCAGGTATAGGATGCTCTTCAAGGTTTCCATACTATGTAAACACTTATGGTATTCATGGAATCCATGGTCGTGCCGCAGCAATCTCTTCGGGCGTAAAAATTGCAAATCCACACCTTAGCGTATGGATGGCTACCGGCGATGGCGATTCATTGGCAATTGGCGGAAATCACTTCATCCATATCATCAGAAGAAACATTGATATCAATATCATCCTCTTCAATAATCAGATCTATGGTCTGACCAAAGGACAATATTCTCCTACTACCCCCATGGGAAGTATTACTAAAACCTCTCCTCAGGGTACAATTGAACATCCGTTCAATGTTGGTGAATTGGTAATGGGAGCTCAGGGTACATTTTTTGCCCGTTGCCCCGATGGTAATCCAAAACTCATGACTGAGATCATGTTTGAAGCAGCCCGACATGATGGTACTTCTATCGTGGAAATCCTTGAAAATTGTGTAATTTTTGCTGATAAAACACACGATGCAATTACAAATAAAGAATTCAGGGACGACAGACAAATTATTCTTAAGAACGGAGAGCCAATGATCTTCGGAAAAAACAGGGATAAAGGTATAATACTTAAAGGAACTCAACTTGAAGTGGTTACTTTAGGAGAAAACGGGATTACAGAAGATGATCTCTTAGTACATGATATGTATCAGCAAGATCCCGGTATCCACTTAATGATTGCTAAAATGGCTTATCCGCATTATCCGGTTGCCATGGGTGTTATCCGTTCTGCAAACTATCCGACTTACGATGATATGGTCGAAGAACAGATTACTTTTGCTAAGCAGCATTCTAATATAAAGAATGTGGATGATTTACTTAACAGCGGTGATACCTGGGAAATTAAATAATCCTCATAGACCTTCATAAAAAAGCCGCTCTGTTCTGGAGCGGTTTTTTTATTCCCTTTTATCCCAAACATCCGAATAACTATCCTTATTTCGCTCAAAGATTTTCTTTGCAAATTCACATCCGGGGATTATCTTTTTATTATTCTCCCTGGCCATATTAACCATTGCATCAACCAAATGCTGGCCAATGCCCTTGCCTGACATTTTTTCGCTAACGGTTGTATGATCTATCACATAATTGTTTTCATCATTAATCATATATCCAATATCAGCTACTACGTTATTATCCTCTTCAATATATAATTTGCCAACTCTTCCGTTCTCCTTTTTCTGGATGTTCATAAGTCATAATTTTAGCATTTACTGATTAACGCTAAAAATGGATGATTGTTGAGTTGGCCTCCCATGTGTAAGGATAATCGGGATATAAAATGTCAAATAGCAGGTATGGTCAATTTGTATATAAATACCTGCATAATTTCACTTGAATTATTAACTTTGCCACATGCTTGAATTTATACAGGAGTATGTTGAACAGAATGAACTGTTCACACCAAATGATCCCATTTTATTAGCTGTCAGTGGAGGTGTTGACTCCATGGTAATGGCCGAACTTTTTCATCGGGCAGGATATAACTTTTCAATTGCCCATTGTAATTTCGGATTAAGAGGCACAGAGTCGAACCAGGATGAAGCTTTCGTAGCCAATTGCGCTCAATCGTATGGTGTAAAATTCTATGTAAAGCATTTTAAAACCAGAGAGTATGCAGGATTTAATAAAATCTCAGTCCAAATGGCCGCTCGCACTCTGCGTTATGAATGGTTTGAAGATCTAATTCAAACTGAAGGTTTTAAAGCTTTGGCCACCGCCCATCATCTGGACGATCAGATTGAAACTTTCTTTATTAACATACTTAGAGGAACAGGGATCAGCGGTATGCATGGCATTCTGCCTAATCGCGAGAATATCGTTCATCCAATGATGTTTGCATTCAGAAGACAAATTGAGGAATTTGCCTCTGAAGAAGCAATCGCATACAGAGAAGATAGTTCTAACAGAACCACCAAGTACATTAGAAATAAAATCCGGCACGATCTTATTCCCTTATTGGGAGTAATAAACCCAGATTTTAGAAAAACAATTACCGGCACAATTGAGAGAGTTAGAGAAGCAGAGTTGATACTCAGAAATTACACTGCACAACTATCTGAAGAACTACTGGTTGAGGAAAACGACATTATTAAACTGGATATAAAGGGACTCCTGAAATATCATCCAGTTGATCTTTATCTATATGCTGTTCTTCAGAAATACAATTTTAATCGCTCAGTATGCTCTGAAATTGCTGATGCATTAGAGGAAATTTCAGGAAAACAATTCTTCTCTGGCACGCATAGGGTTATAAAAGATAGAGATTATCTCATTATCATTGAAGATGATGATGAATTGACTGAATCTGCCGATGAGGTTTTCATAGATGAATCAATGACTGAATTAACCAAGCCCATTCGTTTGAGATTTTCATCATTGACTAATCATGATGAACTTGTTGTTCCCAAAACAGGTAACATTGCCTTGCTTGATCTATCAATACTCAAGTTTCCATTAAAATTAAGAAAATGGAGAGAAGGTGATTCTTTTATTCCTTACGGAATGAACAACAAGAAGAAACTTAGTGACTATTTCATTGATAATAAGTTTTCGATTGTCGAAAAAGAAAACGCCTGGTTATTAATTTCAAATAATACCATTGTTTGGCTGGTAGGCCATCGGATTTCAAATACTTGCCGCATAACTAATGACACTGACAAAATTTTAAAGATTGAACTACTGGATTGATTATTCTCATTAAAAACAGAAAATTTCAAGGATAGCATTAGTAACTTAACATACCACCAGGAATGAAAAAACAGTTCTTTTACGGTTTCTTAATCGTCTCACTAATCTCTTTTATTTTTCAATCAAGTGCTACTGGTCAAATTCTCACCCCGGTAAAATGGAGTTTTTCAACAAAACAGATTAATTCAGGTGAGGTTGATCTGGTTTTTAAGGCTACCATTGACGATAACTGGCACCTCTATTCTCAGGATATAAAGGAAAACGGACCTGTACCTACCAGTTTTAATATCGAGAAGAGCGACAAATTCCAACTTGTAGGGAAGGTTAAGGAGCCAAAACCTATCGAAGAGTTTGATCCAAATTTCGATATGGTTCTCAAGTACTTTGCAAAAGAAGCTGTTTTTACGCAAAGAATAAAGGTTCTTTCTTCTAAGGATTTTAAAATTAAGGGGTATCTTGAATTTATGTGTTGTGATGATAAGCAATGCCTTCCTCCCAACGAAGTAGATTTTGAATTCAATATAAAAGGAAATCCCGAAGCAATTCAAGCTGTTGCTGGTTCTGAACCTTTAAATAATGAAACAGTTCAATCAGTAGCTTCTGAGGCTACTATTGTAACCACTGATACAATTTCTGAAAAACCTGCAGATACACTTGCCACTAATCAGACTTCCGAAGAAATTAAAAAAGGTGAAAAAAATGAAGAATCCCTGTTAGGCTTATTCCTTATTTCATTCCTTGCAGGCTTGGCTGCCATCCTTACACCTTGTGTATTTCCAATGATTCCAATGACTGTAACTTTTTTCCTGAAAGAACAAAATAAAGTAAGGGCAAAAACTCAGGCACTTGTTTACGGATTTTCTATTATTCTTATTTACACTATAATTGGTACACTCGTCGCAGTATTATTTGGTGCAAACTTTGCTAACTTCTTAAGCACCCACTGGATTCCTAATGTACTATTCTTCCTTATCTTCCTGTTTTTTGCTGCTTCCTTCCTTGGTATGTTCGAGATCACATTACCCAGCTGGATGATTAATAAATCCGACTCGCAGGCCGACAGGGGAGGTGTAATTGGTTCATTCTTTATGGCTTTTACACTGGTATTAGTATCTTTCTCCTGCACAGGTCCCATTGTTGGAGCTATTTTAGTTGCTTCTGCCGGAGGTAAAGTGCTGATGCCAATCATAGGGATGCTTGGTTTTTCACTAGCATTTGCACTTCCCTTTACTTTATTCGCTTTCTTCCCCAGATGGCTTAATAACATGCCTAAGTCAGGTGGTTGGCTGAATTCAGTCAAGGTTGTTTTAGGATTTCTTGAATTGGCGCTTGGACTTAAATTTTTAAGTATTGCCGATCAAACTTACCATTGGGGTATTCTGGACCGTGACATTTATCTCGCATTCTGGATTGTCATCTTCACTTTAATGGGACTGTACCTACTAGGTAAAATCAAGACAGCGCATGATTCAGAAGTTAAGTATATAGGTGTTCCCAGGATGATGCTAGCCATTATCACTTTTACTTTTGTCCTCTATATGATACCGGGACTCTTTGGAGCGCCTCTCAAAGCATTATCAGGATATCTTCCACCCCAAACAACACACGACTTCGATCTGAATAAGATTATCCGTGAAAATGTTGAGGTATTCTCTGCAGGCACGGCAAATTCATCTCAGCCTACTACGTCAAGACTCTGTGATGTTCCAAAACATGGTGAGATTCTTCATTTGCCACATGGACTTTCAGGATATTTTGATTATGAGCAGGGATTAGCCTGTGCAAAGCAGTTAAATAAGCCGGTTTTTATAGATTTTACCGGACACGGTTGTGTAAATTGCCGTGAAATGGAAGCAAGAGTATGGTCTGATCCAAATGTTCTAAAGATGTTAAAGGATGAGTTTGTAATTATTGCATTATACGTTGATGATAAGACCCAGCTTCCCGAATCTGAATGGATAACATCTACCTACGATGGAAAAGTCAAAAAGACCATTGGAAAGAAATATGCCGATTTTCAGATCAGCCGGTTCAATGTCAATGCACAACCATATTATGTGCTACTCGACACAAATGGTGAGCTACTTGTAACACCAAAAGCATATGATCTTGACGTTAACAATTTCATCAGTTTCCTGCAGAGTGGTATTGATGAATTTAAAAGGAGGTAGTCAAGGTGCTTTTATAACTTTTTTTGAAACTACCGCGATGGTATTTTGTTTGTTTTAAAAACTATTGTTTCATTTAAAAAGTCTCATCATGGTTAAAATCAATCCATATCTGAACTTTAAGGGCAAATGTGAAGAGGCCTTTGTTTTCTATAAATCAGTCTTTGGTGGTGAGTTTAATTTCATACAACGTTTTAAAGATACCCCGCCTGAATATCAGAGTGGCCCGGAAGACGCTGAAAAGATTATGCATGTTGCTCTTGTTCTTGAAGACGGAAGTATGATTATGGGAAGTGACGTGCCTTCCTCTATGGAAAACGATCTACCAGAAGTTTCGAATATCACATTGTCATACAGTGCTAAATCAGAGGAAGAAGCTACTAAGGTGTTCAACATGATTTCATCAAATGGGAAGGTTAATATGCCCTTGCAAAAAACTTTTTGGGGTTCTTTGTTTGGTATGGCAACCGATAAGTATGGAATCAACTGGATGGTTGACTGTCCTTTAAATGAGGGAGGAAATCAATAACAAGCTTAGCCTTAATTATTCTCTTATTTTTATCCAAACAGGAGCGTGATCGCTGCTCTTTTCCCAGCCCCTCACGTTCCTGTCAACTCCTGCCTCTATAAGCTTATCAGAAATTGAAGGACTTAACAGAAAGTGATCTATTCTCAAACCTGCATTTCTTTCATAGTTATTTCTGAAATAATCCCAAAATGTATAGATTACCTCGTCAGGATAAAGTGCCCTTATTGCATCTGTCCAACCTTGGCTGATCAGTGATTTGAAAGCCCCTCTGGTTTCAGGTCGGAACAATGCATCTTTTGTCCATCGTTCAGGTTTATAAACATCTATTTCAGAAGGTATAACATTGAAATCGCCAGTTAAAATAACGGGATTCCCTGATGAAATCAACTCACTGGCATGAGATGTAAGCCGGTCAAACCACTTTAGTTTATAATCGAATTTCGGTCCCGGTGCCGGGTTGCCGTTTGGAAGATATAGACAGCCTATGGTTATTCCATTAACTGTTGCCTCTATATAACGACTGGCTTCATCTTCAGGATCTCCCGGTAACTCCCGGCGTACTTCTTCTGCCGGAGATTCTTTTGTAAGTATGGCTACTCCATTCCAACTTTTTTGTCCATGCCAAATGGAATGGTATCCTGCATCAATAATATCATTTAGCGGAAATTTTTCCTGTGGAGCTTTTAATTCCTGAAGGCAGACTACATCAGGTGATGTTTCATTTAACCACCTCAATAGAACGGGCAATCTTCCGTTTATACCATTAACATTGTAAGTAGCTATTTTAAGCATCTTTTTATTGGATTGGTTTATGGTTCAACAATTTTCAATATCAACAATCTAATTTATGCAAGTTATTTGCAAGTCTGAACAAGATTAACAGGAATTTTTGAAGTGATGTTTGATTGTATTTTACATGGGATAATTATCATATCATCTGGCAATCATCATGACATCAACATGGTATAAATATCGTTGTTGCATCCATGGTGATACGATAATGATACCATGAAAATACCAACCTGGTACGAATTTATCACAAATGAAGTTTCACCTTACATGAATCCTTTCAAAAAAAATGACAGTCGCAACTGAAATAGATCATCGATCTTTAAGCTGCTCTGCCATTTTCTTTGATAGGAATTCCGGATATACCTGTGTAACAGGAATTCGCTTTAGAATGGGCTATACATTCTCTGTATAGTACTTATAAAACCAGGGGATAGTTTCAATCCCTTTGTAAAAGTTAAATAGTGGGTAGTTTTCATTGGGTGAATGAATAGCATCAGCTTCCAACCCAAATCCCATTAAAATTGATTTAATTCCCAGTACACGTTCAAAGGTTGAAATGATCGGGATACTACCACCGCTGCGGAAAGGAATAGGCTTCTTCCCAAAGGTTTTCTCATAGGCCTTGCTTGCTGCAATATAAGCCTTATCGCCAGTTGGTGATACATATCCCTGGCCTCCATGAAGGTTGGTAACCTTAACTTTTACTGAATGAGGAGCTATACTCTCAAAATGTTTTTGGAAGAGTTCAGAAATTTCTTCATGATCCTGATTTGGTACTAAACGCATCGAGACCTTAGCATATGCTTTTGAAGGAAGCACTGTTTTTGCACCTTCACCTGTATAACCTCCCCAAATACCACAAACGTCAAGCGTTGGTCGAATGCCGGTTCTTTCAATGGTGGAATATCCTGCTTCGCCGTGAACTTCTTTTATGTCAAGAGCTTTCTTGTAATCTTCAAGACTAAAAGGTGCTTTTGCCATTTCGGCGCGCTCTTCTACTGAAAGTTCTATTACTTTGTCATAGAATCCGGGAATGGTAATTCTGTTTTCATCATCTGTAAGCGATGCAATCATTTTTGAAAGGATATTGATTGGGTTTGCCACGGCACCACCAAATAAACCTGAGTGAAGATCACGGTTCGGACCTGTAACTTCTACTTCCAGGTAAGCTAAGCCTCTTAATCCAACTGTGATGCTTGGCTTATCCTGACCAATCATACTTGTATCTGAAACCAGAATAATGTCGGCCTTAAGCATCTCTTTATGATCAACGCAAAACTTTTCGAGATTCGGTGAACCAATTTCTTCCTCACCTTCAATCATGAATTTAACGTTGCAAGGTAATTCCCCTGTGGCAACCATTGCTTCAAATGCTTTTGCATGCATAAATGCCTGACCTTTATCATCATCTGCTCCTCGGGCAAATATTTTTTCCTCCCTGATCTCCGGTTCAAATGGTGGAGATGTCCACAAATCGATCGGGTCAACCGGCATAACATCATAATGTGCATATACCAATACTGTTGGTTTTAGAGGATCAATGATTTTTTCTCCGTAAACAACCGGATTTCCTGCTGTTGGAATAACCTCTGCTTTATCAGCACCTGCTTTTAGTATCGTTTCCTTCCAATATTCAGCGGCTCTGAGCATATCGGGTTTATGCTCCGAAATAGAGCTAATAGAAGGTATGCGAATTAAGCCAAATAATTCTTCCAAAAACCTTTCCTTGTTTTGATTAAAATAAGATGATAATTTTTCCATGTATATTAGTTTTTACGATTGATCTTGTTTTAATGCCGGTTTTATTTTTGCTAAAATAACCATTTTATACAAAGTATTGACATATAGATGGGGCATTCAACTCATTTAAACAGATAACTTCAATAGTTTCTTTATCCGTTTAATATTTCTACTTTTGTGCTGCCAAAAGAGGCAATTACTATGAATACTATAAAAGTGGCTATCAATGGATTTGGCCGGATTGGCCGGATCACTTTCAGGGCGTTATTAAAAAAAGAGAACATAGAAGTTGTTGCGGTTAATGATGTGACCGATCCCGGAACTCTCTGTCATTTGCTAAAGTATGACTCTGTGCATGGGAACTTTATGGGTGAAGTGCACGTTGAGAATGATATGCTGGTCGTTAATGGGAATCCAATAAAAGTACTTTGCAAACCTCAACCCGGTGATATTAACTGGGGTGAAATGGGAATAGATGTGGTTATCGAATCCACCGGGAAGTTTGTTGACAGGCCTTCTGCCCAAAAACATATTAATGCTGGTGCGCGTAAAGTCATAATTTCGGCTCCGGCCAGGGATGAACAACATGATGTTAAGTATATAGTTCTTGGGATAAACGATCATCTGATTGATGATAATGACCTCATAATTTCAAATTCGTCATGCACAACCAATTGTGTAGCACCAATGATAAAAGTACTGGACGAAAACTGGGGCATTGCTGAAGGTTTTATTACAACAGTACACTCATATACAAGAGATCAGAACCTGATTGATGCTCCACATACTGATTTAAGACGTGCCAGAGCTGCTGCATACAGTATTATTCCAACCACTACAGGAGCAGCAAAAGCAGCAACAAGGATTTTTCCGCATTTAACCAATAATCTGGGGGGAGCCGGGATTAGAGTCCCTGTTCCAAATGGCTCTCTTACCGATTTAACCTGTACTGTAAAGAAATCAACAAGTATTGAGGAGATAAACAATGCTTTTAAAGAAGCAGCACAGGGGTATCTTATGGGAATTTTACAATACACCAGCGATCCTATTGTATCTATTGATATTATAGGGAATCCGCATTCTGCCATTTTTGATGCTGGATTAACTTCGGTATTAGGTGATTATAAGAATCTGGTTAAAATCGTAGCCTGGTATGATAACGAATCAGGTTATGCTCACCGATTGGCAGATTTGGTTCAGAGGATCGGCTGATTTATCAAGGTGTAAGGTTCAATTTCAGAACAGGAGTTACAGTTTTTAAGTCAGTCCATTTATCAATATTTAAACCAATTGCAATAAAACCGCAGGTTGGCATAGATTCCTGAATAGTTACGAGACTGGCTGCAAACTGACTTATAGAGGGGTTGTGTCCTACAAGCAAAGCATGGTCCCATTCATCAGGCAAAGTGTAAACACTTTCCTCCATTGAAGTTAAATCTGCCTCATAAAGTTCCTCATTAATATGGATATGATTCTCTGTTAGTCCAAGTTCTTTAGCCAGAACATAGGATGACTCTTTAGTCCTCAGAGCAGGGCTACTAACGATATTTCTGATTTGAAGATTTTGCTGATTTAATAGCTTGCCAATTCTTTTAACATCCTCGACTCCCTGATTTGTCAAAGGCCTTTCAATATCGCTGTATTTATCCATTTCTTTTGATGCTTTGGCATGACGCATCAGGTACAGTGTTTTCATAATTAATAATATAATTTTAGTAAACCATAATGTTCAAATCAACAATATATAATAGCGTCTTGTTGTTGGAGTGACTAAAGAATCAAAAATATATAGTTATTGATTAACTTTGACGTTAGAAAACCGATGGGCATAGAAACCGATACCAAGCCAAAACGGATTTATTCACTTTCTGAGATTACAGAGAGCATTACCCGTATGTTTGATAAATTCTATGCATCGCCTTTCTGGATAAAGGCTGAAATATCAGCATTAAATATCTATCCGGTAAGTGGTCACTGCTTTCCACTGATGGTTGAAAAATCGGAAGGAAAAGTAAAAGCACAGTTGAAAGCCACAATATGGAAGGAAGATCTTTTTTATATCACACAAAAATTCGAACAGGTTACCGGTGAAGTATTCCGTGAAGGTCTCGAGATAATGTTTCTGGCATACATTAAGTTTTCTTCACAATATGGATTATCATTACAAATCTTTGACATTGAGCCTTTATACACTCTGGGTGAAATGGCCAGAGAGAAGATGAAGACAATTGAATTATTAAAGAGTGAAGGTGCGTTTGGCAAAAATAAGGAGCTTGAATTGCCACTCTTTTTTAAGCGAATAGCGGTAATTTCAGTAGCGTCAAGTAAAGGATATAACGATTTGATTGTTACTCTGCAGAACAACCCTCAAGGGTATGCAGTAAATACCTCTTTATTCCCGGCTATTCTTCAGGGAAAAGGGGCTGTTGAATCAATGACCAGGCGGCTTAAGGAAGTGAAGGGAGAAAGTCATCTTTTTGATGGTGTTGTTATTGTTAGAGGTGGTGGCGATGATGTGGGTTTGTCATGCTATGATAATATCCATCTTGCTCGCGAAGTAGCGTTGTTTCCCTTACCAGTGATAACAGGGATCGGCCATTCAACCAACGAAACTGTAACTGAAATGGTAGCAAGTGTTAATAAAATTACACCGACCGATGTTGCACATCATATTCTCTCAGGATATTATGAAGCAGAGCAGAAAATATCAGTTTTATCCCAATCAGTGAAAGAGTATTCTCATGATTTGCTGACTGAAGAATACAGAAAAGTGGTAAATTTTAAAGTTGATCTTTCAAATCTTGCTGAATGGTTAATCAAAGGTTTTAAAACTAGTGTTGTTACGATAGGCGGTAAATTTAAACCTCAGATAAAGCAACAAGTAATAAAAAATGATACAAAGCTCGATCAATTTAAGCAGTCGATATCCTTTATGTCATTTAAAACCATTATATCAGAGATTAATAACTTAAATACTATAGACAGCCGTTTATTAAATTCCAGACATCAATACTTATTTTTGCATAATAATAAATTAAATGATTACGAACAATATATACACTTCATGGATCCGGTAAACATTCTGAAAAGAGGGTACTCAATTCTTAAAGTAAATGGTAAGTTGTTGAATGAATCCAATAAAGCTCTTCCGGGAGATGAACTTGAAGTTGAAACCTATCAGCATATAGTTAAAGGAACTATCAATCAGATAACGGATAAAGAAACACAGAAAAACTAATAATTGCGGTAAAAACGAATTAAATCTGATCTTATGGAAAATAATGACGAGAAGTTAACCTATAAAGCTGCAATTGCCGAACTGGAAGGTATTATTGACGAGATGGATGATATGACAATAGGGGTTGATGAACTGGCCGAAAGAGTAAAACGTGCAGCTTTCTTACTTCAGTATTGCAAAAATAAGTTATACACAACAGAGACTGAAGTAAATAATGTCTTAAAGATCTTTGAAAAGGAGAGTGGTGACCTGAGTTAAAACTATGGCGTTATTCAAAAACAAAAAAGCAGCCTGGATTGGAAATATTATTATAATAGGAGTCATTGGATTTCTATTGTATTCTCTATTCCAGACCGGCAAACAATTGGAATTAGCCAGGGGTTTAACATCTAAATCATTACTCTCTAACGGTACCAGCTTTATTGACCTTACTAGCGCAGTTAGTTTCAGGCATGCGCTTTCAATTTTAATACTCCAGATTATAATAATTATTATTATATCGAGGATAATGGCATGGTTGATGTCGTTGATCAGCCAACCTACAGTCATAGGTGAAATCATTGCAGGGATTATGCTTGGCCCCTCTTTATTAGGCATGTTTTTCCCTGAAGTATTTACATGGATTTTTCCACTGGATTCTTTAAAAAATCTGGAGATTTTAAGTCAGATAGGTCTTATCCTGTTTATGTTCATCATAGGTATGGAACTCGATATAGGGGTTGTGAGACAAAGGGCTAAAGATGCATTTTTTATTAGTAATGCAAGTATAGTAGTCCCATTTATTATGGGAGTTGGACTTGCTTTATTTCTTTATGAGCGATTTGCTCCATTAGGTGCTGACTTTTTAAGTTTCTCCTTATTTATGGGCATTGCTTTAAGTATTACTGCGTTTCCTGTTTTAGCACGTATTGCCCAAGAGAGGGGAATCACGAAAACCCAACTAGGGATGATTACCATAACTAGTGCGGCAATCAATGATATAACTGCCTGGGGAATATTGGCAATTGTAGTAGCTATTGCTAATGCAACCGCAGTTGGGAATGCATTAGTTACCATTGGCCTGTCGCTGATCTTTATTGTTCTGATGCTGATGGTAGTAAGACCATTGCTTGACAAAATTGCCAATCGTTTTTCAGTGAAAGAAACAGTAAGTAAGACTATAGTGGCAGCTGTTTTCGGGACTATGCTCCTCTCTGCTTATATTACAGAAGTAATTGGCATTCATGCATTGTTCGGAGCTTTCATGGCAGGAGTTATAATGCCACAGAATGTTAAGTTTAAGAGCATAATGTCTGAAAAAATGGAAGATGTGAGCTTGGTTCTGCTTTTGCCACTCTTCTTTGTTTACACCGGACTAAGAACCGAAATTGGATTATTAAATGACAGTTCACTATTGGGAACTGCGGTAATAGTTGTTGCCATAGCAGTTATCGGAAAATTTGCAGGTAGTGCTTTAGCTTCAAGGATGACAGGTCAATCGTGGAAAAATAGTCTTACAATCGGTGCGTTGATGAATACCAGAGGTTTAATTGAACTGGTTGCTCTTAATATCGGATATGATATTGGAATCCTGTCTCCTGAAATATTCACTATGCTGGTCTTGATGGCTCTTATAACAACATTTATGACCGGACCGGCAATGTCATTTGTCAACTTCATATATCGTTCTAAAGAATCGCTTACAAAGATTACTGGTCATTTCAAGGTGCTGATTTCATTTGGTCCACCTGAAAGTGGAATAAGATTGCTTACTCTGATATCAGATCTTTTTAGAGGGGAACAGAATAAGCTCGAAATAACTGCACTCCATCTTACTCCAAGCACAAACATCTCGGCTGAAAGTGCTGAAGAATTTGAGGAGCAGGCATTCAGGCGAATAAAAGAATTAGCCAGGAATAAAGATCTGAAAGTCAGGACAGAATACAGAACAACGGAGACAGTATCCCAGGAAATTACGAGGACTGCAAATAAGGGAAAATATAACTTGCTGGTTGTTGGTAGTTCTAAACCATTGCTTAGTCGCGATAAAACTGGTGGGAAAGCCAGGTATTTCTTTGAAAATGTAAAAAGTGATGTTGCTCTGGTAATTGATAATGGTTTTAAGAAGATAAATAAAGTACTCATTTATTGCATGGATATGGAATCAAGTGAGTATCTTCAAAAAGTATCTGCCCGGTTTGGCCCGGATATTGAAGTTGATAAGGTTTTGATTGATAGGAATATAATTCAGGAAAAAGACTACACCCAATATGATTTGATAGTATCTGGACTTGAATGCTATCGAACACAACGACAAGCTGGGGCTCCCTGGACTTCCGGACCGGTTTCAATTGTGATATTCAGTCAGTATGAGTAGTGATTATTCCTAAAAGCCAATAGCGGCAGAAAAATTCTGCCGCTATTGTAGTTATTGATATCATTAATTACACGATATATATTTCGAAAGCTAAAGTGAATTAAAAGATTTTACCATGCGAACAATGGAAAACCATGCATCATATCGTTAACTTTAGCCTTAACAGAAGCAATTACCTCTTCGTTATCAACATTACTTAGAACTTCATCAATCATATCCACAATATATTCCATGTGGGTTTCTTTTAGACCGCGGGTTGTAACTGCAGGGGTTCCGACACGGATACCGGAAGTAGTGAATGGTGATCTGCTGTCGAAAGGAACCATATTCTTATTAATGGTAATATCAGCCTTTACGAGCGTATTTTCAGCTACTTTACCTGTGAGGTCAGGGAATTTAGAGCGCAGGTCAATTAACATAAGGTGATTGTCGGTGCCTCCGGAAATAACATGATAACCTTTTCTAACAAAAGCCTGAGACATAACTTGTGCATTCTTTTTAACCTGGATTATGTATTCCATGAACTCGTCAGAAAGGGCTTCGCCAAAAGCAACAGCTTTAGCAGCAATGACATGTTCCAGCGGACCACCCTGAACGCCTGGGAATACCGCTGAATCAAGCAAGGCCGACATCATTTTTGTTTCACCTTTTGGAGTTTTTAATCCCCATGGGTTCTCAAAATCTTTGCCCATAAGTATCATACCACCACGAGGACCTCGAAGGGTTTTATGAGTTGTGGTTGTAATAATGTGACAATGAGGAACAGGATCGTTTAATATGCCACGAGCAATTAAACCTGCAGGATGAGCAATGTCAGCCATTAATATTGCACCGATCTTATCAGCAATCGCTCTCATACGTTTGAAATCCCAATCGCGTGAATATGCGCTGGCACCGGCAATAATGAGTTTAGGTTTGGATTCAAGTGCAACAGCCTCCATTTTATCATAGTTGATGGTTCCGGTTTCTTCCTCCACACCATAAGCTACTACGTTATAAAGAATACCTGAAGAATTGACGGGAGAGCCATGAGATAGATGTCCTCCATGAGCGAGGTTAAGTCCCATAAATGTATCGCCTGGTTTCAGGACGGTCATAAGAACAGCCATGTTAGCCTGTGCTCCTGAGTGTGGTTGAACATTGGCCCATTCAGCTCCGAAGAGTGCCTTGGCCCTGTCAATTGCCAGTTGTTCAGTCTGATCGACAATCTGACAACCCCCATAATATCGCTTACCCGGATAACCTTCAGCATACTTATTGGTTAAAACTGATCCCATTGCATCAAGCACCTGCTGGCTCACAAAGTTTTCGGAAGCAATGAGTTCAATGCCGTGCATCTGACGTTCTTTTTCCTGCATGATCAGGTCGAATACCTGTTTATCCTTTTTCATTACAAAGAATTTATATTGGTTAATTATTTAACGATTCAAGTCAGCAAAGTTAACAATATATCATCCATCTAAAAAGAAAAAAGGGAAGTACCTAAGTACCTCCCCTTCAAATGCTAAACTAAGATTAATTATTACAGAATAATTAGTTTAGCGGTCTTTACTCCATCGGTTGTTAGTATATGAATGATATAAGTACCATTCGAGAGATCCAAGTCAATTATAGAATTACCAGCTTCGTATGAATTGGAGTATAGTTGCTTTCCACCTAAATCAGTAATCGTAACGGTAGCTTTTTGAGTAAGGTTTATATTGAAAGTTCCCTGAGAAGGATTAGGATATATTTGGAATTCTGAAATTGCAATGTCTTCAGTATTTACTCCAAGTATGTTTATTTGAGCCCTTTGCGAAACTCCGGTATTATAAACAGCTTCTACTTCTACAAGGTGATTACCTATTGAAAGGTTAGTTAAGGTATAATTTTGTTCGGTTATTCCGGAAGCTACAATGTTACCATCAACATAAATGTTATATGAAAGCGCATGGTCATATTCCTTTTCGAATGTAATATCATCAATCATAAGGAAGTAAGTGTCGAAACTCACGTAGTTTATTGCGACATATTTAGCATCAGCAGGAATATCGTATGTGTATTCAGTCCAGCCAACAGGGCAAGTAATAATATTTCCAATCTGAGTGAAATCAGAAGTTTGGTTGCCTGTCGTTGAATACAGAACTCTGAATTTCTCAAGACCCGAGGTTGTTAATGAACTTGCCATAAATGCGAACTGTCCACCGCCTGCAGGAATAATCAACCAATCGTTATTAACGCCATCAGGTCCGGCAAATGCGGTTAGAACTCTTCTTCCTGACCATGTTGGAAGGTCAACAGCAGGTGTAGTAGTAAAAGGATTGAAAACCATATACGACATAGGAATGCCGGCATCAGGCCATGTGAAGTTAGTGTATGTATAGGTTTCGAATCCATCGAGGTCCCTCAAAATGTAGTTACTGATGGTTGAGCGCTCAAAGTCAACATATGTCTCCATTTTATCAGTAAATGCACTGTGTAATGACCAGTTAAGTTCTATACCTTCTGATTCATAAGAAGCATTTAAATTAGATGGTTTTGCCTTAACAAGTGTCAAAGGTATCTCAACAGTCTGGTTGTTAGTTACAAGCATACTTGGCATTTCAATGGCTTGATAATTATCCAACTGAACATAAACCTGATAATCACCTCTCCACATGTTGTTAATTGTAATCCCATCTTGGCCTGCGGGTACAGTAGCTTCATAATAATGATCCTCATTTGAGATTGATATGTAAGCGTTTTCTGCTGTACCAAAATCAGGGTCAAGGTCAATAGTCAGATCAAAGACCATTTGTAGGAGTAAATCATTTGAAACTGAACTTTCAGAAGCAGTTTCTCCGTAAAGGGCTTTAACAGCGTAATGATAAATACCTGGGGTTGCTGCGGCCAGTGTCTCATCAATATATTCTCTGTTTTCAAATGCTTGTTGGGTTAAAAGTGCCCAATCAGTTTCGTTGGTTTGTTTTCTGAAAATCTGATACTCATCAGGATTAGCTTCTAAAGTATTATTGATAATGCCATAGATATTCCAGTTTTTATTGGTCAAACTCATTTGATTCCACACTCCACCAGAATAGAGCATACTGCCTTTTTTTGCAGGTGCATTTGGGCCTTCATCAATACCGATTGGATAAGCACCATAATTTGGCAGGTAATGAAGAGCTATCCAAAGTTCTTTAGTCGGATCTACAGGGATCATTCTGTCAAGTTCGAATGTGTACCAACCTTCGTCTGTTATAGAAATGGGTTGAGAGTATATTAACTCAGAAGCATTTTCGCCTTGATAAACTTCAAGAATAATTTCGGCATAATTTGAGACATATGCTTTAATATGAGTTAGTTTTCCATTTTCAGGTATCATATTGGCAATGTCGGCTACTTCAAAACGGATGCCTGCAATAAATTCATCACCACCATCACCCCAGCCATTGCCGGTATTGGAGAAAGAACCCCATCCAATGGTAGTTTCATTATAAGTGCCCTCAGGTTTTTCCCATGTTATTACACCATTATCGTTATTGTTGGTTGCTACAACATTAAGGGGTTTAATAGCATTGAGGTTTAAGGTGATTGTCTCGAGAGTGAAATCAGTTTCTTCACTGGTGAATGAGTTAGTAACACCGATAAAAAGAGGATGACTTGCAGTTACAGTGTATGATTTGTTAGCAAAGGCGTTAAACTGGAAATTACCTGTTTCGTCAGTTGTTGCACTTGCACTTGAAAATCCACTGAGTGATACACTAACTCCCTCAATTCCGTTTCCGGTAGCATCTTCAACAATTCCTGAAATAACAATCGGAATAGCCTCTACCAATGCTGCATTGATAACTAATGTTTGGCCTTCAGCTACCGTGAATGATTCTGTATAATCATTGAAGGTTTCTTTTGAGAATGTAATGATGTAATTGCCGGGAAGCAAGGCTGGTATTTCATAGTTTCCATCAACACTGGTAAGAGTAATTTCACTCTGATAAGCAACGGTATCGGCAGGGGTTATGGTAACAGTAACATCAGCAAGAGGAGTACTTCCATCCTCAATTGTAGTATTACCAGTCACACTTGCATATTGTAAATTCTTTGTTGTCACTATACTTGGAATGGTAGTTACAGCTTCAGTGGCCCAAGAGGCAGGTTGGGTTGTAATCTGGCTCATATCAGTTGCATATCCAATAGCATAATATGTACGTGTGCCATCAACTCTGGTATTCATGAAAGCACTTGGGTACATACTTGAGGTTTCGGTTGTAAGAGGTTTTACAATAGTAATGATTACATTCTCACCTGTTTCAGCATTGAAATAATATGGTTGATCAAGAGTAATTGTTAATGGACCAAGACCAGCCTGGAAATCAAAGTTGCCATTGTAAACAAGTTTCTGATCTCCGAAATACTCCCATATTGCAGTGGTATTGTTTGAACCAAAGGTTTCGCGGGTAGTATTACTCATATAAACTTTATAAACAGCGTCATGGTCTTCACCTAAATTACCAAACCAGGTAATCTGTGTTATTAAGCCTGTAGATCCAAGTTGTTCAGCGGTATAAATACTTTGAGTTAATATGCTACCTCTACTAAGTTCAAAAGGTTGATTTGCTTCGGTATTACCGGCTGATACAGAGAATTGATCCTCAGCTAAACCTGAATATGCGGTAACAGAAGCAGGTACACCAATTTGGGTCTCACTGATGTTGGCAGTGATAGTATAAGTATAAATATTTAAAGCAGGTATAGTAGCTTCGGTAAAGGAGGTAGAAGGATGCATTGTTGCCAGCACTTCTATAGCTGAACCCAATTTTCGTGTAATAGTGTATCCGGCAACCGGGCTTTCAAGTTCACCACCCAGAGATCCTGTTACAACAGGTGACCATGAAATAACCGTATGCTGAGAATCGTTTTGAGTGAATGTAATATTGGTAGGCGCAGCAGGTGTACTTTCGTAACCATAGAAAGTAACAGAAGAATCAAACAATTTTCCACGTCCCTGGGCATTGTATGGTTCAATACGGTATAAATAAAATCCGCTTGCAGGAAGTATGTCAGTATAACTAATTGCCTGACCTGCAGAACCGGTAATGTCAGCAATTTCCTGAAGGTTCATTGGATGTGTGCCTCTGTAAATCTTAATTCCGGTGATATCGGATAATGCATTTCCGGCTACGTCTATTGTCGGATTAGTCCAGTTCAAATGTGCTTTTATCTGAGCTCCAAGTTCCATACTGGATGAATAGTTATTCACAACTCCCGGAGCTGCATCATTAAGATTATAACTGAAAGAAATGTCATCAACCATTAAAAAGTATGCGTAAGAAACACAATTAATTGCAACGTGCTTTGCTCCTGCAGGTATATCATATTCATACAGTTGCCACATTGTTGATGGGATAAGTGGTGAACTGGTTAAGAAAGTAAAATCTGAACTTTCAGTGCCAGTCATTGAATAGGCTACATGAACATTTTCATCACCAAAAAAATCAAATGGAGCTTTAGCCCAAAATGTAAATTTTCCTCCCTGGTGAGAAGCAAGTTCTTTAGAAATTAGCCAGTCATTACTATTTGCATCCCACGAAGAAATGCTACTGAAAAATTTAGACCCCGATTTAGGAATATAAGCTTCCATGTTGTTTGGGGGACTTGTAGTTAGAATATTATAAGGGATAAAACCAAGTGGACCACCTTTGCCGGGGAATTCAAAGTAAGGACCTGCAGTATTCAAACCATCAAGGTCTTTTACTATCCAGCCTTCAAGATTTTCTGTAGCAAAGTCGGCGTGCCATTCCACATCATCTTTAAAGGCCTGAAGGAGACCTCTGTCGTTCATGCCGCTTTGTGCCCATCCATTTAAGTTAAGCACGACAAGTAGAATGAGTGCATAAATGTTTCTCATGTTGTTGTTGAAAATTTAGTTAGTATTATAAGTAGTAAAAATTTAGCATCTGAATTGAGGCAAAGTAAGGGTAACATTCTGTGGGAGACAAGAAATACTTCTCCTTTTAGTCCCTAAGAGAGAAAGATTTCAATTTTTTAAAAATCTATTAATCAAAGGCTTAGGAGTAAGTTGTGGTTTTTTTTCTATATTGTGAAGGTGTAACCTTTACAATATCTTTGAAGAACCTGTAAAAAACTGACATAGTCTTAAACCCGGCTTCTGCCGCAATAGCTTCAATGGTATAATTCGCTTTATGAGGATCAGCAAGTAGCTTTTTACTTTCCTCAACACGGAGTTCGTTTATATAATCGTAGAAGGTTTTGTGAATCTGATTATTTAAAGCATTAGAAACTGAATTTCTGGTTTCAGAAATTGATTTAGCAAGATCGTGCAAGCTTATATTAGGATTTGTATACAACTTATGTTGTTTCATTACTTGTTCGATTTTTTTTGCGATCTCTCCATCTTTTATTGTCGGTAAGATAATATCTGACGTTCCCTGCTGTAAAAAATTTACACTTTTTTCTTCTTCCTTTATTGGGATTGTTTGAGCTACACTTTTCGGAATATTTAAAGTAATTGGTGCGGTGATCGCGTAATTATAATACGAATCGCTAACTTCACTTATTTGGGCTTTTGATGAAAATAGCTCTGGTAGAGCAAATATTTTCAAAGTGATATAAAACAAACTAACCCCCATTACAAAATGGTACCCAAGGTACAGATAATAAGGATTAATATGGGTTGTCCTGAAGATTGTTGAGATACCTCCAAGAACAAATATCAAGACGAAAGAATAATTTATAACTCTTAGCCACTGAAGTTTTTTTCTCTCAATATCTGAAAACTCCTGAAGCAATTTTTTATGCCTGATTTTCATTAATCGGTTTGTAGCATAAAAATAGCATGGCCCCTGAATCATTGCAATATATGAGCATACAATTGTTCTTGAATGATACAATGGATGTTCACGCATTCCAATTATAGTAAAATCTCCTGCCCAAAACAAAAAGATTGTAAATACAATAAAAATGTAAACAGGAAGAAAATGCAGGTGATCAGATTTTCGGAATGATTTATATTCGTAAAACAGATACTTGATATACAGATATATAGGCGGAAACAGTGTTAATGAGATCATTGGTCCTATAAAAGTGGTCACCGCTTTACTAAAGAAAGGTGGTCCTTGTATAAAGGCAAAAAACCAATAACAGGAGAAACCCCATGAAATAAAGAGCAGGGCAAGCATCTTGTTGGAATAAGGCATATCGGGGCCTTTCAGAAGTAAATATATGCCAGTAACTGCTTGAGAAGCACAGAACAGCATAAAGAGAGAAAACCAAGCCTCGATTGTAAGCAACATTTAGAGCAATAAATAAATCTTAATATTCAGTGCAAATTTCCCCGTAGCACCTTACAAAGATATAATTTTTTTGAAGTGCAATTGAATTGCGATGTCTTTTTACAATTCTTAATAATTGAAAAACAAATTGTTATATAAAATATGTTTGTTCAAAGATTGCTTATAACCAGAGGGTGGTTAATTTAATAATTGTGTTGTAGCACTATAAATTGGAATAAAAAGGAGGAGGAGAATTGAATAATTCTCCTCCTCCTTTTTATAATACAGTTGTGATTTATTATTTGATAATAACGAGCTTGCGACTGATATTTAAATCTTTGCTCTTTATGTTGATCATGTAGGTTCCTGAAGAAAGTTTACTTACATCGAAAGTGTGACGTTCACTGCCATTACATTCACGTGTAAGTACTACCAATCCAGCAGGATCGCTAACACTAACCGTCATATTTGTAAACTTTTGTGCATTTGCCTCGAGTACGAATTGATTACCTGCAGGATTAGGATAGATTCTCAATCCTTCACTGTCGAATTCTTCAATACCAACTGTTGAGGCTGTTTGAGTAAAGACCACAATAACTGGATCACCACCTGTAACTGCGACAGTTATATCGGTAGTCCTGTCAATATAGGTTTCATTTTCATTATAATTAATTTCCAATGAACCATTGCCGGTTCCTCCAGAGGTAGTAGTCAACCAATCAGCGTTTTCTGTTACTGTCCAGTCAGTATTTGAAGTGACAGTAAGCACTGTTGTTCCTGCCAGATAGGAAACCTCTATATTTTCGGGACTAACAAAGACCATAGGCTGGCCTGCAGCCTGAATAACACTAGCTTGTTGTATAAGATCGTGACCTTCAATAGTTATTATTGCGGAACGTTCCTGCAGTGTCATGTTAGCTGAATAAACTGCATTCATTACTGCATTACCTGTCCCACTGGTTGGAATTGTAAGCCATGTAGCATCTGACGAAGCTGACCAGTCAAAGTTGGAGGTAACATTGAAATCGGTTGTCCCAGCCTGCGCAGAAACTTCGGCTAAAGCAGGCTCTATTGAAAGTACAGCGGTAGCACCTGCCTGAACAAGTGTTATAAGTTCTTGTGGAAGTCCTTCGACATTTACATAGAAGAGAGCTGTGCGCTCGTCAGCCATTACGTTTTCAGTGAATTGTATTGTGATTATACCATTACCCAAGCCTTCAGGGGTTACAGTACACCATTCAGTATCAGTAGAAACTGTCCATGGAGCATTTGAAGTAACTATTACATCGGCAGTTCCTGCAGGTGTTTCCACATTTAAATATAATGGATCTAAGATAAGAGTGGGAGGTGCACCAGCCTGAATAAGTGTAACTGTTAAAGGATCTAATCCTAAAACATTGACGGTTATAGTGGCTGTTCGGGAAGCGCCGATTAAGTTTTCGTCGTAGCTAACGTTGATGAGACCGTTTCCGATACCACTTAGAGTTACATCACACCACTCAGAATCGCTTGTTGCAGTCCAGTTTGTATTTGAAACCACTGTATAGGAAGAACTTCCTGCTGCAGCCTCTACATTGAGAACAGTCGGAGTTACGTTTATCATAGGAGGTGCTGCAAGAGTGGTTGCAGAAGCAGTCAATCCATTTGAATAAGCATTCTCCCCATTAATAGAAAATATTTTATAATGATAAGTAGTTGAAGGTAAAAGAGATAAGTGACTGAAAGCAGTATTGTTTCCTGTATATATAACAGTACCTCCACCAGCTACAGTCTGACCTACAGTATAGATATTACCTTCAACAGGAATTCCGAAGTTACCATCAGATGACCAAAGCAGCATTACATTATTTGCATCAGGATTTAATTCCCAATCAAGTTCAATTCTGGTATCAGTATATGCAAGTGCATTGAGTGAACCAGGGTTAAGGACACCTGTGGAACATGATATTTCAGCAATCCATCCACTGTTGTTGAAGTTGCTGTTGCTCCTAAATACAAAAGTAAGTGCACCTGACTCATTTTCAGCAGTTACGAGTCCGGGAGTTATTGTACCACAATACTTACCAATCAATGGTGCAGTGGCATCAACTCCGTTATAGATTGAAAGGTAATCATTTACACAGTTAGTAGAAGGCTCAAGATAAAATTCAGAAAAGTCAACACTAATCATTCCACCCGGTTGCGAAGGATAAAAAGTGGTTGTGTAATTAAGATTATTACCATAATTGCTATTATTGCCCGGATCCATGAAAGTCCCGTTACATGTCATTACTGTCAGGTTGTTCATAATAAAGTACGGTTCAACAACCGAAATGTAATTGGTTTTGGTTTCTGTAATGCTTCCATTGACAGTAAGAGTAACTGTCTTAGTACCCGTAGTTGAATAAGTTACAAAATGTGGTCCGGGTGTATTTGCTGTCGCGGGAGAAGCTCCTTCTCCAAAATTCCAATTCCATGATGTGACTTCACAAGATGAGAGATCGTTAATAGTAACAGGATTATTGACTGATACTGTAGTAACAGGTGCAATGAAATCAGCGTTAGCCACATTAACCTCAATGAAACCTGTATTGGTCTGGGTATCAGAACCAACCTCATTAGTGGCTGTCAAAGTCACAGAATATGATCCAAGGGCATTAAATGATACTTGCGGGTTTTGTGAATTTGCGTTGGTACCATTGACAAAAGTCACTGTATTAGGGTTGAAACTCCACTCCCATGAAATAGGACTTGCTGTTGAGAGGTCAGTAAACTGAACTGGTTGATTGATACATGGTGTATTGATATCAACAGTAAAATTGGCATTTGGACCAAGAGGGCCAATATTAAAGGCAGCTATCTTAGTTTTTCTTCCACCTTGATTATACTGGTTGGTATACCAAAAGGTTTCATCATCAGCAGGGTCAACAGAAATCAACGAATAATCACCCCAGCGGTTAGCACCTGTTTGTGATTGAGTTCCTTCATGGATCAATCCTTCAGGGACATCCATAATGCCGGATGCCAGTTCATATTCTGATGAAGTTTGCCCTGTAAAACGAATTCCGGGATAAACAGTTGTACTTGAGACTGAATACCCAAGTGCAATTTCTTTTGCTCCATTCATGGTTATGCTCCCCATCCAACGAGAATGGATATCAGGTGCATAGGTTCCTTGTTGCCTGATAGTCCAATCGCTTCCACTCTTTCTGAGTTCATACCAGCGTATCCCGGCATGGTCTGTGGCATCAACGTCAACTGTGTGACAACACACAAGGGATTGGTATTCACCCCAGTTACGATATTGTGGAACATTCATCACTACTTGAGGAATAGCATCCAGTTCCTGGCTTGTGCCGGGCTGTTTAATATTATTCCAGTTGTTACCGAAATTGCTATCGAATGGCTCAACATTGAGTTGTTGAACTCTCTGCCAGGTTGAATTGGAAGTAGTGGTCCAGTCAACATTAAGCTCATAAATCCACAGTTGGTCTGCGCCACCACCAAATGCATCATCCTGAAATGCTATGTAGATTGCAGGCTGATCTATAGGGGGAGGGGTAGTTCCATCGCAATCGACAGGAGGAACCATCATAAAGCCATCTATTGATCCCGGCCTCCATGGATTATCGAAGTTTACCATCTTTGGATTTGCACCCCCTGCAAGCATAACTTCACGTTCAAAAACATAAATATCTCTTCCACTGCTGGTATTGGTTCCCATGTAATAGCCATCATGCCAGATTCCGAACTTTTCATAATCGGGCATACCGGTCATAGGAAAGGAATATTGGTACCATGTTCCTGTAGGGTCATTTGTGGTTGATACTGCCACAAGCATTCTATCGGTAGAGCCGCAAAGTGAAAATTCAGCTGCAAGCCAACGGTCTGCCATTTCATCATACAAGATGATTGGGTCGCCATCATTACAATTTGCTCCCGGTACACTGCCGAACAGGAGGTTCATATTCGTTGGGCCTGCAAGGATGGTGCCGGTTTTACTAAAAATAGCATATGATGTATTTACAGTTTGCATATAATGATTTGGACCTGCAGTGCCATTATCATCAGGAGGGAAATAAGGAGAGTTAATACCGATAAAATTAACTACCGGTTCAGTTGCTGCGGCTCTGTTAGTACTATGTTCCTTTTGCCACACTCCATCTGGACCTTTGGGTAATGCTGTCGCTGCATATGGAAATTCTCTGGTTCTGAGTTTCGGGTTGAGAATTTTTTCATACGCTTTCTCTTCCATCGCAATAAATTCTTCATCAGTAATTACCGGTAAATTCTTTAAAGGCTCACTAATGCCAATTAAAGTGCCGGTTCCTGTCCCTTCGGCAAAGATTTTCTCATCTTGTCCTTTTGCAGTATAAATTAAAATTGAAAGAAAAAGTGTTAAGAGTAGTGTATTTAACTTCATATTTCTGGTTTTGTGTGTGTTACTTACTGGCACTGAGTTTTAGCTTATAATTATTGAATTAAATTAGATTACAATTTCATCACAATGAAATAAACATGAAACATTAGGATAATTAATGATAAACTACAGACGTTTATTAATTCAAGTAATCCCGACGCTCAAAAATAGTTTAAAATTGTAATCCTGTAAGAAAACTCTTAAAAATTATTAATTTTGTGATATTATGCAGGTGAAACTCCACTTATTCATTCTTGCCGTAATGATGTCATGGTCAATAAAATCTATGGCTGACATCGAAAGTGGAAATCAAACAACCTACCTTCAGATGCATACAACAAACCTATTTGCATATTGTCGCAGCGATGGGTTCGTTTCTTTATCGGAAAATGCTCCTCAGGTTCGTCAATCACCTCAAAATATTACATTAACGCTAGTTAAAATAAATGATGGTTCAGTTAAATTAACGTGGACTTCAACCCTTGTTGGGGCCACTTATGAAGTTTATCGTGATGATGGGACTATGCTGGAGCTTATTACAACAACCACGAATTTGGAATACGAGGATTTAGTGACAAATTGCGATCCCATTACCTATTCTTATCACATTGAATCAGGAGCCGAATCATCAAATACTCAATCTATTGAACTTGTAAATTTTAGACCGGAAGATCCCGAAATGATATTGGTCACGGTTAATGATGATGGATTATTGGAAATTCATTGGGAGCCAAGCGAGGAAAGTGATGTGGATGACTATTATATAGAAAGAAAATTATCCGGAACCTGGCAAATTTACACTACGATAACATCAACAACCGGTATTTTTATTGATGATGCTACTCTTCCGGGCTATATTGATCCGTGTGAAAACAGTGTTGAACTTGCCATCAGATCAGTTGATGATTGTGGTGCTGATAGCCCTGGTGATGTAAATTACCTTAATCCTTTAAAAACCATTGTTTTATCAGGAGAAACACAAACTAATTGTGGGCGTAAAGCCAAATTATCGTGGTCAGCCTATGTGGGTATGAGGCCGCAAGTGGTAAAGTATTTAATTGAGAAATCGGTAGATGGTGGTCCATTTCAGGTAATCGATGATCTTACTGTAACCGATGTATCCATGCAGAATTATGAATATACAGATGAAGAGTTTCTCCCTTCGGGAAAAGAGGTAAGGTATCGTGTAGCTGCAACAAATGGTAATGACGCTACTGCATTAAAATCTTACAGTTGCATCATTCCTTTGCAATCTGATGCTGAAGATGTGATTTATTTTGATATTGAGAACGTTAGCGTTACCACAGGTAATGCAATTGAAATTACGGCAAACACTGACCCTGCAGGTCTTCCTGAAACCATAGAAATATATCGTAAGGATGGTTCCGATTTTGAGTTAATCCAAACACTTGACTGGAATCCGTCGGGGGTGATCACATTTATTGATGAAAATGCTCAACCCGATTCACAGACTTACGAATATGAAGCCAGGCTCCTTGATGCATGTAAGAATGTAATTGCAACTTCTGAAAGCTTTAATTCAATCTTTTTAGAAGTGTTCATCCAAGATGAAGAAGTGCTACTGGGTTGGAATCAACATGAGGGCTGGGACTCTGAATTTATTGGTTATAAGGTTTATAGATATCATGATGGAGTATTAATGGATGGCTATCCACAAGACATAAATACAAATTCTTTCCGTGAAACGACCCCCGAAGGAAACTTTATAAATATCACTTATCGGGTGGCTGCAGAAAAAACAGATGGAACATTAAGCTGGTCCAATGAAGTAATCCTTCCAAGAGAGGCACGTGTAGAGATTCCTAATGCATTTAGACCCGGTAGTGTAAATGATAAATTCAAGCCTTTAATAGCAAATATCGATCCTACTACCTATGCATTGCTAATCTTTAATCGGTATGGTCAGGTGATTTTTGAAACGAATGTTCCGGAACAACCCTGGGATGGATCATATAATGGTAAAATCCAACAAGGTGTTTATGTTTATCAGATTTCATTCAGGGATCAGGTTGGGTCACTTACTACCAAAAGAGGAGTGGTGTTGCTATTGCAATAATTTGTAATTTGCACCACTATTTTTTACCCCGATGAACCGGAAACTGAAGATCTCAAATTCAGCCGTACTTATAATTATCCTGGGAGCCGCTACTGCACTTCGCTTTTATAATTACTTTGAAGTTCCTTTTACGTATGATGAGTTTAGTGCCATCTTAAGACTTAATTTTGATTCATTTGCTGAGCTAATTGACAAAGGTGTTAAAATTGACGGCCACCCTGCAGGTGTTCATGTTTTTATGTACTACTGGACTAGGTTGTTTGGCCTTGAAGAATGGGTAGTAAAACTTCCTTTCACATTACTGGGTATCGGTTCAGTTTATCTTGTTTATCTAATTGGAAGGAAATGGTTTAGTGAAACTGTAGGATTAATTTCTGCTGCCTCGGTTACTGCTTTGCAATTCACTGTTATGTACAGCCACATTGCACGGCCATATATCAGTGGATTGTTTTTCTCTCTATTAACTGTTTACTTTTGGTCGAATCTGGTTAAGAATCCTTCTCGGAAATTCTACCTAAATAGTCTGGGATTTATTTTTTCGGCGGCGGCCTGTGCTTATAATCATCACTTTAGTCTATTATTTGCTGCCATAGTCGGAGTTAGTGGATTGTTTTTTATCCGGAAAGAATACCTTATCAGATACATACTTTCGGGAGTGCTGATATTCATTCTATACATTCCTCACCTTAACATATTTTTCTACCAATTGAATGTCGGTGGTATTGAGGCGTGGCTGGGGAAACCTTCCTATAGTTTTATTTTACAGTATTTAGCCTATATTTTTAATTTTTCTCTCGTATCAGGATTAGTAACCTTGCTGATTATCATCTCGGGATTTATATTTCTGAGAATCAACTTAGATGATAAATCAGAATTAGGCATAAGTAAAGCCGTTGGATCGGTATCTTCGTATATGCTCTTCACTGCCTGGTTTCTTTTGCCATTAATCATTGGATTTATTTATTCGCGACAAGTTCAGGCTGTACTACAGTATTCAGTACTTATATTCAGTTTCCCTTTTCTCTTCTTTATCTTGTTTGGACATATCAGGAACCAGAAACCTGTTATCAACCTGGTACTGGTAGTTGCCATTCTGATGATCAATTCCTTTTCTTTGATTTTTGAAAGAGGGTACTATAGAATTTTCTATAGATCACCCGATAGGGAAATATTGAGGGATTATGAAAATTTGAAATTGCAGGGTACGGATGCAGTGTATATAATTGACTCTCATCCAAAGAACACGAACTTCTATATAAATAAGTACGGAATAGACACCGGTTTTATAAGACAGGAAAAACTTAGTGGTATTAAGGAATTGAAAGAAATAATTGAAGAAAAAAGCCAGACAGCAAATACGCTTTATTTGGGTGCATTATCATCAAACGATCCTATTACTGTTCCTCTAATACAAGACTATTTTCCGCACCTGGAGGTACAAAAGAATTATTACGGGGCAACTACTTATATTTTCAGCAAGACAGGAGGTCGATCCTTTTTCAGGGATACGATTACGTATCTTGGCTTTGAAAATAAAACTTTTGTTAACTGGAACGGTGTAAATGACAATCAAATTACTGACCAATTCTCGTTTAGCGGTGCAAATGGGTATCTTTTTACAAATGAAACTGAATATGGGCCTACCTTTCAAATCAGTCTTGATTCAATCATTACCCATAAAAACAATTTTATTGACATTTCAATAAGGGCAAAACAAGTAACCGGAATGCAGGATGCTGTTTTGGTTGCTTCACTTGAATCAGAAGGGAAAGCTGTTTATTGGGGAGGGTCAAACTTCTCAAACTTCATACTTTCCGATTCACTAGTAAAGAGATGGGAATCGGTTCATTATTCACTAAAGCTTTCAGATATAAATCTTAACTATAAAGACTTGGTATTTAAAGTATATATATGGAATAAAGGCCGACAGAGTTTTATTGCAGATAATATTTTAATCTCACGACGGGAAGGCAATCCTTTACTTTACTGGCTGGTTGAACCAATTACAAAACCTGGTATTAAGTAGGGATGTTAGTATAAAAGAAATCAGCATTGAGTTAAGCGTTGGTAAAGATTAATTTGCTACAAAATAATACTCCTTGTTCGTGTTGAATAACTGGTCGAACTCAACATCGCTCAATGGGATTTTATGTTCAAGGATCAGTAACTCTCTCAAAGAATCTTTGATCCATGTTTTCATATATCTAAGTTGCATCAATGGGTGCAAAGTAAATCTTTTGTATAAAGAAGCAACTCAAATCGTTTAAAATTTGTACAATTTTTTAGTATTTGGCAAGTTGGTTAATGAATCTGATTTTTATGTTTTATTAAGAACCAAACTTGGCTAGTGCTGTCAACTTTACCTTTTTTAATTAACTTTGCAAATTCCAAAAAATGAATCTATGTCGTTTAGCAATGAAAAGTTAGTTGGTGAAGGCTATACATACGATGATGTTCTTCTGGTTCCGGCATATTCTCAGATATTACCTCGCGAAGCAGATACCAGTTCAAAGTTTTCACGAAATATTCGAGTCAATATCCCAATAGTGTCTGCTGCAATGGACACTGTAACTGACTCAGTCATGGCTATTGCTATGGCTCAGGAAGGAGGAATTGGTGTGATACATAAGAATATGTCGATTGAAGACCAGGCAAATGAAGTCAGGAAGGTAAAGCGCGCTGAGAATGGAATGATTCTGGATCCAATTACACTTCAGGAAAGTGCACTTGTTGCTGACGCCTTGAAGATCATGGCTGATTATAAAATTGGAGGAATTCCTGTTGTTGACTCTCGCAATAAATTAGTTGGGATTATAACCAACAGAGACTTAAGATTTGAGCGCGATCCGCGTAAACCTGTCTTTGAAGTTATGACCCGCGATAATCTGATTACTACAACTGAGTTTACAGATTTTGAAAAGGCAGCTGAAATACTGCAGGAATATAAGATTGAAAAGTTGCCGGTAGTTGATAAGGATTTTAAGCTTATCGGTTTGATTACCTATAAGGATATAATAAAAATCAAAGCTCGTCCCAATGCATGCAAGGATGAGAGAGGCCGCTTGCGTGTTGCAGCTGCCGTTGGAATTACGCGCGATTTGATAGAACGAGTGGAAGCTTTGGTTGCCAATGGGGTTGATGCCATAGTTATTGATACAGCGCATGGCCATTCGAAGGGAGTTTTTGAAGCCGCTGCTTTGTTTAAGAAACATTTCCCGGGCACAGATCTTGTATTAGGTAACATTGCTACAGTTGAAGCAGCCAGAGATCTGAAAAAGCTCAAAATTGACGGAATAAAAGTTGGAATAGGACCAGGATCTATCTGTACAACAAGAATAATAGCAGGAATTGGGGTTCCTCAGTTAACTGCAGTCAATGATGTGGCCCGTGAACTAAGAGGTTCAGGTATACCGGTAATTGCCGATGGCGGAATACGCTACACCGGAGATATAGCTAAGGCTATAGCTGCAGGAGCAGATACCATAATGGCAGGTAGTTTATTTGCCGGTGTTGAGGAATCTCCGGGCGAAACAATCATTTACGAAGGTAGAAAATATAAGACTTATAGAGGAATGGGGTCGGTAGAAGCAATGCAAAAAGGTTCTAAGGACCGTTATTTTCAAGATGCTGAAGATGATATTAAAAAGCTTGTGCCTGAAGGAATTGTGGGAAGAGTACCTTATAAAGGAACGCTATCTGAGGTTATACATCAAATGGTAGGTGGCTTGAAAGCTGGTATGGGCTATACAGGATCAGCTACTATTGAACAACTGCAACAAGCGCGTTTTATGAAAATAACCGCTGCCGGGGTTGCTGAAAGTCATCCACATGACATTACAATTACCCGTGAAGCTCCCAATTATAGCAGATAAATAAAACAAAAATAATTTCTCAAAATGAATTTTCCGAAAATGAAAAACAACAAAAGCGCTCTATCATTAATTTTGGGCGTAATCATTTTATTGTCTGTTTCTTCTCTCAAGGCTCAAGACAGAGATCCAGTGATTCTGAAGGTGGCAGGTGAAGAGATCACCAAAAGTGAATTTTTGAATGTTTATCAGAAAAATAATGTGAATGGTGAAGTAATCGACCGTAAGTCGCTGGAAGAGTATATGGAGCTTTATATTAACTTCAGATTGAAAGTTAAAGAAGCTGAAGCACTTGGAATGGATACTGTTCAGTCATTTATAGACGAACTGGCAGGTTACAGGAAACAATTAGCTCAACCATATCTCATAGACGAGAAAATGAATAGTGCTTTGTTAGAAGAAGCCTATAACCGAAAAAAGGAGGATATTAGAGCAAGCCATTTGCTCATCAAGGTTGATAAGAATGCTTCGCCCGAAGATACTCTTGTAGCTTACAAAAAAGTCATGTCAATTCGCAAACAAGCCGTAAAAGGAGAAGATTTTGGAACATTAGCTGAAAAGCACTCCGACGATTTATCCGCAAGAGACAGGGATGTTGAAGGCAGGAAAATAAAAGGCAATAAAGGAGATCTCGGCTACTTTACTGTATTCGATATGGTTTATCCTTTTGAAACGGGTGCCTATAATACCAAAGTTGGTGATGTATCAATGCCCATCAGAAGCGACTTTGGCTATCATCTGATAAAAGTAACAGACAGGAAACCTGCTCTTGGAAGGGTGCAGGTTGCACACATTTTAATACAGGTTCCGGCAGGTAGTTCATCAGCCGATAGTGCAGCCATTCTTGCAAAAGTAATGGAAGCTAATAAAAAGTTAAAGAATGGCGAGGATTTTGCTGCTGTTGTTAAAGATTATTCAGATGATAAATCTACAGCAACCAAAGGGGGCATTTTGCCATGGTTTGGTGCTAACAGAATGATTCCGGAATTTATCAGAGAAGTCTCAAAACTCCAAAAGATTGGTGATATTACTCAACCTTTTGCATCATCATTCGGATGGCATATTGTAAAATTAGTTGACCGCAAGGAGATTGGAAGTTTTGAGGACAATCTCACCGAATTGAAACAAAACCTTTCAAGGAGCGATAGGGCAAAGAAAAGTGAAGATGCTCTTATTGCCCGCATAAAGGATGAATATAAGTTTACTCAAAATCAGAAAGCAAAAAGTGATTTCTATAAAGTAGTCACTGATTCGGTGTTCCAAGGGAAATGGAATGTTGAAGAAGCTAGTGGTCTTGAAAAGAATCTTTTTACTATTGGAAGACGGGGATATTCGCAACAAGACTTTGCGCAATGGCTTTACAAAAACCAGAGACAGATGACACCGGAAGCAATTCCTGTATTTGTTGATAGAATGTACAATGCATATGTTAATCAGTCATTACTTGAATATGAAGATGGTCAACTGGAAAGAAAATATCCTGAATTCAGAAGTCTGATGCAGGAATACAGAGATGGCATATTACTGTTCGAACTCACTGAGGATAAGATTTGGTCAAGGGCAAGCCAGGATACTCTTGGTTTGGAATCTTTCTATGAAGCCAATAAGAATAATTATATGTGGGGTGAGCGGGCGGATGTATCTTTCTACACCTTACAATCGACAGATAAGATTATAATTGATATGCTTAAATCTTCTATAAATAAAGGACTGACTAATACGGAACTTTTAGACATGTTTAATAATGATAGTACAAGCATCCTCACCATTGATCAGCGTAAATTGGAAAAGGGAGAGAATGAGCAGGTTGATATTATGACATGGAAGCAAGGCGAAATGAATGAGAAAAAACTTGAGAACTCAATTATTTTTACCAGAATAAACAAAGTAATTCCTCCTGAACCCAAGAAACTGAATGAAGCACGCGGAATAGTAACTGCACATTACCAGGATTATCTTGAAAAAGAGTGGATTAAGGAACTGCGGGGAAAATATAATTTCCAAGTGAATGAAAGTGTACTTTCATCCATAAAGTGATTCTCAATAAAGATAAAATGATGAAAGTAATTTCCATTTTCCTATGGATATTAATCCCTGCAGCACTTTTTACCTCTTGTCAGCAAATGTCTGGCAATAGAGGGAAACATGTGATAGCGGAATGTTATGGAAATTATTTATACTCTACTGATTTGGAGAATGTCGTATTACAAGGTATTTCAGCTGAGGATAGCATTGAATTAACTAAGCAGTATATAAATAGCTGGATAATGCAGCAGATAATGCTTCAGCAGGCTGAGAGAAATTTAACAGAAGAACAGAAAGATGTTGATGCTCAACTTGAATCCTACAGAAATTCCTTAATAATCTATGCATACGAAAGTGAACTTATAAGACAGAAGCTTGACACTATAGTTACACCAGAGCAGATTGAATATTTTTATAATGAGAACAAGCAGGACTTTTTGCTTCATGAGAATATTGTGAGGGTTAATTATTTGAAAATACCTTCATCCTCAGCAAAGAATGAATTGGTAAACAGAGCTACCAGACTTCTCAGATCAAATACCGAGGAAGATTTAGAAAAATTAATTGAACTATGTGATAAATCAATGCTGATTTGTTACACAGAAGCCGAGAACTGGATAAGATTTGATGATCTTATAAAAGAGGTACCAATCGATACAGAGGATCAGGATAATTTTCTTAGTGGACGAAGTTTTTATGAATTTGCTGATTCTAACTTTGTGTATTTAGTTAGTTTTAAAGAAATAAGAAATAAAGAAAGCGTTTCTCCATTGCAAATGGAAGCTTCAAATATTAAGAATATAATTTTGAATACCCGGAAAATTGAACTGATCAATAAAATGCAGCAGTCGGTTTTTCAGGAGGCGCTTGCAAAGAAAGAATTTACAATATTTTAAAGATTTAGAGCCTGTAAAGGCTAAACAGATTATAGAAAGCAGTTTATGAAAAGAGTAATCAGTATATTGATCTTTGTATCTACATTACTAGGTAGTAATTTGGGATTCTCTCAGGAACAGGTAATTGATGAAGTGGTTGCAGTAGTAGGATCAAATTATATACTTGCATCAGACATTGAAACCCAATACCTTCAATATAGGGCTCAAGGGGCAATTTCAAATGCAGAAGCATTGAGATGTCAGATTTTTGAAGATATGCTTTTTCAGAAATTGATGCTAAATCAGGCTGAGCTTGATAGCGTTATAATCACTGACGATCAGATAAATCAAACAATGGATGCTAGATTCAGGTATTTTATTGCTCAATTTGGTTCCCAGGAAAAGATGGAGAAGCATTATAAGAAGTCCTTACTCGAAATTAGAGAAGAATTTCGACCTATCACCAGAGATCAATTGATGGTAGAAGAGGTACAACAGTCTCTGGTTAAGGATGTAAAAGTAACTCCTGCAGAAGTCCGCCGGATGTTCAGTGCTTTATCACCTGATAGTATTCCTGTTATAGGCTCTGAGATTGAAATTGCACAAATTGTTAAAATGCCTGAAATAAATAAGGAAGAATTAAATGCAACCCGCGAAAGGCTTAGACAACTCCGCGATAGAATATTAGCTGGAGAGGATTTTGGCGCTCTTGCAGTGCTTTATTCAGAAGATCCGGGTTCAGCAAGAAGAAGAGGAGAGGTTGGATTCGTTGGACGAGGACAATTATATCCGGAATATGAAGCTGCTGCATTTCAATTAAAGAAAGGAGAAGTTTCTGATATAATAAAAACTCAAGCTGGTTTCCATATTATTCAACTGATTGAAAGACGAGGAGAACAAATCAATACACGCCATATTCTGCTAATGCCTAAAATTGCTGATTCAGAACTAACTAAGGCCAGTAATTTGCTTGATAGCATTGCAAATCTTATACGCAATAAAGAAATGACATTTGAACAGGCAGCTCTGAAATATTCCGATGATCCTAATAAAATTAGTGGTGGATTGATGTTGAACCCAGCAACAGGTAATACAAAATTTCCATTTGAAAACCCTGATCCTGAAATTCTTGATCCTGCTGTTGTACGAGCTATAAAACCAATGAATGTTGGAGATGTTTCAACAGCAATTGGTGGAAGAAATGATGAAGGCAAGCAATTTCTCCAGATAGTACAACTAAAAAGTAAGACAGAAGCTCACGTTGCCAATCTTAAAGAAGATTATACAGCTATTCAGGATTGGGCTTTGAATAAAAAGAAAGCTGAAGTAATTGATAAGTGGTTGACAGAGAAAATACAGAAAACATATTTCAATATTAGCCCTGCATATAAGGACTGTAATTTCAAACATAACTGGAGTTTGGAGAACCAATAGAGGTTAAACGATGTTAAACCTGGAATGTAAACCTAAATAACCTTTAGAAATGATTTCATTTAAATCAGATGTCGAAGCAGTAGACTCTTTTGTTGTTAAGTACAATGAACTTACAAATGAGATTCATAAAGTTATTATTGGGCAGGACGATGTCATAAGAGATGTACTTATTTGCATTTTCAGTAAAGGTCATGCCTTGCTTGTAGGTGTGCCGGGCCTTGCTAAGACTCTGCTGGTTAATACTATAGCCCACTCACTTGGTTTAACTTACAGTAGGATTCAGTTTACTCCTGACCTAATGCCTTCCGATATAATAGGGACTGAGATTTTAGATGAAAACAGGAAATTCAGATTCCTGCGAGGTCCTATCTTTGCAAACATAATTCTTGCTGATGAAATAAATAGGACACCTCCGAAAACACAATCAGCTCTTCTTGAAGCTATGCAGGAAAAAGCTGTAACGGTTGCAGGAAACAGTCACTTACTTACAGAGCCTTTTTTTGTTCTTGCAACTCAGAATCCTATTGAGCAGGAAGGAACTTATCCATTACCGGAAGCTCAACTTGACAGATTTATGCTTAATATCTGGCTTGATTATCCATCTCCTGAACAAGAGCTGAATGTTGTAAAGAATACTACGACTGAAAAAGTTTCAACATCCGAAGTAGTATTAAACACTGATGAAATTCTTTTCTATCAGAATCTGATCCGACGCATTCCGGTTCCTGACAACGTATATCAATATGCGGTTAAGGTGGCTTCAAGAACAAGACCTGGAACGCCAACAGCACATGATTGGGCCAATAAGTACTTAACCTGGGGTGCTGGACCAAGAGCTTCTCAGTTTATGATCCTGGGGGCTAAATGTAACGCTGCCATAAGAGGGAAATATTCTCCTGATATAGAAGATGTTCAGGCAGTGGCAACCAATATATTAAGACATAGAATTGTAAGAAATTATAAAGCAGAAGCCGAAGGCATAACAGTAAGACAAATAGTTGACGAACTATTAAAGGATTAAAGGGTTTCAGCTTAATTTTCATTACATCTTCCCAGCTCCATCGCTAACACTTGCGACATAAAATACCGGTTTGAGGTCAATTTCTGTCTCGTAAGCCGGTCCTACTTTATTTATCATAGCTTCAATGTATCGGTCTTCAACTATTGCAACTGCACATCCACCAAAGCCTGCACCGGTCATTCTGGCGCCTAATACACCATTTACTTTTCGAGCGGCATTAACAATTGTGTCAAGTTCTGCTCCAGTAACCTGATAATCGTGCCTAAGCGATTCATGCGAATCATTCATAAGTTGCCCAAGAGTTTGAAGATCACCTCTCTTTAGTGCGCTTACAGCTAACTTCACTCTATTATTTTCACTAATGACATGGCGGGCTCTACGGTACAGGACTGGATCTGTAATTATATCACCAAGTTTATCAAATTCTGCCATTGTAATGTCACTTAAATCAATCATTGGTTTTGCCTGTCGAAGCAATTCCAGAGCCTTAGTGCATTCTGCCACCCTCTCATTGTACTTTGAGTCAGCCAACTCCCTCCGTTTATTTGTATTCATAATGACAATGGAGTGACCTTCAATGTTAAGTGGAACCAGTTCATACTCTAAGGATCGGCAATCTAAAAATATTGCTGAATTAGTTTTTCCCATTCCTACTGCAAACTGATCCATTATTCCGCATTTAGTTCCTACAAATTGATGCTCAGCGAGCTGTGACATTTTAATCAGATCTAGTCTTTCATAATTTGCTTCAAGGATTTCATTGAGCGCAACTGCAATCACCAGTTCTATAGAAGCCGAACTTGAGAGCCCGGCACCGTTTGGTATGTCACCTGAAAATAGCATGTCCAATCCAAAGTCAATTTGTGCCCCTCTGTTGATAAATTGATTAATGACACCCAATGGATAATTTACCCACTCATCGCCATGGCGCCTTGAGAGTTCATCTAATCTTACTTCTGCTTGGTATGGAAAGTTGGTTGTCCTGAAGCGAAGTACTTTATCATTATTGGGTGTAACCGCGAGGTAGGTCCCGAATGAAATAGCACAAGGTAAGACTAAGCCTCCATTATAATCAGTATGCTCTCCAATAATATTAACTCTACCCGGCGCAAAGTAAATATTTGGCTCATTATTATACAGGTCCCTGAATTCCGTTTTCAGCGCATCAATGTTGATCATAAGTTGAAAATTATGTTTCTACATAACTTACAATTCAGTAAACAAAAAGTTTTAGATCTTATTGAGTTGAAATCACTATAAATTGAAATAGCATTTCATGCCGATTAATCCAATATTATAATAACTTTGTCGTTACCCTGATAATTGAACTGTTCTCTTAAATTCATAAAGACTATGGCATTTTTTTCGAATGGTCGCAGACTTCGGATTTTAATAATTATTGGCATTCTGGCAATACTAGCTTCTGCATTTTACTTTACCAGAGGAAGCAAAACAGATAATGCTATTATTTCTAAAGTAGAATTTGGAAATTTTAAAATAGACGTTACCACAAGTGGAGAACTGGAAGCAAAGGATTCTGAAAACATAATGGGGCCTGCGGGACTTCGGGAAGTTAGAATTTGGCAGGTACAGATAAGTGATATTGTTCCTGAAGGAACCATTGTAGATTCTGGCCAGTATGTTGCTACTCTTGATCGTTCGGAAATTACAAACAGAATGAAGGACCTGGAGAGTGAACTAGAAAAACTCGAATCACAATATATCAAAACTAAACTTGATACTTCAATGGATATGAGAGCAGCAAGGGAGGAATTAATAAACCTACGCTACTCTCTCGAAGAAAGGAAGATCACTGTTGAACAATCTATCTATGAGCCTCCCGCCACCCAAAGACAGGCAGCGATAGATCTTGAAAAAGCACAAAGATCATTTGACCAGGCCCAGAAAAATTATAAGTTAAAGCTTGATAAAGCGAACGCGAATATGCAGGAAGTTTCAGCTTCCTATACTCAGGCACAACGCCGTCTTGAACAAATAAGGGAAGTGCTTCAGGGATTTACTGTTACAGCACCAAAAGCCGGAATGGTTATATACAAAAGAAACTGGGACGGATCAAAGATGGGAATCGGAGCTACTTTGGGATCGTGGGAAAATGTCGTGGCAACCCTTCCTAACCTGAAAGAAATGATCTCCAAAACCTACGTAAACGAGATTGATATCAGCAAGGTAAAGACAGGTCAAAAAGTGCAGATTTCAGTGGATGCATTCCCCGAAAGGAAATACACTGGAGAGGTTAAAGAGGTTGCAAATATTGGTGAACAGATGCGTAATTCAAATGCAAAAGTGTTTGAAGTTGTGATTGCTGTTCATGAATATGATAGTATACTTAGGCCTGCAATGACAACAAAAAACATAATTAATACATCAGTTGTACCAAATGTACTCTATCTGCCTATTGAATGCGTTCACCATTCTGATTCACTGGCTTATGTTTATCTTGTCAACAGGAGAATGAGACAACAGATAAAGACCGGACTTACGAATGAGAATCAGATAATTGTGAAGGAGGGGTTGAAAGAAGGAGATGAAGTATATCTTGCCCCACCGGAAGATGCAGTTGAATGGAAAATGGAACGACTATAACCAGCCATTTAAAAACTCATTAATTATTAAGCTTTGGAAAGAAGGTTATACATATTATCAATTGCACTTGAAGCAGTTATAGCTCACAAGTTCAGATCAATTCTGACTGCTTTGGGAATTATTTTTGGCGTTGCGGCTGTAATTGCCATGCTAGCCATTGGTTCAGGTGCTAAGCAGGAGATTCTTGATCAGATGAAACTCGTGGGGGTTAATAATATTATAATTATGCCTAAACCTGAGGAACCTGTCAAAGGAAAGAGAGAGGAAGAAGCAAAAGGCAAACAGTCGTCCGAAAAATTCTCCCCCGGGCTCTCTTTATCTGATGCAAACAGTATTTCACTGATAATTCCTAGTGTTAGCAAAGTCAGCCCGGAAGTTATTTATGAATCTACCATGATTACTGAGGGGGTAAATGCTTTTGGAAAAGTTAGCGGTGTAACACCCGACTTCTTTGAAGTATTTAATCTTGAGTTGGAAAAAGGTGAGATGTTCAATCAGGAACAAATGATCGAAGGGAAAGCTGTGTGTATTTTAGGTGCTTCTATTAAAAATAAAATGTTTCCCAAAATTGATCCTATCGGACAGCATATTAAATGTGGAAATGTTTGGTTAAAGGTGGTTGGTGTTCTCCGAAGCAGAACTGTGACTACGGAACTATCGGAGAATATGGGTATAAGTGACTATAATCAGGGAGTATACACTCCAATCCAGACTTTGCTTCTCAGATACAAGGATAGGTCAATAATTACTTCATCAATGGTAAGGGGAGGTGGCTCAAGCGTTATTATGGGTGATGACTTTGTGTCGTTTAGTTCTTCATCAGGTAGTGATTCTGAGTTATCCAACCAAATTGATAAAATAGTAGTACAAGTAAAAGAGACTTCTCAAATTTCCGAGACTACTGAAATCATCAATAGGATGCTAAAAAGAAGACATGCCGGTGTTGAAGATTACATTATTCAGGTGCCCGAACTTTTACTCAAACAGGAGCAAAGAACAAAGGATATCTTTAATATTGTTCTGGGAGCAATTGCCAGTATCTCCCTTCTCGTGGGAGGCATTGGTATTATGAATATAATGCTTGCTTCAGTAATGGAAAGAACAAAGGAAATCGGTATCCGTATGGCAACCGGTGCAACCAAAAAAGATGTAATCTTTCAGTTTCTGAGTGAAGCAACCATGATTAGCCTTTCAGGAGGTATTATCGGTATAATATTAGGAGTTGCTCTCGCAAAATTAATCACTGCTTTAGCAGGAATCCTCACAATAGTGCCATTATCTTCTATTCTTATTTCATTTGGAGTCTCGGCATCAGTGGGAATTGCATTTGGCTATATGCCGGCTCGAAAAGCAGCTATGCAGGACCCTGTAACATCCCTGCGTTACGAATAAACGAAACATTACATGAAACCTGGTACCATCTTATTTGGATTTCGTTTGATTTTAATCTTTGCTTCTTTTCTTATCGTTTTTAGCAAGCAATCAGAAGCCCAAACTAATGTTAAAATTTTATCACTGGAAGAAGTGATATCAATTGCTCAAAAACAATCTCCTGATGCTCTTTCTGCTATGCATAGATTCAGGAGTAGTTACTGGCAATACAGAAATTACAAGGCAGGTTTTATGCCAATGCTCACTTTGGATGCGACCATACCAAGCCTGAGTCGTAGTATTGAAAAAATTACTACTCCTGAAGGAGATTTCTTTTACGAAAGAAACCTTGCTAATTATTCAGGAGGGCTATCACTATCCAAGAATCTTGGTCTAACAGGGGGAAGTGTCTTTTTACGGTCTGATCTTCAACGAATTGATATATTCAGTGATTCAACAAGAACTTCTTATCTCTCATCACCTCTCAATATTGGCATCAGTCAACCCTTATTCGGTTATAACCAATTCAAATGGTTAAAAAAGATTGAGCCATTAAGATATAACGAAGCTGAAAGAAGGTACCTTGAGGACGTTGAACAAATTAGTATTTCTGCAATAAATGCATTTTTCAACCTTCTTGATGCCCAGATAAGATTGCAGATTCAATCAACAAATCTTGCTAATAATGACACCTTATATCAAATAGCAAAAGGACGCTTTAATATTGGTACGATTGCTGAGAATGAACTCCTTCAGATTGAACTGAGTTTACTGAATTCTCGTGCACAATTTGAAGAGGCCAGTCTGAGAGTTGAGATGCAGACATTTGAGCTAAAGTCATTTCTGCGATTGCCCGAAGAAGTATCCATTGAACTTTTAACACCCGATGCCCCTCCAATTGGAAAAGTTGATCCAATGACTGCTATTGAAGAAGCAAGGAATAACAGGTCTGATGCACTCGCCTTTGAAAGGAGGATAGTAGAAGCAGAAAGTAAAGTTTCACAAGCCAGGGCAAACAATAGATTTAACGTTGATTTGTATGCAATGTACGGGCTTACTCAAAGCACCTCAGAAATTAAAAACATTTATAAAAATCCTCAGGACCAGCAAAGGCTGGAAGTAGGAATAAGAGTACCAATTCTTGATTGGGGTTTGGCCAAAGGTCAGGTAAAACTAGCAGAATCAGACATGGAGTTGGCTCGTACTGCTGTTCAGCAGGACATTGTAGATTTTGATCAGGAAATATTGCTAAAGGTTATGCAATACAATATGCAGCCTTCACAATATGCTATAGCAACCAAAAGTGACACAGTAGCACAAAAACGGTATGAAGTTACGAAGCAGCGATATCTTATAGGAAAAATAGGAATTATTGATCTCAATCTGGCACAGAATGAGAAGGACAATGCCCGCCAGGGATTTGTTTCAACTCTTGCTACTTACTGGAGAAGTTATTATGAACTTAGGAAGTTGACTTTATTTGATTTTACTCAAAGTCGTAGGATAGATTTCGATATTTCCCGGATACCGGCAGTAGATTAAAGATTATTCTGAAGCTTAGGGGAGTAGGTCTCTGGTCATTAAGAGTTAACCAGAATGAAGAAAATATCTATTGTACTATTAATCAGGAATTTTCTGGCTAAAACTAGAATGGTTTAACAAAATTGGCAGGGGTTTCTTCTCCTGTTTCTTCAAAGTACTGTAAGGCATCCACCATCCTTAGCACTTCATTTACATTTCGCCCAAGAGGCAGGTCGTTAATCAACTGGTGTCTGACTATTCCTTGTTTGTCAATCAGAAAAAGTCCGGGGTATGCAACGGGGTCCCCATCAAATTCCAAGCGCTCATCTTCCTCATCATACTCATAATAACCGGCCATCATATCATAATTGGCAGCTATTGTTTTCGAGAAATCAGAAACAATGGGGAAAGTAACTCCTTTTATTCCTCCTTCAGATGGATCCATTTGTAACCATGCATGATGGGAGTGAGGCGAATCGACTGAGCAAGCAACAATTGCCACATTGCGTTTATCAAATTCTTCCAATTTTGACTGAAAAGCAAGTAATTCAGATGGACTGATAAAGTTAAAATCCTGAGGATAGAAGAAAAAAACTACATGTTTTTTACCGATAAATTGACTAAGTGAGAATTTTTCCACTATTTCTCCACCATTAACAACTGCATCCGCTTCAAAAAGAGGAGCTTTTTTACCAACTAATACTGCCATAACATGAAGAGGTTTTATCTGTACAAACTTATGAAAATATGATACACAAGAGCAAGTATGATGTAAAACAATTTTTTAGATAAAAAGTAAAAGACTTGCTGCCATCACAGCCATTCCTGAAATTAAGCCATAGATTGAAAGATGGTGTTCACCATATTTTTCAGCAGTAGGTAGTAGCTCATCAAGAGAAATGAATACCATTATACCTGCAACCATTGCGAAAGTGATTCCGAAGGTAAGTCCATTCAGATAAGGTAAAAGGAAAAAGTATCCTATTAACGCTCCAACGGGTTCAGCCAAACCTGATAAAAAGGAAAGGAAGAACGCTTTCCCCCTCTTATCTGTCGAATAATAAACCGGAATTGATACTGCAATCCCTTCAGGTATATTGTGTATAGCAATTGCAACTGCAACACTCAATCCAAGAGCAGGGTCCTCAATAGCCGAAAAGAATGTTGCAAGTCCTTCAGGGAAATTATGGATTGCGATTGCAAATGCTGAGAATACACCCATGCGATAAAGTGCCTGTTTATGTTTAACCGAGTGCTGAACGTTTTCAATATCAATAAGTGAGTGCTGTTCATGAGGATTTGAGCCTGAGGGAACTAGCTTATCAATGACTGCCGTAAGAATGATTCCTGCAAAGAAGGCTGCAACAGTATAATAATACGCTAATTGATTGCCAACATCCTCCACCATACTATTCCGGGCTTTAGGAAAAATTTCAACGAATGAAACATAGATCATTACACCTGCCGAAAAGCCTAGTGCCACTGACAATAATCTTGTATTGGTTTTTTTTGCAAAGAAAGCCACTGCAGCACCGATTCCGGTGCTAAGGCCTGCAAACAAGGTAAGGGCAAATGCAAAAATTATGACTGATGTTTCCATTTCACTGTTCATATTAAACCTTATGTATGTCGGAGGAAATAATTAGCTAAAGACACATAAGTATGGACTTTTGTTTATAATCCGGATTTTTTAGCTTCATTCCAATATTTGTCTAATTCCTGCAAATTCATATCATGCATGGATTTCCCTTCAGCATTAACCTTTTCTTCCATGAATGTGAACCGGTTTATAAATTTTCGGTTTGTTTTTTCCAAGGCATCTTCCGGATTAACATTAATAAACCTTGCATAATTAATCAAGGCAAAAAGCAGATCCCCAAATTCTCCTTCGACTAATTTTGCTGATCCATTTATTTTTTCGTATTCAAGTTCAGCCAGTTCTTCTTGAACCTTTTCCCACACTTGCCCTGCATGATCCCAATCAAAACCTATACCTCTTGCTTTTTCCTGAATTCTGTATGCTTTAACCATGGCAGGAAGTGAGCCTGGAACCCCGCTTAGAACTGACTTTCTACCTTCGGTCATTTTTATTTTTTCCCAGTTGTTCTTTACTGTTTCAGCATCATCGGCAACTACATCACCATATATATGAGGATGCCTCCTGACCAACTTGTCACAAATTGAATTTAACACATCAGTTATGTCAAATGCGCCTTGTTCTGAGGCAATTTTAGAATAAAAAACAAGATGGAGCATCAGGTCACCAAGCTCCTTTTTAATCTCATCCATATCCTTATCAAGGATGGCATCACTAAGCTCATACATTTCTTCAATTGTAAGATATCTTAGTGAATCAAGCGTTTGTGACTTATCCCAGGGACACTTCGCCCTTAGTTCATCCATTATGTTGAGCAATCTCTCAAATGCCTGGAGTCGTTTGTCCATTTTAATATTAGTTTTTTGCAAAGTTAGTAAACCTAACCTGACCTTTCTTATTTTTGTTTCCTACAACAGATAAGGGTGATTAGGCCGAATGAGATGAATTTATTCCGAAAGAATAATCAGGGTAATAAAAGTTGGAGTATGAGGTACCTTTATACTTATCTGTTGCTGTTGCTACTCTTCTTCCTGTCGCCATTTACCAAAGTCTTTTCTCAGTCTCCTCATAGTCTCAGAGCTCCAAATCTTCTACTTGAGGCTCGGGGGAATGTTGGTTTCTTAATAGCCCACCACCTGGAAATGGAAGTGTTTAACAAGCACGTCCCTTCTTTTGAGATAAACCTTGCCAGGTCAACATATGGTCAACAGCAGTGGGAAGCTTTATACCTTTATCCGGTAACCGGCGTTAGCTATTGGAATGGTACTCTGGGTAGTTCTGAAACTCTCGGAAAAGCTCATGCCCTGATGCCATATATTTCTTTTCCATTGATTAAGCAGCCCAAGAATGAGTTAAGTTTTCGGCTGGCCGCCGGACTTGCCTATCTAACTCAGAAGTTTGACAGAATTGAAAACTACAAATATATTGCCATTGGTTCACATGTAAACGCAGCAATAAATTTCATGCTCGAGTACAGATGGAAACCTACTCAACAATTACAACTTTCTGCAGGTCTTCAATTAATGCATTTCTCAAATGGCTCCATCAAAACCCCGAACTTTGGTTTAAATATTCCTTCTGTTTCTGCCGGCGCCGCATTCAGGATTAATAAGTCGAATCCCTACATTATGCGCTCAATCAGACCATCTCTGACAATGTATGAATTTGATGGCCATGATTTTCTTGAATTCAGAATAGGTTCAGCCTTAGGCACAAAAAGTATAGGTGAAGTGATCAGTGAAAAATATAATGTAATGGCAGGATCTTTTACAGTGCTGAAAAGCATAAGCTATAAAAGTAAAGTGGGCATTGGTTTTGACTTATCCTATGATGGTTCTGATGCCAGATATGTTGGTGAAAAAGGAGTTGATTATAATTCAGAATTGCAGCTTGCCAAGACAGGGGTCTCCCTTGTATATGAATTGGTTCTTTCAAGACTGTCATTTCCAGCTGCTCTGGGATTCTATACCAGTGGACGATATAATGAGGGCTTATCATACTATAAAATCGGCATGCAGTACCTTATTACACAAAAATTTTTTGCATCTATGTCATTAAAAACACATTTCGCCAGGGCTGATTATGTGGTATTTGGCGTCGGATATCGTTTTAAAATGAAATACAACCTTAAGAAGTTTCAAATTTAATTGGCCAGTGAAAAGTATAGCTTTGAGATAAAAGAATCTATGAAAGTATTTTTAAACATATTGGTTTTAATCCTCCTTAATAGTGTGGTCGTGTCTTTGACCTCATGTAAGAAGGAGAATTCTAACGATTGTTTCAGTCAGCCTGGCAAAATAGTTATTGAAGATCGGGAGGCATCTTATTTTGATGATCTTGAAATGTACGACAACGTCAACGTTGTACTAGTTGAAGGTGATGCATTCTCTATCAAGGTTGAAGGTGGAGAAAATATAATTGATGCAGTTAAGACTGAGATTGCAGATAGTACTTTAAAGATAAGAAATACACTCATTTGCAATTGGGTGAGAAGTTATGATACCGAATTAACCGTAATAATCACTTCACCTGCACTCTCTTCCATCCGTTATGAAAGTTCAGGAGATTTAAATACCCAGGGCAAACTTAACATAGAGTCGCTGGCCCTGAATGTATGGGGAGGAGCCGGTACCATTAAACTGGATGTTTCATCAAAGTGGCTTGGTTTAGGACTACATTATGGGACTACCGATATTCATGTAAAAGGGAACTCATCTAATACCACCATATATGCCAATAGTTTTGGCCCTTTTTATTGTAGTGAATTAATCTCCAACAACGTATATATTAAGAATTATGGCACTAATGATTGTTATATATACGCGCATGACATACTAGAAGCCGAGATTAGTTCAGTAGGCAATATTTTTTACCGGGGTAATCCCAGATCTGTAAGTTGTTACGATCATGGAGATGGTAATTTAATTCCTGAAGATGAATAAACATCCTGTAATTTACCATTTAACCACTACGCCAACACGCTTAAATTCAACAATTTGATATTGCTAAATAAAACCGATTGCAGATTTAATTAAGAGATCAGGTCGAAATACGACTTAATATGCTCTGGCAAAAATTACTCTTCTCGATGAAGGTTTACCAGTCAAAATGCATTTCCCTTCTTCAGGTTTGGCATTCAAAGGTATACAGCGAATAGTTGCTTTGGTTTCCTCTTTTATTTTTTGTTCAGTTTCAGGAGTTCCATCCCAATGAGCATATATAAAACCACCTTTATTATCCAGCAAATCAACAAACTCTTCCCAGGAATTAGCTGTCGAAGTCATACTGTCGCGGAAGTCAAGTGCCTTCTGGTAAAGGTTTTCCTGAATACTCTTAAGCAAATGGACAATTTTATTCTCGATATCAGCTAATTGATAAATTGATTTTTCGAGTGTGTCTCTTCTTGCCACTTCTACTGTTCCGTTCTCTAAGTCCCTTGGTCCGATAGCTAACCTAACCGGTACACCCTTAAACTCATATTCATTGAATTTCCAGCCGGGTTTATAGGTTTCGCGATTATCATACTTAACTGAAACTCCCAAATTCTGCAGGTTCTCGACAATTGGCTTAACAGTTTCTGAAATTAATGCTAACTGTTCGGAGTTTTTGTATACAGGAACTATAACCACCTGAGTAGGTGCAAGTTTAGGAGGAATAACCAAGCCATTATCATCTGAATGAGCCATTATAAGCGCACCCATCAAACGAGTTGAAACACCCCACGAAGTAGCCCAAACATATTCAAGCTTATTTTCATTGCTTAGGTACTGAACATCAAATGCTTTGGCAAAGTTCTGTCCCAGAAAGTGTGATGTACCTGCCTGTAAAGCCTTGCCATCCTGCATAAGAGCTTCAATGCAATAGGTTTCAACTGCTCCTGCGAAACGCTCATTTGGAGATTTTAAACCTTTAATAACAGGAACAGCCATAAAGTTTTCAGCAAAATCAGCGTAAACATCGAGCATTCTTTCGGTTTCTTCAATTGCTTCTTCAGCGGTAACGTGCGCTGTATGACCTTCCTGCCACAAGAACTCAGCGGTACGCAGGAATAATCTTGTGCGCATTTCCCAACGGACAACATTTGCCCATTGATTAATAAGCAGTGGTAAATCGCGATATGATTTAATCCAATTTCTGTAAGTATCCCAAATAATTGTTTCTGAAGTCGGTCTTACAATCAACTCTTCTTCGAGTTTAGCATCTTCATCAACAACAATTCCTTTTCCTGAAGGGTCGTTCTTGAGTCTATAGTGGGTTACAACAGCGCATTCTTTTGCAAATCCTTCAACATGGCTGGCTTCTTTGCTAAAGAAAGATTTTGGTATAAAAATTGGAAAGTAAGCATTTACATGACCTGTATCTTTAAATTTTTTATCCAGAGCGGCCTGCATCTTTTCCCAAATTGCATAACCATAGGGTTTTATAACCATGCAGCCTCTTACAGCTGAATTTTCAGCCAAATCAGCTTTTATAACCAGGTCATTGTACCATTGAGAATAATTATCACTTCTTGTCGCAAAATCTTTAGCCATGGTGCTTTTGTGGTATAGTATTTGTGTTAATTTAAATAGCAATAAGATTAAACCGGAAAATGCCGGATTTGAATTGCAAAATTAATAATTTTAGCCACTTAACCATCGAAACGCATTCAACACAATACGCATAATCAAGGGAGGACCTTATAATGAAAAACTTAATCACTTTACTAGCAGTCGCCGCCTTCGCAATGACCTCTTGTACAACACAGTACAGTGCTCAGAGTTATGGCGATGATGTATATTATTCACCTAAAGATGCCCCGGTTACGGTAACTCCGGTGCCTAAGACTGTTTACAACCAGCCAATGGATACCCCACAGGCAAATGTAAATCAGGCTGAAGATCAGTATCAGACGGAAGGCCAGTACTATGACGATTCTGTGTACTACGATGAGTATGCAGAAGGCGATTACTCGGCAGAATCATATACAGATGGAAACGGCAACACTTACGTAACTAACAACTACTATAGCTCCGACGACTATTATGATTATGCATATGCAGCCCGTCTGAGAAGGTTCCATAGTAACTACCACTTTAATAGTTACTACTCACCATATTACACTAACAGATACTGGTACGACTATAACCCATATAGTTGGGGAACTAGTATTTATTTAGGATATAACTGGTGGTATCCGTACTCAGGTTTTTCATGGGGATTCTCTTATGGCTATCCATCATATGGTTGGGGATACGATCCATTCTGGGATTATCCTCATTATAGCTATTATTCTCCATGGGGCGGTTATGGAAATTATTGGAGAGGATATCGTCATGGATACTATAATGGCTTCTATGACGGATATTACAGCCCGTATACCTATTACTATAACAGTAAAGACTATAACTCAAATTATTATGGTCACAGAGGTTCTGCAGTAGGTGCAGGCAGATCTGGAAATGGACGAAGCGCAAGTATGGATGGCTCGAACAGAACCTTTGGTGAAAGATATGAAGCAGCACTGAAAAACGGAAAGCTTGATAATGTCTCAACAGGTTCTTCACGTGCAGTCAATTCGCGTTCAACAAACGCCTCAACCAGACCAAATTCAGAGCTCAAGAATACAAGGACAGAATCAAGAGATGCTATGTCAACTCCCAGATCATCCGGAAATTCGCGTAGTGTAAGGACAGAACAACCTGCTAATACCAGGACTACAGCTCCATCCTCCAACACTACCAGATCTAATAATTCTGAAAGGATTAATACAAGATCACAGGATGCACAGAATAACAGGATTCAGGCTCCTGCCAATACAAGAAGTTCGAGCCCTGTAAGAAGTTCTGACGAAAACCGTTATTCAACTCCTCAGCGCGAGCAATCACCTCGTTCAGGAAATTCTAGAGGCCCTCAGGTAATGAGATATAGTACCCCTGAAGATCAGAATAATCCTTCAAGAGAGGCAAGAACTCCTCAGCAATACAGTGCCCCTGGTTATAATAAACCAAAATCAAGTAACGAATATACTAGTCCCCGCTACAGAAATATAAGGGAAAGTGCCAGGACTGAGAGTGCTCGCCCAACTGAGCAGTATAAAGGAACACAGAGAAACTCTAATGCTCCTTCCGTTACTCCAAGAAGTGTTGAAAGAACTAGTCCTTCGAGAAGTTCAGGTACTTACTCAAGGCCGGCAAATACAGCTCCTTCGAGACCTGCTTATTCAACCCCTTCAAGGTCGAGTTACTCAGCACCTTCATCCTCGTCAGGCAGCAGTTACAGCCCATCGAGATCTTCTTCAGGAAGTAGTAGCTACTCAAGCCCAGGGTCATCATCATCAGGAAATTCAAGATCATCAAACGGACGAAGTAGGTAACTCTCTATAACAAAACTCATCATGAAAAAAACACTAGTAACCGTCTTATTCGCTCTCATTGGAATAGCGACTGTCTATTCGCAAAATGAAATCGACGCACTGAGATACTCCAGACTTTCGCCCACTGGTACGGCAAGATTCACCGCATTGGGTGGTGCTTTTGGGGCACTTGGAGCCGACTTTAGTACACTTAGTCACAATCCTGCAGGCATTGGATTGTACACCAAATCAGAGTTTACAATTACTCCCTCCGTCTTTATTGGTACATCAGAATCCCGATATATGAGGGAAACACGTGAAGATGAAAAATATAACTTTAATCTGGGAAACATTGGTATCGTTATGGTAGCTGATCCCACATTAAGGAATCCTTCATCTCAATGGAAGAATATTCAGTTTGGATTCGGTATGAATCGTCTTGCTAACTTCCATAACAGAATTTTAATCTCGGGTTTTAATGAGACATCGAGCTATCTTACTCCAATTGTTAATGCATCACAGGGTGTAGCGCTTGATGACCTCGATAATTTTGGTTCCGGGTTAGCTTACGATACTGAATTAATGTGGAATGATGCCAATGGGATATATTATATTGATATGCCGAATGGAGGCGTATCCCAAAGAAAATCACTAGAAACCTCAGGTGCAATCAATGAAATGGTTTTCTCAGTGGGAGCAAACTATAATGATAGAGTTTATTTGGGTGCTACTCTTGGCGTTCCTTACATAAAGTATGAAGAGACCTCAATTTATACAGAAACTGATTCGGAAAACAGAAGTGATTACTTCGACTCATTTACACGTATTGACGAACTGGAAACATCAGGTACCGGTGTTAATCTGAAACTGGGTTTGATCGTAAGAGCAAATGATTTTATCAGAATCGGTGGTGCTATTGAAACTCCAACATTTTATTCAATGTCGGATGACTTCACTACAACATTTAGATCACGTTTTGATACAGCTGCATCAAAAAGAGCTTCATCAACCGGTTTTTATGACTATGAGCTAAACACTCCATTCAAAGCAATGGCCGGTGTAGGAATTATTCTTGGCAAATCAGGACTTATTAGTGCCGATTACCAATATATGGATTATTCAAAAGCACGTTTAAGAGCAGATGATTATGATTTTGAATTTGAAAATGATGCCATTAGAGAAAGTTATAACATAGCACATAACCTGCGTTTTGGAACTGAATGGAGAGTTGGATTATTAAGCCTCAGAGGAGGTTATTCAATATCAGCAAACCCATATATGAGTGGAACAAACTCTGTTATGAATACTTATTCAGCCGGAATAGGGGTGAGAGGAGGAAAATTCTTTGCTGATTTTACTTGGGCAATGAATGATATGGAGGATGAATATCATCTTTACAGTGCACCTTTTAATGCAGATCCTGCTGTTGCTAAGACTGATATCAATAATAGTATGTTTCTGTTTACTCTTGGTTTCAGATATTAAAATACTTGTTCAGCTTAACAAACTCAAAACCTATTTATTTCTACCTGAGTTTTTCAAAACAGAGGCTGTCTCAACCGGGGCGGCCTCTTTTCGTTCTGCTCATTCCTGCCATTGCTTTCTGATGTATTCCGCTCTTATACAAAGTGAAATCTTGCTTCAAACACTCTGAATAATAGTAATGAGCCTTTTTAATATCTCCTTCTTCCTCATGAATAGTTCCTAGCATCAGAAGTGAATTAGCCGGATACCATGAATCTAAATTCTTACCTGTTTGAAAAGTTTTAATGTACAATTCCTTAGCTTTCGTCAAATGACCCGTCTGGTGTTTAATTCGTGCAAGCCGGTAATAATATTCATTTCTCCAGATTTCCTGAAGCAAATTTTGATTTAACTGTATAAGAACATTCTCTGCTTTATCATAATATCCTCCATCACAAAGGAGTCTGGCTTTTAATAGTTCCTTTTGTGGAACTTTTCCATTTGAGGTTTCGAATTGTGCTTCCTTATCATTTTCTGTTGCCTGTTCGCCAAATAGTTTAACCCTTGAAATGTACTTCTTATAGTTATCCTCATCATCAAGCGCCAGATAAGACCAAGCCAATTTTTGATAAGCAGATTTTATGAAATAATCTCCCTTGTAGTTATTGATATATTTAAGAAAATATAGTCTGCAGCGAGGATCAATCTTGTTCAAGTAAGCAATACCTGTAAGGTAATCTAAGTAATGAAAAGGATAGTATGAATGATGAAGAGGTCTGTTGACCAGTAACTTAAGAGCTTCGTCATTATTGCCATTTTTCAGATAAAGCGACGCAGCAGAATAGATTAGCAGAGGATTAACAGCAAGTTCTTTCCTGACGTGCTTTTGGCCATAAAGAACCTCCATTTCCTGAACATCGGATTGAGTACTACTGCTGAAGTTGAATGTTATAAAAGTATAAAGAAACAGGCTCTCATTATATAAAAACGGGTATTCTTTAAGAGAGGCATCTATCACAGAGCGAAGTAATTGGCTGCCTCTGGAAACATCTCCTTCAAATCCTAGTGTCGTGGTTACCCATTTAAAAGAATCGGGTACTGAACCGAACAGTACATTCATAAGACCGAGCCCTGCTTTTCCCGGTAAGAAATCGGGGAATAGTTTTTCATTTCTTTTAAAAAGCGAATATGATTTGCTTATATCATTAGCGGCCCGAAAGTAATTGCCATTTTTCATTGACGCCAGTCCTGATTGTAAATACAACTGAGCTTGACAATTTAGTCGCCAGGGAGAACTCTCAGATACCTGGTTAAGTTGATCAATCCGGTCTTGCAATGATGTTACCAATCGGTCATAATCGACAGTTTCTTCGTTTATTGAGTATTTGAGAAAGTCAATATACCCATAGAGAAAAGCATATGTTACATTTGAGGGATCAGCAATTTCTTCAGCTTTGATCAATTGGTTTGCATTATCAAACCGCAATCTTAATAATTCAAGATATGCTTCCCTGTAACCGGGAGTAAGGTTAAAAGATTTCGACTGGGCGGGGGTGTTTAACAAAAGAAAAAAGATACACCCCAGTAGTGTCGGTAAATGTTTATTGATTGACGCTTGAGGCAAGACCATGATCAACCAGGATACGGCCGCAATATTCACAAACGATAATCTTTTTGTGCATTCTTATGTCAAGCTGGCGTTGAGGAGGAATAGCACTAAAGCAACCACCACAAGCATCACGCTCAACACTAACAACGGCAAGCCCATTACGAGCATTTTTCCTGATACGCTTATATGCTACTAAAAGGCGATCTTCAATATAACGTTGAAACTCTTCTGATTTGCTTAATAATACTTGTTCTTCCTTTTCTGTTTCATTTACTATGTCAGAAAGTTCACTTTTCTTGATTTCAAGATCATTGCGGCGCTCATCAAGTACTTTTTGAGAAGCAGCAATTTCTTCATTTTTCAGATTTAAATTGTGACTGTACTCTTTAATCCTTTTCTCAGCAAGTGCAATCTCCAGATTTTGATATTCAATCTCTTTAGAAATTGATTCAAACTCCCTGTTATTTCGAACATTCATCTGTTGTTCGTCGTAGTGTTTAATCTGCAGTTGGCTTTCTTTAATCTGATTTTCTTTTTCTTTAACTTGTGTCTTAAGGTTTTCAATATCCTGAATATAATTATCTATACGGGTTTGGAGTCCGATAATCTCATCTTCAAGATCTTCAACCTCGAGCGGAAGCTCACCCCTGATTATTCTAATCTTATCAATCTGCGAATCAATCTGCTGAAGGCTATACAAAGCAATTAGCTTTTTCTCGATTGAGATTTCAGTGTCATCACTTTCAGAGGGTGTTAAAGAAACGTGTGCCGAAATGTAACTTTTATCTTGTTGTTCTTGATTTTCAACGGATGGATTCGATGTATTGCTGTTTTCTTTCGACGATTTTGCCATATTATCCCCTTGTGTTTAGGATTATTAGAAATAGTTTACAGGATTGGAATTTATCCCGGAAATTTGGAGTGCAAAGGTAGTAAAATTTTCTTTAAGTATTTTATATAATAATTCTTTTGTAAACTGTTCAGTTTCATAATGCCCCGCCTCAATCAAAAGTATCCTGCCGTCAGCAGAAAAGTAATCATGATATTTGAGTTCGCCGGTTAAAAAGACATCACATTTCTTTGAAATTGCATCCTTAATCAGAAAATTTCCTGAACCTCCACATATACCAATCGTCTCGACTAATTTATTTGTGAATGTGGAATGTTTAAGAAAAGGAACGTTAAGTACTTTTTTCAACCTGTTGAGTAGTTCAACTTCACTTATTGGGTTCTCTAATTTTCCGATCAAACCCGATCCTGCACCAGGAAAATCATTAGTAAGGGAGTATGAATCCCATGCTATTTCTTCATATGGGTGAGTTTCGCTTACAGCTTCCAGAACTTTACGTTCCAACCAGTATGGTAATATGGTTTCAATTTTTATTTCAGGTTCTGTATGCAATTCACCTATTTCTCCGGTATAGGGATTTGTTCCTTCACCAGCCCTGAAAGTTCCTTTACCCGAAGAATTGAAACTGCAGCTGTCGTAATTCCCAATAACTCCCGCACCTGCTTTAAACATGGCTTCTCTTACAATGTCATGATGGCTTTCGGGAACAAAGACTACCAGCTTCCGAAGCATTCCTTTTAAAGGCTGCAAAACCCCCAACGGCTTAATTCCAATCTTTTCCGCGAGTATGGCATTTACTCCCTGAATTGAATTATCGAGATTAGTATGCGAAGCATATAATGCGATATCATTCCTGATTGCTTTAATAATACACTTTTCAGTTAAATCCGTCCCTGTAAGTTTTTTTAATGCCTTAAAGATAGGTGGGTGGTGCGTTATTATCAGATTATAGTTCAGAGAGATTGCTTCATCAATTACTTCTTCTGTCAAATCGAGTGAGATAAGTGCTCCCTTAATTGCATCTTCTCTGTTGCCCACAAGTAATCCCGAATTATCATAAGATTCCTGCATCGGAACGGGGGCAATTTTCTCAATAACTTCAATTATCTCTTTTAGTTTTATTTGCATTTTGCAATCAGCTTCCTTTAAAGAACTCTTTTGACATGTATAAGTTCAGACAAATTTGCACAAAATATAAGATATATGAAAGTATTCAGCATGAAATTTAAGGATTTTTCATTAAAATTGTCGAAATTTGTGTTATTTTTAGGACCATCATGGAATTGTTAAGGCTTTTATTATTGCCTTTTACTCTGTTATATGGATTGGCTGTCCGGTTGAGGAATGCATTGTTTGATGCACGAATCCTACCATCGGAATCCTATAAAATTCCAATAATATCAGTTGGAAATCTTTCAGTTGGTGGAACTGGTAAAACACCTCATGTTGAATATCTCATTCGATTGCTTGCTCCGGAGTATCAGTTAGCTACTCTAAGCAGGGGATATGGACGTAAAACCAGAGGTTTCAGATTTGCCGGTGAAAATGATAATTCAGCAACAATTGGTGATGAACCGGCACAGTTCCATCATAAATTCAGAGAAATTTCAGTTTTTACAGATGAGGTAAGAAGAAGAGGGATTAGTAACATACTTAAGTATCATCCCGATATTGATTTGTTGATTTTGGATGATGCTTTTCAACATAGGTATGTAAAACCGGGTTTGTCAATTTTGCTCACTGACTATCATAAAATCTTCTCGAATGACTATCTGCTTCCATATGGAACTTTAAGAGAACCCATCAATGGAGCTAAAAGAGCAGATATAATTGTAGTAACTAAAACACCTTCAGTTCTTTCACCTATTGAAAGGCAACAAATTATATCCGACATTTCACCAACCCCTGAACAAAAAGTGCTTTTTTCGTTTGTTAAATACGGAACAATTAAGTCATTATGGAATCAGGATGAAGTATTAGATATAAATGAACACTGGAGTGTAATATTATTGGTCGCGGGTATAGCTAACCCATACCCTCTGGAGTATGAACTCAGAAATAAATGCAACGATTTAATTGTTATGCGATACAAAGATCATCATACATACACAAAGGATGATATTGATCGAATTAAGAGTAATTATTCCGATATTTACACCCGTAAAAAACTGCTTATTACGACAGAAAAAGATGCAATGCGGCTGTTGAATCCTGAGATAAGAAGTCTCGCAGCTGAATTGCCTTTTTATTATGTGCCCATGGAAATTGAATTCCATGAGAAGGACAAACAATTATTTGATGAAACTATATTAAACTATGTTAGAGAAAATAAAAGAAAGCGTTGATTACATTAGTTCTTTAGTCAAAGTCAGACCTAAAGTAGGTATTATTCTTGGTTCAGGATTAGGTGGCTTAACTCGCGAAATAGAAATAGAAAGAGAAATAAACTATTCAGATATTCCCAATTTCCCCGTATCAACCGTCGAAGGACATGCTGGTCAATTAATATTTGGAAGGCTAGGTGACCAGCAAGTGGTTGCTATGCAAGGAAGATTCCATTATTATGAAGGATGGTCAATGCAGGATATTGCTTTCCCTATCAGGGTATTCAAAAAGCTGGGTATTGAACTTCTCATTGTATCAAATGCAAGTGGTGGTCTTAATCCCGACTTTAATGTGGGTGATATAATGATAATTACCGATCATCTTAACTTAATGGGCGATAATCCACTACTGGGAAAGAATTATCCGGAGTTTGGGCCAAGGTTCCCTGATATGAAAGAACCTTATGATCATAAATTAATTGATAAAGTCAGAACTATTGCTACCCGTGAGAATATTGAACTCAAATCTGGAGTTTATGCCGGTGTAACTGGTCCAACCTTTGAAACGCCTGCCGAATACAGGATGTTCCATATTCTGGGTGCTGATGCTGTTGGAATGTCAACGGTTCCTGAAGTTATTACAGCAAGGCATATGGGATTACCGGTTTTTGCTGTATCAATTATAACTGATTTGGGGGTACCAGGAAAAATAGCCGAGATTACTCACAAGATGGTACTTGAAGCAGCCGGAAATGCTGAACCTAAGATGACCAGGATTATAAAAGAGCTTTTGAAAGAAATTAATTTTCATTAAAAGATTCAGATCATTGAAAATTTATTTGGCTTCTGATTTTCACCTAGGTATTCCTGATCATGCAAATAGCCTGCAGAGAGAGAAACTTCTCGTTGATTGGCTTGAAATGGTTAAGAATAGCGGTGATGAGCTTTATTTGATGGGAGATATATTCGATTTTTGGTTTGAATATAAGACAGTTATTCCTAAAGGATTTACACGACTATTTGGTAAACTGGGTGAAATAACAGATAAAGGAATCCCGGTTTATCTTTTTAAGGGCAATCATGACATTTGGGCATTTGACTATCTGAACGAGGAGCTTGGTGTTATTTTGAAACGTGAGCATGTAGTAAGAGAATGGAATAGCAGAAAGTATTTTTTATCGCATGGGGACGGACTCGGACCAGGTGACCATGGGTATAAATTTCTTAAAAAAGTATTTGAATTTAAACCTAATCAGTGGCTTTTTAAATGGCTTCATCCCGACATTGGCACAAGAATGGCACTGTTCTTTTCACGCAGAAGTCGGTATGCTAATGAATTTAAAGACAAACATATGTTTGATGAAAAAGGCAATTTTGATTTGTCTCGCGAACGTCTTTATTCATTTGCAAAAGAGCATTCAAAATCAAACCCTGATATTGATTTTTATATTTTTGGACATCGCCATTATCCCGGACATGTTAGTATAGATGGAGGTAAACACTATATAAATCTCGGTGATTGGATAAGTAATTTCTCTTATGCGGTTGTTGATGATTCAGGATTATCGCTTTATACATACAAAAATGGGAATCCGGCATTACTTGAAGGACCATATTGAATAAAAATGTAGAGACTCCAACAATGCTAATCCCTGAACTGAATATAGATTCCATTAGTCTAAAATCATTAAATAAAACCGGTATGCTCTTTTCAGGAATCGATATTGGATCAAACGCCGTCAGGCTATTGTTTTCTAATGTCTTTGAAACAAAAGGAGGCCCGATTGCTGAAAAAGCTTCGCTTTTGAGAATTCCAATAAGACTTGGTATTGATGTTTTCACAAACGGCAGGATATCTCAGCAGAAAGTAGAGGATCTGGCTAAAACATTAAAGGCTTTTAAAATGCTGATAGATGTTTACCAGCCTATAAGTTATCTGGCAGCTGCTACTTCAGCTATGCGTGAAGCTTCAAACAGTAGCGAAGTTCTGGATTTCGTCAGGAATGAATCAGGATTGAACATAGAATTGATTGATGGTATAAAAGAAGCCAATATTATCAGCAGCTTCAGCAACCATATGATAAATAAGAACTTCACAAAAACTCTATACGTTGACGTAGGAGGTGGCTCGACTGAAATATCACTTCTTGACGGTAAAGATTTTGTAACTTCCAACTCCTTTAAAATTGGCACACTCAGATTATTAGCTGAAGCTGTTGAAGATCATGAATGGGATGTACTACACAAGTGGTTAAGCCAGTTTAAAAAGGATTTTGGTCAGATGAATGTTATCGGATCTGGCGGCAACATTAATAAGATAACCAAGTTGTATGGACATGCATACAATAACACCCTTAGTCTTGATCAGCTCAGTTTTGCTTTCAAACAACTGAATAGTATGACAGTGAAGGAAAGAATTGAGAAAATGGGATTAAGGCCTGACAGAGCCGACGTAATTGTACCAGCAGCTAAAATTTTTATTAAAATTCTCAAATGGACTGATCTTAAAATTGTTACAGCTCCAAAAATTGGGTTGGCTGATGGGTTGGTATTAACACAGTATAATAAAATGGTTGAAGCAAAGACCAATTCAGTCTTTAAGTAGCCCAACAGTTTTTTCATCAACTTCTTTAAGCAAATTAACCATCTGATTATCAAATTAGATTGTGAAATTTTACCCAATTCAAAGGGTATCGTTATCTTTGCACAGAAATAATAAAGTATAATGATTACCTTCGAAGAAGCCATAGCTGCAATTGAATCAGCGGTAGTTAGTCCTTCAATTGAAAAAGTACCACTCATTAATAGTTTGGGAAGAGTCCTTGCGGATGATTTATTCTCAGATGTGGATATGCCGCCCTTTGATAAGTCAGCGGTTGATGGCTATGCTTGTCGTAGATCTAATTTGCCTGGTCCATTGAAAGTTCTTGGTGTTATACCTGCAGGGACTGATTCAAATATAAAGATCAGGGAACATCAATGTGCCAAGATAATGACCGGAGCAATAGTTCCTGATGGCGCAGATTGTGTACTCATGGTTGAACATACAAGGACTGATTCAGAAGGATTTATTCACTTTGAAAAGTCAACTACCGCTAACAATATCGCCTATAAGGCAGAAGATGTAAGAAAAGGCCAGAAAGTTCTGAATAGAGGAATTATTATAAAACCACAGCATATTGCAGTCATGGCTGCCATTGGATGTGTAAATCCTGAAGTATATAAATTACCTGTGGTTGGCATTTTAACAACCGGTGATGAATTAGTTGAGCCATCAGAAAAACCTGACTTTGGACAAATAAGAAACAGCAACGCTTACCAGTTAATTGCACAAGCAAGGCAGATTGGGGTGCCGGTTAATTACATGGGAATAGCTCCTGATAATGCTGAAGATACAAAGGAATTAATAGTCAGTGCTATTTCATGTTGTGATGTTTTACTTATTACCGGTGGTGTGTCATTGGGCGATTTTGATTATGTACCATTTGTACTTAATGAATTGGAAATGAACATCAGATTCAGAAGTGTTGCTGTACAACCCGGAAAACCTACTCTATTCGCTGAAAAGAATGGAAAATTTGTTTTCGGTTTACCGGGTAATCCGGTTTCATCATTCCTTCAGTTTGAACTAATGGTTAAACCTTTACTATATAAGATCATGGGCTCCTGCTATAGATCAAGGATTGTAAAATTGCCTATGGGAATTGGTTATAACCGAAAACGAAATGACAGGAAATCGTTTATACCCGTTAGTTATTCGATGGGAAAGATCGAACCAATAGAATATCATGGCTCTGCACATATAAATGCTTTCGAAAAAGCCTGGGGAATTATGGCACTTGAAATTGGAGAAGACAATGTTAAACCAGGAGAACTAAGAGATGTTAGACAACTTTAATCGTCGTATTAATTACTTAAGAATTTCAATCACTGATCGCTGTAATCTCCGTTGTAGATATTGCATGCCCGAGGAGGGAATCGCTATGCTATCTCATGATCAGATTCTATCTTTTGAGGAGATTGAGAGAGTAACCAGAAAGGCTGTTGAATTAGGAATAACTAAAGTTAGGATAACCGGGGGTGAACCATTGGTGAGAAAAGGTGTGGTTGAGCTGATAAGACTCTTAGGAAATATAGATGGCATTAAAGATTTATCTATGACCACAAACGGTATTCTTTTAGGCCGTTTTGCTCAGGAACTTAAGAATGCAGGATTAATGAGAGTAAATGTAAGCCTGGATACAATGGATCCTCTCAGATTCCGCTATATAACCCGAAACGGTGAACTGAATGATGTTGTTGAAGGCATTGAAACAGCTATTTCAGTTGGCCTTACCCCGGTGAAGTTGAATTGTGTAATTACTGATTCAAGTAATTCACCCGACGCTAAGTCAGTTAAGGATTTTGCAATAAGCAGAGGAATAGAGGTCCGTTTTATTCATCAGATGGATCTGGCTGCTGGACATTTTTCAGTTGTTGAAGGCGGGTCTGGAGGCGATTGTGCAAATTGCAGCAGATTACGTTTAACTGCTGATGGTATGATCAAACCATGCCTTTTTAATGAGTTAAGTTATAATGTCAGGGAACTTGGCACGGAGAAAGCAATTATGCAAGCTATAGAGGATAAACCGGCGTGTGGCAGTTATAATTATTCAGGAAAATTTTACAATATCGGAGGTTAACAGTCGTATGGAAAATAGAGAAACGTTTAGCCATATTAATGAAAAAGGTAAAGCCACAATGGTTGATGTCAGTCATAAAACTGAACAGGATAGAACAGCTCGTGCTTCAGGATTTATTTCATTAAGACCTTCCACGATTGAGCTAATTAAAGAGAACCAACTTAAAAAGGGCGATGTTCTCACAATTGCTGAAATAGCAGGTATTCAGGCTGCAAAACAAACTTCAGCACTCATACCGTTATGTCACCCATTGAACCTGACAAAAGTGGAGGTAATCACACAACTGGTTGACAACGGAGTAGTGATTAAGTCTATGGTAAGATGTGTCGGTCAAACAGGGGTTGAAATGGAAGCCCTTACTGCAACGTCAGTTGCACTCCTGACCATTTATGATATGTGCAAAGCGGTCGATAAAGAAATGGTGATTGATGAAATAAAACTCATTGAGAAGACAAAAACGGATATAGAGCGTTGAAGAATAAACCAATGAACAGCTACAAATGGATTATTAAAACCGCATCTATTCCTGTCCCAAAGAAATGGCTGTTTTTTGCAATGGCAACTCTTTGGTTGATTGCTTCAATCAAAGTACTTACTATTGCCTGGAAAGGAATGTTTTTGAGTAGAATCCCAGTAATAGGATTTCTGATTTTGTGCATTGTTGGTGCGATTCTTTTTTCGCAGTTAGTATTTATAAGGGTAACCAAACGACACATCACCTGGATCCAAAATATCCGGTCAGATAAGCCCAGTTTGTTTTTCATGATGAGCATCAGGAATTATCTATTGCTTGCTTCAATGATTTTAATGGGAATTATTACAGGATATTTCCAGATTATACCGATTTCTTTGTTATCACTCTTCATGGGGGCTCTTGGGATTTCCTTGTTCTTCAGTTCAATGCGCTTTTTTAAAGCATGGCAGATACATACTTCAATTAATACTTATTCAGAATGAAACCGACTGTATTATCAGTAAATATATCAGAAAAAAAAGGGACAATTAAAGTTCCGGTTGAAAAAATTGAACTCACCGATATAGGTGTTGTGGGCGATGCTCATAGCGGAAAATGGCACCGGCAAGTGAGTCTGTTAGGAAAAGAGAGTTTCGATAAATTTGAACTTCAGGCTGGCAGACAACTGGATTTTGGTGAGTTTGCTGAAAATATAACCACCGAAGGCATCATTCTTTATCAAACTAATCCACTTGATCGATTTAAAATAGGAGAGGTGGAGCTTGAAGTTACCCAGATTGGTAAACATTGCCATGGCGATGGTTGTGCTATTTATCGTGAGGTGGGCAACTGTGTGATGCCTAAAGAAGGAATTTTCTGCCGAGTGCTTCAAAATGGAATTATTAAATCGGGTGATGTAATAGATTATCTTCCAAAGATTTACAAAATAAGAGTAATTACTTTAAGTGACAGGGCCAGTTCTGGTGAATATTCTGATAGGAGCGGGCCAGCTATTGTACGGAATCTTACAGATTTTTTTAATGATATTTCCTGGAAAACAGAAATTGACAGGATGGTCATCTCAGATGATGAAATCAAGTTGCGTGAAGCTATCAACCAATCATCTGATTGTGATATTATAATAACTACCGGAGGTACAGGGATCGGTCCTCGTGATATTACCGTGGATGTAGTAAAATCACTTCTGGATAAAGAAATTCCTGGTATCATGGAATTGATCAGATTCAAATATGGGTCGGAAAAACCAGCTGCACTCTTAAGCAGAGGAGTAGCAGGAGTCATTGGACAAACATTAATCTATACGCTACCGGGAAGTGTAAAAGCAGTAGAAGAGTATTTGGCTGAAATAAACAAGACTATCAGGCATAGCATATATATGCTTCATGGGCTTGATATACATTAAAGAATCCGAATATCAGGTTTATAAAACAATTAAGTAATAAATCATTAATAACGATGCTATTAGCGAGAGAACAAGCTTTAGAACTTTTACATAATTATGTAAAAAACGAACGGATGATTGCCCATTCACTGGCTTCTGAGGCAGTAATGCGAGCACTTGCTGATTATCTTGGAAGGGACAGGGAAAAATGGGGACAAGCTGGATTGCTGCACGATCTTGATGTTGAAATAACTAATGCTGATCCTTATACACATGCTTTGGAAACTGCAAGGATACTGACAGAGTTAAAACTTGATGAAGATCTGGTAGATGCAATAAAAATGCATAACGAAGATGCCACAGGATTGGAAAGAACCACTGAATTCCAACATGCATTGGCTGCCGGGGAAACCATTACCGGTTTAATTACCGCTACTGCAATGGTGTATCCTGATAAAAAGGTAAGCTCTGTTAAACCAAAATCAGTTGTTAAGAGAATGAAGGAAAAAGCATTTGCTGCTTCAGTTAAAAGAGAAAATATTCTTGAATGTGAAAAGATCGGAATTCCAATAGACCGGTTCTCAGAAATTGCCCTTAAGGCAATGTCTGAAATCTCAGATGAATTAGGACTTTAAATTATTGATAAAGAATTATATATTTTAGAAGATGTGGCAGGCGATTCCTTATTATATTTGTTTCTAATTAGCTTTACTTGAGATATGTTCAGAAAGATCCCGCGATTTCTTTACAACAAGTTTTTTCTTGCACTTGTGATGTTTCTGGTTTGGCTAACCTTTTTTGACAGAAATAATTTCATTTCTCAGGTTAAGTACGGCCGGATCCTTAACAAGCAAAGACAACAAAAAGAATACTACCAAAAGGAAATTTCCAAGGATTCTTCCACTTTAGTCGAATTACAGGATTCTACGCGTCTTGAAAAATTTGCCCGCGAAAAATATCTTTTTAAGAAAGACAATGAAGATATTTATCTAATTGTTGAGGAAGAAAAGAAGAAGTAGGAGGAAATCAAATCGGGTCAACATCAATTACTATTCTGATAGATTTATAATCCTGCAATTGCTTAAAAAGTTCTATCTGACGAACAGCTTCATTCTTTATCTCCAGTCCTTTACTGCCTTTCCCTATTTTCAGGAGAAAATTTTTAAGGTATAAGTTTCTTACTCTTGATACGTTAGGATATTCCGGACCAAATATGTGTGGACCCAACACCGGTTTAAACATTGAGTCTAATTTACCGGCAGCCTTATCTAAAAAGGATTCTTCCTTATGTCGCAGAGATATGGTTATAAGCCTGACATATGGAGGGTAACTAAACTTGTACCTGTCAGCGAGCGTGTGTTGAAACATTGCCTCATAGTCATTTCTGATAACCCACTTATGCACAGCGTGTCCGGGATTATAAGTCTGAATTAACACAGTTCCACGTTTGTTTTTTCTTCCTGATCTTCCACTCACCTGCGACAACATCTGAAAGCTTCTTTCAATAGATCTGAAATCGGGAAAACTAATTAATCCATCCGCATTCAACACACCCACCAAACTCACATTATCAAAATCGAGTCCTTTAGTAACCATTTGCGTGCCGACCAGAATATCAGTTTTCCGGGTTTCAAATTCCTCCATTATTTTGTGATAGGCATTCTTGGTATGAGTAGTGTCAAGATCCATCCTGGCAATGGTAAGATCGGGGAATATAATGGCTAATTCGTCTTCTACTTTTTCTGTTCCGAATCCCTTTAATTTTATTGAAGGACTACCGCATTCGGGGCATACGGGAGGCACTTTAGTAGTGTAGCCGCAATAATGGCATTTAAGAAGATTTATCTTTTTATGATAAGTAAGTGTAACATCGCATTGGACACAGCCTGGTATATGGTGGCAGGTTTCACACTCCAGTCTTAAGGAGAATCCTCTCCGATTCTGGAATAATATCACCTGTTCGCCCTTTTTGGTAGTTTCATCAATAGCTGTAATAAGCTGAGGAGAAAAATGCGATTTCATCCTCCTGAACCATGTTTCTTCCTTTAAGTTAATTACCTTAATGTCAGGCATTTCAACTCCACCATATCTCTCATTTAATTCAACGAGTTTGTATTTTCCAGCCTGTGCGTTATAGTAACTTTCAAGCGATGGTGTTGCTGAACCCAACAAAACTGGTGCATTATGAATTTTGCCAAGCATTAAAGCAGAGTCCCTTGCGTTATATCTGGGCGCAGGGTCAGATTGCTTGTATGAAGCATCGTGTTCCTCATCAACTATTATTAATCCAAGGTCATTAAATGGAAGGAACATGGCAGAACGGGCACCTAGTATGACCTTATATGCTGATCCTGAGAACTCTTTTACCATTGACAAGTTCGACTTGTTCCAAATTTCAATGCGTTCAAATTCATTATATCGGGAATGATATACACCGACACTTGTGCCAAAATATTTTTGAAGTCGCCTTACAATCTGAGAAGTGAGTGCAATTTCTGGTAAAAGATACAACACTTGTTTCCCTTCCTTAATTACCTCATTAATAAGACGAATATAGATTTCTGTCTTACCGCTCGAAGTAACTCCTTTTAAAAGAGTAGTGGATTTTTCATTTAAATATTGCAGGGAATCTTCAAAAGCTTTTTTCTGTGCTTCGGTAAGCTGAATATTCTCTGGAGAGTCGATTGCATCCTTTTCTTCCAGTCGGCTTATATTGCGCTGGTAAAGCTCAAGAATACCTTTCTTAACCAGTGCATCCAATTGAGATGCCGATACTGAAGGTGTTTTTAATAAGTCTGTCCTACTTACTTCTTTCAGTTTTTTTGAAAAGCATTGAGATAGTGTAATATAAGCCATTAACAATTGCAACTGTTTGAATGCTCTCGAATTGAGGTTATCCATTGCTTCCTGTAATAAAGTTTCATCAGTATACTTCTCAGATAACCTTACAAACCACTCTATCCTGGGCTTATATCTCTCAGTTATTTCTTCCTCGACCCGAATATATTTTTTCTCTATCATCGTTTTTACTATAGGGATTACTTTAGCAATTCCCACAATCTGACTTATTTCGGTGATAGATATTATTTTTTGTAACTCAAGTGCCTCAATTATCAGAAATTCATAATCGGTAAGAGGCTGACTGTCAAGTACATATTCAGGATCCAATACTACCCTTGTCTCACTGGCTAATTTAAAAGCAGATGGAAGTGCTGCGTTCATTACTTCACCTACGGTACATAGATAATAATCTGCCATCCACTCCCAGAAACGGAATTGATTTTCATTCACTACAGGAACCGGATCAATAATTGAAAGAATATATTTTGCAGATATTACCTTAGGTGGTATTGAGGTTATACTTCTTACCAGAGCAGTGTATAATTTCTTTGATCCGAACTGCACCACTACTCTCATCCCCGGATGAACCATATTGTTCATTTCATTAGGAATGCGATAAGAGAAATAACCTCTAACAGGTATCGGAAGAAGTACTTCGGCAAACAGAGTAGTGTATTCGGATGACAAGGCAGGAATAATTTTAAACCTTTTAATAGGTCAAAGATAATAAATCCTTGTTTTTAGTACAGGATGCATTAAGTAATAAAGAGATACTTCGGTAATTAAAGCTGAGCATTATTTATTATCCGGATCAAACCAGAAACCTTTACTGAAGTAGCCACTAGTTTGATCGTAGATCTGTTAATAACAAACCTAAACCAATTGTCGGTGAATCATGAGTCAAAACTAAGTCAATTCTACCTAAATCCTAGAGATTACCTAGAGTTTACCTAGGGATTAGGTAGAGTTGACCTAGAGATGGTATCACTTTATCATTAGTAATTGTAATTACTACGCTTGTTTTTTTTAACTTTATAATCGACATTTCGTTTTATTAACTTAAACTTATCGACATGAAATGGATTGGAAGAAGAGGTAGTTCCAATGTTGAAGACCGAAGGGGTATGGGTGGTGGAAAAATTGCCATGGGAGGCGGTATAGGGACAATAGTGGTTGTAGCCCTGGTATGGTTATTAGGAGGTGATCCTTCGCAAGTATTAACGGGATTGACAGATCAGTCGTATCAACAAACCGCAACCACATCTCCTGCTGAAGACAGTATGGCTCAATTTGTTTCGGTTGTTTTAGCAGACACTGAAGAGATATGGCAAAAAATATTCAGCGAGTATGGAGAGCAGTATAAAGCTCCCAAGCTGGTACTTTTCAGAGGTGCGGTACAATCAGCCTGTGGTAGTGCCAGTTCAGCCTCAGGGCCTTTCTATTGTTCAGCCGATGAAAAGATTTACATTGATTTAAGCTTTTGTGATGAACTGAGAGAGAGGTTTGGTGCACCCGGAGATTTTGCCATTGCTTATGTGATTGCTCATGAAGTAGGACACCATATCCAGCATTTGATGGGTACTCTTGGGGAAGTTAATCAGCAAAGGGGCAGATTGAGTGAAGTAAAGGCAAATCAATTAACAGTTAAACTTGAACTCCAGGCAGACTATTATGCCGGAGTGTGGGCCCATCATGCTCAGTATATGCTCAACGTGGTCGAATCAGGCGATATTTCGGAAGCATTAGGAGCTGCTTCTGCCGTTGGTGATGATAGACTTCAGATGCAGACTCAGGGAACAATAGTGCCCGATGCCTTTACTCATGGTACATCAGAGCAACGAATGGAGTGGTTCAGGAAAGGTTATAATTCAGGTACTCTTGAAGGAGGTGATACTTTCAGCAGGGGTGCTGTATAATTGCTACGAAAGAGTTTGTTTAAACTGGTCTTTCCTGCTTCCTTCAAATAATTCAAAGCCTGCATAACGGCATTCTAATTGTCCGTTGAAAAGTATTGTTCTGACTTTCGGTTTAAGTCCGATTAATTTTAATGCATGTTGATCAGAAGAGATTAACCATGCTGAATAACCGGCAAACTTTCTCTTTAGTGCATTACCCATTTCCTTATAAAGGTTATGTAAATCTTCAATCTGAATCCTCTCACCATAAGGAGGATTGCTTATCAGTACACCGGGCGCCGGGGGAGGTGTAATATCTCTGAAATCAGCAACACGAAGTTTAATATCTTTATGCAGACCCGCATTTTTTAAATTAATTTCAGCTGCCTTCAGGTTTTTAGAAGAAATGTCCGATCCAACAATCTCGATATCAGGATCACGTTGATTATCTAAAGCATCTCTTTTCACCTTCTCCCAAAGTTCTTTATCGAAATTTTGCCATTTCATAAATCCGTATTCTTTTCTGAATTGTCCGGCTGGCAAATTAAAGGCAATCATAGCGGCTTCAATAAGAAGAGTACCTGAGCCACACATCCAGTCAACAAAATTGGATTCCCCCCGCCATCCGGAAAGTAATATCATTCCGGCTGCAAGTACTTCACTTATTGGTGCCTCCGCATTCATAGTATGATAGCCTCTTTTATGGAGAGATTCGCCTGAACTGTCGAGTGCAACGCTGACTGTGTCTTTATATATGTGAATGTTTATTCGCAGGTCAGGATTCTCAATATCAACTGAAGGCCTTATACCCGATATTTCTCTGAATCTGTCAGCTATGGCATCTTTTGCCCTTTGGGAAACGAAGTGAGAATGGGTAAAGATGCTGTTGCCTATTGTGGAATCAATAGCTAATGTCTGATCTGGTCGCATATAGCTTTCCCATGATATCTTTTTTATGCTGTCATAGAATTCTTTCTCACTACTTATTTGAAATTGCTCTATAGGCATCAAGATTCTTAAGGCAGTTCTGCAATGATAATTTGCTTTATACATAAGCGCTTTGTCACCTTCAAAAGAGACAGCTCTTTTTAAAAGTTGAATATTATCAGCACCTAAATTGTCAAGCTCTTCAGCTAATATTTCTTCCAGTCCGGCAGGCGATTTTGCAAGAAAAGTGCGGTTTAATGAGGAAAATGGATTCTTTTTTGTTGAGGTAGTCATTATCTGTCTAAAAGATTATTTATGTAATTATCGGCTATTTACCTGCAAGCTTACTCATGAACTTTGCCTGATCGACAATAAATCGTTCATGAATTCCTTCTCCTATCATTCCTTCCTCATCATTCGCAACTACTCTGAATACCAGACGTTTGCCGTCAATCTCTATTAGTTCAGAATTACAAACTACCTTCATTCCAACAGGTGTTGCCTTTAAATGTCTGACATTTACCAGAATACCGACTGTTAAATGCCCTTCAGGGAGTTGCTCCTGAACACTCAACTGACAAGTTCTTTCCATAAGTGCAATCATTGCGGGTGTAGCATATACTTCAACCAATCCAGAACCATAAACAGCAGCTGTTAATTCATTAGTAACCGTGACTTCCAGGCTACTTTTAATCCCGGTTTTAATTACATGTTCCATAATTGTCAATTTTGACTTGCTTCATCTTCGAATATGATACTTATTTCTTGTTTCAGGTCAGGGTGCAAGCTATACGCTACAGGACATGTCTTGGTGATCTGGCGGATAATTTGTTTATGTTTTTCAGTATATCCATTATCAGGAAAGAATAGGTTTACCTTAATTTCACTAACTCTCCGGGGGTTAGATTCCATAATCTTAATTACCTCACCACGAACTCCTTCCATACTAAATCCATGTGTTTCAGCTGCCATTCCCATGATAGTGATCATACAAAGTCCCAGGGATGTAGCCATAAGGTCAGTAGGTGAAAAAGCCGATCCTTTGCCATTATTATCAACGGGAGCATCGGTCTTGAATGTTTGACCTGACCTTTCATGTTTTACTTCCAGTTGAAGATCGCCCAAATACTTAAAAGTTGATGTTATTGCCATATACTTTTTTTTAACAAACTTACTGAATAATGTTTTCAACATCATCGAAATAGTTTGAATCTTCTTATCTGTTGGTTAACTGTTAAGTATCAAATGATTTGATTACTTTTGTGTCAAATAGATCATTTCTCATGAATAAGCGTACCTTTGCAATCATCATCATTTGCGCCTCTTTTGCACTTATTGGGATTCTGATTATTCAAGTTTATTGGATGAGGAATGCGTACAAGCTTCAGGCTGAATTATTCGATAATAGTGTGAGTGTTACCTTGAAAAGTGTGGTTAACAGGATGTTCGATGAGAAAGCTATTGAAGGAAATGGTGGCTATATATGTACTCACAATTGTGACCATCGGACCAAGCAGATTCTTGAGGCAATTAATCCGGATCGTTTAGATTCATTAATGCATGAAGAATTTACGGGAATGGAAATTACCCGTCAGTATGTCTGGGGTGTTTTTGACCCGGCCACAGGTAATTTTTTTGCCGGAGAAAACAATAATCTCAAAAAGGAGATTCTGAATTCTAACCATCAGGTATCGCTTTCATGTCTTTATCGCACAGAGCAATTATTATTGGGCGTATATTTCCCTCAGGAATCAAGGATCCTTCTGCTGCGGCTAGTTCCATGGATATTGCTGTCACTTGTATTTCTTGTCATATTGGTCTTTGCATTCACATACATGATTTTCTCTTTCATGAAACAGAAAAAATTATCGGAATTGAAATCTGATTTTGTGAATAACATGACACATGAATTAAAAACACCCATTTCCACAATCTCATTAGCAAGCGAAATGCTTTTAAGTCCCGGCAATAATGGAATGGATGAAAAGACTAAAAAGTATGCAAGAATGATCTATGATGAAAATCAGCGATTGCAACAGCAAGTTGAACGGGTGCTTCAGATGGCAGTGCTTGAAGAAGGCTCCTTTCAACTTGATTTTACAACCTTTGATGCTCATAAATTGATACAAAGTTGCACACTCCGTTTTGAATTGTTGGTAAAGAGCTCTGATGGCTATATTGCTTTTGAAAGACAGGCTGAAAAATATTTAATCAATTCTGACCAGGTTCATTTACAAAATATTATCTGTAACCTGATTGATAATGCTGTAAAATATTCATACGGGAAACCCGAGATTACAATCAAGACAAGAAACAGCAATGATTCTTTAATCATCTCAGTTAGTGATAATGGTACAGGAATAAGTCAGGAAGATCAGAAGTTGATATTTGATAAGCTTTACAGGGTGCCAAAGGGTGATCTTCATGATGTTAAGGGTTTCGGCTTGGGTTTATATTATGTAAAAACAATGACTTTGGCTTTGAAAGGGAAGATTCTTGTAAATAGTACACCGGGAAATGGTAGCACTTTCGAGATTATTATTCCGATAAATATGATGGAGGAAGCTTATGAGCAATAAACTCAGGATTCTTTTAGTGGAAGACGATGTTAACCTTGGAGCATTAGTAACGGATTACCTTTCATCACTTGGCTATTCTACAACATTGGCTGTTAATGGTGAAGAGGGATATGAGCAGTTTAAATCAGGAGTTTTCGATTTATGTGTGCTTGATGTTATGCTCCCGCGTAAAGATGGATATAGCCTTGCAATGGATATCAGGAAATTAGACCATAAAGTTCCTATAATTTTTCTGACTGCCAGAGGCCATAGCGATGACAAAATCAAAGGTTTTAAGGCGGGTTGTGATGATTATATTACAAAACCCTTTAGCAGTGAAGAGCTGGCACTTCGAATTGAAGCCATCTTTAAAAGATGTGGATTGAACCTCGATGCCCGAAACAATGAAAAGATTATGATTGGGAAGTATGTGTTCGATCCATATAACCATTTGCTCATTTTTGATGGGACTGAACAGAAGCTTACATCGAAAGAAGCTTCATTGTTGAAATTATTGTGCAGTAACAAAAACAGGCTGCTTCCCCGTGATGTTGCTCAGAAGGAAGTTTGGGGGACAAGTGATTATTTTATTGGCCGGAGTATGGATGTATTTATTACTAAGTTGCGAAAATATTTGTGCAAAGACCAGTCTGTCGCTATTATTAATGTTCATGGAACGGGATTTAAACTTGAGGTTCGTAGTGAAATCAATTGTGAGTGATAAACCTTTACATTTCTATAAATCAGATAACAAATGACTTTAAGTGAGGCCCAGTCAAAAGTAGATAAGTGGATCAGGGACTATGGCGTCCGCTACTTTAATGAATTGACAAACATGACCCTCCTTATGGAGGAAGTAGGAGAGATGGCCCGCATTATTTCAAGGCGCTATGGTGAACAATCAGAAAAAAGCAGTGACAAAAAACTGAGTTTATCTGATGAAATGGCAGATGTACTCTTCGTATTAATATGTATAGCGAATCAAACCGGAGTTGATTTAACCGAAGCGCTTGAGAAAAATCTTGAAAAGAAGACACTGAGGGACAACGAAAGACATAAGAATAACCCTAAATTAGGTTAAACCGTCATAATATCTTTCTCTTTTGCTTCAAATGATTTATCAATTTTTGAAATAAAGGAGTCGGTAAGATTTTGAATTTCTTTCTCCAACTGTTTTATCTCATCTTCGGGAGTTCCTTCTTTCTCGAGTTTCTTGCCTGAATCCATAGCCGACCTTCTGATATTCCTGACGGTAACTTTGGCATTTTCAACTTCAACTTTAGCTTTTTTAACAAGATCCCGTCTCCGTTCTTCTGTCAAAGGAGGAACGATTATTCTAAGAACTTCTCCATTGTTTTGAGGATTGAATCCCAGGTTCGCAGCCATAATAGCTTTTTCTATAGGAGCAAGCATTGACTTTTCCCAAGGCTGTACTATAATTTGCCGTGGATCGGGTGTGTTAATATTCGAAACCTGGTCAATCGGAGTCATTGAGCCATAATAATCAACTCTCACACCTTCAAGCATAGCAGGACTTGCTTTTCCTGCCCTGATCTTCTGAAATTCTTTATCTAAATGTGAAAGTGCATTCTTCATGCCTTCTTCGGCTTCATCTATTACAAAAGTGACTTCTTCGTTCATCGTTTATGTTTTTTAATCTGAAAAACGTCGGCAAATATACAAAACAGATTATTAGCTTACCAAAGTGCCAATCTCTTCTCCTTCTAATAAATGTAATAAATTACCCTTTTTGTTCATATTGAAAACCAAAATAGGTAATTCATTTTCCCTGCACATTGTAATAGCAGTCATATCCATTATATTCAGGTTATTCTGATAAACCTCATTAAAAGTAATGGTCTTATACTTCTTGGCGTTAGGGTCTTTTTCAGGATCTGCGGTATATACTCCATCAACTCTTGTACCTTTTAGCACAAGATCAGCTTTTATTTCAACAGCTCTTAAGACTGCTGCAGTATCGGTTGTAAAAAAAGGATTGCCTGTACCGCCAGATATGATAACCACTTTTCCCAACTCAAGATACTCTATCGCCTTCGACCTGCTCATAGATTCAGCAATGGGATCGATTGGTATACCTGAAAGTAACTTGGTTTTTATGCCATTTTTCTCCAATTCTCCCTGGAGTGCCATGCTGTTAATCACAGTAGCAAGCATTCCCATATAATCCCCCTGAACTCTGTCGAATCCCTGGGCAGCTCCCTGTAATCCCCTGAAGATATTACCACCACCCATAACTATTGCAATCTGAACACCCTTATCAACCACTAATTTTATTTCTTCTACATAATCGCTCAGTCTTTGAGGATCAATTCCATATTGCTGATTACCCATCAGGGCTTCTCCACTCAATTTCAGCAGAATTCTTTTATACTTCATTTCGTTTACTAATATTTTTAAACAACTACTTAATGACGACCATTTGTTTCGTCTTTGTATAATGATCTGTTTTAATAGTATAATAATACATTCCGGGAGATAGGTCGAGTACTGAAGTAACAATCAGGTGGTCGCCAGCCTGAAATCTTCCTGAAGCAAGATTACGAACCTCTTTACCTCTTCCATCATAGATCCTTAGAGAGACTTCACCAGGTACTGGCAGACGAAATTTTATCTGAGTGCTGGTACTGGCAGGATTGGGGTAATTCTGCATAAGCAACTCATCACTCAGGAGATCAGCTTTGTCTATAACAACACTTTCGTCTCTGTAAAGGAAGTGTAGGCACCATTCATTAAGCGTACCACCATTTATAACTCCTGATTCAAAGATTCGAAATTCCCACTGACCAGCCACCGGTTTATTCAGAAATGTTGAAAAGGACATTTGTGGTTGGAATCTACCTGTAAATGGTGGGGTTGCATTTGTGATTGAAGTAAGTGCCTGTTCATCAAAAATTGTGTGAGTATAATTGTCACCCGATCCACCATTTCTGTCACTTAATATCGAAACTCCTTTTTCAGGTGATGATAGTATTAATCTCAGTTCACCAACAGAAGAATGTGTAATATCGACTGAAACATCCAGATCCAGGAGCATTCCGTTATCCTGAATGGTAATGTAATCATAGGTGTTGCCATTATCTACAATATTCTTAGGAGTAGTTTCTGAGCAGACTTCATTAAAAAGTATATGATCTACCTCATATGTAAATAAATATTCTGGTCGTTCAGAGCCCGGAGGGTTTATTCCTCTTCCACCTGTAGGCCAGGTTGCAATCATGCTGGCATTTTCATCTTGTGCACCAAAATAGTAACTGACAGTGGTGCCAATTTCAAAACCCGGTATCTGAAATTTGTAAATGTTATCTACAGTTTCATATGGTAATACATAGTCGAAATTCACATCATCAATTGTGAACCACAGTCTGGGTGCATTTTCGTTTACACCCATGGTCTGATCACTTATAATTATAAGTTCAGCCTCCCTAGGCCCTGTGCTATTTCCTGATATTACAGGATCATGTATAAATGAAATTCTCTGGTTAAGTGCGTTGGCTGCAATGTTAGCAATAGATGCTCTAACCAATGCAACATAATAATCCATATTGAGGATAGGAATATCATCTTGAGGGGTATGATAATATTCATTAAAATCATACCAGTCTTCAATGGCAAGTAATGCAGGATAACCATATGACCAGAATGATGCATGGTCACTGGCTGTAGTATTAATAAAATTATTAGTCAACTGAGGTTGATAATAACTATTAGTTAAAACGAAGTCATCTGTAAATGCACTTGAACTGGCGTTTGTTGCAATTGAGAAAAGCAAATCATTGTCAGAATCCCAAGCAATCATATCCAGATTTAGTACTCCAAGTATTTGATCGCCATTATTATATGCAATCTGAGCATAATGATCACTTCCAATAAGTCCTATTTCTTCCTCATCCCAGGCTGCAAAGATTATTGTGTAATCTGTATTAATATTGCTCAACAATCTTGCTGCTTCCATAACCGCAACGGTTCCTGATGCATTATCATCAGCCCCGGGTGCGTTTGATCCCGAAGGCATATTATCGTAATGCCCACAGATAATGTATTGCTTATCAGGATAGCGAGTACCTGTTTTTTTTGCAAGCACATTCACTCCGCGCAGACCATTAAAAATTTGGTATTCGGGGGTATACCCGTACTCCTCAAATTTATTGAAGATGAACTGTGTGGCTTTGGTATTACCTTCTGATAGGTAATGACGGGATTGAATAGTAACTAATTCATCATTTATCATGACTGTTGTATCGCCTGCCAGTTGTCTTGTCAACAAAAGAATAGTCTCATGGTTAGACAATTGAATCACTGAATCGACAAATGGGCTAAAAGCTAACTGGGCTTTGGATACGTTAGTCGAACTGAATACAACCAATGTAAGAGCCAGAGTACGAAATAGGTTTTTTATTTTCATCGAAGTGTTATATTGGTATTCAAAATATTATGATTTACTCACCCTGGCCGTGGCAATTCTTGTATTTCTTTCCGCTACCACATGGACATGGATCATTGCGACCTACTTTCTTCTCAACTCTTACTGGTGAAGTTACTCGAGGTTCTGATGTTCTTCCTGCCTGAGAAAGTAAATCAGTCCTTTCTTCTTTGTATTTTCCGCTATCTGTTCGCCTTGGTTTCTGAGCTTCTTTAACCTGTGATGATTCTTGTATTGGCAGGTTGGCTTTCACAATAAAAGAAGTAATTTCTGAATTGACTTTCTGAATAAGTTGTTTAAATAACTCGAAAGATTCAAATTTATAAATAAGCAATGGATCTTTTTGCTCGTAAGTTGCATTCTGAACAGAATTTCGAAGTTCATCCATTTCGCGGAGATGATCTTTCCACATATCATCTATAACACCAAGAGTAACCCCTTTTTCTATTGATAGTGTGACTTCACGACCTTTATCGTTATAGGCTCTCTTAAGATTGGCAACCACTTGCATAGACCGGCGACCATCAGTAATCGGAATTGCAATGTTTTCATACTGTGGTTGGTTTTCGTATATATCCTTAATTACAGGCCATGCCTTTTCAGCAAGACGTTTGCTTTTATTAATATAATTAGAGTAGACATGATCAAAGACCCGTTCAGTAATATTATCCTTGTTGTCACCCATAAATTCTTCGGCAGTAATATTTGGCTCAGTTGCCAATGTCTTCATCATCGATAATCTGAAACCTTCATAATCACGATCTTCCTGATGGGTGGTCACTATTGATTCAGTTACATCGAAAATCATATTGGATATGTCGACTGCAAGGCGCTCTCCATATAAAGCATGACGTCTTTTTTTATAAACGACTTCACGTTGTGAGTTCATTACATCATCATATTCCAGCAAACGCTTACGTATTCCGAAGTTATTTTCTTCAACCTTTCTTTGAGCGCGTTCTATTGATTTAGTAATCATTGAATGCTGAATTACCTCTCCTTCTTTCAAGCCCATTCTATCCATGATACTGGCTATCCTGTCGGAACCAAACATACGCATAAGATCATCTTCAAGAGCGACAAAGAATTGTGAACTACCCGGGTCACCTTGTCGACCTGCACGTCCTCTTAACTGGCGGTCAACACGACGGGATTCATGTCTTTCTGTACCAATGATAGCAAGTCCGCCTGCTTCCTTAACACCAGGGCCTAACTTAATGTCAGTACCACGACCTGCCATGTTGGTTGCAATAGTTACAGTACCTGCACGTCCGGCTTCAGCTACAATATCAGCTTCTTTTTGATGCAATTTGGCATTAAGGACATTGTGCTTAATATTTCTGAGTTTAAGCATACGGCTCAACAATTCAGAAGTTTCAACTGATGTTGTACCTACAAGTACCGGTCTTCCGTTTTTAATAAGTGTATTGATTTCATCAGCAACAGCATTAAACTTTTCTCTTTTGGTCTTATAAACCAGATCTTCGCGATCGTGCCTAACCACAGGACGATTAGTAGGAATAACTACAACATCAAGTTTGTAAATATCCCATAACTCACCGGCTTCAGTTTCGGCAGTACCGGTCATACCAGCCAGCTTACGATACATCCTGAAGTAATTCTGTAAAGTTACTGTTGCATATGTTTGAGTTGCAGCTTCTACTTTTACATTCTCCTTTGCTTCGATAGCCTGGTGTAAGCCATCGCTATATCTCCGGCCTTCGAGAATACGACCTGTTTGCTCGTCAACGATCTTGATTTTGTTATCCATTACCACATATTCGATATCCTTTTCGAATAGTGTATATGCCTTAAGTAATTGGTTAACAGTATGAACTCTTTCAGATTTTATAGCATAATCACGTAAAATATCTTCTTTTTTCTCTGATTTTTCAGCTTCTGAAAGTTTAAGCCTTTCCAACTCAGCAATTTCAGCACCTATGTCAGGAAGTATATAGAATTTTGGATCCTGGTATGAAGTTGTGATCAGGTCAATTCCTTTCTCGGTAAGCTCAACCGTGTTATGTTTTTCATCAATGACAAAGAATAGTTCATCATCAATAATATGCATGTGCTTTTGTTGCTCAGCAAGATAGAAATTTTCGGTTTTTTGCATCAGGGCTTTCATGCCCGGTTCGCTCAAAAACTTAATAAGTGCCTTATTTTTAGGCAATCCTCTGTAAGCTCTGAATAATTGTTCGCCACCTTTCTTTTCATTTTCAGCATTTGAATTGTCGGAAAGGAGAGATTTAGCTTCGGCTAGTAATTTTGTGACCAGATTTCTCTGGGCTTCATACAGTGTTTTGATCTCAGGTTTTAACGCTTCAAATTCTTGATTATCTCCTTTAGGAGTAGGTCCGGAAATGATGAGCGGAGTTCTTGCGTCGTCAATTAAAACAGAGTCAACCTCATCCACAATGGCATAATTATGTTGCCTCTGAACCAATTCATCAGGGTTGCTGGTCATATTATCCCTCAGGTAATCGAAACCAAATTCGTTATTGGTTCCAAAGGTGACATCAGCAAGATAGGCTTTCCTTCTAGCGTCAGAGTTTGGTTGATGCTTGTCTATGGTATCAACTTTCAAGCCATGAAATTCATATAACACACCCATCCATTCAGAGTCACGACGTGCCAGGTAATCATTAACAGTCACCACATGTACACCTTTACCTGGAAGTGCGTTTAAGTAAACAGGCAGAGTAGCCACAAGGGTTTTACCTTCACCTGTTGCCATTTCAGCAATTTTTCCCTGATGTAAAACTATTCCACCGATTAACTGGACATCATAATGGACCATATCCCATTTGATGGTATTGCCGCCGGCAACCCATGAGTTGTGGAAATAAGCTTTATCGCCCATAATCTGAATACTCTCGCGAACAGCAGCCATATCCCGGTCCATCTGGGTAGCAGTTACTTCGATTACTTCATTTTCTTTGAACCTCCTCGCTGTTTCCTTAATTACTGCAAAAGCCTCAGGGAGTATTTCATTAAGGACTTTTTGCGTAATCTCATAACTTTCTTTATCAAGGCGGTCGATTTCTTCATAGATATGTTCTTTTTCATCCATATCCATCTCAGTCTCATTCTCAATCCGGTTCCGCAATTCCTGAATGGTTTGCTCTTTTCCGGATGTAGCCTGAAAGATCTTTTCTCTGAATTCGATCGTTTTACCTCTTAATTCATCATTTGATAACTTCTCAATCGATGGATACACTTCTTTAATCTGATTGAGCAGGGGCATTATTGCACGAATATCTTTATCGGACTTAGTCCCAAGGAATTTCTGTAAGAATGAAAACATGTTAATAATTTTTCAAGATTAGCAAATAACAGATAATAGTCTGTTATCAGTTGAAAACAGTATAATAGATGCAAAGTTAAATTAATTTATTAAAAACTGTACAGTAGGATTTATTATGCTGATGGGAAGAATTAAAAAGGCCGCATTTGCGGCCTTTTTAATTTAATATTCATCTTCATGAAAGAAGAAGTCCTCTTTTGAGGGGTAATCAGGCCACAGATCCTCGATGCTTTCGTAAACTTCTCCTTCATCTTCTATTTCTTGAAGGTTTTCAATCACTTCCATAGGAGCACCCGAACGGATACTAAAGTCGATCAATTCTTCTTTTGTTGCAGGCCATGGTGCATCTTCAAGTTTAGATGCAAGTTCTAAAGTCCAATACATAATTCCAAAAGAATAACGTTTAAAATTTTTGCAAAAATAGTTTAATTTGTGTCATATCCAAATGTTAATTTTTCGACAATTGAAATATTCTTGATGACTTTTTGTAGACTTCAAAAACCATGCCTAATATCTTGCATTCCAGGGAGTTTCATCGGCCCCTGAATCATAGGTAAGTTTTCGTGCCAAAACGAATAAATAATCAGATAAGCGGTTGAGATATTTAACTACGAGTTCTCCCTGGAGTGTTTCAGGTGAACTTTCAATGAGTTTTATTGTCAATCTCTCAGCTCTTCTGCAAACACATCGTGCGATATGACAAAAAGAGACAGCGGTATGTCCTCCAGGTAGAATAAATGAGCTTAATGGGGGTAAAGTCTCATTCATCTTATCTATCTCAGTTTCTAAAAGTTTGATGTCTTCTTCAATGAGCTTAGGCAAGGATTTTAGTTTAGCTGATGGATCAGCTGCTAAAAGAGATTCAGCAGTAAAGACCCGGTCTTGAATTTCAATCAGTATATTCTTATAATCTGAATTAATTTGCTGGTCTCTGATTAAACCTAAATATGAATTCAGTTCATCAAGTGTACCATAAGCTTCAATCCGATCATGGTATTTTGGGACACGGGTTCCTCCAATTAAAGATGTTTCACCTTTGTCTCCTGTTTTCGTATAAATTTTGAAATCATCACTCATTGCCGGAATATTAAGCATTGCTTTGATTCTGTAACAATACAGAACTAATCAATGTTCAAAAAATTAATTGGTTTTACTATGATAATATTCCATAGTCCTGATATTCTTATTAGGTTCATCAGATGCGACTAACCCATCGGATAATCTAACAATGCGATGAGCATGTCTTGCAATATCCTCTTCATGAGTAACCAGGATAATTGTGTTACCACTCTTATGGATTTGCTCAATAAGACCCATTATTTCAATAGATGTCACTGAATCGAGGTTTCCGGTAGGTTCATCAGCCAGGATTATTGAAGGTCTGTTAACCATCGCTCTTGCAATGGCAACCCTTTGTCTTTGACCACCCGATAATTCATTGGGTTTATGCTTTATACGATCGGATAAGCTCACCTGAGAAAGCACCTCTGTGGCTCTTGATAATCTGTCGTTTTTATTAAATCCTGCATAAATCATTGGTAGTGCAACATTCTCAAGGGCAGTCAATCGGGGTAAGAGGTTGAAAGTTTGAAAAACAAATCCAATTTCTTTATTTCTGATTTCAGCCAGATCGTTATCAAGGAGTTTACTCACATCTTTTCCGTTGAGCCAATAACTCCCACCTGTTGGAGTGTCAAGACAACCCAAAAGATTCATTAATGTAGATTTTCCTGAGCCTGATGGGCCCATAAGAGCAACGAATTCGTTTCTTTTAATAGACAGTGATACACCCCTGAGTGCTCTCACAGTTTCAGTACCAACTTTAAAAAAGCGGGTAATATTATCTAACCGGATTACCTCCTGATTCATGTAGTTTTTTTTACAGAACGAACAAATTTAGTAATAATTGTCAGAACCGTATAACAAAATCCTGCTTTGGTATGCCTGTCCTGAAAAATACAATCCCCATCCAAAACAAGTCAATAGATAATTTAACTTGTGGATTAAGTGTAATCTCTTTCCACGCTCTTTTCATATCTGATGACCAGTGGATGTCATGAAATATTAATATACTGTTTTCGTGAAGTTTGGGCAACAAGAGATTGAAATATTTAATAGTAGGTTTGTAATTATGATTACCATCAATGAAAGCAAAATCAACTTTAGTGAGTTTCTCAAGCACTTTTGGTAACATCACATCGAAATTACCTATTACTATATTGTAGGTTTGGTTCTCTGAAAAAGAGGCTATGTTCTGCTCGGCAAAAGAAGCGGTTGCAGCGCATCCTTCTATTCCAATGAATAAACTGTCGGGTGCCGCAGAGACTTGGTACATGCTGCTTATACCGAGCGAAGTTCCTAATTCAACCATTACTGCAGGCTGAAAATGCTTAACAATACGGAATAGTAGTTTGCCCTGAGAAGGAGTTATTCCGCTTCTTTTTGCAATATTTTTTACCCTATCCAGATAGGTAGAATATTTTACTCTTCCAGCTGATGCTCCAAAATCTACGATTTCAATTTGATTTTTATTATGCAATAGTTTATTTCGTTGCACTTCGACTAACTCATATTCAGGATAAGAAGTTCGGTCTTCCAATACTTTAGTAATTAAATCAAACACGAAGGGAGAATGAACACTGTGTTTAGTTTTGGATTTGCGAAGATATCTCAGATACCTGAAAGCAATACTCCAGATTTTGCTCATCGTAAGGATTGTTACTTAAAAACCCCAGTTTTCACGGTCAAGACTTCTGTATTGGATTGCCTCAGCCAAATGCTCCGGACGGATCTTATCGCTGGGATCAAGATCAGCTATAGTTCTTGAAACCTTAATAATTCTATCATATGCTCTTGCTGAGAGACTTAGTTTGTTCATTGCCTTTTTAAGCAAAGCGAGACAAGAATCGTCTAAATTACAATATTTTGTCAGATATTTTGAACTCAATTGTGCATTAGAATAAATGTTATTCATTTCCTTAAATCGCTCTTCCTGAATTAATCGGGCATTAATTACTCTATTTCGTATAGAATAACTGCTTTCAGAAGATTTTGTTTCTGAAAGTTGATTAAAAGGAACAGGAGTTACCTCCAGGTGGATATCTATCCTGTCGAGTAGAGGGCCTGAAATTTTATTCAGATATCTCAATACATCACCAGGTTTGCAAACACATTGCTTTTCAGGATGATTATAAAAACCGCAAGGACAGGGATTCATAGCTGCGATAAGCATAAAATTTGACGGATATTCGACAGTCATTCTTGCTCGTGCAATAGTTACAAATCTGTCCTCCATTGGTTGACGGAGAACCTCAATAACACTGCGATTGAATTCGGGGAGTTCATCCAGAAATAAAACACCATTATGTGCCAGACTAATTTCTCCCGGATGTGGGAAAGAGCCACCTCCAAGAAGGGCCGATGCAGAAATTGTGTGATGCGGATTCCTGTATGGCCTTTCAGAAATTAGCGATGAATTTTTATTCATTTTACCGGCAACAGAATGGATCTTTGTGGTTTCCAGCGCTTCATAAAGATTTAATGGTGGAAGAATTGTTGGAATTCGTTTAGCAAGCATAGATTTTCCAGAACCGGGAGGCCCGATTAAAAGACAGTTATGACCACCTGCTGCTGATATCTCGAGTGCTCTTTTAATATTCTCTTGTCCCTTTACATCTGAGAAATCAAATTCAAATTCTCCCTGATGTGAGTAAAATTCTTCCCTGGTATTAACTTGTTCTGGTTTTATTTCAGATCTGCCTAGAAGAAAATCGACAACCTGAGAGATATTCTCCATACCATAAACATCAAGATCGTTTACAATTGCCGCTTCTTTTGAATTTTGTTTAGGGAGAATAAAACCTTTAAATCCCTGTTTGCGTGCCTCTATTGCAATGGGTAAGGCACCCTTTATTGGTTGTAAGCCTCCATCGAGCGAAAGCTCACCCATTATGATGTAACTTCCTAATGTATCAGCAGGAATCTGCCCATTAGCACCGAGTATTCCCATTGCGATGGTTAAATCGTATGCTGTACCTTCCTTACGGATGTCAGCAGGTGAAAGGTTAATGATTATTTTTTTCCCCGGTATCCGGTATCCGATATTGTTTAAGGCTGATTCAATTCTATAATGGCTCTCTTTTATAGCTATATCTGGTAGTCCAACCATAAAGAATTGAATACCAGTTTGCATATTAATTTCAACTGTAATTATAGTTGCATTTACCCCAATAATTGCGCTACCAAATGTTTTAACGAGCATATAGAAAAATAGTATTTCGAGAATTGGGGCAAGTTAATGATATATATTGAACAAAAGGAGTTTTATTGAATGCTTGAACATTTTATCTTTACAAAAGTTATTGTGAGAAGAATTATTATGGATATGGTAAAACCTACAGGAAAGCAGGAAGTTAAATCGCCTTGCCGCTTGGTATGTCGTTTAAACGAAAAAGGTATGTGCATTGGATGCTTTCGTATGCTAGACGAAATTGCCAATTGGGAAACTATGTCTAATGAAGAAAAGTTTGATGTACTTCGTAAAGCTCATCTCCGAATGCAGTTAAGAAATATCGATATATAACCTCAAGACTTTCAAAGTTTTATCCTGAAAACTAATAATTATACTTAGACCTTTGCTGGTTTATATCCCGACTTTGTAAGTATTTTTTGGGAATCAGTTTCATCGAGCAGTTCCTGCATACTCACATTATTGTTAGCCATAAACTTTCTTACAATCTGCCATCCAATCCAATGTCCGGTTCGGGATGGGGAATCGGAGGAAAATCCGGAGGTAAATGGGCCATCAGTCATAAACATAGTGAATGCTTTTGGATCTGAAGAATATAATAATTGATTTTCAATCATAAAACTCCACAGGTTTTGTTCATTAGAATGTATCCAGTCAGCTTGTTCCGGTGAATATTTCATGAGTATTTCTTCTTTTTCGCCAGCGAGCATTTTTTCGGCAAAATAAATTGTCTTACCCTGTTCAATCATTGCATCTAATAAAGTTACAGCCTGTGTTGGTGGAAGATTTGCCCATGCAATTTCCTTGAAGCAGTCTGAAAGAATGTATTCCTTAGACAACCGGTTGATAATATACTTAGGATATCCCATCTTAACATACGGTTCATAATCAGACCCAAGATATAGATCCAGTCCAATAATCAGAGCTGAGTCGCCATATTTGACAGGCATCCGAATGTCGAACCCGGAAATGTATGTATAAACACGAGGTATCTTCTTTTCGGGCAGTTCCCTGGAAAGAATGGCAAACGACTTTGTAAATGATTCATTTAGCCATTGAACATCAGGAAACTGTTGCATTGTGTAATTATATGTGTCCCTGATTTGTGGATCTGAAACAAAAGATTTTAATCGTTTTATTCCATCGGTATCGGGCATTGTTTCGCCTAGGAAAACTTTATACCGTGGATGTATTTCAGCTAATCCCTCTTCAAACCTTGTGGTATCGATATTAAAGAGCTCAACTTCATATCGACGGATTCCATCAGAGACTTTATCCTGTGTTTCCTTTTTCTTTTGGTTACAAGCAATTAAAAGACTACTTAACAGTAGAACATATATTACACGCATTTGATGAAAATTTTGCAATAAAGATACTGCTATTGCAGTATCTTCCATCCTAAGCTAACAGTAAAAAGACTGTTTTTGAGTTCGTAAATATCACTCTTATGATAGTTACCCATCCCCAGTTCATAACGAAGGTCGACAGTAAACATCAGTACATCAGCACCAGCTCCAAATTGAAGACCCCAGTTTGCCCTCCGGATATCATCTTCAACAATTGCTTCTTCCCAGTTACTTGTTTCTATTTCACGGTTAACAGCTAATGTGGCAACAGGACCTCCAAATATCCTGACGTTAGTGAGCCTAAGGTCAATCAATTTAACACCAAGTAAAACAGGAATATCAATAGTTCTTAATCTTATAGTTTGCTCACTCGATCCTAATAATGGATTTATAAGTATTCCCGAACGGTTCATAAAGAGAAGCTCAGGTTGTATATATACTTTGTCTCCAAAACGTGCAAATGCACCCCAATGAAATGAGTTCCTCGTTTCTTCTTCAATATTATCTAAATCTAATGAATACTTCGAGAAGGTTGCACCTACTTTTGGCCCTAATGAGAAACCGGGTATCTGAGCAAACAGTGAAGAACTGGATAGTAATATAGCGAGCAAAAGAATTAACGTTTTCATAAGAAAGTTGTTGGGAGAACAAATATAGTTACTTATTTAATTTGTGAATATAATTCAATGAATCATGCACGTTCTTTTAGTAATTTTGTGTATATTTACAACAATCTGCATTTGCATTTGGTTATTTTCAATTTTAAATTACTTTTTAAAAAATAAGCCATGAAAGCTAAATTTACATTTTTAGGTATAATAATCGCATTTCTGTTATTATTACCGGCAAAGGGAATAGGTCAGTACCGTTCTTTTATTTTGGGAGTAAAAGCTGGCCCGTCGATCAGCTGGCTTAAACCTATAAATAAGAATTATGATTCTGAAGGTGCCAGGGTAGGATTTAACTGGGGAATTACATCAGAGGTTTACTTTGCTAAAAACTATGCTCTTTTAACCGGGCTTACTTTTCAATATTTGAATGGAAGTCTTTCATACTCTGATTTAAGATCCAGTACACCAGTACTATTGCATAGAGATTACAGGTTCAGATACCTTGAAATTCCTGCTGTGCTTAAATTGAAAACAAACCAAATGGGTGAATTCAGATATTTTGGGCAAATAGGTTTGGGGCTTGGAATCAGAATGACATCAAAAGGAAGGGATGAATATACCCTCAATAATCAGACATTTCTTGTTGACTTTGAAAACATAGACTCTCAGACCAGACTTTTCAAAACTTCTATGATTATTGGTGCAGGAGTGGAGTATCCATTTGATAACAACACTGCTGCAGTTTTGAGTCTTAATTTCAATAATGGCTTCAATAATGTACTGAAAGGAAAGAATTCGGTAAACCAAAGTACTGACCATGAAGCCAGAGCAAATTTTATTGAAGTGAGTCTTGGCTTAATGTTCTAGTTGCAGACAACACTAATCTCACTATACCTTACTTTTTATGAAGATTGCACTTTTGCAGCTGAATTTCCTGATTGGAGATTTGAATCACAACAGTAGTTTAATTATAGAGGGTATTAAGAAAGCAAAAGCTGTTGGAGTTAAACTTGCTATATTTTCTGAACTGGCACTTACTGGATATCCTCCACTAGACCTCCTTGACTATAAGGAATTTATTGATAAATGTGAAGAAAATATTAAGGAGATTGCTTCTCATTGTGTTGGAATCGCTGCAATAGTTGGTGCACCTTCGTATAATAAGACAGGCAGTGGAAAAGAACTATTCAACTCTGCATGGTTTCTGAATGAAGGCAAAGTTGAGTTTATTGCAAATAAATCTCTGCTTCCTAATTATGATGTTTTTGATGAATACCGCTACTTCGAACCTTCAAGAGAAGTAGGATTTGTAGATTTTAATGGTAAAAGACTTGCACTAACCATATGTGAGGATATATGGAATTTGTCTGAAATTCCCATGTACTCCCATTCACCCCTCGAGGAGGTAAAAAAGGAAAATGCTGATTTGATTATAAATATCAGCGCATCTCCTTTTCATGATAATCAACCCAAACTGAGAAGAGAAGTCCTGAGGGCTGTTGCTTTGAAATGTCATAAACCTATCATTTATGTTAATCAAATAGGGGTAAATACTGAGATTATATTCGACGGAAATTCAATGGTTTGTGACGCAGCCGGTAATATACGCGAGCAGCTGCCTTTCTTTAAGGAAGATATAAGGGTGGTAGAATTAGATGATATTTTAAACGATCAGAACTCAAATGATAAGTGGAATTCACCACCAAAAATTAAGCTGATACATGATGCTCTAGTAATTGGTATTAAAGACTATTTCCAGAAAATGGGTCTTAAGAAGGCTGTATTAGGTTTAAGTGGAGGAATTGATTCTGCGATAGTTATGGTACTTGCCGCAAAAGCACTTAAACCTGAAAACGTTACCGGGTTGCTGCTTCCTTCAAAATTTTCATCCGATCACTCTATCAATGATGCAAAGGAATTAGCTTTAAATCTCGGCTGCCCGTTTGAGATTATTCCAATTACTAATGTTGTGGAAAGTATTAATGAAACGATGATTCCACTATTCAAAGACCTGAGATCCGATGTAACTGAAGAAAATATACAGGCAAGGGCACGCGCCATAATATTGATGGCTTATTCCAATAAATTTGGACATATTTTATTAAATACAAGCAATAAGAGTGAAGCCGCCGTAGGGTATGGAACCTTATATGGTGATATGTGCGGAGGTCTTGCTGTTTTAGGTGATGTTTACAAAACCGACGTTTATAAACTAGCTGAGTATATCAACAAGGAAAAGGAAATCATACCCATTAATACCATTGCCAAGCCCCCATCTGCAGAACTTAGGCCGGGACAAAAGGATAGTGATTCGCTGCCGGAATATAGTTTACTCGACCAGGTACTTTATAGTTATATTGAAATGAAAAGAAGCCCATCAGAACTTATCTTAATGGGCTTCGAAGAAAATCTTGTAAACAATATCACACAAATGGTAAACCGTAATGAATGGAAGCGGTTTCAAACGCCACCTATTTTAAGGGTTTCTTCAAAAGCATTCGGCAATGGTCGCCGAATGCCTTTAGTTGCCCGCTTCAATTATTAGTCGATCGATCACTAAGATTAATCTATTAAACGTTGATGGCCTCAACAGATTTGATTTCAGGAAGAGCTCTTTTCATCGCTTCTTCTACTCCGTTCTTAAGAGTCATTCTACTATAAGGACAAGAACCACATGATCCTTGTAATTCGACGTTTACTATATTATCTTCTGTGAGTTCAACGAATTGAATGTCACCTCCATCTGCTTGAAGATAAGGCCTTAATTGTTCAATTACATTCTTTACTTTTGAGGTAAGTTCTATTCGGTCAGTTGCCATATATTCTTTTTTTACGTTTTTGAAAAAATAAGTATTGTAATTACCGAGTCATTTCAACTGGTTTTGTCGGTTCTAAAGTTGCATTTCTAATTGCAATTTGCTGAGCGGTTTTAGTTGCAAGATCTTTAAATGCAATTGAAACGGGAGAATTATCAGCCAAAGCAATTGGATATCCATAATCACCTGATTCTCTAATGCCTTGTACAAGTGGAATTTGTCCAAGTAGCGGAATATTATATTCTTCAGCAAGTTTCTTTCCACCTTCCTGTCCGAAAATATAATATTTGTTTTCAGGTAATTCTTCGGGAGTAAACCATGACATGTTTTCGATAAGTCCCAGGATTGGAACATTTATATTATCCTGAGTAAACATTCCAACAGCTTTCCGTGCATCTGCCAATGCAACTTCCTGTGGTGTAGTGACAATAGCAACTCCGGTAACTGAGAGATTCTGAACAATCGTTAAATGGATATCCCCGGTTCCGGGAGGCATATCAAGAATAAGATAGTCAAGTTCACCCCAATGTGCTTCAGTAAATAATTGTGTAAGAGCATTTGATGCCATAGGACCTCTCCAAACTAATGCTTTATCAGGATCGACAAAAAAACCTATTGATAATATTTTAATACCGTATTTATCAATTGGTTGCACCATTACCTTACCGTTTATTTCAACAGCCGTAGGTTTTGTGTTCATTTCATCAAACATAAGAGGTACGCTTGGACCATAAATATCGGCATCTACCAGTCCTACTTTTGCACCTGTGCGTCCTAGTGCGACGGCTAAATTAGCGGCAACAGTCGATTTCCCAACGCCTCCTTTGCCTGAAGCAACGGCAATAACATTCTTAACCCCCTTTAGCATTTGTTGGTCGTTTCTGCGTGAATTAACCCTTGATGTCATTTCAGGAATTACTTCAGCGTCAGCATCTACCAGATTATGCACAGCATCAATACAGTCCTGCCTTATTTTATTTTTTAGAGGGCATGCAGGAGTTGTGAGGACAACTTTAAATGTAATAGTCTTTCCATCATAATTAATATCCTCAATCATGTTGAGAGATACCAGATCTTTGCCAAGGTCAGGGTCCTGTACAGTTCTTAAAGCGTTGAGAATGATTTCTTTTGTGTATTCCATATAGAGTTAAGTAAGCTTTATTTAGATTGTGTAAAGATAAGAGATTTTATTGTACGCAAAACCTTTGCAATTAACATGCCATTAAAGAATGATATCTTTATCGAGCTCTATCGGATCCCAGAAAACATCTTTAAAGTTTACTATCTGATCGTTTTCAACAACAATGCCTTCATTTTCCAATAATTGCTGCATTAAACCGGATCCTCTGAAATGATGCTTCCCTGTCAGTTGTCCATTGCGGTTAACCACTCTATGAGCAGGTATTTGTTCAAGTGAAATATGGGAAGCATTCAATGCCCAGCCCACCATTCGCGAAGAGCCTTTTGTACCCAGATATCCTGCTATCGCACCGTAACTGGTCACTTTGCCGTATGGAATTAACTTTACAACTTCATAAACCCGGTAAAAAAAAGAATTGTCGTTCATTTTGATGGGTTGAATAAAGACAGCCTGTCAGGCTTAAACTATAACCTAAATCTCAAATATTTAATAGGCATTCCTTGACTGAGAAAGATTTTTTCATAGTGTGTTTGCGTCAGCATCACATCATCTGTAAGATTGCTATTATATAAATCAAAAGTATGTAGAAGCAATTCAAGGTTCTGCTCTTCGATAACTGAAAGTGTATATTTGAAAAAATCTTCATTGTCCGTTTTCAGGTGTACGATACTCCCAGGTTTGGTAAATTTTCTATATCTATCAAGAAACATAGGTGAGGTTAACCGTTTACGTGCTTTAACCGGTTGAGGGTCAGGGAATGTTATCCAGATTCCGGAAACTTCATTTTCTGCAAACACCCCTTCAATCTGATCGATTCTTGTCCTTACGAAAGCAGCATTCTTACTATTATTTTGGAAAGTACTTTTTGCACCGCGCCACATGCGTGCACCTTTTATATCCATTCCAATAAAATTGATATCGGGATACTTTGATGAAAGAGCTACAATATATTCGCCCTTGCCGCATCCCAATTCTAATATTATTGGATTGTTGTTACCAAAAAATTCAGACCAATGCCCTTTTCCGGAAAAGCCTTTTTGAATATCATCGAAGGAAAGTTGAAACATATGGGGAAACGTTGCATTTTCTGCAAAACGTGCATGTTTCTTTTTAGGCATCTCAGAAAGTATTAGTTGGTTTTTTCAAGCAGCCATGCTTCGGGGAAATCATTCTGCTTAATTTCGATGAGTTTAGAATCTGCAGAAACTTTATCAGTATAATTGGCAATACTAACGATAAGGAGATCTTTGCCATTCTTTCCTACAATAGTTGCACTTTCAAAGCCTTGTTTTTTCAAATCATTAACAAGTCTTTCAGCATTTTCAGGGATACTGAAAGCCCCTGCGACTATATGAAAAATGGTTTTGTTCTCTATAACCTCTGCTGCAATTGGTTTTTCGGGAAGTTGGGTTTCACTAACTGAATTGGTAATAGTTCCATTGAGCTCTTGCTTCTGATGATCATCATAATTCACTGTCTTTTCAGAAGATCGGGCAGGAATACTAATGGTCTTTTCAGGAGTTGTGACTAAGCCTGCGTAGTTATTTTGAATTTTACTGAAAGTGTTAGGATTATTGGTTGTCCATAAGGCTATTGCTACAAGAGGCACGAGGATAGCAGCCCACCTCATTGTTTTTCTCACTGCGGGTCTGCTTAAGCCAGCTACTGAATTGTACTGTTCCCTGTTAACAGGATAAAAGTCGAATCTTGGCAATCCAAAAGCATCACCAAGATAATTAATATTGGTAAAAGACTTAAACTCGATATTATTTTCAGTATTTGATTTCAGGATGCCAACATTTTCAAGTGTAATGCTTTCTCCTTTGAGAAGGGAGATTCTTATGCTACGGACTGCTGAATCAATTGCTTTTCCTGCCTGACCATAACTTATACCGTAATGTACAACATAAGAATTTATCAGTACTCCGTCATTATGGGTAAGTACTGCATTAAAGCTTATTTGCTTGGAAGGCGGATTAAAAATATGATGATGAGGATGGATTGTTGCTGGTTTATAATTGGTTATAAAGCCACCTAACCCAGGGACAATTACACAATCATGGTCAAACAGCAGATTGCTGATTTGCTTAGCTAATGTTTTCATGTTATTTGTCTGCGGTGCTAAGATACGGGCAGATACTGACTTTAGCAAGGATTGTTAATAAGTTTTGATAAATCTTCAGGTGTGTCGATGCCAATAGTATCAATTTCAGTTACTGTAGTGTAGATTGTATATCCGTTGAACATCCACCTTAATTGTTCTAAGGATTCGGAGGCTTCGAGCGGGGCGGTTTTCAGGGCAGTGATTTCTTTCAATGTGTCGGTTCTGTATCCATAAATTCCTATGTGTTTATAGAAAACATGATCTTTCATCCATTGGTCGGAAGTGGCATTTCTTACAAACGGAATAGGGGAGCGGCTGAAATACATTGCTTTTCCATGACCATCAACTACTACCTTCACCACATTTGGATTGAACAGGTCATCATTGTTATTGAGCTGTTTTATAAGTGTGCCAATCTCAGCAGAAGGGTTTTGGAAAATCTCTATAACACTCTCTATTTGCGAAGGATGTATGAATGGTTCATCTCCCTGAATATTAATAGCAACATCATAAATTTCTGAGTTTGCCTCAAGTTTAGATATTACTTCTTCAATCCTATCAGTTCCCGATAAATGAGAGGAAGAAGTCATAATGACTCTTCCACCAAAAGATTTTACATGATCGAGAATCCTCTGGTCGTCAGTGGCAACAATAACACTTTTTAATTTAGTAGTGAGAGAAGCTTGTCTATAGACTCTTTCGACCATGCTAACACCGTTTATCCGGGCTAATGGTTTGCCGGGAAAACGTGTTGAAGCATAACGTGCCGGAATGATACCTACCGCTGAAATGTCAAAATAGTCCATGAATTTCTGCATTTATTTTTTCTATGATACTGGCGAGATCCTCAGGCCTTTCAGAGAAGTTCAGATTATCTACTTCCACTATCAGTAGTTTTCCCAGATCATATTTCTCAATCCAGGCTTCATAACGATCATTTAAACTTTTCAGATAATCGATTCTGATAGAGTTTTCATAATCGCGTCCTCTTTTCTGAATTTGATTTACCAGTGTAGGAACGCTTGCCCTCAGATATATCAGAAGATCGGGAGGCTGCACAAAGGAGCTCATCAACTCAAACAACGACACGTAATTATCATAATCACGGGTTGTCATTAATGTCATTGAATGTAAGTTTGCGGCAAATATATATGCATCCTCATATATAGTGCGATCCTGCACTACGGTTTTTCCACTTTTCCTGATATCCACAATTTGGCGGAATCTGCTGTTCAGGAAATAAATCTGAAGATTGAATGACCATCTCTGCATGTCATCATAAAAGGCAGGAAGGTAAGGATTGGTTTCTACATCTTCAAAATGAGGTTGCCAGCCAAAATGTTTTGCAAGCAATCCTGTTAAGGTCGTTTTTCCGGAGCCTATATTCCCGGCAATGGCTATATGCATAATTGTCAGTTTATTAACCTTTAATAATTCAAATACAAATGAGTTAAGCAAAGGTAAAGAAATGCCCGACAATTACACTTAAAAACTTGGTTCAATAAGAAGCTTTTTAATTAAAAACCATAGAATAATTTAAACCATAGGAGACTATTTCTGGCTTATTATTAATATTTCCTCAATGATTTTTCGGTTATTGGATAATCGTGGCACTTTATACTGTCCACCAAGCCGGTTATTTTCTTTTAACCAGCGATAAAATGTTCCTTTAGGCAGTGCTCTGATGATAGGTTCACTTAATACCATATTCTGATATCGTTTTGCTTCATAGTCAGAATTTAGTGCTTTAAGTGCATTGTCAAGTACTTCATTAAAATAAGCAATATCTGAAGGTTCTTTTTCGAATTCTATAAGCCATTCGTGTGCTCCACTAGTATTGTCACTGAAATAAATTGGAGCTGCCGTAAATTCATTGATTATCGCCCCGGTTTTATCACATGCTTTATTTATTGCTTTTACTGCATTATCAACAATAAGTTCTTCGCCAAAAGCATTTATGAAATTACGTGTCCTTCCGGTTATTTTAATTCTATAGGGGCATGTGGAGGTAAAAGTAATGGTATCTCCAATCTGATATCGCCACAATCCTGAGTTGGTTGTAATGATCATAGCATAATTTTCTCCACACTTTACTTCATGGAGAGGAATTGCATATTGTGTTGATTGGCCGGTTTCACTTAACGGGATAAATTCATAAAAAATCCCATAATCAAGCATAAGTAACATATCGTCTGAATCAAAACGATCCTGAATTCCAAAGAACCCTTCGGACGCATTATAGGTTTCCAGGTAGTGGATTTTACCTCCTATTATTTGTTCAAACTGTTGCCGATAGGGGAGAAATCCCACTCCACCATGGACAAAGAGCTCAAGATTCGGCCATACTTCCAGTATATTTTTTTTGCCGGTAAGTTCCAGAATCCTTTTAAGTAAAACCAACATCCACGATGGCACGCCTGTAATATTAGTTACATCTTCTTTACTGGTTACTGAAGCGATTTTTTGTATTTTCTTTTCCCACTCATTCATAAGAGCAATTGAAAGATCGGGTGTCCTCATCAATTCAACCCAGGATGGCAGATTTTCCATAATTATTGCTGAAACATCGCCTACATAAGTGCCTATCTCAGGATTATCAGAAATATGAGTGCCACCCATACCCAGAAACTGGCCAGAAAAGATTTTAGTGTCTTCGTTAAGGTTACAGTAGATGGAAAGAAGATCCTTTCCACCCTTGAAATGGCATTCATCAAGGGATTCCTGACTTACAGGAATGAATTTGCTTTTATCACTTGTGGTTCCTGAGGATTTAGCAAACCACTTAATTTCGGAATTCCATAACAAATATTGTTCACCTTTACGTAAACGATCTATATAGGGTTTCAAATCCTCGTAATCAGTAATTTCCACTCGGTTAATAAATTGCTCATAATTGGATATTGAATCATAACCATGAGTTTTACCCCATGAGGTCTGTTTCCCTGACTGGATTAATTTTCTAAACCATTCCTCCTGAACATCATGAGGATATTTCATGAATAGTTCAATCTGATGCACACGCTTCTTCATGAACCAGGAAATCATTGAATTGATGATCGTCATAAATATATTATAATGTACAAAGTTAAATTAAAACGATAATCTGCTCAGCATGTTTTTTCTTTGAGGGGTTATTTTGTTACATTTGTACAACACGCTATGGGTATGATAGTCTTTCCAAATGGCAAGATAAATATAGGCTTAAGAGTCATTGAAAAAAGAAGTGATGGATACCATAATATTGAGAGTATCATGGTGCCTGTTGCTTTTTGCGATATACTTGAGATTGTTCCTTCAAGTGATAATTTTACTTTTTATTCTTCTGGGATTGAGATAGATTCGACTTGCAATAAGAATTTGAGCCTTCAGGCTTATGAATTGATGAAAAGGAATTATCCAATTCATGAAGTTAAAATTCATCTTCATAAGTTAATTCCTCCCGGTTCAGGCTTAGGTGGAGGCTCTTCGGATGCGTCCTTTACTCTGATACTCTTAAGAAGGTTATTTGGCTTAAAATTTTGTAACAATGAGCTTGAGGATCTGGCTATGATGCTTGGAAGTGATTGTCCTTTCTTTGTTGCCAATAAGCCCCAGTTAATCGAGGGTACAGGTATTGCCACTCACCGTTTCATACAGTTCCCACCTTTTCATGTGGTTATAGTTTTGCCAGATATTGCTGTCTCAACGGCATGGGCTTATAACAAAGTAAAGCCTTCAGGTCAAAGGCTACCTGAACCAAAGAAAATAATTAATAATTATAATGAATGGCCAAAGTTGATTTTTAATGATTTTGAAGAACCTGTTTTTTCTGAATACCCTGTTCTTGCAGACATTAAAGAGAAACTTTATGAAAACGGTGCATTTTATGCTGCAATGAGTGGAAGCGGTTCAAGTATTTTTGGTTTATTTGAAGAGAAACCAGATAATCTTGAATTTTTGAAAGATTTTGAATATCGAGTGACCAGGATACTAGTTTAGGTTTTAGATGATTAACCTTATTCTTCAGGTTATTTAGGTGCAACCTTAAGCAGGTAGATCGCCAGTAATCCAAATATTATATTAGGTATCCAAACAGCAATTATCGGGGGAAGGTTACTATATGTGGCAAAAACAGTGGTCACTTGCATAAATAGAATGAATGCAAAACAGATTGTGATGCCTATTCCCAAATTTAAGCCCATCCCTCCGCGAACTTTTCGTGATGACAACGAAACGCCTATGATTGTGAGTATTATTGTAGCGAATGGAAAAGCAGTTCTGGAGTGTTTCTCAACCTGAAACTTTAATAAATTTCCCGAGCCTCTGATTTTTTCCATTTCTATATAATCTCTTAATTCAAAGAAGTTCATGTAAACTGCATAATCGACATCCATATTAAAATCATCAGGAGTCAGTTTAAGGGTGGTATCTATTGCAGATCCCCGATGGATATTTTCTCCTTTTTCGGTGATGTCTCTTATTAAATAGTTTTCGACTGTCCAATTGTTTTTCGTACTATCCCATTTCAGGTAATCCCCTGTCAACTTCGATTCCATACCTTTTTCACCAAAAGTCTCGAGCGAAAATTTGAAGCCGGTATTATTTGTAGCGTTGAAGCTTTCAACATAAGCAAAGACTCCAGGATCAATCTGGATATGAATGTTATTTTGAGTTCTGCTTCGTTGGTCTTTCAAATATTTCTTCTGAAATACCTGCATATTCTGGCTTGTTTCAGGTATAACAAAATTGGTAAGAACGAATGAAAAAAGGGCAAGGAAAGATGCTGCAATCAGGTACGGACGTAGCAATCTGTTAAAACTAACCCCACTGTTCAGTATGGCAATGATCTCTGTGTCTGATGCCATTTTTGAAGTAAAGAAGATGACTGCAATAAAAGTAAAAAGTGCGCTGAATTTATTTATGAAGAAGGGAATGAAATTGGCATAATATTCAAAGGCGATAGCATAAACTGAGGGTTTTTTCTCAATAAAATCATCAATTTTCTCCGAAAAGTCGAATATTATAATAATAACCGATAACAGAGCGATAGCATAGAAGAAAGTGCCGAGGAATTTCCGGATTATATAAATATCCAGTTTTTTCATTGTTATATGTTTAAATGCGTCTGCTCACTTTTTCAACCATCACATTTTTCCATTGAGAAAATGTACCATCTGCTATTTTTTCCCTTGCCGTATCGACCAGCCATAAATAAAATGCCAGGTTATGCTGACTTGCGATCATTGGTCCCAGAATTTCACCTGAAACAAACAGATGTCGTAAATAAGCACGGCTATATTCAGAATCTACAAATGACAGGCCATTTGAATCCAGTGGAGAAAAATCATATTTCCATTTTTCGTTCTTCAGGTTAATAATGCCTTCGGATGTGAAGATCATGCCATTTCTTCCATTACGAGTAGGCATTACACAATCGAACATATCAATTCCATGCGAAATTCCTTCAAGAATATTGGCGGGTGTGCCCACACCCATCAGATAACGTGGTTTGTCTTTTGGAAGTATGTCGCAAACAAGTTGAGTAAATTCGTACATTATTTCAACAGGTTCGCCAACTGATAGACCTCCGATGGCATTCCCTTCAGCTCCAACAGAAGCTATCTTTTCGGCTGAGATTTTTCTCAGATCTTTGTAAACACTACCCTGAACTATTGGGAATAATGTCTGACTGTAACCATATAGTCCTTCAGTTTCCTTAAATCTGCCAACGCACCTATCGAGCCATCTATGAGTGAGCTCCATCGACCTTTTTGCATATTCATACTCACATGGATAAGGGGTGCATTCATCAAAAGCCATCATTATATCGGCTCCAATCAAACGTTGAATATCAATGACTTTCTCAGGAGAAAACAAATGTCTCGAACCATCAATGTGAGACTGGAAAGTCACTCCTTGTTCATGCATTTTCCTGCGGTCGGTTAATGAATATACCTGATAACCTCCACTGTCCGTTAAGATAGGTCTATCCCAACCGTTAAATTTATGAAGGCCACCAGCTTCCATCAATACGTCAGTTCCAGGTCGTAGATAAAGATGGTAAGTGTTGCCTAAAATGATACGAGCTTTAATGTCAGATTTGACGTCTTTAATATGAACTGCCTTTACCGAACCCGCTGTTCCTACAGGCATAAATACAGGAGTCGCAATGTCACCATGATCGGTAGTAATTACACCAGCTCGGGCATTCGATTGGCTATCAGTGTGTTCTAATCTAAAATCCATTAACAATAAGCAAAATTATAAAGAGGTGCAAAGGTAGTTAATATCTATTGCTTACTAGCACTCTCTTTGATAAAATCCCATGCTTCAAATACGTGTTTCGGTTCGACATATGTTTGTGCGATAACCAGCCTGAGGGTGTATTTCCCCTTTAGAATTGTATGTGAAATATATAATTTACCGGAGCTGTTAAGCTTGGCTTCCAATGCCTTATTCATTTCATTCAACTGGTTTTCGTCATTTATGCCTTTTGGTTTGTACCTGAAGCACACAAGACTGAACCTTGTTTCGGTTAAGAGTTCAAAGTCACTGTTGTCTTTGATTTGGTTGGTGAGCCATTGTGCCAGATCAAGGTGCAATCTTACTTTTTCCTGAATTCCCTTTATACCAAAATTTCTGATTACAAACCAGAGTTTGAGTGCTCTGAATCTTCTTCCAAGAGCTACTCCCCAATCCCGATAATCATTCACTTTTCCTCTTGAGCCTGTTTTGAGGTATTCGGGCAAGATTTCGAAGGTTTTGATAAGTGATTCTTTATCTTTCACGAAATATGCTGAGCAATCGAAATTGGTAAACATCCATTTATGAGGGTTAAAGACATAACTATCAGCAAATTCCAAGCCTTTGGCATAATGATGCATTTCTGAAAGCACCATAGCAGTGCCTGCATAAGCGCCATCAACATGAAACCAGATATTGAACTTTTTACTAATAGTGCCAATTGCTTCTATGGGATCAACTGCTGTACAGCTTGTAGTGCCAATCGTTCCAATTATACAACAAGGTTCAAATCCATTCCTGGTATCTTTCAAAATTGCTTCCTCCAGCTTTTCGGGGATCATGGCAAATTGATCATCTACCGGTATCTTTACCAGATTTGAACTTCCAAAGCCTGCAATCCTTGCTGCCTTTTCTATGGATGAGTGTGTTTCGGAAGTACAATAGATTCTCAGTTTAGGTGCAGCATTAAATCCAACATGATTAACAGTAAATTGAGTAGATCTTTCTCTTGCAGTCAATAATGCTGTAAGGGTTGAAGCTGATGCAGTATCCTGAATAACACCGGTAAATTGTACGGGTAATCCACAAATATCTTTGAGCCATTCCATCATTTTTTCTTCAAGTTCTGCAGCAGCAGGAGAGGTTTCCCAAACCATTCCTTGTTGTGCAATTGTGGCGGTCAGCATTTCGGCCAGAACAGATGGATAGCTTGAATTAGCAGGAAAATAAGCAAAGAAGGCAGGATGCTGCCAGTGAACCAGGCCAGGCATGATATACTTGTCGAAATCCGACATAATAGCATCAATCCCCTCTGCCTCCTGAGGCGGATTGTGTGGAATCATCCTACTTACATCTCCAGGATTAATTTGTGATTTTACGGGATATGATTCAACGTTTTCATAGTAGTCAGCCAGACGGTCGACCATTTTATGAGCTTCTTTACGAAATTCTCCAACATCCTTTATCATTGCTAATAGTTATTTTTAAATGGAATAGGCATATATCCTTTTGCTAAATAATTATTTCAGGTCAGTAAAATCCTTAATTGTTACAAAATCAATTCCCTGAAAAACAAAAGGGCTGGCTGTACAGACAGATAATTTATATCCTTCGATGAAAGGGATTGATTTTACAATGAATCCTGAAGTTTCTGAGTCACTCACTAAATGCCAGTTTCCTAGTTGATCTCTTTGGACAGTAAAAGAGCTGAGGCTTTTAGTAAGCCCCTTGCCGATTGCTTTCAAAAAACTCTCTTTAAGGGTCCAGATAGTGAAGAAGAGTTCTTGCTTTTCAATTTCTGTGGAAGCTGAATTGATAAGTGACTTCTCAATTTCTGAAAAAAAACGATCAGCTACGCCTGCCGGATAATTCCTTATTTTTTCGATATCAATACCTACATTGCTGTCGCCTGCAATCACCACTACCCATTTGCCTGAATGAGAGATATTGTAAAATATTCCATTTAATCCTTCGGGACTAGGTTTGCCTTTATTCCCTATTTCAAAATTTTCCTTTGACCATTTTCCGGTTAATTTCCATAACGCATATCTAGCCAACAGCTCGCCAATCAGATGTCGCTGAGCATCATCGTAAAGTTTGAACTCTGAAACTTTTTTAGCGCACGAAATTGATACCCTTTCAAGTAATAACTGTCGCACCATATGGAAGGAATCCTCTTCCAGCAATTGAAAGGCAAATAATTTTGTCATCTTATGGCAAAAGTACAAACACTTTTGTTCCTGTTGTTTTACATTTATAAAACTATTATCTTAAAGGAGTGTTAAGCGTATTCTAACCGACTTTTAACCGAAGAATCACGCTTAAAAGTGGCTTCGGAGTGGCATAAAAATTATTAAATCATGGAGTAATTCACTATTGGTAAATCGTTGGTTTTATAAAATGAATGGAATATCAGCAAGCATTCATTGGGCTAATAAACGCTTGTGACAATTTTTTAACGATGGTACAGTACTTAAGTACCACAGTATGATGCCTAACAGTGTGTGAGGAAGTGATAAATCAGGAAGGATTAATTGATCTTTCGGGCGAAGATCCTGACAACATCAGCAATACCCTTATGTGATTCACCTTCTTCAAGGTGTAACTTAATATTATGAAATTCGAGAATTTTAAGTGCGGCAAAATCGTTTTTGAGATCTTGTGGGTCATATAACATATCAAGATCTTTTGGACCTCCACTTTTGTGAAATAATTGTCCTTTCGTAAAAGCTTCCAGGATCAGACAACCTCCGGGTTTCAGAAGTTTTATTAGTTCGATGTGAACCCTGGTTCTGAAATGTGATGGCATATGAACATAAATCAACGCAATTGCATCAAAAGATTCAGGTTCGTTTCTATAGCACCTGAGATCTTTGACATGATATTCAAAATCTACATTATGATCGTGTGCAAGTTTTAAAGCTTTTGTTTTGGCTTCGGGACTCTGGTCAAAAGCGACTACTTGCCATCCATTAACAGCGGCCCAAACAGCATTTCGTCCTTCGCCTTCTGCAGGAAGTAAAAGTTTGCCGGGTTTGAAGATCTTTAGTTTTTCAACGAACCATTCATTAGGTTCAGTTCCATAAACATAACCCTCAGCAGCATATCTTTGATCCCATTGGTCTACCATTTTCTTATATTTTATGTTATACTGAATGATGTTTTCATTCAAAACAAAAATAGGTTTTTTTTCGAAATAGCTATAATGTTTGTCTGGATAAGGTAATATGGATAAGCTTTAAATACATTTTAATCTCTGAGGTAATAAATATTTTTGTACAAATAAATAATAATTATGATATTTGCGGCGGTATAAAATTTATTCGATAATAATTTATTTAAACCCCCCAATTTTATGAGAATACTATTGATTATTGCAGGCATGTTAATCTCTATGACCCTGTTAGCTCAAAAGAACATTAAAGAAGCCTACATTATCACTCTGGCAGGAGATACCGTCAATGGATACATTGAAATCAAAAACTGGGGGATGAATCCTTCGAAAATACTTTTTAAGCAGAGTCCCGAAGAGTCTGGAACCTGGTATGATCCTTATGATATTAAAGAGTTTGGAATGGGTGGCGAAGTTTGGGAAGGTGGTTATGTTGATATTGAAGTAAGTGCAAGAGATGAAAAGAATCTAAGTACTGATCCCAATTTGTTCATAGAACAGGATTTGGTCTTTTTACAGGCAATTATTAAGGGTTCAAAGTCCTTATATGTTTACCGGAAATCGGTGAGTGAAAACTTTTATATCAAGGAAGGTGATGAATTTGTATTGTTGGTGTACAAAGCTTACAAAATAGTATATGAAAGGAAACCTCACTCAACTCCAACCACATGGTCAACAGGTCAACCCGATTCAATTGTGACTAACCGACAATTCGCGCTGCAGTTAGCCAGATATTTTTCAGGTTGTCCTGCTATTTTTAGTGATTTAAATAAGATACAATATCGCCATAGAGACCTGGAAAAGATTTTTATTGAATATTATAGGTGCAGGAATGAGGCTTTCAGAATTTTTGATCCGGTTAAAAACGTTTCCTTCAACTGGGGACTTACTATTGGAAAAGCATGGAGTTCATTAAAGTTTGACGACAATGGATTATCGAAGTATGATTTTGATTATTATCCTTTTGGATTGATACTAGAACTTAAACGACCCATTAGTTTGCCCAATTGGTCTCTATTTAATGAGTTTACAGCTTTTAACCCATATGTGGCAAGAGCAAGCAGGGAGTACGATATGGGAAATTTCCACATGAAAGAGAAAAAGGTTTACAGTTACGATTCGTTCAAGATGGTTAACATGATAAGATATTATTACCCTGTTAACAAATTTAACTTCTTTGCAAATGCTGGTTTATCTACTGAATTTTTTTATGGAAGATGGTCAAAAACAACCACCTCGCAAATTCTTGGTGAAGATGTTGAGCATACAGAGAGCCATGGTGATAAATTTACTGCCGTAAGGTTAAGTACGGGCTTGGGAGTTAATTTCTGGAAACTGGGAGCAGAATTTAGATGGGAACCTTTAACTCATAGGAAAACTATTGGTAAAACTTCTTCTGTAATATTAAGCTTTCATTTTTAGTCTTTAAATTCTGGAAGAAAAGTAGCAAACTGCTCTAATTAAAAGATGGGGAGTGTGAAATTGATGTCTAATTTCTGAAATACTGTTCATCAATTTTAGATATTGTTGATAACTATAATTCTTTAAGTGGACAGGTTTGAATAATTTTGCCTCGTCGAAAAAGAAATTTATGGTTTGGATCTATACACTTATTAATTCACCCTTCTTTCCTTTGCTTATTTTGCTGGCTGCAGTTTTGCTAGTGCAACTCATTTACTATTGGTTTGTGTATGGAAGACTAGCGTTCTATAATCCGGCAAAACGAAAATTTATTGAGGAAAAACCGCCTGTCTCAGTCATTATTTGTGCCAAAAATGAATATCATAATCTGGTACGGTTTCTACCTGTTATACTTGAACAGGATTATCCGGTATATGAGGTGATTGTTGTAAATGATGCTTCAGATGATGATACATTTTACCTTTTAAGAGAATTGACTGATAAGTATAGTCATTTAAAAGTAGTTCACATTCATGAGAACCTAAATTTCTTTACAGGTAAAAAATTTCCATTGTCTCTCGGTATAAAATCAGCTGTACACGAACAACTTATGTTTACTGATGCAGATTGTTGTCCCTCAGGCCCTGACTGGATAAGCTCAATGCAAAAAGCGTTTACTGAAAAAGCAGAAATAGTATTGGGATATGGACCGTATCTTACTCAAAGAGGTCTTTTGAATAAGCTTATCAGGTTTGATACATTACATGTAGCGATGCAATATCTTAGTCTCGCTCTGAATGGATTGCCTTATATGGGTGTAGGCAGGAATTTGGCTTATCACCGATCCTTGTTTTATAATTCAGGAGGATTTGTTAAGCATTATAAATTAATATCGGGTGACGATGATCTCTTTATTAATCAGGTGGCAAATAAATGGAATACAAGAATTCAGGTTGAGCCTTCTTCATTCACTTATTCTAAACCAAAACAAACTATAGGTTCCTGGTTAAGGCAAAAGAGGAGACATCTTACAACAGGGGGAATATATAAGTTTAAACACAAGTTGATTTTGGGACTTTTTTCCTTTACTCAGGTATTATTTTATACACTCCTTATTTTATTGGCACTTGTTGGTATTGACCCCTATTTATTGGGTGGTATATTCATGATAAGATTATTCAGCCAACTATTCGTTATCCGCAGATCGATGCTGAAACTGAATGAGAAAGGCTTCTTGTTGTGGATTCCGTTTTTTGAAATATTTTTGATGTTTGTAAACTTATGGCTTGGATTTATTGGGTTTTTCTCGAAAAAGACACAATGGTAAGCAAGATAAATATATAAGTATGAAAGAGTTAGATTTTAAAGATGCTATTAGACAAGGTATACCCTCCGATCTGCCACCTTCACCTTCGTTTGACTATAGTGTCAGTCATGCTCCTGTTAGAAAAGATATATTAACAGTTGAAGAAAAAAAGCTTGCGTTACGCAATGCTTTACGTTACTTTAATCCTGAAATGCATGCTTCCCTCGCTCCGGAATTTGCTGAAGAGCTGAGCAAATATGGCAGGATTTATATGTACCGGTTCAAGCCTACCTACAGGATGCACGCTCGCCCAATTGATAATTATCCTGCAAAAAGCAAACAAGCGGCTGCAATTATGCTTATGATTCAGAATAATCTGGATCCTGCTGTGGCTCAACATCCACATGAATTAATTACATATGGAGGTAATGGTGCTGTTTTTCAAAATTGGGCACAGTATCTTTTGACTATGCAGTATTTGTCGGAGATGACTGATGAACAGACTCTTGTTATGTATTCTGGTCATCCCATGGGGCTGTATCCTTCGCATAAAGATGCACCCAGAGTGGTTGTAACTAATGGAATGGTTATCCCAAATTACTCAAAGCCTGATGATTGGGAAAAATTCAATGCGTTAGGAGTGTCACAGTATGGACAAATGACGGCCGGTTCCTATATGTATATTGGTCCTCAGGGAATTGTGCATGGTACTGCTATTACAATCCTTAATGCAGGAAGGAAGATATCAAGACGAGAGAATGCTCAGGAAGCTTCTCTAAGAGGGAGGCTGTTTGTGACCGCCGGTTTAGGTGGCATGAGCGGTGCTCAGCCAAAAGCAGCTAATATTGCAGGTGTTGTAAGTATAACTGCTGAAATCAATCCGCATGCAGCTGAAAAAAGACACAACCAGGGATGGGTCGATGAAATCACCTCAAATGTTGATGATGCTATTGATATTGCATTAAAGTATATAGCCAAAGGCTATGCACATTCAATTGCCTATCTTGGTAATGTGGTTGATTTATGGGAAAGGCTTGCTGAAAGGGAAGTACATGTTGATATGGGGTCAGACCAGACTTCATTACATAATCCCTGGGCAGGAGGTTATTATCCTGTAGGGGTTACTTTTGAGGAAGCAAATGAAATGATGGCTCATAATCCTGAATTATTCAGATCAAAAGTGCAGGATTCTTTAAAAAGACAAGTTACAGCTATTAATACACTTTCCGGTAAGGGGATGTACTTCTTTGATTATGGCAATGCTTTTCTACTGGAATCAGGCAGGGCTGGGGCTGATATTTTTACCATTGACGGAAAGTTCAGATATCCGAGCTATGTTCAGGACATAATGGGACCAATGTGTTTTGATTATGGCTTTGGCCCGTTCAGATGGGTGTGTTCGTCAGGAAAGCCTGAAGACCTGGATGTTACGGACAATATTGCAATGGAAGTACTTGAAGGAATAGCTGCCCATTCTCCGATCGAAATCGATCAGCAAATGAAAGACAATATCAGATGGATAAAAGAAGCCAAGCAGAATAAATTGGTTGTTGGTTCTCAGGCACGAATTTTATATGCTGATTGTGAAGGACGGACAAAGATCGCCGCGGCATTTAACAAAGCAATTGCTGAAGGTAGGATAAGCGCACCGGTTATTCTTGGAAGAGATCACCACGATGTTTCGGGTACTGACTCTCCTTTCAGGGAAACATCCAATATATGTGATGGAAGCAGCTTTACTGCTGATATGGCTATTCAAAATGTTATTGGTGATTCATTCAGAGGTGCCACATGGGTCTCTATACATAATGGAGGAGGTGTTGGCTGGGGTGAAGTTATTAACGGAGGATTTGGAATGGTTTTAGACGGATCAGCTGATAGTGACCGCCGTTTAAGATCCATGCTTCATTGGGATGTAAATAATGGTATTTCAAGAAGATCGTGGGCAAGAAATGATGAAGCAATTTTTGCTATTAAACGGGCAATGGAAGCTGAACCTATGCTCAAAGTTACTTTACCTAATTTTGCTGATGATTCTTTGGTTGATAGTTGTTTTTGATTTTATCATATTTTATTAGAAGTTAAAAGAGGCTGTATTCAGTTATGAAACAGCCTCTTCATTGTTTTTTGAGTTACAGATTTGATCAATCTTCCATCATAAAGCGGATGTCAGATAAAACTTTTATTGCCCGGTCGGAGAAGAAATCCATAGCGGGGAAAAGCTGGAATGCGCCGACACCTTTCTCATTCTGTTTTACCAGCAATAGTTCAGCCTGATCGTTACGGTTAAATACTTCACTTACTGTAAATACGCCTCTGTAGCCATCCAAACCGGCCGTAATCAGCATTCCCTTTTTTAATACATCGGGGTTGAGCTTAATTTGATTTTTCAGGAAATCTTTTAACATAATCCCGGCAAACGGTGTTGTGGAATGAATGCCCATACCTCTTCCATAAAATACTGTATTATATTCGATATTATTTTGAGGAACCTGGTTTTGACCTATTGTGGTAGGATTTTCAAAATTCGTAAGTGTGAAAGTTTCAGGAAACATTTCAGCTGTATTGCGATCAATTTTATAGTTAACCCTGGCTGATTTAATGGTTATCCTGGTTGGTGACTCGATATTGCGTTCGGTATATAAATCAGTAGAAACAACAAGTTTAGATTTCTCAGGTAGTGGCCATAAATCTTTTGTTTTTGAAGGAACAATCCTACGCACCTTAGATGCAATTAAAATCTGATGTCTGTTAATCGGATAATAAACCTCACCCCAACTGAAAACTACTTTCTCTCCAATAGCATTTTCAACTTCAACATAAAGGTCGATGATTGGGGGGAACTCATTTGCATTGGCTTTCTTAAGGACAGCTAAATTCAGAATGTCATATAACGAATATCCCTCGTATTGGTATGCTCCGATAAATTTGCCACTTTCACCATTCCAATCAGTCTCTTTTACAATAACCTGACGAAGAGGCAAGGTATTAAAATCAATCGTTAATGACTTTTCAATTTCACCCTCAATTGTGATAGTCTGTAATGGTAGATCAGATTGAGGTGCGTCATCATAGAAATCATTTGTTGAAGCAGGATCAGGAATTACACTTATTTGGTTTGTTTGAGCAACCAAAAAATTTAGAGTGCAAAAAATTGCAAGAGCAAGTGTTAATGTTTTTTTCATGATTCGAATAGAATAGTAATACATATCGATGGCAAATATAGGAAGAACAATCAACTCCTACAATCTAATCATCCTCTTCTGAAACTATATCTATTATTTGATCACCAATGCTGATTTGATCGCCGGGAAATAGTTTCTTTCTTTTCTGAGTTTCGACGTTTCCGTTAACGAACACTTCCCCACTTGTTATAATCTGATTTGCAATGCCACCTGATTCGGCTATTGCGAGTAGTTTAAGTAACTGATTAAGTTGGATGTATTCATACCCGGGTTGCAGATTGTATTTCATAATATAAATCTTAAATATAAGGGCACTAACTCAGTTCCCTTCATTAGTGCCCTTTATTGATTAACAATTTGTGATAAATGTGTAATTTAATCTTATTAGTCAGTAACCTGAATTTTATGATGACTCTTATTGTTGCCGGCCTGAATGGTTACCAGATATATTCCTGAAGGCCATCCATTAGTATCAACTTCCACATTTTGTTGAGAGTTTGATGAGCGATACATTGTTTGACCGGTTAAGTTGGTTACTGTAATTTCAGACGATTGGTTCTTTTGAGTTTCAATGATGAAGCGTCCACTGGCTGGATTAGGGTAAATCTTAACTTGCTCAGGGACATTTATTTGATCAGTATTAACTGTGTTCACTTCAAATTGAGCAGTTATCTGGGAACCAAAATTTGTACCCTGGGCAATGATTGGATTGCCTGATGGTGGTGCTAATCTGAAAAGACCAGCTCCATTTCCGCAACACAACCCATTTCCACCTGCATCATAAATATAGAAATCATAACAATCATCATTTTCAATAGTAATTGATTCGTTTATCCAAACACCGGTTTCTGTATATGGTCCGCCACTTGCCACGGTTTGCCCCTGACTGTCGAGTATTGCCCAGGTAGTTTCACCGGGAGCATTATCTGTACGAATCTTTAACTCAAGGGTTGAACCAACCTGATAAGAAGGAGTGAACTCATACACAAGTGTATCATTTCGTGTGTAATCATCAGAAGCATTGTTTACATCCTCAAAATATACTGTAAAGTTGTTATTTTCTTCCAGAGTGAAATCGATTTGAGGCAAGAGTATGCTTTCTGATTCAAATAATTCCAAATCGCCACTCCACTCATAGGTACTTAATTCGCCATCATTGATTTTATATTTAATTGTAAGATTTTGTAAACCATTATTTCCGTTGTTACGGATTTTGATTTGCGGACTAATTGAGGAGACGCACATTTTCTCAGGCATATTTGTGACTCCCAGTATCTCAGCATCATTGTTGTAAATGCCTTCAATTGGCTCTTCCTGAAGATTGCCTGATTGGAACATTTCCTTAGAAGTGGGGTTTTGAAGGAAACTAACAATACTCAACTGGTCAACATTATATACATTGGCCATCTTCCAAAATGATTCAACAAGTACATAATCACCAGCCTGCATTGGAGTGGGAAGTTCAAAGCCGGTCTTTGTCGGAAGCATTTTCTTGAACACGTTATAGAAGTCTTTCTCTCCGTTACTTCCAGGAGGGGAATTGAAATGAATATGTTTTTCAATTACTCCTATATAAGCTGAAACCGGCCCAGTAACATCTGCAGTAGCATGGACGAGCAAGGATACAAAAATAGTATCGTTCGAGATTCTTTGATTAATGACCATTTCAAATGGCGAGGGTACCAAAAGTCTTTGATTAATTATGTTCATGTTTGTCCAGCCGGTAGGAGCCCCTACGTAAAAGTTTCCTTCGACAGCTGATTGCGGAACATAACCAATACCATATAAACTGACTCTTGCTGCAACTTCCTGAGGATTGTGTGCATTCATTGGATCAATTCCAGGCCAGCTTGTGTGGTAATTTATAATAGTAAATTTGTCGGGGTGCTGAACCATCAAATTATGGATCGTAATGTTTGGTTGAACACAGGGACCACATGAAGCTTGTGTAAAATGTTCTACCATAACAAGTCGTTGGGATTGTGCTAAAACTCCAAAAGTGTAAGTTATTAACAATAAGAGTAAAGTTATTCTTTTCATATTCTGTAAGTTATAGATTTTATGCGGTTGCTAAGATAGTTCTATTTCATGCACATATACAGATTGTTAATAAAAAAAAGGGCACTTTTCGGTTGATTCATTGAACAAATAGAGTATTTTTGCAAAGGGAAACATTAACTATTTATTGATTTTTAACAAGCAAGTTTAGCACGTTTTTTGTTGTATATTTGTAGGAAATTGTAATGACTATGAAAAGAACTTTACTCTTGTTTGCAACAGTGCTATTTTTTACCACTCTATCTGCACAACCATTCCTTATTAAGGACAAAAATGGTAATAATGTTACCAGTGATACTATTGTGGCTTATGGTATGTCACCTGATGGTGGTATGGCTGTTGGTGCAGATGTGACCAACAATACTGAAACTCCACGTAATGTGCTTGTTAGAAAAGAGCATATTTATATTCCGGAAGGAATTACTGTTATGATGTGTTGGAAATCATGTTATGCACCAGACACTTACATTACACCCGAATATCTTACAATTCAACCTGGTGAGACAAAAACAGAGTTTGTTGAAGATTTCTTTTACCCAGCAGAAACATTCGGGATCTTTACAGTCAAATATGTCTTCTTTGATATGGATAATACCCGCGATTCAAGTTATGTTGTTATAAAACATATTATTGGAGGTGTAGGTGTCAAAGAAAATATTGCTAAATCTGTTTATATATCCAATGCTTATCCAAACCCTGCTGTCTCAATAGTGAATCTCGATTTCAAATTGCCGGTTAATGCCTCGAATGCCAAAATACAGATTAGTAACCTATTGGGAACATCTATTAAAGTAATAGATCTCAACACTAAAGAAGGAAAAGCAAGCATCAATATTAGTGATTTAAAAAACGGAGTTTATTTTTACTCACTAACAATAAATAATAGTGCCACTATCACAAGAAAATTCGTTGTAAAGCGTTAAGAGAATACTAGATTAACTTGGATTACTTGTTTAGCTTAATGTGCAAAAAACCCCGTTTTACGGGGTTTTTGTATTTAAAGACTATGCTTGACTTTTAGTCTTATTTACTACAAGTTGATGGGGTCACTTCTAAGCACTAATAAAAAAGACCTGCAAGAAGTGCAGGTCTTTTTTATTAGGTTGCCAAATTTTAGAATGCTTTATGTTCTGCCATTTGATCACTGAAAGTATATTTTAAATGGCTGACCTTTTGTTTGATTCTATCAATATAGTCAGTATCTTCCCAGGCAAAGAGTTTCACTTTCTTAAAGGTCTTTAGTTTGCCATTTTCTTCACGTTCGTAAGTAACTCCATTCTCTTTATAATATACTTCAACTTCATAATCTTTAACAGGAGTCCGTCCAAAATGTCCATAAGTAGCTGTTGGCAGATAAATAGGATTTCTGAGACCAAATCGGTTAATAATAGCAAAAGGTCTTAAGTCAAAGATTTCGTTAACAAACTCTGCAATTTTTCCATCGGTAACTTTTATACCGTTTGCATCTTTAATCCTGACTGAATTATTAGTATTTATATAGAGACCAACAGGTTGGGCAATTCCAATAGCATAGGCTATTTGAACAAGTACCTCGTCAGCTATTCCTGCTTCTACAAGATTTTTGGCGATGTGTCGGGCAGCATAAGCAGCTGAACGGTCAACTTTTGAGGGATCCTTTCCTGAGAACGCACCACCACCATGAGCTCCTTTGCCGCCATAAGTATCCACAATAATTTTACGGCCAGTAAGTCCTGTATCTCCATGAGGGCCTCCGATAACGAACTTTCCGGTTGGATTTACATGTAATTTATAATCGTCTTTGAAGAGGTCCTTTATATAATCCGGCTGATCAATGAGTGATCGTGGAATGAGAAATTTCCTAATGTCAGTGGTGATTTGATCTTGCATGATCTTGTTTCTTTCTTCCTCAGGAAGACTGGTGTCAGCAAAGTCATCATGTTGCGTTGAAATAACGATAGTATCAATTCTAACTGCTCTATTTAGGTCATCATATTCAATTGTAACCTGTGACTTTGAATCGGGACGCAGGTAAGTCATAACTTTACCTTCTTTTCTAATTTCGGCAAGTTTCTGTAATAGGATATGGGCAAGCTCAATGGCCATAGGCATTTTGTTCTCCATGTCATTATTGGCATATCCGAACATCATACCCTGATCACCAGCACCCTGATCTTCCGGGTTCTTTTTATCAACACCCATGTTTATATCATCCGATTGCTCATGGATAGTAGAAATTATACCACAAGATTCAGCCTCGAATTTATATTCGTTTTTAGTGTAACCAATTCTGCTGATGGTTTTTCGAACAACATCTTGAATGTCAATGTAACTATGAGTACGAACCTCGCCACTACAAATAGTTAATCCGGTTGTAACCATGGTTTCACAAGCTACCTTGGCGTTTTGGTCATGTCTGAGAAATTCATCCAGCAGAGCATCGGAAATCTGATCAGCTACTTTATCCGGATGTCCTTCCGAAACAGATTCCGAAGTGAATAAATAAGCCATTTTATAATTAGTTAGATTTAAAAGAAATAGTGAGGAGATTTGATTAAAGGCTGGACTTGCTTTAGCATTTTTTTACATGGTTGCAATCAATCAAATCTCTCCATCGCGAAATTTTTTCGCTCTGCAAAATTAGAAATTATTCTGCAGAATATTTATAATAAATTAAATTAGTTGCAATTAATCAGCTACATAGGTGATGAAGGCAAAGAAACGCTACTTCTTAGTAAGTTTCTGGAATATGTTTTCCAGGGAGCTTTCTTCTTTCTGCATTGATAATACAGTCAAATTATGATCGACGGCAAACTTAAAGATAGCTTGTCTCACATCATGATCTTTTTCAGCTTCAAACAACCAAACGTTTTTACCCAATGATGTAACTTTATTTACTGCTGATATTTTATTTAAGAGTTTTATGTCAACAGTAGTATCAAATTCGACTCTTACGATATTAGCAGCTCCCATATTCAATTGAAGATTTTTGGGAGAGTCGTCGGCGACAATTTTACCTGCGTTTATTATTATCGCTCTATTACACATCGCTTCAACTTCCTGCATAATATGAGTAGAGAGGACAACGGTCTTTTCTTTCCCAACTTCAATTATCAGGTTACGTATTTCTACCAGTTGATTTGGATCAAGTCCTGATGTGGGTTCATCCAGTATCAATACTTCAGGATCATGTATAAGGGCCATCGCTAAGCCAACTCTTTGTTTATATCCTTTTGATAAAGCCCCGATTTTTTTCTTTCTTTCAGGATTAAGACCTGTTAATTCCATGATCTCATCAATTCTCTTCGGCTTGTTATTCCTGAGGTTATGTAAACCTGCTACGAATTCCAGGCACTCGCGAATATACATTTCAGTATATAAGGGATTATTTTCGGGGAGATAACCAACTTTTTTCCTCACCTCTAATGATTCTTCTCTGATATCATGACCGTACACGGTGACATCACCCGCAGAAGGAGGTATAAAGCAAGTTATAATTTTCATTAATGTAGACTTACCCGCACCATTAGGACCAAGTAGCCCAACCACTTCGCCGGGCTTGATGGTAAAACTTACATTATCAAGAGCTAATTGAGATCCGTAAAGCTTTGAAATATTTGAAACAATGATAGACATAGTTGAATGTAGTTACAGTGACAAAATTATATCTTTTATTAAAAGAATGTAGACTGGTGTGATAATTAATGGTACTTCAAATGTATTTGCTTGGGATGTCCAGGGGAATAAATGGAGTTATTCATGTTATTGACGCTGTATTGATTCCTTAAACTTCATAAAAACCAATTTTAAAAGCTGCTTTAGTAAGGCAGCTTTTTTTTATGGTACTTTTGTGGATGTATTTCAAAAATAATTGTTTACAAATTTGTGAAATAGAAAATTTACTTCTACCTTTGCACCCCTTTTTAGAAGGTGAGAACTGCACTTGAAGGCCGTAACCCGAAAGGCAGGGGAGGAGTTCGACAAAGGGGCTGACCGAATGTCACAGTGTTCTCATGCCCGTGAATACTGTAGATGTGCCCGGTTTATTATTGTTTTTATTAGTAACAATTTACAACAAGATGGATACATTAAGTTATAAAACAATGTCAGCTACTCCTGACAATATCCAGAAAAACTGGATTTTAGTGGATGCTGACGGACAGACACTCGGTAGATTATCGAGCAAGGTTGCCAATATTCTCAGAGGAAAGTATAAAACAAATTTTACACCTAACCTTGATTGTGGCGATTATGTGATAGTAATAAATGCCGAAAAAATTAAGCTCACGGGCAAGAAATTGAATGACAAGGTATATGTTAGACACACAGGATATCCTGGTGGACAACGCTTTACTACGCCATGGGAATTATTACAAAAGTTTCCGGAGCGCATAATAGAACATGCAGTCCGTGGTATGTTGCCTTCAAATAAATTAGGCGACGCCATATATCGCAATTTGAAAGTTTATACAGGCTCCGAGCATCCACATCAGGCTCAGCAACCTCAATTGATTAATCTAAATTCAATAAAATAGTATGGAAGTGATCAACACTCTTGGCAGAAGGAAAACTGCTGTAGCCCGCATATATCTTAAGGATGGAAATGGTGCTATTACCGTAAATGGCAGGGATTATAAAGAATACTTTCCGACAGGAACTTTACAATATGTAGTGACTCAATCACTCGAAATAGCTGATGCAGCAGGTAAATACGACATCAAGGTAAATCTTGAAGGTGGTGGAATTACCGGTCAAGCAGAAGCACTAAGATTAGCTATCTCTAAAGCGCTATGCGAAATTAATCCAGAATTGCGCCCTCCTCTTAAATCAAAAGGACTGCTCAGGAGAGATCCCCGCATGGTTGAAAGGAAAAAACCGGGACAGAAGAAAGCCCGTAAGAAATTCCAGTTCAGCAAGCGCTAATCACAATTGGTGTTTAGTATCTAAATCGGCAGGACCTCCTCCTTATGGCTTTGCAGCCTGAGTGAGCTACCGGTCGATTGTATTTAACAGAATGTAAACAAATTAAAAAACAATTTAATGACAAGAACAACATTTGATGAGTTACTGGATGCCGGATCACATTTCGGTCATTTGAAACGTAAATGGAATCCTAATATGGCTCCTTATATTTTTATGGAGCGCAATGGTATTCATATTATTGACTTGTATAAAACTGTTGCCAAGATTGACGAAGCTGCTGCAGCCATGAAGCAGATTACCAAATCAGGTAAGAAGGTTTTATTCGTTGCAACCAAAAAGCAGGCTAAAGAAATCGTAGCAGAGCATGTAAAGAAAGTGGGTATGCCATACGTAACCGAGCGTTGGCCTGGTGGTATGCTTACCAATTTTGCTACAATTCGTAAAGCTGTTCGTAAGATGTCCTCAATCGACCGTTTGATGACAAGCCCCAGTTTTGCCAATATTTCTAAACGTGAACGATTACAAATCGAACGTGAGCGTGCAAAACTCGAGAAGAACCTGGGATCAATTGCTGATCTTAGCCGTCTGCCTGCTGCTTTATTTGTAGTTGATATTATTAAAGAACATATTGCAATTGCTGAAGCCCGCAAACTCAACATCCCTACATTCGCTATCGTTGATACAAACTCTGATCCAAATCAGGTTGATTTTCCGATTCCTGCAAATGATGATGCTTCAAAATCAATTTCACTGATTGTTGGAAAAATGGTTCAGGCTATTGAAGAAGGATTGATGGAACGTAAAATTGATCGCGATAAACGTGATGAGGAAAGAGGTGATGATTCTATGTCCAATAAACTCGGTCGTAATTATGATCTCGATGAGGAGGATGATGAAGAAACTGTTGCCGGTAAAGAAAGACTTAGAGCAAAACAAGTTTCTGCTGAAGAAGGTGGAAGTGAAGGTAGAGGTCGTAAACCACTTGCACGTAAGCCTTTAGGTAAAAAACCAGGTGGTCCTCGCAAATAATTCTATTAATAAATCATTTAACCGAATTTATTTATGGCAAACATAACTGCAGCAGACGTTAATAAGCTTCGTCAAATGACAGGAGCAGGTATGATGGACTGCAAAAAAGCTTTACAGGAAAATGACGGTGATTTTGAAAAAGCTATTGATTATCTCCGTAAAAAAGGACAAAAATTAGCAACCAAACGTGCTGATAAAGATGCAAATGAAGGTATCGTATTAGCTCGCACTAATGAAGCCCGCGATTTTGGCGTTATTTTCATGCTAAATTGCGAAACTGATTTCGTTGCTAAAAATCAGGAATTCGTGAATTTTACCAATACATTAATGGCAAAAGCAATTGAGAGCAAACCGGCTAACGCTGAAGAATTTAATGCGCTTGATCTCAATGGTCGCACAATTGCTGATAATATTACTGAGATGGTTGGTAAGACAGGTGAAAAGATGGAACTTGCACATTTCGAAGTTATATCTGCTCCTTCAGTTTTTGCTTACAATCACCCAGGTAATCGTCTTGCCACCCTACTGGGAATTAATCAGGCAGGAAATGAAAATCTTGAACAAGCCGGCCACGAAGTAGCTATGCAAATTGCTGCAATGGCTCCGGTAGCTGTGGATAAAGGTGATGTTCCTTCAGATATCATTGAACGTGAAATCGAAATAGGTAAGGAACAAGCTCGTATTGAAGGTAAACCAGAAGAAATGGTTGAAAAAATTGCATTAGGCAAACTGAATAAGTTCTATAAGGAAAATACCCTGTTAAATCAGGAATTCGTTAGAGATAATAAGTTAACAGTTGGTGAGTTTCTTAATAAAGTAAGCAAAGGTCTGACTGTTACATCATTCAAACGTTTTATGCTTGGTGCTTAATAGAATAGCTCGAAGTGAAAATAAAAAAGAGGCTGATTTTATCAGCCTCTTTTTTATTTAGTTTCTCGAGTTTTATATGCTTGATATTAGTAACGCTTAGGCGCTTAAGATTTCTTTAACAATAATTGCAATTGTCTTACTTTCAGCGCGTCCTGCTAACCTTGAATTAGCCTCGTTAACCACTTTACCCATGTCCTTCATAGATGAGGCGCCTAACTCATTTATCAGGTTATTAATGAATGTTCGAACCTCGCTTTCATCCATTTGAGCAGGTAAATAAGCAGAAATTATCTCAGCCTGATACAGTTCAGCACTTGCAAGATCCTCTCTATTTTGTTCATGATATATAGATGCTGTCTCTTTGCGCTGTTTAACCAGTTTCTGGAGAATTTTTATCTCAGCATCAGGGGCTATGGCTCCACCAGCGCCTTCGCTTGTTAAAGCTAGTAATAAAGCTGATTTTATCGCTCTAAGGGCTTCTAGTTTGTCCTTTTCGCGTGCAAGCATAGCTTTTTTTATGTCCTCATTAATTCTTTCAGTAAGTGTCATGGTTTGGCAGCTAATCAACATTGTCATGTAAAAATGAGTTATTAGGTTTCATTTCTACCCCATTCTCATTTTTAATCAGAGTATATTTAGAAACTTCAGTTTCGGAAGAAGGATTCGGTTCACGAAGTTCAACATTCTTACGTAAGTATGCTGGCTGTTTTTCGAGTTCAGACAGACCTTCAGCCGACTTCATTTTTAGACTTCTTTCTTCAAGTTTTGCTATCCTATCTTTAAAAACTTCTTCCTGCTTTGTGTCATCTTTAAAAGTCTTCAAAAAATCAAAGCCCGGTTGAGTTTGTCTCTGCGGCTCTTTAGTAAGAGAGGATTGTATTTGAGGAGAAGGCTGAGCAGTGTTTGAAATTTCAAAAGTAAACATCCTTTGGGAATCCTGATCATTAGAGATTTCAGCAGGAGAAACTTTTTGAATCTCTATTTTCGGTTCCTCTTTTTGTGGAGTGATTAACTTCACCTCTTCAATAGCAGGACCTGGATGAACCTCTTTTGGTGTTTCAGATTTAGGCTTGTCGTTTAAAGTATAGAAAGTTTTTTCGGTTTCAATTTCATTCTTTTTATTCGAAAAACCTGTAGCAATTAATGTGATGCTGATTTTGTCGCCTAAATTTTCATCGGTACCATTTCCCCATATTATATCGGCTGTAGATCCTGCTTCATGCTGTATATAATCGGTTATTTCCATTACCTCATCTAAAGTAATTTCTTCCGAACCTGAAGAAATATACAATAGAATATTAGATGCTCCTCTAATATTGGAATCATCAAGTAAAGGGGATGTCATTGCCATTTGAACAGCCTCGAGAGCCCTGTTTTCGCCACTAGCAACGCCCGATCCCATGATTGCCTTTCCACTGTCTTTCATTACAGTTTTTACATCTTCGAAATCAACGTTGATATAACCTGTAACTGTAATGATTTCGGCTATACCTTTTGCAGCAACGGTAAGTATATTATCGGCCCGGTTGAATGCTTCAGATAATTTAAGGTCACCTTCTAATTCTCTTAATTTATCATTACAGATTATCAGTAGGGTGTCGACGGATTTTCTTAATTCCTCAACGCCTGAAAATGCTTGTAAAGTACGTTTTCTTCCTTCAAAGGAAAAAGGTAAGGTAACAATTCCGACAGTAAGAATGCCCAATTCTTTTGCGAGAGCAGCAATTACCGGTGCCGCCCCTGTCCCTGTACCACCGCCCATCCCAGCGGTTATAAATACCATTTTTGTATTGCTCTCAAGAATTTTCTTGAGTTGGTCAATGTTTTCGGTGGCAGCATTTCGAGCAACTTCAGGAATAGAGCCTGCCCCTAAACCTGTTTTGCCAAGTTGAACTTTAATGGGTACCGGACTAGTTTCAAGTGCCTGACAATCAGTATTACATATAATAAAATCGACTCCACGGATACCCTGCCTGAACATATGGGTAACAGCATTACTTCCTCCACCTCCTACACCTATTACCTTGATGATAGATGATTGATTTTTCGGCATTTCGAACTTTAACATTTCGGGCATATTTTGATTTTTAAATTTACTTGTAAAATATACGATTTAGATAGGTTTTTTGCGTTTTTTATCAACAGTTGATTTGTTAATATCTTGGTTATACTCCATCTTCATCAAAGAACTTCTTAATCTGGTCGAGAAATGATTTTCTTGGCTTTTTAACTTTTATAGGTTTATCTGATTTATCATTTTTTGCTACTTCTCTTTCATGTCTCTGAAAGCCTATTATGACCAAACCTATACCTGTAGCATACATAGGACTTGCCATTTCTTCTGGAACTCCAGGAGCCAGATGCTCATTCGGATAACCTATTCTGGTATCCATTCCGGTAATGAATTCAGTTAATTGAGTTATGTGTTTGAGCAGAGAACCTCCTCCTGTAAGGACTATACCGGCAATAAGTTTTTTCTCATAACCTGAATTCTTTATTTCAAAATGTACATGTTCGATGATCTCCTCCATTCTGGCCTGGATGATGCTTGCCAGGTTCTTCAGAGTAATTTCCTTTGGAGGTCTACCTCTTAATCCAGGGATTGCTACAATTTCTTCATCTCTGTTCTCACTCGCCAGGGCTGAGCCAAACTTTACCTTCAAATCTTCGGCATGCTTCCTGATAATATTGCATCCTTCTCGAATATCCTCTGTAATTATATCTCCTCCAAAAGGTATAACTGCGGTATGTCGAATTATTCCATCCTGGAATATGGCTATATCTGTAGTGCCACCGCCAATATCAACTAGTGCCACTCCAGCTTCTTTTTCTTCTTCACTTAACACTGCCTCTGCAGATGCTAATGGCTCTAGCATAAGTGATTCTACAGTGAGATCTGCTTTTTTAACGCACTTCAGGATGTTTCTGGCTGCCACTGTTTGTCCGGTGATAATATGGAAATTCGCTTCAAGAGTGTGTCCAAGCATTCCCTTGGGTTGCTTTATACCTGACTCACCATCTATAGTATATTCCTGTGGAATTGCTTCAATGATTTCTTCACCGGGATTCATAGCAAGTTTATACATGCTATCGGTTAGATTATCAATGTCATCCTGACTAATTTCATTATCACTATTGGCCCGGATTGATGATCCCCTGTACTGGATGCTCTTGATATGCTGACCGGCGATACCAACATTTACAGAAGCAAGACTTGAATCTGAACGGGCTTCTGCTTCTTTAATGGCGGCTCTGATACTCTGAACGGTGTCTTCGATGTTTGCAACAACACCTCTTTTTACTCCTATGGAGTCTGAGCGGCCAAATCCTAAAATCTCAATTTTCCCATTCTCATTCCTTTGTCCTACTATGGCTGCTATTTTTGTGGTACCTATATCAAGTCCAACAATAATTTCCGAGGGTTCCATACTTTTTATTATTTAGAGCAAACAACTTGATTTTTATACTTAAGGTTAATAACCTTATAATTATTCCATGCAAAATTCTTAATTCCTTGTTGATAAAACACTTTTAAGTTGTTAAGTTTTTCACTTAATTGTGTAGTATCACCTAGAACAACCGATTGATTGCCTATTTTCGGAATAAGTTCAATTTCTTTCTTTTCATTTATATAGATTTGTTCTACTAATGCTGAAGTCAGTGAATCAGAATTGACAGCAATTGCTGTCTTGTGAATATAACCTAGGTCAGATGGGAGAACTATTCGATTTTTTTCAACTGGCTTATGCAAATTAACTCTTTGAATATCACCATTGTTTTTAGTCGGGGCCTTTACTGTTTTTATATTTGATATATTTCCATTGGCAAATACAAGTCTTACCGGAAAGTCGTAGTTCACTGGCATAATATATCCTTCAGTATCGAGTAAGTATTCGTTATTTTCTTTATCCATCACTCGAACAAGAGGATTTCGTTGGTGAATTGATGCTTTAACGATTCCATTTACTGAAACAGAAATGATAGCTTTTTTTACATAGGGGTTTGAGTTTAGTAGCTTTTGGAGTTTCTGCACTGGAATTCCTGCTACAGGTTGATCTTTGATTCTGATTCCAGATTGAGTTATTTGTCTCTTTATAGTAGACTTATTAATCAAGGGGGGTGCTCCATTATAATCTATATCAATTTCAAAGCTTGAGCACTTAATATCGCTTTGCATGGTATTTGCAAAAACAAATAAGAATATTACTCCTGAACCCAGAAGGATTAGAATGAGCACATTTAATATTCTCTTCATGCGAAGTTCTTATTTTTGTTCGTTAAAAATTTTTTCAATTTCCGGAACAAGTTGATCGATATCTCCTGCTCCCAGTGTTAAAAGTATTTCGGGTTTATTAGCTTCCAGGTACTTTAATGATTCAGCTTTTGATAATAGGTGTTTATTAATTATTGGTGTAATATCTAGCAGCATTTTTGAAGTTATTCCCTCTATAGGCTTTTCTCTTGCAGGATAGATTTCAAGTAAAATGAGCTCATCTAGTAAAGCAAGGCTTTCGGCAAATTGATGTGCAAAATCTCTGGTCCTTGTATATAGATGCGGTTGGAACATTCCTGTAATCTTCCTTGAGGGGTACAATTTCCTTACTGCTGTAATGCATGCCTTCAATTCTTCAGGATGATGAGCATAATCATCAATATAAAGGAAATCAGGTTGTATTATTCTGTGGTCAAAACGACGTTTAACACCTTCAAAGGAATTGACTGATTCAACGATTACAGAAGGTGAAATGCCGAGAATACTGGCAGCTGCAATGGCAGCCAGGGCGTTTTCGACATTAAATAAACCAGGTAGTATGGGCTTGAATCCCGTGATCTCCTGATTAGGGGTTTTGACTGAGAAAGAATAATGCCCATCAATCAGTTCGAGCTTCTCTACGGTAAAGTCAGCGTTGTCAATCAGAGAGTATGTGAATTTACTTACAGTCGGGTTTGATTGTAACGGAATTTGTATCCCTGATTTAAGAAGCAGCGCACCCTGATTTTTAATATTTGTTGCAAAAGCTCCAAAGGATTCAAGGAGATCCTGGTGTGATTTATAAATATCAAGGTGGTCTGCATCAGTTGATGTTATTATAGCTAAATTAGGATGAAGTCTCAGGAATGATCTATCGAATTCATCTGCTTCTGTCACCATATATTGACTTTGGTGATTCAGCAAAAGATTGCTGTTATAGTTTTTTGCAATGCCACCAAGAAATGCTGTACAACCAGAAGATGATCTGTACATAATATGTGCTAGCATAGTGGAAACAGTGGTCTTTCCATGGGTTCCTGCAACAGCAAGGGTTTTATGGTCAGAGGTTATCTTTTCAAGTAATTCTGATCTTTTTATAAGGGGTAGTTTAATTTCTTTAACTCTTATGAATTCTTTAAGATCATCAGGAACAGCCGGTGTATATACAACTAGATTGATATCGTCAGTAATCTTATCAGGCAGATCTTCATAATGTATGCTTATTCCTTCATGCTCAAGTTTATGCGTGAGAGTAGTCGGAGTTTTATCATAACCCAGAACCTTAACACCTGCTGAATTCATGAATCTTGCTAAGGCGCTCATACCTATACCGCCTATGCCAAGAAAATAAACCTTTCTCAAGTGTTCAGGTTTCATTTTTTATTTTGTTTTTTTGATGTCGCACAATTAATTACTATTTGAGCAATTTCCTTTGCTGCATCGGGATATCCTAATTTTTGAATGTTCTCTGACAGAATATTTTGCATATTTATATCCTGAGCAAGCCTAATAGCTGCGGCAACCAACTCTTTATCAGCAGAAGAATCGGTTATCATGATTGCTGCTTTATTCTGAACTAATGCCATTGCATTTCGTGTTTGATGGTCTTCAGCCACATTTGGAGAAGGTACCAAGATGCAAGGTTTACCTCTGACACATAATTCAGAGATTGCCAAAGCCCCTGACCTTGAAATAACCACATCAGCTGCTGTGTATGCAAGATCCATCCTTTGGATAAATGACATTGGAATTACACTGCCAGCTCTATGTTCTTTAACTTTATGATTTGCGGTTTCGATAAATGATTTGCCGGTTTGCCATAAGACCTGCATTCCTGCCTTCTCAAAATCTTTTAGATTATTTGCCAAACTTCGATTGAGAGTTAAAGCTCCTAGACTACCACCCACCGATAGGATTACTGGCCGGCTTGGATCCAATTCAAAGAAATCACAGGCTTTTTCTTTTGAAGTGGTTTGTGACAATATTTCCCTTCGAATAGGATTGCCCGTGATTATAATCTTTTCTTTGGGAAAGAATTTTTCCATCCCAGGGTATGCTACACAAATGAAATTCGCTTTAGCCGCCAATAATTTATTAGTAATACCGGGATAAGAATTCTGCTCCTGAATAACGGTAGGAATCTTTAGTTTTTCTGCAGCCCTTAAAGTTGGTCCACTAGCATATCCACCAACTCCAACAACTGTATCTGGATTAAATTCTTTAACAATTTTTCGTGCGTTAATAGAACTGTGAATCAGTTTAAAAGGGAATGAGAGATTTTTTAAAGTCAGACTTCTCTGAAGCCCACTTATCCAGAGACCTTTTATTGGATAACCGGCTGCAGGAACTTTTTCCATTTCCATGCGGCCTTTAGCACCAACAAAAAGTATCTCAGCTTGAGGATTCAGTTCTTTTATTGCATCAGCAATTGCAATGGCAGGAAATATATGTCCCCCGGTTCCTCCACCACTGATAAGTATTTTCAGATTAGGCAACGACATACTCTTCGGTTTTTAAGTTTTCTTTCTTTTCCATTGCTTGTGCTTCTTCTATTTCCCTGCTCACACTTAATATAATTCCTATTGAAATACTTGTAAACCAAATGGAGGTACCACCCATACTTATTAGTGGTAGAGTTTGTCCTGTAACCGGTAACAGGTTAACAGCAACCATCATGTTTACCATAGCCTGGAATACCAGGCTGAATGCCACCCCGAAAGTCAGGAATGCCGCGAAATTTCGCGGACTCTTCATCACGATTTTTACTGCCCTGAAAAGTAAAATCAGGTATAATAAAACAACAAGCCCTCCTCCTAATAATCCAAATTCTTCAATTATAATAGCATATATAAAATCAGAATAGGGGTGGGGTAGAAAATTTTTCTGAACTGAATTACCTGGCATTTTACCTAAGATACCCCCATTTGCTATGGCGATCTTTGCTTGTTCAACCTGATAGTTGGCATCACTTTCTCCACTTGTAAAACTCTCAATCCTGTTCTGCCATGTTCCAAATCGTCCACTCAATTTTGGAGTGTTAACTGCCAGAAGGATCAGTAGTGCAAAACCGACTATTCCAGCCAGAACGAGAAATAATAAATACCTAAATTTAATTCTACCAACGAACATGAGTACAAGGCAGGTACTAAAAATCATTGCTGCTGTAGAAAGATTGGAAGGTAAAATCAACATAGTGACAATGATAATGGGGATCATAACTGTTATGAATCCTTTTTTAAAATCTTCTATTTCATCCTGATGTTTTGATAAAAGCCGGGCGACATAAATAATTAAGGCTAACTTGGCCAAATCTGATGGCTGAAAAGTGATATTTATCAATGGAAGAGTATACCACCTGCTTGCTTCATTAAGATTGGTGCCAAATAGTAATGTGTATAAAAGTAGAGGGACGGAAATCCATATAGCAAGTTGTGATATTCTTGCATAGTATTTATATGGAACCAAATGCGCTAAAAACATTAAAACCAATCCTAATACCAGAATACCGAAGTGTTTTAATAGATAATATTCAGTGTTGCCGGACTGATATTTGTAAGCCAGAGTGCCTGTGGAACTATAAACAGCAAGGACAGAGAATATAGAAAGTATTGCAACTACTGTCCAGATTACTTTATCGCCTTTAATATTTTTCCTTATTGAACTCATTCCTGCTGCTTATTTATGTTGACACTATTTATAAATTGAGGACGGCTTTCTTAAATTGATTTCCCCTGTCTTCGAAGTTCTCAAAAAGGTCAAAACTTGCACAAGCAGGAGATAATAGGACCATATCGCCTTTAGAAGCCAGATTATATGCAGTGCATACAGCATGGTCGGCTGATTGTGTTTCTACAACCAATGGTACTATTGAAGAAAAAAACTCAATAAGCTTACTGTTGTCGATTCCCAGACATACGATAGCTTTCACTTTTTCCTTAACCAAATGACTGATTTTGGAGTAATCATTACCTTTATCAATACCACCTGCAATCCAGACAACAGGTTTTGATGCACTTTCAAGAGCATACCAAACAGAGTTTATATTAGTTGCCTTTGAATCGTTGACGAACTCAATACCATGAATGTTTGCAACAAATTCTAACCTGTGTTCGATGTTTTGAAAATCAGACAGGCATTCTCTGATTGATTCTTTCCTCAATCCAATTAACTTGGCGCTAATCGAAGCTGCCATATCATTATGTGATTGAATACCTGTTTTTGCTAATTCTTCAAGTGTCATTTAGTTTAGTTTTAAGTTTATTATCTGATCTTCAGTGTAATCACAGTAAAAACTGCCAGCATGATACCTACAATAAAAAATCTTGTGACTATTTTAGGTTCAGAATATCCTAGTTTCTGGTAATGATGATGTAATGGCGACATCAGAAAAATTCTACGACCTTCTCCATATTTTCGTTTTGTATGTTTAAAATAAGCTACCTGTAGTACTACAGATAAGTTCTCGGCAATAAAAATCCCGCATAAAATAGGCAGAAGAAGTTCCTTTCTCAGCATTATAGCAAGTACAGCGATTATGCCACCAATTGCCAGTGAACCGGTATCGCCCATGAAAACTTGTGCCGGATAGGTATTATACCATAGGAATCCCGTACAGGCTCCCACAAAAGCACTTACGAAAATGGTCAGTTCTCCGGTATTTGGCAGATACATTATATTTAAATAATCGGCGAATACAATGTTGCCCGATACCCACGCCAATACTCCTAATGTTGCACCTGAAATTGCCGAAGTTCCTGTTGCTAATCCATCAATTCCATCAGTAAGATTTGCCCCATTTGATATAGCTGTAATTATAAAGATGACAATTGGGATAAAAATTAAAAAGGCATACTTTGAAGCATCCTTTCCAAATGGTTTCAGAAGTATCGAATAATCAAATTCATTATTCTTTACAAATGGTATTGTGGTCTTCGTGGATTTGACGGCAGTCCTTGAGAAGCGACTGGAATGATCTGGCAATTTCTCGAATTCGCTTAATTGGGTAATTGACCTTGAAGTTGTCTGATGTATCTTTTCTCTGATTACAACATCTTCATTAAAATATAGAGTAAGTGCGACGACCAGTCCTATAAAAATCTGACCAAAAACTTTGAATTTTGCAGCAAGACCTTTCTTTTCTTTCTTAAAGACCTTAATATAATCGTCCATAAAACCGATAAAACCAAGCCATATTGTCGTGAAAAGAATAAGAATAATGTAGATGTTGTTCAGTTTTGCGAACAAGAGTGTTGGAATAATTATAGCCCCAAGGATTATCAGACCACCCATTGTAGGAGTTCCCTGTTTTTCTTTTTGTCCTTCAAGTCCCAGGTCTCTTACCAGTTCTCCGACTTGTTTTTTCTTTAAAAGGTTTATCAGAGATTTGCCAAAAAGCAGTGAAATAGTTAATGAAGTTATTACGGCAAGCGCTGCACGAAACGAAATGTATTGAAATACACCACTTCCTGGTATATCGTACATTTTATCTAGGTATGTGAATAAATAGTACAGCATAGCTTAGTTGTTAAATTGAATTAACTTCAAAAAATTCCCTTAAAATTTCACGGTCATCGAAATGGTGCCGTATTCCATTAATTTCCTGATATGTTTCGTGTCCTTTGCCAGCAACCAAAATCACATCACCGGGCTGTGCCATTGTGACAGCTGTTTTTATGGCTTGTTTACGATCTGCAATTACCAGACATTTCTTCTTTTTATCAACTGAAACACCAGTACTCATTTCATCCAGAATAGCCAGAGGGTCCTCGGATCGTGGATTATCAGATGTTAAAATCACAAGTGAACTGCCTTCAACTGAGATTCTTGCCATAATCGGCCTTTTTGTACGATCTCTGTCCCCGCCGGCACCGACTACTGTGATTAATTTCCCTGACCCGGCTTGTATAGCATTGATTGTATCAATAACATTTTTAAGCGCATCAGGCGTGTGAGCGTAGTCCACAATTCCAATAACCCCCGAAGGAGATTTTATATGCTCAAACCTTCCGTCAACAGGATGTAGTTTGCTCAGTGATACAAGGACTTCCTGCTCCTCAAGCCCAAGAAGATGCGAAGCAGCGAAGATTGCGAGAATATTGTAAGCATTGAATTTCCCAACAAGATTACTCCAGACTTCCTTGCCGTTAATCGATAGCATAAGGCCATCAAAGTGGTTTTCGAGTATCTTGCATTGATAATTGGCTGATTTCTTAAAAGCCATCGTATATACTTTGGCCTTAGTATTCTGAACCATTACTTTCCCATTGCGATCATCAATATTCACAAGTGCGAATGCATCGGATGGCAACATATCAAAGAATTGTTTCTTAGCCTGCAGATATGACTCGAAAGTTTGATGGAAATCAAGATGGTCATGAGTTAAGTTGCTAAAAATACCACCTTTAAATTGCAGGCCGGTAATGCGGTTTTGAACAACTGCATGAGAACTTACTTCCATGAAGCAATATTCACATCCCGCTGTTACCATATCATTTAACAGATGGTTTAGCTGTATTGGATCTGGCGTTGTATAATTAGCGGATATTTCTTTAGCATCCACATAATTTCTGACGGTTGAGATTAATCCGGTTTTAAAACCATTCTGTTTAAATAGCTCATACAATAATGTAGCAGTAGTAGTTTTACCGTTAGTGCCTGTAATTCCTACCAGATTAATTTTTTCTGAAGGGTGGTCGTAAAAATTACAAGCCATAAAGCCTAGGGTCACTGAAGAATTTTTTACAACTACATAACAAATGTCCTCGTTAATTTCATCGGGTAATTCCTCACAGATAATTGCACTTGCCCCTGATTTAATAACCTGATCGATATACTTATGTCCATCGGTTTTAATCCCCCTGACTGCCACAAAAGCCACATGTTCACTTACGTTTCTCGAGTCAAAGGAAACTTTGCTTATTGGAATATCGGTATTTCCGATGACCCTTAATAAACTACACCTGTATAATATATCTTTAAGTTTCTTCATCTCAAATTGTTTCATCCAAGTTCAATTATGCAAGTGACACCTTTTGATATTAAGAAACCCGGTTGAATTGATTGCTTTTTTACTTTTCCTTTCCCAGTAGCTTTGACCTTGATTCCGGCTGATTCAAGTAAAAAGATGGCATCTCTTGCACCCATTCCAATAACTTCGGGCATAGTTTTTCCATTATAGTCTAATGTTTTAACAACCGGAACAGAATCCTGTGTTTCAATTTTAATGTAATTTGAAGAGTAGTCCTCCTTCAATGCCAAAGGTGAATTTTTAAGAATATATGCCAGGTCGGCGTAAGCTCCTGAAACTTCATTGATCTTATAGACAGGCATTTCGGGTTTAACTATAGTATCGGGCATTAACCGGGTGGCATACACTTTATCGGCAATTTCTTTGAATACAGGTCCTGCGATTGACCCACCATAATAGATGCCTTTGGTTGGATTATTTATGACTACAATGCATGAATACTTAGGATTGTCAGCAGGGAAATAACCTACAAATGAAGCTTTATAATTAGATTTATTGTAACCCTTGTCGCCTTGAGCAATTTGTGCTGTACCGGTTTTGCCGGCAATTTTGTAAACGGAATTCCGGAGATTTGTGGCAGTTCCTTTTTCAACTACATCCTCGAGTAATTTCTTAGCCTGAATTATTGTATTTGGGTTTTTTACTATGCTTTCCTTTAATACAATAGGCTCATGTTTTTTAACAAGAGTTCCTGCAAGTCGAATCTCTTTAATAAATTGAGGTTTGACTAATTTTCCGTTATTTGCTACAGCATTGTATAAAGCCAAAGTTTGGAGTGGAGTCATTGAAATTTCATAACCAATAGACATCCAAGGCAGTGATACTTTCGACCAGTATTTATGTTTAGTATCTTTGATATTTGGTATTCCTTCTCCAGGTATGTCAAGTCCTAATGGTTGGTTAAGCCTCATATCATAAAACTTATCAATCATAATCTGAGGCTTATCTTTAAAAGCTTTAACAATTTCTTTTGAAATACCAACATTGGAGGACAATTCGAATGCTCTGGCCAGGCTAATCCTGCCATATCCTCCTTTATGAGAATCGCGCATAGTCCTGTTAGCAAAGCGTGTAGTTCCGTTTTCGGTATCAACAGTGTCATTCAGGTCTATAAGACCCTCATCCAAAGCGGCCAATACGGAAGCTAACTTGAAAGTAGAGCCAGGTTCTGAACTTTCGCCAATAGCATAGTTGAACTTCTCCTCATACTTACCCTCTTTATTTTTTCCCAGATTGGCAATAGCAACAATAAATCCGGAATTAACTTCCATAAGGACAGCACAACCGTGATCTGCCTCATTCGCTATAAGTTGCCTCATCAGTGCATCTTCAGCAACGTCCTGAATATTAACATCAATGGAGGTTATAATATCATGACCATCTTGAGGATCCAGTTCATTTTCTTCATTGAGAGGACGCCACGCACCATTACCAATTCTTTGCATCAATCTTGTCCCTTTTTCACCTTCCAGTATTTCACTATACGCACCCTCAAGGCCAACATCATTCTGTGATCCATCCTTATCCCAACCAATAGTTCTGAAAGCTAACCATTGATAGGGTAGGACCCTCTTGTTCCGTGGTTCAGCTATAAGACCTCCTCTGAATTTTCCATCCCGAAAAATTGGGAATTTTCTTACCTTCTTTAATTGGTCAAACGTAATATCTCTTTTGAGTAGCAAATAACGATTATTGGTTTTCCGCCCTTTTCTTAGAATTTCTTTATAACTGTTTTTTGAGCGATCATTGAATAACCGGGATAGACACAAGCTAAGAGAATCAACATTATCCTCAAAATATTTGTCAGTATAATGTGTATTTCCTGCATCAATCCTAAGGTTGAAGAGAGGTACGCTTGCAGCTAACAAGCTTCCGTCATGAGCTAAAATGTTGCCTCTGATAGCTTCAACAGTCTCAACCTTCAGGTTCATTATTTTACCCTTTTCGCGCCACATTTCACCTTCAATAACCTGTATGTAGGTAGCTTTTGCTATGACCGCCAATCCTAGCAAAGCCATAAGAAAGTAAACTATATACACATTTCTGAGTATGTGATTCTTTTCGCTCATTTGGTTTTGCTGATTAGTTTAATTGGTGGAACTGTTGATTCCTTGACTTGAGAATTCGCAAGCCGATATGCAACTTCTGATTGTTTGCTTGCAAACATCAGGTTTGACTTAGTGGTTATGTATTCATATCTAAGTTCTTCAAGCTCCTTTTTTGTCTTACTTATCTCGATAATTGTCTTCTCAGCATTATAAGAATTAGCTATATAGAAAACACCCAGGAAAGTGAGAAATATTATAAAAGGGACTTGTTTTAGTAAGTTCTGTCTGGTCAAGAAGCTGCCATCCAGTATATGAGCCATAGATTTACCAACAGATATCTTGTTGTTCATGACATGTAGCTTCCTTAATTTTTTTTTAGGAGGTTTTGGGAGCTCATGATGGTTCAATCTATTTTTCGCACTACTCATCGCTGGTCCTTTCTGCTGCTCTGAGCTTTGCACTCCGTGATCTTGGATTTTCATCCAGTTCCTGATTGTTTGGAGTGACAGGTTTCCTGGTCAATGGTTTAAAGGGAGCTATGATATTCCCATAGAAATCTTTTTTAATGTGTCCTTCAAAATTTCCCGATCTCATAAAATTCTTAACCAATCGGTCTTCAAGAGAATGATAGCTTATCACAACCAATCTGCCTCCCGGTTTAATAGCTTTTTGGGCTTGTATAAGAAACTCCTTTAAGACGCCAATTTCATTATTAACTTCTATTCGAAAAGCTTGAAATATCCTGGCAAAAAACTTATTTTCCCTTCCACGCTCTGGAATTGGAAGCAGCACTTCTTTAAGTTCAGATGTGGAATTAATCTCCTTTGATTCACGGGCTGCAACCAGTCTTTTGGCAATGTGATAAGCATTCTCAAACTCACCATATTCCTTGAGGATTTTCTTAAGATCTTCAATATTATATGTGTTGATTACATTACGCGCAGGGACACCGGTTGTTTGATCCATCCTAAGATCAAGGTCACTCTCAAACCTTGTTGAAAAACCTCTGTCAGGATCATCAATTTGGTGAGAAGATATTCCAAGATCGGCTAATATGCCATCAATCGGGATTGCTTTATAGAACTTCAGAAAGTTGTTCAGGTATTTGAAGTTTTGGTTAATCAGTTGAAAGCGTGGGTCTTCGATATCATTCTTCAATGCATCTTTGTCCTGATCAAATGCAAGAAGTCTTCCACTTGTTAATTTGCTTAGAATAGCACGGGAATGCCCACCTCCACCAAAAGTCACATCCACATAGATTCCTTCTGGTTTAAGAGCTAAAAGACTAATGGTCTCCTCAAGTAATACCGGGTTGTGATACATAAAATTTAAGTTATTTGACCCATTACTTCTTCAGCAAGATCAGAGAAATTCGTTTGATCCTGTGCTATTTTAGCTTCATAGTTTTCTTTATCCCAAACTTCAATAATATTTATTGCTGATGCTAATACAATATCCTTTTCTAGGTTGGCAAAGACAGCAAGGTCGCGGGGTATTTGCATCCTTCCTGCGCCGTCAGGTGTCACTTCTTTAACACCCGCCATAAAAACACGAATAAAATCATTGTTTTTCTTTACAAACCGACTAAGTTTGTTGATTCCTTTAATCTCTTCATTCCATGTAGATTTAGGAAAAATCTCAAGGCATTGTTGAAAAATGCTTCGTTTTATAATGAAACCTTCGGAAATGATATCATCTAATTGATTCTTCAGAGCAGATGGAATAAGAATTCTGCCCTTATTATCAATTTTACATTCATGAACGCCAATCATTTCCAGCATGTTAGGTACAGTGTTTTTGTGTGGTAAATATAACACATAAAAACCACTTTTTCCCACTTTCTACCACCCTGTTAATAACTTTTTAATAGTTTCGGGTGATAACCATCATATATATGACTGTAAAGCGCAGGAAATCAGAGAGATAAGTAACATACACATTAATGAAAGGAGATGTTGATATTTATGAAATAAACAAAGAGACATTGAAGAATCGGGGTTTTTGCGTATTTTTGTGAAAATAATAGAGCTGCAGAAGGCTGAAAAAAATGGAAGCAGAATTACTTAGTAATTCCAAATTTATTGACATTGAAAAGGTTATATCAGGGAAGAATCCTAAACTCCTAAAGATACTTCCTCGTTTTGTGATTAAGTATCTCAAAAAAATACTTCATCAGGATCAATTAAACGGAATTATAAATCGGCATCGTAATAAAGAAGGAATCGAATTTCTTGATGCTGTTTTAACCGAGTTCAATGTGAATATCCAGGTTAAAGGAGTTCACAATTTTAATTCTGGGCAAAACTTCGTTGTAGTTTCCAACCATCCATTAGGAGGTCTGGATGGCATGGCACTGATGTTAGTGATTGGAAGCATGAATCCTGAAATTGCAATGACAGCCAATGACTTTCTGATGCATATCGATAATCTTAAGAGTTTGTTTGTGCCTATTAATAAGCATGGCTCTAATGCTGAGAATATCGAAAATATAAATCGTGTTTTTGAATCCGATAAAGTCGTTTTATTCTTTCCGGCTGGTCTGTGTTCGCGAAAAATTAAAGGTCAGATTATTGACCTGGAATGGAAGAAAACCTTTTTATCTCAAGCCCGAAAGTTTAATCGGGATATACTGCCCGTTCATATAAGTGGTAAAAACTCGAATTTCTTTTATAATCTAGCCAAACTGCGAAAGAAATTTGGTATTAACACAAATATTGAAATGCTTTATTTGGTAGATGAAATGTTTAAACAAGAGAATAAAGATCTAATAATAACTTTTGGGAAGCCAATATCAGTAAATACATTTTCACAAAAAATAAAAGACAAAGATTGGGCTATACAGGTTCGTGACCATGTTTATAAACTAGAAAAGAATCCTGATGCTGATTTTATACCACAATGATTCAATATGGAAACTATAATATCTCCGATAGCAAAAGATGTCCTCGAGAGTGAACTCACACCCGACAAGTTATTAAAAAAGACCAATGCAGGTAACAATCTGATTTATGTAGTAAATAGTCAGAATTCTCCTAACGTTACAAGAGAGATTGGGCGTCTTCGTGAAATAACTTTCAGGGATGCCGGCGGTGGTACAGGTAAAAGTTGTGATCTGGATTCCTACGATATTGGAGATAATTCGTTTCAACAATTGATTGTTTGGAACCCCGCTGATAAAGAAATCGTTGGAGGATATAGATATCTTCTGTGTAAAGAAATCAAACCTGATGAAGACGGAAAATACATCACCCCTACGTTTAAACTCTTCAAGTATAGTAAGAAATTTTTTGATGAGTATCTTCCGTATACCATAGAGCTTGGAAGATCATTTGTACAACCAAATTATCAGCCAACAAACAACATTCGCAAGGGAATGTATTCACTTGACAACATATGGGATGGTCTGGGGGCCGTTATTTTGCAAAATCCTGATGCAAAGTACTACTTTGGAAAAATTACAATGTATCCTTCCTATAATTCTAAAGCCAGGGATCTAATCCTGTATTTTATGAAAAAGTATTTTGCTGATCACGAAAATCTTGTTACACCTATAGAGCCACTTGCTTTAACAACTGAATGGTCTGAGCTTGAGACCATTTTTACGCATGATGTTTATGAAAGAGATTACAAGATTCTTATTCAAAAAGTGAGAGCATTGGGTGAATCAATTCCTCCTCTTGTAAATGCTTATATGAACCTTTCCTCAACAATGAAGTATTTTGGGACAAGTATTAATGAGGGATTTGGGCAAGTTGAAGAATCAGGAATCCTGATTACTATTGCAGACATCTATGGAATGAAAATAGAAAGACATCTCTCAGTAAACCAATAATGAGATTTGTTTAACCATTATGATTATTACAAAAGCTGAATTTCTTTCCAGCAATACTGATTATCGGAAAAGTCCAAAAGGTGATAAACCTGAATATGCTTTTATTGGGAGGTCAAATGTTGGCAAGTCATCACTAATAAATCGGCTCATCGGACGAAAGAATCTGGCAAGAGTTTCATCTACCCCTGGCAAAACCAGATTAATTAACCACTTTTTAATTAACGACGAATGGATGCTTGTCGACTTACCGGGATATGGCTATGCCAGGATCTCGAAGACAGAAAGAGAAAAGTGGGAAAAAATGATTCATGATTATTTAGTGAAAAGAATGAATCTGGTTTCAACCTTCATACTTATTGACAGTCGCATTGAACTGAAAGCATCCGACAAATCAATGATCAACTGGTTTGGTGAAAACCAAATTCCTTTTACCATCATATTCACCAAGAGCGATAAACTTACATCGAATCAATTAAATTCCAATATCACATCAATAAAATCAGAGTTATTAAAAGAATGGGAAGAACTTCCTGAAACCTTTGTTACATCAAGTGTGGATGGAACAGGTTGTAAAGAAATACTGAGTTTTATTGATAAAAATAACTCGCTCTGGAGCAGACAGTGAATCAGTTTGGAAAAAATGTAATAAAAAAACCGGCAATCCGCCGGTTTTTTTTATCTACGCAATTTCTACAAGCAAGTGATTTTTTGGAACCATATCGCCTTGCTTCACATTAACCTTTTTCACTATTCCATCAATTGGGGCAATCAGGTTATTTGACATCTTCATCGCCTCTAATTGTAACAGGATGTCACCTTTCTTGACCTTTGTGCCTTCTTTTACCAAAATAGTCAGGATGGTTCCGGGAATAAAGGAATAGATATTACCAGGTACTATTGGCTGATAAGATTTTCTTGCCGCGTATTTTTTTGTAAGCCTGGTTTTGTATTTGATATTATCAATAATAATTGATTTCAAGTCTTCTGCTTCTTCCATGGCTAATGAATTAAAATGGTGGAATACCGTGTTTTTTCCTTGGAGTAACTTGTGCTTTTTCAGAAGAAATAGACAATGCATGGATCAACATGTTTCTTGTCTCTGTAGGTTCAATAACAGCATCAACATAACCATATGCAGCGGCAACATAAGGATTAGCGAACTTGTCCTTATATTCTTTGATTTTCTGTTTACGCATTTCCTCAGGATTCTCTGCACTCTTAATTTCATTTCTGAAAATTATATTAGCAGCACCTTCAGGACCCATTACAGCTATTTCAGCTGTTGGCCATGCGAATACGAAATCAGCTCTTAAGTGGCTTGAGCACATGGCAATATATCCTCCACCATATGCTTTTCTTAGAATTACAGTCATTTTTGGAACCGTAGCTTCAGAATATGCATAGAGAACCTTTGCACCATGTCTGATAACACCTGCGTGTTCCTGATCAATACCTGGTAAATATCCTGGTAAGTCAACCAAAGTTACTAATGGAATATTAAATGCATCACAATAACGGATAAATCTTGCTGCTTTATCAGAAGAGTCTACATCAAGCACTCCTGCAAGGACCAAAGGTTGATTTGCAACAAAACCCACAGTGTGTCCATTTAAACGAGCAAAACCAATAACGATATTACCAGCAAACATACTCTGAACTTCAAAAAATTCAGAGTCATCTACTATCGAGCGAATAACATCCTTAACATCATACGGTTGTCTTGGATTAGTGGGGAATATGGCATCAATATTATAGGTTCTTGTTCTAGGTGGTTTTTTAGGAAATGCTTCAGCCTTCTTGTCATTATTCCATGGAATAAAGCTGCAAAGTGTTTTAATCTGTTCAAAGCATTCACTCTCACTTTCTGCAAAGAAGTGAGCGTTACCTGTAATTTCGCTTTGGACTCTGGCACCACCTAACTCCTCCATTGATATTTCTTCGCCAAGTACCGTCTTTATTACCTCAGGTCCTGTAATAAACATTTTGGAGATCTTATCAACCACGAATACAAAGTCTGTCAGGGCCGGTGAGTAAACTGCTCCTCCGGCGCATGGACCCAAAATAACACTAAGTTGAGGGATTACCCCAGATGCCTGAGTGTTACGATAGAATATTTCTCCATAACCTGCGAGTGAATTCACGCCTTCCTGGATACGTGCCCCTCCTGAATCGTTTATACCAATGATGGGGACTTTCAGTTTCATTGCATGGTCCATGATCTTTGTGATCTTCTTGGCATGCATCCAACCAAGAGAACCACCGGCAACCGTAAAGTCTTGAGCATAAATACATACCGGATAACCATTTAATGTACCGGTACCTGTAATTACACCATCACCAGGCAAATATTTATCGCCCATATTGAAGTCCTTACCTGCATGTTCAACAAATAAGTCATACTCATGGAATGATTTCGGGTCAAGCAATGCTATGATTCTTTCGCGGGCAGTCATTTTACCCGTGGCTTTCTGCTTCTCAATAGCTACTGTTCCGCCTCCCATCAATGCGTCACGCATCCTCTTCTTAAGATCGGATGTTTTTTTTGATAAAGACATTTGTGAAGTTTTTGATTATACTCTCTTTCCCTGTTCTGCCTTATAAAAAAGCACACAAAGGTACGACTATTCTAAAAATTAAAAAGATTTCAGACCCCCTGTGTATTTTTAATGTCACAAAAAATTAGTTAAATCCTTGAATGTGAGCCTTTAAGCAAAGTTTACTCCAAAGATCATCTTATAAATTTTAAGGGAATCTTAAGTTTATAAGCTTATTTTTGTTGATAAAATCGAACATTATGAATATTGAGGAACTAAGAGAATACTGCATTTCACTTCCGGATGTCACTGAGGGCTTTCCCTTTGATGAAACTACTCTGGTCTTTAAGGTCAATGGAAAAATGTTTCTTTTAACAGATCTTGAAGGTCCGCTAAGCATAAATGTAAAGTGTGAACCAGAGAGAGCGATTGAACTTAGAATGCAGTATAATAGCGTTAAACCAGGGTACCATATGAATAAGAATACCTGGAATACTGTAGAGATTGATGGATCAATTAATGATAAGGAACTTTATCAATGGATCAGAGATTCTTATGATCTCGTAAAAAGAAAAAGTCAGAAAAGAAATTAACTTTCCTGATTCTTAATTTCCTTCTCTTTTATTTTATAGATATCAAAGAGCAAATATCCTAAAACTGCACCCCATAATATACTCATATAAGGATTACTCGTAATAGCACACGAACCACTATTGCATCCAATAAAATAGTAATATAGATATCCTCCAAAAGCGCCTAAAATAACGCCAATAAGGTTTTTAATGACATTCTTAGTCAATAATTTACTTGCCTTCATTAGAAAAATTTGTTCGAAAATAATATTTCCCACAACCTTTATTGGTCATTGAAAATCAAACATTAACAACAAGCGGTCGGAATAAAGGTTTAGAATGGATGAAAATCAAAAAGTGCAAAGAAGTTTAAATGGCTGATACACAACATTGTCTACTTTTTATTGCAGGTTAACAACAGTTATTCCATGACCACCCTGATCTAATCTCTCATCTTCCAACTTAACCACTTCGGGTATGTCATTCAGTACTTCTCGTACTAAATTTCGCAGAACACCATTTCCTTTACCATGTAATATTCTCACTTCATGCACTCTTAGCAGGATAGCCTGATCAATGTAACGACTTAAATCTGCATATGCTTCCTGCGGCTTCTTTCCTCTTATATCAATTGACATCTTGAAGTCGGCCATTTTGCCTGTTAAGTCATTAACTACAGAACCTGATTTATTCCCATAGTGTTTCAGGGTGAGGTGTCTTCTTATTTCTTCTGCCGAAGCCAATTCGAGCTTATCAGATATTGTCCTGATAATAAATGATCCGAATGTAACATGAACCTTATTACCCTTTATGTTTTCAACAATTCCTATACTTTCCTGACCTTCCATCTTAACATACGAGCCCCGCTCCAACCTAGCTGAAGGATTTTTAATGCTCTTATCAAGAGGCAACATAATGTAAGGTTCAGTGATATTTAGATTATCCTCCTTACATTCTACAAGAATTTCTTCAACAGCTTTTGAAAAATCCTCCCTGATTAATTTTGTTGCTTCCTTTTCAGCTTTTTTCTCCTTGATTTCTCTAATCGTTTTTTCAATTAGTCTATTTGAGTCCTTTAATATTTGATCTGCCTTACTTTTTGCATCCTTAAGAACATTAAATTTTTTTCTTTCAAGATCATCAAGCAATTTCTCATATCGGATTACCAGTGAAGCCAGAGTTTCATCAGCCACCTTCAATTCAGCTATTTTTGTAGCGATCTGTTTTTTATCAACTTCAAGCTGTGCGAGCTGCTTTTCGAAATCGAGTTGGCTGTTACCAATCTTAGATTCAGCTTCTTCGAGAACTTCCTTCGGGAAACCAATCTTATTAGCAATTTCAAAAGCAAAAGAGCTGCCTGGTTTCCCAATACTTAATTTAAACAGAGGCTGCATAGCTTTGGTATCATATAACATAGCAGCATTAATAATGCCGTCCTCATTATCAGCGAGAAGTTTAAGATTTGAATAGTGAGTTGTAACTATTCCAAATGCATGTTTTCTGTTTAATTGCTGCAAACTTGCTTCTGCCATCGCACCCCCAAGTTGAGGCTCTGTTCCTGAACCAAACTCATCAATAAGAAATAGCGTGGCATCGTCAGCATTCTCCAGAAAATGTCTTATATGAATCAGGTGCGAGCTGTATGTACTCAGGTCATTTTCTAATGACTGCTCATCTCCAATCTCAAGGAAAATTTTCGAAAAGATGCCCGATTTGGAGTCATTAGCCACAGGAATAAGCAAACCACACTGAAACATATATTGCAGTAGTGCAACGGTTTTAAGACATACTGATTTTCCTCCGGCATTGGGACCACTTATAACCATGATCCTATTATCCGCATCAAGTGAAATGTCCTGAGGAACGATTGATTTGCCCAGCTTTTTAAGAGTTTTTTGCAGTAATGGATGAATCGCTGAAAACCACTCAAAAGAGGGTTTATCTTCAAATATTGGATTAACAGCATTAATATCAATAGCAAGCAAAGCTTTAGCTTTGATAAAGTCTATTTCACCTAAAAAGCGATATTGAGTAAAAAGTTCATCCTGATAATCTCTGAGAAAATCAGTGAATTGAATTAAAATGTGTATTATTTCCTGTTTTTCTTCTACTCTCAGATTCTGGATATCATTATTGATATCAAAAACTTCTGATGGTTCAATAAAGACTGTTTGACCAGTCGCTGAAGTGTCATGCACATATCCCCTGATCTTTCTCTTGTTTCCTGATGAAACCGGAATAACCAACCGTCCGTTTCTTACCGTAAGTTCGGTATTGTCATCTATTATATTGTCTTTTCTTGCCTGAACGAGTATCTGATGAATTCTGTGATCAACGGTTGATGCTCTGCTTTTTAAATCTTTCCTTATTTCGAATAGTTTTTCGCTGGCTTTATCCCTTATTTCCCCTTTTTCGTCAGTAATCTTATTGATATATTCTCTAATTCTCTTGTCGGGGAATGTGTCTGGCAGCCTCCTTTTAAGATTTGAGAATTGTGAGTCATCTAAATTCTGGATGAATAAAATAATAGAAGTGATAGTTTCTATGGAAAGCTTAAGCTCAAGCATAGTCTCCGGTTCAATATAAGTGCCTTTGACTTTTATTCTTGCTAACTCTGAAGTCAAATCAAAATAGTCCTGCTGAGGAAAGCCGGGGATAAACTCCAGAATATACTTCATTTCCTCTGTTTCATCCAAAAGGGTGCGTAGAACTGAAGAATCCGTTAAAAAAGTAATCGATTCTACCAGATTATGAGAATACTCAACCAGGCAATGTTGATGTAAATAATTTCTGATGGAAGCAAAACCTGATTTAACTTCAAAGTTTGCCGGATATATCATTGCAATAATTAGTGTTATTAATGGTAATGAAATAGTGTGATTGAATCATACAAAATTACAAAAATCAAGCCAATTGCTTGGCAATCATTAGTTTGCGTTTGCGTTTCTTGTTAAATAAAAATAACAAGGCACCTATAATCAAGAGAGATGAGAACCCATACAAAAATCTTGTCAGTAAGATATTCCTGAAATGCATAGGTGAGTTGTCGCCAACATTAATGTATGCAGCCCAGTAAAAAGGATGTGATCTTAGCAAATCTCCTTGTGCCAGCAAATCTAATTTTGCTTGACGTAAAGCTTCATCTTTGGGCATTCCATTGCGGAGATATTTGTAAAAACTTTTTACAATTTCAGCACTGGATTGGTCGTCTACTGACCACATTGTCATTACTATAGCAGGGACACCGGCATAAATAAAACCTCTCGCGAGATTCATAATGCCTTCACCTTCAAGAAGCTTCCCCGATCCGGTGTTACATGCACTCAAGACGGCTAACCCTGCATTCAGGTCCATACTAAATAACTCATACGTGTTAAGTAATCCATCCTCCAGGGTATCATTATTTTGAGAAAAAACCAGTTTTGATAGCATAGGTTGATTGTTATTAATCAAGGTATGCATCGCAAGATGAAGCACATTATACTGCCCTGCTTCTTCTTTGAATCTCCGTTCTGTTGCATCCTGTCCGGAAATTTTTCTCAGGGAAACTGATTTATTGATGCCTTTTATTTCGTTTTCTACTCCGGGTATTGGAAGCAGATATGTCTTTTCTCCATTTTCATCAGTAAACGAAACCGGTTCTTTAGATGAAGTCAAATTTTCATAGCTGGGTGCCATAGCCAGGAAATTTTTAGTTGCCTTCCGTTCTCTTTTTCTGAAATCTGAAAATTGTAGTATAGCTGAAGTACTATAGCTGATAATTTTCTCATTTATCAAATAAGGCAATTTCCTGAAATCCATCATAGTCGTATCAGGAAAACCGGTCAATAACAGATCGAAGGAGAGATAACCCATCTCACCATCAGGAATTATAGTAATCTTTTTTTGATTATAGCTCTTTGTAACAGGACGCATTAATAAGTCGTATAGTCTGCTGGCTGCAATAGCGTAGCTCTTAAAATCCTTTTCGGTTGCGCTAAACATAGAATTATTACTCGTTGCAGATACAACAGCCTGAATGTCTTTGTGAAAGCTAGAGTCTATAAATACAGTAAAGACGTCCATCGACTTCTGACTAATTGCAAAGATGTTTAGAATTGAATCACTGATCATGTATTCTAATAATACCCTGTCATTATCAAGCGATTTCTGAATCTCTGCAACATTGATACTTGGTTCGGTGTATTTTAACTTATAATAATCGGGATGTTCTTTTTCAAGGATGTTCGCCAAACTATCAATTCTAACTGTGTTTTCAAAAACTTTCGACTCCCAGGATTTAATCATGTTCTCATTTGGCTGAGATTTTTGTCTTTGCTCATAAATCAGTCGCCTGAAAGTGCTAACATTCAGTTTAAGCTTCTTTTCCAAATCGAGTATGTTCTTTGGAATATGAGTAAAATGTTGAGATTCCACCTCATGGATAGATCTGATCAGGACTGCTGATTTACTTTTATCAGCATATCTGAACGCTTCAGACAGGTAGTTGAAATCATTCGTTGCCTTATAAATTTTAATTCCGACATCAACAGTTTTTTGAAAAGTAGAATTTGATAAGTCTGAGATCAGAAGTTTGCTTTCTTCATCCTGGTAAGCTGACCTCAGATTATCAATAACTTTAATAGATAATTTGTAAGTTTCAAGGCTGTGTCTTAAATCCATTCCAGTGCCCAGCATTCTCAACGCTTCTGCTTTTCCGTTGAGTGCGTTTACCAAATACCTGTCGGCATCTGAATTTTCGATTTCAGGATTACTATAAATGTCAGGATTATTAAAATCCGGAATAATCGCAATGATTGCTTTCTGATAATTTTTTAGCGATTGATCAATTTTATTCTGAGTATAATAGTAACTTCCAATGTGCATATAGTTATTGGAAACCTCCCGACTCTTCTCTCCAAAATTCTTAATACTTATTGCAAGAGCTTTATTGAAATATTCAAGTTCTGAATTATTGACCGGATCAAAAAGAAGAAAATACCCGTATCGTGTATAAAGAAGTCCCGTTTCAGGGTGTTCGCGACCCAAATACTTTATAGATAAATCAATGGCCTTTCTGTAATACT
>JAEYSM010000093.1 GCA_023434665.1 Bacteroidota bacterium | reverse complement strand
GTGTGCCCTCCTGTTATTGATTTCCCTGATGCATTTTCCCCAAACGGCGACGGCCTCAACGATACCTTTGGTCCGGTGCAAACCAACATGTTCATTCAAAGTCTTCTGATATACAACCGTTGGGGAGAGCTGGTTTTTGAAGGCAGAACACCCGACTATCAATGGGATGGCACCTATCTTTCGAGACCTTCGCCTTCGGGCATATATGCCTACAGAATTTTATTTTCGCCCAATGATGCAGATGGGAAACTTTTTTTAAAAAAGGGATGCCTGATGCTGATCAGGTGATGGTTATTGCCTAAGGGCGACAAGCTGCCCTTCCCCAATCAGGCAATCCACGCTTGCATTCAAGACCTTCGCCAGTTATAGCATCACTTCAATGGAAGGTGTGTTGACATTACGCTCGTAATTGCCAATAATAGTACGGAATCTCTCTTGCCTTTGAACGATAATGTTTCCGATTGAAGTTTACGAAATAAGAAGTGTCAAATTGAAAGGCTTATGGTTTTCTTCAATTAACCTAAACCAGGATTGTACTTCATAAAAATACTGCACAATCATCATCACTCTGACGGAAAATTGATGAAATTGTAAGTTAATTTAATTTCTAAAGGGTTATTTAGAAAAATGTAGGAGTGATAATTCATAGATAATTTATTGACATTTAAAAATATTTCATTATATTGCGGCCCAATTGCACTCGCAAATCTTGGAATTCTCTAACCTCTCTAATGGGCCATTTTAAAGACCTGTATTGGCAATTGATCGGTGATTAGAAAAACCTGGGTACTTCTTAAAAAGGGACTTTCACAACCCAAATTTAAAAGCTATTAATCGTAAATAATTCACAATTTAGTTAAGACACTATTAACGATAGTATAATCAGAGCAACATAATCGATTGATATTTAATTTATTATTATCTTAAATTATAAAAAATGAAGAAAACTTTCCTTTTATTTCTTATAGTGTTTTTACTATCTAAAGGAATTACTGCACAAGTGACCTATAATATAGGCGGACATCAAATTTTAAAAGAAAGCCACGGATATATAGAATTGTATTCGAATGATTCGGTACTTATTGATACCAGTATCTTTGTGGTTGCATTTAAACCTCATAGAGAAGAGGCTGGTATGAAAATTTTGGATGCTCAAGGATTCGGGTTTAAAAGAAGAATGAATTCCGGCAAGGTAGCATTCACCCCTCCTGAACATATTAATTTTGTAAATGCTTTCAATGCATTGACAAATAATGCAGAAATCAGTAAAGCAGGACTCAACTATATCAGAATAGGGACATCTTATCTTATTAATTCAGATATTCCTGATGATCAGCATGTATGGGATTATTGGGAATTGAAAAGGTCAAGAATTGCATTTAATCCGGATTATCCGGAAATGCCATATGCCTGGCAGTTAAGTGTTGGACATCCTAGCGTCAAAGTTGCTATTCTAGACGACGGTTTATACTGGGATGACGCTGATTTCGCCCCGGACAATGGGCTTGGTTATAATTATTGGAATCAAAATGATGACACAAATCCAATCTCAGGCTTTGCTTCACATGGTACTGAAGCAGCTTCAATTATAGCTGCCAGAACAGGGAATCAACACGGCTTATGTGGAATAGCTGGTGGAAATTATCCTGAATGGCCACCGATAACGCTTATGATTCAGAAAGTGGCAGCAAAGTCTGCCGGTATTGGTGTCGAGTGGAATTACGATGATTTTCGTACTTCCGTTGCAATCGAAGATGCAGTTAATAATGGCGCAAGGATTATTCACTTTGCATGGGGTTCACTGGAACCACCTGTAGATTCTTATATAGATGATGCTCTTTCGTATGCCGATGATAACGATGTTATAGTGATAGCGGCAGCCGGTAATCAGCGGAATTCCGACCATGTATCCTGGCCGGCAAGCAGAGAGGACGTCATTTGTGTTTCAGCTAGCAATAGTAATGATGATCTATATTGGGAACCTGGATCGGGATCTAATAAAGGTGCAGAAACAGAAATAACTTTTCCGGGACAAATGGTTGAAACTGTTCAATATCCTTTGCATTATTCAACATCGCGAACCTCAGGAACATCAATCTCATGAGCTATGGCTACAGGAGTTGTTGCATTGATGCTTTCTGTAAACCCATGCCTGACGAAACAAGAGGTAAGAGACATATTAAAGCAAAGTTGTGAACAGATTGGGGGTTATAACTATAATTGGAATCCTGATAATCCCGGACATTCGCGTGAAGTGGGATATGGTCTGGTAAATGCATATACCGCGGTTTCCCTTGCCATTCCGCATAACCATACAATTATTAATACAGGTATGGACATAACGATTAATCAAGATTTAAATCAATCAGGTAATATTACTATTGAAAGTGGAGGCATTCTAAGAATTTCAAACTGTTATGTTAAGATGTACCCGGGTACGAAAATAGTTGTTAATCCCGGTGCTAAGCTTTACATAAATGGTTCGACAATTTCAAGCTATTGCCAACGTCCTTGGGAAGGAATTGAGGTTTGGGGAAATTCAGCCCAGCATCAGTTCGTTTATGGCAATAATCAGTATTACCAGGGGTATGTGAACCTCAATGAAGCAACTATAAGCAATGCAAGAAATGCTATTAATTTATGGAAAGCGGGAGATTATTCTAAAACAGGGGGAATAGTCATAGCCGCCAATTCGAGCTTTATCAACAACCGTGAATCCATTCGCGCCCTGTCTTACAGAAATTTCCATCCCGTTAACGGCAGCGAGATGGACTATATTGCAAATTTTATAAATTGCACTTTTACATTAAATGAATATTTCCTGGGCGACTTCCAAGAATTTTACAGGCATGTAGATCTTTATTCTGTAAAAGGCGTGAAATTCTATGGATGCGATTTCTCAATTAGTGAAGATGCCATAGGGGTCAATCAATTTAATCAGGCAATTGCTGCTTTCAGTGCAGGAGTTCATGTCAGACCAATAACTCAATCGGATCAAAGTTTTGATGTTTGTAGTTTTACAGGGTTTCATACCGCTGTCTATTGCTCAGATCCTGATAAAAAAATGAACCCTAATTATGTTAATGGGGCAAATTTCATAAACAACCACATAGGGATTAACCTGAATACAGTTTTTAGCCCTATCGTGATCAACTCGGAATTCTACATAGGTCAAAACAGGTTCAGTTCCGAACCATGTTCCTATGGAATATACTCTAACAGTTCTTCTTTGCCGGCTTTTGAAGAGAATAAATTTTATAAGTATCACGGCTCACCTGCTGCGGATTATTTCGGGATTGCTGTTCTCAATTGCAATTCAATGCCAAAAATCTATAAAAATGAATTCTATGGTCTTAGCGCAGGTAATTACGCCTATGGAAAGAATTGGGAAAGCCAACCCCGATACGGCTTAGAATATTTATGCAATTTCAACAGTGGTAATTTCGCTGACTTCTATGTGGATGGTAAGCATGGCGACCTCAGCCATAGCGTTCAGACTTTCCAGGGATCCGAGGCATTGGCTTCCGGGAATAAATTCTCTGCAAATGCAACACATAACTTTTATAACGGCTGCGAGTATTCAATAGGATATTATTACTGCGGAAGTTGTCCAAACGAAACTCCAGTCACATATACTTACATTACGCCATACGGTACAGCCTCGGCAAATACTTGTCCTTCGCACTACGGAGGGGGTGGATCACCTATTGATAAGGTAGTTCTCACTGACCAGCAAAAGCTGGAACTTGAGCTTGAGTTTGCTTTGGCAGACGCAAACTACAATAATGTTAACAGCCTGTACACGAGTCTGATAGATGGCGGAAGCACTGATGATGAATTAAATCTGGTTGAAAGTGCCGGCGTTGATGATATGATGTTGGTAAGATCAAAGTTACTAGGCGACTCGCCTCACTTATCCCGGGAAGTGCTTAAACGTATTGCCGACCGCACAGATGTTTTTCCTGATATTGCAATATTCGATATATTGGCAAACAACCCTGATGAGCTTAAGAACGAAGAGTTGCTCAGCTATCTTGAGAACAAAGAGAATCCGCTGCCGGACTATATGATTGAGATATTAAGAGAAGTTTCTTCAGGAACAACATATAAGACCGTATTGCATCAGGAAATGACAAAATACCAGCATCAAAGGAACGGAGCAGCGGGCGATATCATACGAAGCATCCTGAATGATACCATAGTTGAGATTGGTCTATTAAGAGACTGGCTTGACAATTTAGGCGGATTTGAGAGCGATAAGGCAATCATCGGCACTTACATTAAGGAATCAGATTTTGAGAATGCATTATTATTGGCAGACATTCTTCCTTCCATATATAACCTTCAAGGAGATGAACTGGATGTCTATAATGACTTTGTCAGGTTGTTGGAGTTGGAGAATACATTACATGATGAGCAACGCGCCTGGTATGACCTCACTCAAAATGAACTGCAGTTAATTAATGAGATAGCTGAGGATAATGAGAGCAGTGAAGGTGCGCGTGCACAGAGCATTCTTGAGTCATTCTACGATAAGCGGTTCCATAATTGTCAGACCCTGACCGGGGGTAGTTCCTATAAGAAGGGGGAACTTGGCCAAAATTGGAAATCTGAAATTTATGGATTCAATGTCATAGTCAGTCCGAATCCTGCAAAAGACTGGGTTGTTATTGAATACGATTTGCCGTTTGGACAGACAACAGCCAAACTGAGTATAGCCAATTCGTCAGGTAAGACTGTGGAAGACGTTCTAATTTCCGGTCAAAGAGGAGAAAAGATCATAGTAACCGAAAAATTCAGTCAGGGTGTTTATGTTTACACAATTACATCAGGCGAATTTGTCAAATCGGGAAAAATAGTGATTGCCAAATAAATTTCAAACCAGGGAATCGTGGTTTTGTATCAAAACCGCGACTCCCATAATTTACACAAGATGAGAACTATTTTCACAATATTATCAATAATTCTTTCCCTATCCTCATTTGCCCAAAGCTTGAAGATTGAGTGGCAACAATGTATAGGCGGGCCCAGAAAAGAGGAGTTATACGATATGGTGCATACAGGAGACGGATTTCTGTTAACCGGCTTAATACCGAGTGACACCAACGTAAAAAGGGATGTCCTTTTAATTAAAACAGACCTTGAAGGTAATGTGTTATGGCAGAAAAGATATGGTGGAACAAATGATGATGGTGGTGTTAGAATTCTTCCTACATTGGATGGAAACTATTACCTGGCCGGAGCATCATCGTCGTTAGATGGCGATATTTCTTATAATCCCTTTTTAAAGCTTAATTTCTGGATTCTAAAGATTGACCCTGAAGGGAATATTATTTGGGAGAAGATTTTTGGTGGCAACGGATATGATCATATATGGGATGCAGCTGTGACGACAGATGGAGGGCTTGTTGCTTACGGATTTACTGACTCAAACGACGGTGACATATCTGTGGCATTCGGAGCTGACGATGCCTGGCTTATTAAAATTAATTCAGAGGGCCAGAAAGAATGGGATTTCACTCTGGGCGACTCTTTTTTTGATTATGGACAAGCAGTATTAGCTACTTCCGATAATGGGGTCCTTATTACCTGTACTAATAATGGCAGGCCCGGAGGAAATACGATCTGTGCCTATAGTGTAGCTACGACAAACGACTTGGCAATTGCTAAATTAAATTCAAATGGTGAAGTTGAATGGCAGCAGTGTATAGGAGGCAGCAAGCCTGAGGGCCATTTTGCTGCTTCAGTTGAAATACCGGATGGTTATTTGCTTGCATGCTATGTCAGGAGTGCAGATGGGGACGCGACTGGCTCAGGGTACCATGAAGGGTGGGAATCCAACCAACCGGCAGCTGATATCTGGCTGGTAAAAATCGATCTTTATGGTGAAATTGTATGGCAAAAATGCTATGGAGGCACAAAAGGTGACTATCCTTATAGTATATTCAAAACAGGAGATGGATATGTTGTGGTTGGAAGAACAAGTTCAATTGATTATGATGTAACAGATAATCACTCTCCTGGCTATCCTTATACTAATATTTGGGTTCTTAAAGTTGGTGAAGACGGCGAAATTATTTCATCGCAATGCTTTGGTGGGAGCACGGTGATGGAACTCCACTCAGCAGTGGTTAAACTGTCGGATACGCATTTTATTATCGGCTCAAACTTCCAGTATTCATATGATTTGGGACAGATAACATGTCAGCCTGTATTTGTAGGAGATCAGCAAATATGGTTGATCTCTGTAATGGATGCAACCCTGGGGGTAAATGAGATGGATGTAATCGACAAAAACATAAAGGTTTATCAAAATCCTTCAAATGAAGCTTTTGTCGTTGAATTACCGGTTTCATCCGGGCAAATAGATGTGTATAACACTATGGGCGTTTTGTTGCATTCGCAAAGTGTGAGTGAGAATAAAACAGTCATAGACAGCCGTCTATTCCCTGATGGTATATACCTGGTTAAATATATCGCAGAAAATGGTTTTTCTATCTCAAAAAAAGTAATGATACTTCATTAAAGTCGTATACATTGGGCGACTCAAGTGTGTCAAGCGGCTTCAAATGACCTGACAGTTGATCTTTGTTGATGTGTGCCCTCCTGTTATTGATTTCCCTGATGCATTTTCCCCAAACGGCGACGGCCTCAACGATACCTTTGGTCCGGTGCAAACCAACATGTTCATTCAAAGTCTTCTGATATACAACCGTTGGG
>JAEYSM010000001.1 GCA_023434665.1 Bacteroidota bacterium | reverse complement strand
TACATATGCTTAAATCCTTGTGCTTCGATAGGGTATAAACTACCGCCCCGGCTTACCAGATACTCTCCTTCACTTTGTGATGTCATATGTCCGATTACAGTAATTCCTTTAATATCTTTAATCTTATCCAGATCGCTGAGTGCAATGGTAAAGAGCAATTCATAATCTTCCCCGCCATTCATTGCTGCTACAGTTGGGTCGATCCTGAATTCAGAAGCTATATCACCGGTTACCACATCAATTGGAATTTTTTCCTCAAACACTCTGCAACCAAGTTTGGAATCCCTGGCAATGTGCAGAATTTCACTGGCAAGTCCATCGCTGATATCAATCATTGCGGTTGGTAGCACATTGGCTTCATTGAGCTTTTCAATGATATCTGTCCTGGGTTCAGGTTTAAGCTGGCGTTCAAGCACATAATCATTGCCCGCAAGTTCAGGTTGCATCTGAGGATTAGCCTTAAATACTTCCTTTTCTCGCTGTAGTACTAGTAAGCCCATATAAGCAGCACCTAAGTCACCTGTCACACAAATCAGATCGTTTTCACGGGCTGTGTTGCGGAAGACTACCTTAGCGGGATCTGCTTCACCGACAACAGTTATTGATAGGAAAAGTCCTGAGGGAGATGCTGTAGTATCACCTCCTGCAAGATCAACACCATATCGCTCACACGCCAGTCTGATGCCTGCATATAATTCATCGAGTGCTTCAACTGAGAATCGGTTCGACACCGAAATTCCAACAAATAGCTGGGTTGCCTTACCGTTCATTGCCGCAATGTCAGAAATATTCACAACAGCTGCTTTGTAACCGAGGTGTTTGAGCGGGGTATATGATAAATCAAAATGAATTCCTTCAATAAGCAAATCCTTGGTAACAAGTGTGTGCTTACCTGAGTGGTCAATAACCGCGGCATCATCGCCAACAGCTTTAACTGTACTCTTATTGATAAGCTTAACATCTTTAGTCAACCTATCGATCAATCCAAATTCTCCAAGCTCTGAAAGTTCTGTACGTGAGGGCTTTTCGTCTCTTAACATAGTGAGTGGTTAAAATAATCTGCAAAGATACGAAATCTAGCCTCACCCGAAGATGCTGTTACATACTCACCCTTTAATTGGAGTCATCAGGTCCTGAGCCGTTGATGATCCGTGATGTGATCCCTTGCTGATCAGTTAATTCTGCCAGGAGAACACCTGCCAGATGAAGTCCCACAAATGCAATAAGATAGTAGATACTTAACTTATGAATACCTTCCACCAGACCCTTCATATCAGCCGGCCCTTGTTCTATCATAATTCCGGTAATAAGTGAAACTACAACAAACAAATAAAAGAACAGATAAACCCATCTCTGGAATTTGCCTTTCGACCTGAGCTGTTTATCAACAGGATTCTGGAATCTCATCTTGCCGATGCCACCTAAAAAAATGCGGATAGCGAATAGTATCGTGAGAATGAACCCAAGGTATATGTGCCAGTTCCACATAGGCTCCCTTATTTTTTTGGCTAAAGTAATAAGCTGATCTTCCGAAAGGCTTTCGGAAGTACCCTGTAAAAAGTTCCCTATGATTCCGGCTACATGAAATTTATTAAGCCAGGTGAGCCTGAGGATGATTGTCACCAGTAACATGATGAATGCAATAGCAATTGCCCAATGAATAAGACGATAAGCCAGCGAATACTTTTTCATATCTCAGCGTATTTATACAGTGCAATTTAATCATTTTAATAATAAGAATGAACAAACACTTGTGTGATATGTCTATAATTGTTAAGTTTGAACCCTTAGTCACACAACCTTATAATAATCCTGCAGAATGAAAAAGTTGATCTTTACTCTCTTGATTTTCATCACATTTGTAGGTGCAAACGCACAACAAACCTTCGAAAAAATCTATAGTTTTTATAATGGTAATGCCCGGATAAATACCATATTTACCCAGGATGACGGATACCTGCTGGCAGGCACTAACAATACAGGGCAGCATAATATCTTCATTATAAAAGCTGATTTTAACGGGGATACAGTTTGGACCAAAACCCTCAATACACCTGTCACCGGCTTTAGTGATATGTTCACAGCTGTTGATTATCAGAATAATATCTACCTCACCACCACCCAAGGTACTAATGACCTGATCAAGGTATCGCCACAAGGTGAAATAATCTGGGCAAAAGAAATTTATCCGAATGCCGATATTTATGGCATGGAAGTTTCGCCTGATAATAACTTACTAATCGCACATAACCAGAATAATAGTTCTTACCTGGCAAAGTTTGACCGCGATGGTAACGAAATGTGGCGGACAGTTGCCATAGTAAATCCGGGCTCCGGCGGACAAAAACCCACAGCTTTAAATGCATTGGGTAACGGTAACATTTTGATGGCAGTCAGTAATAATACCACAACACCCGAAAATTCAACCTTATACTATTACCCGCCTACAGGTATCGATGGAGTCATTACTGCGTTGCAGGCATCAGAGCCGATGGTACTGAAGGATATTTTTATTACAGGGAAAAAAATTATAAGCCTGGGAATTCCTGCAGGACTTACTGGTGACAACAACCGTAGCTTTTATCTCAATCACAATCCCACAGGAGTGGTTAGCATTGAAAGAAACCGCACATTACCATTCCAAAATATCAACCTGATAAAATTAATTGCCAGTGCCGATAACAATCTGATCACATTGGCTACCGTGAAGGAAAATGTAACTTCAGCCGAACGAATCATGTTACATGCTACCAATCAGGATGGTGACAGTTTATGGACGAAAGTACTCGGAGGTCCCGGCATTACAAATGCATACGATATAGTACTTGCAACAGATGGGGGATACCTGATCAGTGCATCCATTGATGTGAGTGGAACAGCACGACCATATATTATTAAGACAGATGCTCTGGGTAATTACAGCCATCTGGGTATTGAAACCAACCCTGAAAAATTGCCTCTAACCGTTTATCCAAACCCTGCTACCACTTCAGTAGTTTTTGAAACAACTGAAAATGTGAAGGGCAACATATCTATCAGCGATCTGCAGGGAAGATTATGTCTTGAGACACCAATTACAGGAATCAGGACAGAAGTATCTACCGGATCACTTCGTCCCGGTATCTATGTTTATACAATTTCAGGTGGTAACAGCATCCGAACAGGGAAAATCAGTGTTAAGTAACTGATCAGAACTTATAGAATGCAACACCAGGTAAGAGCAAAGAAACACCTCGGACAACACTTTCTCAATGATGAGAATATTGCAGTACGAATAACACAAAGTATTCATCTGCCTTGCGAGTCATTGCTTGAAGTAGGCCCTGGCACCGGGGTGCTGACAAAGCATATTCTTAAATTAATTGATTCAGATGCGGAGAGGGTTTCAGGTGCAAAAACTGAAGACCCGGGTCATAATATAGCAGGATCCGGGGCAATAAAACTTAAGAAGTTCGTTGCCCTTGATGTTGATCGGGAAAGTGTAGCATGGTTAAAGGAAAATTATCCGCAGCATAAGGACAAATTCCTTGAGGCTGATTTCCTTAAATTTAATCCGGATGATTATTTCGAAGGATGTTTCTCATTGATTGGAAATTTCCCCTATAATATCTCAAGTCAGATCTTCTTTAAAGTGCTTAATCATATTGACAGGATACCCGAAGTAGTAGGTATGCTTCAGAAGGAGGTAGCTGAGAGACTGGCTGCACCACCCGGCGGTAAGACTTACGGGATACTCAGTGTGCTCCTGCAGGCGTGGTATGATATTGAGTACCTGTTCACAGTAAGCGAGCATGTGTTTATTCCACCGCCAAAAGTAAAGTCGGCAGTTATACGATTACGTCGCAATTCTTCAACCGAACTGGGATGTGATCCGGTATTATTCAAAGCAGT
>JAEYSM010000073.1 GCA_023434665.1 Bacteroidota bacterium | reverse complement strand
CCGCGTATGGAGTAACATCGGCGGTATAAGTCGTGGTATTCACACCATCAAACAGATCAAATTCCCATGGAGCAGTTCCGGTGAATTCAATTTCAAGGACAAGCGGATCGCCTTCGCAGATTTCACCCGGTTCGAGGATAGTAGCAACAGGCAGGGCTTCGAGCACCTCAACGAGGTAGAACTTCATATTATCGGTAGGACAACCATTCACTGCCCACACCTTAACTATATACATTCCCGGGATTGGGAACACGATATCCACTGAAGGACCTGTGTTGCCAGATGGGAAGTAAGTGGTGGAAGTACTTCCGGGCACGGCCGCCATATTAACGCCGGCAAAGTCTTCATAAACCTCCCACGAATAAGAATCGCCCGGTACGTCCACTACTGTGAATGTAAACGGATCACCGGCATACACAGTAACCGACTGGGCCGATGCAGCAGCACCGGTCAGCACCAGCATAAATGCCAGTGTGATAAGTCGTATTATGTGTTTATACCAGTTCAAAATATACTATTATTTACTGATTCTTACTCATGAGAGATTATGAAGATTGTTCTTTGTTCTTTGTTCTTTGTTCCAAAAATTGTTCTTTGTTCTTTGTTCTTTGTTCCAAAAACTGTTCTTTGTTCTTTGTTTTTGGTTCTCTGATAGCTGACAGCTGACAGCTGAATTCTGAATGCTTAGCGCATAGCGATCCCCTTACATCAATCAGGTTGTGTTTCACCGTCACAGTAACTAGCTGTGAACCGGGCTGATGAGTCGCGTAAGGGGGTGAGTATTCGGGCCGACCGGTCTGACTCATAACCGGGAGCCCACACACTAAGAGGGATCCTGCAATATTGATATTGGTACGACTAACGGGTTCTGCATGTCGTCGTCGATAACCGGGTGGTTCAATCACCAGTACATAGGTATTGCCAACCGGACAAGAAGGAGGAGAACCCCGGTTTAGGCCATCACCTTGCATCAGATCACTATGTGGTCCGTGCTTGTTTAAATTATTTATCATTAATTACATTTTATTAGGTATTAGTTTAACAATCGCCTGAGGGAATAACTCCCCGGCAGTTAACTTCATAGATATAGAATCTATGTTCCATTTCATTTACTGACAGCATAATGCCGGCAGATGATTACAAAAGATTAAAGCGTGCAGCTCCCGTTAGTTACTCATAAAGTGAACCATATGGCGATTGCCGGATACTGACAACAACCAGAAAACCGAGGGCATCCTCACCGGACTAAGACATAGAATGTCAGCACGGGCGAAATGCAAACGATTACTCTCTTTCGGGAGATAAATGCGTACCATATTTAAGCGAAGTCATGTCATTGTATCAACGATTAACGTAAGACCAATGCCGTACGACGGCTTATTGATATAAGGAATACATCTCGAAGTAGTGAGATGTTTAAGTACGATCAATTATGTTTTTTCAACCCTTATAAGTTCAGAGTATGGGGCCTTTTTACACTTCTTATTCTTATCCCAATAAATTGGGATTTGCCTTCAGCCTTCTTGAACCTTTTTCCCTTTCCGCACGGTGCCAAATTGTACCGCACGGAAGGGGTTTAGGTTGAAAAAGCAACGATTCAATAAACTATTAGTTTCCTACTGGTAAGAATCCAGGAGCAGGAGGACTAACAGAATTAACATCTGGTCTTGGTTTGAGCGATTGTAATGCAATATCATCAAAATCTACTTGAGCACAAGTTGTTCCTTCATGATGTACATCAGCACCGTTTGGTACCAGTCCTAATGGAGAAACAGTTGCGACAAGATTTCCATTTACTGCAAGGCTGTATTGTGAAATTGCATCACCTTCAAATGTATTTCCATGGTCAATTACCATTTTTATCCATATCTGTTCACCTGCTGCACCCACAGCACCAGATTCATCTTGAGCTTCTACTAAAACAGGAGAAGTAAATTCACCATCGGTTGAAAGTGCAGGAGCTATTACATTATCTCCTGCAGTTGCAAAAGTATAACCCCAAGTAATAGTTGCTGTCTGTGATAATGTTAAACCAGCTAATTCAGCTCTAAGTTGCCAACTTCCAGAGAAGTTTGCAGCAGCGACTACATAATAAAATGTATTTACTCCAAAATCGTAATCCATTTCATTATTAGTTGCATCGTAATCTGCTGCCACTATAGATGCCAAACAATTGTCAATATTTGCACCATAGTCCTCTCCGAAAATCATATCCTCAGCAGTAGCATTGGCTATATCTAAACTGAAAGCATGAACAGGCAGAATTCTATATACTTTGAAGTTATTCGTTTCACAACCATCAGCATCAGTATTTGTAACTAGAACTGCAACAAAAACATACTCATCGGTATCAAGCTGAAAACTAGAAAAAGTTAAGGTTACATTAGGATCAATTGCATCAGCATCATCATAGTTGACCGAACCATCAGCCAATATTGCACCAGGAAAAGCTTCAATGTTGGCAATTATACTACCACCCGATATCATAGATTCATCCTGAGTAACAAACCAATGAAATGTTTTTGCACCGTCAGGTGATGGAACTTCCACCGTATAGGTATAGGGTTGGCCTGGGACAACATTCAACTCGTCTTCTAAATCGATACAATCTAATTCTCGTGGAACTAATGGTGTACTTGTCTGACTATAGACTGGTAAAGAGAATCCCATGGTAATAAATACCACTAAAATAAATAATAGTTGCTTTTTCATTTTGTTTAAAATTTAATGGTTAATTGAAAATTTGTTTATTAATGATTGATTTTGTTGTGCCTCATAATGAGAGCGTGAAAAAAATGAGAAGATTACATACTTGTTTGCCTGTAAAGGCTGCGTGGTCAATTACTGTATTTCATTTATCATAGGCTTTGTTTTCGTTTCACTTAGATTTTATAAAAATCCGGCCGGGGCTAATGGGGGCAATTATTAGAATCCCCGGACCGGAAGGTATTTTATGGTTGTTTAATTACATTTGGTCTTGGTTTAATTGTTATGTTTACTGTTACTGAATTTGCCTCGTTTCCATTGCAGTCGGTTAAAGTGTATGTTATTGTGTGAATTAAATCATCATTGTCAGGTGTTCCCCACAGGATAATTTCATCTACAATGCCATCATTGTTTATATCATATGTCGATGGTTGACCTGTACCGCTCAGATCGGCATGTGGAGGAACAAGACTTTCGTCATAGTGAATTACCCATGTAAGTCCCTCAAGAAGTTCTTCCTCAGTACAGCAATTATCTAAAACATCCTCAATGTCAAGATCAGATGACGGGGTATTATCAGCATTAATAATATACCAGTCAGGTCTGCGCCAATCACTTGGGTATGGAGGTGTAAATAACGGATCAGGTAGAATGTCTGCATTAAATCCGGGAACGCCATCATAAACTGCTGAAAAAATACTCTCAACACAGAAAGATTGAGCTGCCGGAGGTGTGAATGTTGGGTCTTCAGTATCTTCACTGGTAACTTCCCATTCCCCTTCAACCGTGCAACCATTGGCATCGGTCGCCACTACATGGTAAGTTCCACTTGGCAAGCCGGAAAGATCTTCATTTGTTTGCTGCCCTGCAGGTATAGGTCCGCCATCAATTGCAGTCCAGAAATATGTATAAGAAGGTGGAGGAGTAAAAGGTGTTCCGCCTGTCACAGTAATGTCGATCTCGCCATTCGATTGACAATCTCCTTGTATTATAGAAGCAGTAACCTGTAAAAAGTTTCCAATTGGATTGGTAACTGTAGAAGAGTTATTGGAATTATTCAAATCGGATAATGGAGGTGGCAATAGAACGGTTGCCGTATTGGCAATTGAATTAATGGTCGAGCACTTAACTTTAACGGTATAAGTAACAGTTTGAGAATCTCCAAATGCCAGATTTGTCAGGTCGCAATAGCCGGAATATGGCAATGATTGTGGAACTCCATTTAATGTCCATGAAATAAGGTCCACTTGTGGTGGCATATTGTCAAATAATTCTATTAATGGTGCAGCTGCCGGACCAAGATTAGTGACAACAACGGTATAGGTTAGTGTCTGACCGGGAACAACAGCACCCACCGGTGAAACTGTTTTAACTACCGATATATCAGCTGAGCCTTCAACCACTACATTGAATGTGCAGGTTGAGGTATTTCCGCAGGCATCTGTGGCCGTCCATGTGACGGTGGTGGTGCCTTGGTTGAAGACAACACCGTTTAAAGTGGTATGAGGACCAGAATCAGTGTCACCTGAAAGCATTGCAACGAGAGACTGTACTCCACAGTTATCAGTTGCAGTGGCATCCCAATTCGGGGGTGCGTTATGTGTATAGGCATTTCCGGTATTGACAATAACAGGTTGTGTTCCTGCAACCGGGCAGGTGATTTCCGGGTTTATTTGATCATCAATTTCAAATGTCTGTGTAATGGTTGATGCATTAGAGCAGGCATCAGTAATGGTATAAGTTCTTACAATGGTGATGGGACAATTACCGGATGGTGCGGCATCAGAAGAAGTAACCACCAAGCTTGCATCGGGTGTACAGTTATCGCTGATTGTTATGCCAAGAGCTTCTAGAGCAGTGACTGTGGTAAGCGCAATTGGGATATCGGTAGCAGAACATCCGGCAATAGGTGTGGTTGGAATGGTTCCTGTGATTACGGGTTCTTCTGTATCATCGCCCGTATAAATAACCGATGCGATAGTTTCGTTACAACCGTCTGTAACAATGTAATTATAAGTTGCAGTCCATGAACAGGATGTTCCTGTAATGCTGGTTTCATCAGGAATTACAGTTGGTGTTTTACAATTATCAGTATATAATGCGGATATTTCGGTTACTGTAGGAGCTGGTGGCACTTCTGAAATACAAGTATTGTCAAGATGCCCACCCGGCAGTATTCCTGTTAATTGCGGAGGTTGAGAATCATTTATAATTACAGTTTGAATGCATTCATCAAAATTGACACCATCAGAAATGCGCCATTTACGTTCAACGGTTATTGAGCAGGGTGTGGTAGATGTAATTTCGTCGATATACTGAACAGTGATGTTTAACGGACAGTTGTCAGTTACAATTCCCTGATTGGTAATATTGAAGATCTCATAAGTTGTGTTTGTTAAGATTGTTGCATAAGGCGGATCAATGATATCAAATGCTGAACAACCTTCTATAGTGCGTAGAATGGGACATTGACTGATGGTGGGTGGAATATTATCAATAACAGTTACAGTTGCAGTTCCGGTTGATTGAAGGCCACCAAGGTCAGTTACGGTCAGTTCTACCTCGTTTTCTCCAATGTTTGAACAGTCAAAAGTATATTGTGATAGAGCCATATCATCAATACCACAATTATCATAACTGCCATCATCTATGTCAGTTTCTGTTATAATAACAGTCCCATCAACTCCCAAATAAACAGTAATATCCTGCGTGAGAACGGTAGGATACTGATTATCAATTACTGTTACACTTTGATTGCAAGTTGCTGTTCTGCCTGCATAATCTGTTACCGTCCATGTAACAATACTTGTCCCAACAGGAAATTGTATTAGAGCATTGTTAGTAACTAAGGCAATACCACAATTGTCATTTGTTATAGGTGTTCCAAGGTTGACCCCTGTGGCATAACACTGATTATAGACAGCATTTACAGTAACAGGGGCCGGGCAGGCTATTGTAGGATCTTCATTATCAAATATATTAATTGTAATTTGGGATGATGCTGAACAGTCAAAGGTGTTTGTAACTTCAACCGAAACGGTACCTGTTGGGCCATTACCCCAGTGAACTGTAACAAAGTTCTGACCTGGGTTACCACCAGCAGTTATGGTACCGCCGGTAACTGTCCATATGTGACTTGTATAGGTTTGGGTAAGTGTATATGTTTGGGTTGACTGGGGACAGATGTTATCTGCATAAGAATTAAATATCGGAACAGGCATTGGATGTACTGTAACATTGTAAATGTCAATTTCCAAACATAATCCAAAAATTTGAGGGTCAACCAAGGCACTTATTTGATAATTCCCAGGACCTTGGTCCCAAATAACGGTTATAAATTTATCATCAACACCTCCACCTGAAATCCGTGTGCAACCTTCCCATGTCCAATCGAATTCATAATTCCACCATTCAAGAGTTCCTACAGTATATGTGACTGTTTCTCCTTCACAAGCTTCAGAATCTTCAATAATCTTATTAGTGCCGGTGGTATTAAAGGTAAGTTCCTCAGTTACACGGCAACCCCTTGAATCTGTGACTGTTAAAGTTGTATAATATGTCCCGTCGGGCAACCATGTATATAACCATGGATTACTGGAGGTATGGGTACTTTGTCCCGCGCAAAACAATACACAATTAGCAAATGGTTTCCTGCCATTGTTGATTGGGTCGGTTGCATCCCAATAATAATGATAGCCTCCACTTCCACCAATTACAGTAGAATTAAACCTTGCTCCGCATATGTCCAAATACATTTGTGTAATTTCAAGGGTAGATTCAACCATCACATTAGCTGTGCAAGTGGATTGATTACCAGATTCATCAGTGACAATCAGAGTTACAGGAATTGGAATACCTGCATTGAAATCACCGCAATCATAAGTGGTTTGGCCTGACAATGACAAAGTTACACCACCACAATTATCATAACTGCCGTTATCGATGTTTGCCGGTACTAATGTTGCTGTTCCAGTGGATGGATTTAATGTAATTGTATAATCTTTGCAAAGTGCTACCGGTTGCACATTATCACGAATAGTAACTGTTGCTGTACATGCAGATGAATTTCCATTTTCATCGGTAACTGTTAGGGTAACTGTATTTGCTCCCTGATTGGAACAATCAAATGTATCAGGGTTAACCGTCATGAATGAAATGCCGCAGTTATCAGTACTCGCATCGTTAACCATCTCAGGTGTAATAGTTGCTATCCCATTCTCATCGAGATCAACTGTGATATTTTTACAGTGGGCCATGGGGCCTATATTATCCACAACTGTAACCAGTGCAGTACAAGTAGATGAATTGCCATAATAGTCGGTCACTGTTAGGGTTACTGTATTATTGCCAACGTTGTTGCATGTAAAAGTATTTGGACTTACAGTAATGCTTTCAATACCACAATTATCTGTTGAATTATTATTTACGTCATCAGGAGATATGATAGCAATACCATTTTCATCAAGAAATGCTGTGTAGGGCTTGCATTTTGCAACCGGTATTATAACATCTTCGAATGTAACATTAAACGGCATGGGGGATGAGGTACAACCTTCTGAACTGCTTACTGTAATAAAGAACTGGTATGTACCTTCAACCACTACGGAAGGCAATGGTATTGTAAGCGGACTACTTGTAAGTGTTGCATTAATTATTGGAACAAAACCGGGAAATGCAGGTGTTCCGATGATGATATTATATGTGTTAGGATTACCTGTTGCTGTATATGGTAAAGTGAAAGATAACGCACCGGGACAAATTCCTACGACATCAGAAGGGGTAACCGCTGGTACTGCGAATAATGTTATAGTACCTGAAGTACTGGTTTGTTCACATTCACCTGTGGTATAAACTGTATAATTATAAGTGCCCGTTACTGTGGGAGTGCCTGTAATAGTAAATACACCACCAGAATATTGGCCGGTTACTCCTGCCGGCAAACCGGTTACATAAGCACCGGTACTGCTGCCTCCTATTAAATACGTTATTGGAGTAATTGGATTATTAGTACACAATGATTGATTATCAGTTCCAATTGCAGATGTAAGTTGAATTGTAGCATCAGGATTTACAGTAATTGTCCCTGTTGCTGTGGCATCAGGAGGACAAATGCCTGTAGCTGTGACTGTAAAAATAAATACTCCTGCTGTGGTTGGAATTCCGGAGATAGTAATAGTATTCCCTGTCTGACTATATGTTACTCCTGTTGGAAGCCCTAAAACACTTACACTCGAATATGTTCCGCTTACATTATAAATTATATTTGTAATTGGAGTGTTTATACAAACTGACTGATCAGTATTTTCAGGGGTTATAGAGGGTTTTGGATTAATTGTCAGAGTTGCAGCATTACTTATGACTGAATAACCGCATGTTCCGCTTTGGACCATACACCTGTATTGATATCCGTCCATTGAAAGCAAAGCTCCAGTAATTGTCAGGGTCTGAGAATTCGCACCGCTATATATTGCATTATTAACAACATCCGTAAAACCGGATCCTGTGTCAACCTGCCATTTGTAAGAAAGCGTTCCTGTACCTGTGGCAGTAACCGAGAATGAAACGGTTTCGCCTTCACAAACTACAGCATCCACAGGGTCAGTAACATCATCAACTGTTAACACTGATATATTTATAGGTGTTTGAGGTGATTCGCAATCGGGATTGGCAGTTTCGAAAATTGCTGCGTAATAAGTAGCATTTGCAGTGAGCGCAGGTGTTGTAAATGGATTACCTGTAAAAACCAGATTTCCATCTATGTCGTACCATTTATATCCATGTCCCGCCGGTGCTCCTGATGCTGTTAATGTTACAGTACTACCTGAGCATATAACAGGGGCAGGAGGGGTAATTGTGGGTGTGGGAAGATTTGACAGAACATTTGTGGTGATGCTCACAGCATTATTATCCATATTCAGATCAGCTGTTGAGCTAGTTACTTTTGCATTGTTTGTTATAGAGGGGACAGCATCACAGTTTGGTGTAACAACAATAGTTATCCGAATTAATTTTCCATTATTTAATTGATTCTTTGGATTAAATTTGTAAACACCTCTTAAAGTATGGGTTAGAGGTAGATAAGTTAACGTTACAGTTGCTCCAATTTCAGTAACTGACCATGCAGAGGATACATAATTTACTTCGGGAGGCAAAGCATCTTCAATAACTGTCTCCTGTGCTGGATCCCCTGAATTAGTAACAGTTATAGTGTAGGTGAAATTGTTTCCAACCGTAACCGGATTTGCAGAGGATGTTTTAGTAATTTGAAGATTACATGCATCACCAGGAATATTTCCCCCATATATATATGTGGTTATATTACTCACATCTTCAGTTCCACATACAAAAGATTTAGCTTTTAACTGAGCAAGACTGGTTTGGTCAGGGGGTGTACCACCGCTAATAGATACTTTTAATAAGAATGGAAGTGATTCACCTGGAGCTAGCCATGGTGTTGTACTAAGTTGCTGTCCATTTAAGTTCTCAACCTGAAATGTAAGAATTGTACCGGTTGCTGTAAGGTCAAACTTATCTGAAATATTTCCATTATTAGTTATGGTGAACGAGTAATAAATGTAAGTTGGGGTCGCTGACTTTATATATCCATTTACAGAATTTGGCTGAAGATCAGGTCCACAATATTGTTGTACCGTTTTATCAACCGGTGCTGAGATATATATCGGAGCCGGTGTGCTTGCATTTTGAACGGAAGCATTATTACTCAGTGTTTCAGATCCTCCACCAGTCATTATGTAGTATGTTGCAGGATTATATGTTGGCCAATTGGAATTGCCAATGCTACCACAAATACCGTTTATGATTATGCTGTAGGTTCCAACCGGTAAAGTTGCGAAGTTCCATGTCAGCACTCCTCCGGAATTAGTTGTCGGGGCAGGGGTGGCAGAAGTAAATGTAAATAAGGCTGAGGGTGGTAAATAATCCTTTACTTCTACATTGAGCGCCGGTTGATTGGCCTCATTATTATTCTGATAAACTATAGTGTATTGAACCGGATCGCCCGGCTTCAAAGGTGTAATTGTCATGCTTTTTGATATACTTATATTATCGGTAACAGTGACAATAACCTGGTCAGTACTAGTACATCCGGCTGCTGATGTAACTGTTAATGTGTAAGTTGTCGTAACCAAGGGACTTACTACTGGCATGGCAACATTCGGATTAAGAGTACCATCAGCAGGTGAGGCTGTCCAGTGATATGTATTGCCGGCAACTGCTGTACTTCCAATGGTTGTACTCTGACCTCTGTAGATACTCCGGTCAGTTCCGGCATTTGCAACAGGTAACGGATTTATTGTGATGATCATTTGATCTGAAACAGCCCCACATAATCCTATTGGATCATCGGTAGTCAATGTGAGAGTGACAGCACCATTCATTATTTCTGTCGCTGACGGGGTATATACAGCATTGAGGGTGGTATTATTTGGATTATAAGTTCCTGTTCCACCGCTCCATGTGGCACTGGTTGCTGAACCTCCTATTGAGCCTTCAAGTGTCACAGATGGTGCATCCGCACAAACTGACTTGTCAGAACCTGCATTGACGGTTGGGGCATCATCAAATATGATTACCACCTGATCTGAAACAGCATTACATGGCCCTACAGGGTCATTTGTTGTCAAGGTTAAAGTAACTGAGCCATTTGCTATTTCAGAGGCTGTGGGCGTGTATATGGCATTAAGTGCAGTGTTATTAGGAGTATAGGTACCTGCGCCACCCGACCAGATTGCGGAAGTAGCTCCGCCACCGATAACGCCGGCTAGTGTTACTGCAGGTGAGCTTTCACATTTATGTTGATCAGGCCCGGCATTAACAGTTGCTACCTGTCGAATGGTCACGATAAGAAAATCAGAAACGGCTGTACATGGACCGGTAGGATCGGCAGACGTGAGTGTTAATGTCACTGAACCAGTCGCAATGTCTCCGGCACTAAAAGTATATGTAGTGGATAATGCATTTGGATTAGCAAAGGTTCCGGTACCACTGCTGGTCCATGTGCCGGTGGTTGCTCCTCCTGATACTGAACCTGAGATATTTACCGAAGCAGTAGTAGAACAAACTTCCTGGTCAATACCTGCATTCACAAAAACATCAGGATTGATTGTAATTGTAATAGGGTAGTCTGCACTTATACATCCCGTGGTTGAATTCCTCACTGTCAAAGTCCCCTGATATGTTCCGGCGGGGGCAGATGCCGCAACAATCAGGTTAATCGGACTTATTGACAACAAGGCATTCGTTTGGTCGTTAAAACCTGCAGTTTCAGCTATAGGGTTATAGTCAATCGAATATCTATCAGGATTTCCTGTTGTTGCACTGTAAGTGAGATTCGCAGTTGTTGCACCTTGGCAAACAGAAGGATTAGGGCCAAGTGTTATAGTTGGATTTGGATGTATAGTAATACTGATATTGTGAGTGTTGCCTTCACATCCATTATTATCACGAACTTTAATAGTTCCGTTATAGGTACCGGGAGCTGCACCTGCAGGAACAGTGATTGAAATTGGACTAGCCGGTAAAGTAGTGGTTATTGGAACATCTGTGAAACCTTGTCCATTAGCTGCATTGTCCCAATCAATCATATATCGGGTGGGGTTGCCTTCAGTTACTGAGTATGACAATGTGGTTGAGGTAGTTCCGCGACAAACAGATGGAATTGTACCTAATGCAACATCCGGTGATTGAGTAAAAGTAAGTGTGCCATTCATAATTGATTGACATCCCAGTGTGGCATGAGTAGCTATAATGGTGTAAGCACCTGCCAGACTTTGATTCTCAAAGGTTATAAGGGATCCATTTCCGGGAACAGCAGGACCTATCGGAGTGCCATTACGCCTTAATTGGTAATTTACACCTGATTCTGAACCTGAAAGTTTAATTTGAGTTGATGTGCCAGAACAGATTGGCCCAGCTGGCTGAATATTATAAATCTCGCAATATGTTATGATGACCTGTCCATTAGCACCAGAACCTGGGTCTTTGGTAGATGCAAGTAATCCGCCTCTATAACCACCTCCGCCTCCGCCTCCTGGATTTACACCATTTTGACCAGTTGTACTGCTATTAGCTCCCTGTCCACCACTTCCTCCATTGAAGGGTGCTATTGCACCAGGTCTTTGAATTGTGGTAGTGTTTGTAAAATTTCCAACTTGGGTTGAGCCAGCAGAGGAACCACCACCACCCCCATAAGAATCGTCTCCTTTGGCACCATAACCACCATTATATTTGATGGTTCCAATTCCCTGACTTCCTTGGCCACCGATTCCGGAATTATTAGAATTATCTGCAACACTCGACCCTCCTTTGGCTAAAATTGTAGATGTAGTATTGAACCAAGAATCGCCTCCTGCACTAGTGGATGAACTTCCTGCCCCGACATGAACATCGTAGGATTCTCCTGACGTAACATTAATCACACTTCTAGAGTATGCACCACCTCCACCACCTGCATAACCAACATTGTATCCACTTGTTCGCACACCACCCCTTCCGCCACCGCCCCAGCATTCAACTGTAACGCTGGTCATACCGGGTGAGCATGTCCATGTATAGGGGCCTGGTGTATCGAAAACATCACCCCCTCTCTCTCCTTCTCTTCCTCCTGTATCTTGACCTTCAATCTCAAACAGGTTGGGCTGCTCTGATAATCCCATGTCTGCCAGGGGTTCTTCCGGAATACCGGCTTGTATTTCTGTTTCTGCTAACTGTTCAAGAAGTGTTTCATCATCTTCACCAATCTCCATCAATGGTAGTTCTACTTCATCCTCCGGCACTAACTCTTCTTTTACTTCTGCAAGCTCTTCTTCCTCCTCCTCAAAGTGACCGCTAATCACCACGTTACTGTTAAAGAAGTTTACAGCCGGAGTGGGGGCGCTCCAGCCGTAAACTCTTATGCTTAGTGTTTGTGGGTAACTGATTGTTATTCGTGTGCTTATGTGCAGTTGGCGCGAACTTTTCATGCCTACATACACACTGTTGCCTACAGCGGTGCTTTGTTGCCTGAAGTTGTCGGTTGAGTAGTGTACCGCGAATCGCATGTTTACGCGATCGAGGTTCACATCCATGTTTATGTCGGTAATTGTCAGGGTTTTGCCTTCTTCGGGGGTAATGGTGTACTGGTAGTAGTCGGCCGTATCTAAACTCTTACTGTTCCATCCGCACGACATAGCGCCATTTTCTGAATCGTGCCTGAAGGCGATTAGTCCGCTTCCCGAACTGAACGCTGTAGCGGATATGCCTTCGCTGTAGGTGCCTGCATCGCTTTGCTGTAATGTCCACGATGCTTCAACAGGTTGTTGTGCCTTTAATGTAT
>JAEYSM010000094.1 GCA_023434665.1 Bacteroidota bacterium | reverse complement strand
AACATAAACCCAACAACGAATAATTAAAACAAAACACACACAAGTCATGAAAAAGTATTTACTTACCCTGATTTCAATATTGGTACTCACGGTATTCGCAATAGAAGCAAATGCACAATGTACTGTTGTAATTGGTCAGCCCGCTCAACTTACTGCTGCTATCAGCGGTAATGGCGGTGCATATTGTTTAAATGCCGACGTAACATTTACGGTAACAGTAGCAGGTGGAACACCCCCATATACTGTAACTTATGGATCAACAGTTCTTACGGCTGCACCTTTTGAATTCACGTTTCCACTTACTGAAAACACGGTGATTGATGAAGCAGATATTATTGTTGTTGATGCCCACGAATGTAATGTGAGCATTACCGGCTCAGTCGAATTTACAGTTGAGAATCTTCCTCCTTCAGTAACCTGCGCAACCCCCAGAAACCTTGAAGGGTGTGGAACAGAAGCTATAACAGGTCCGGCATTCTCAACCACCTTAACATTATCATCGCTTGAGGTGTTTACCAACTCAACCAATAATGGTTTAGCAACAGATGATTGCGGAATTCAGAAAGTAGAATATCAGGATGTTCTTGGAGAAGGCACATGTCCATTAACAGTTACCAGAACATGGAAAATAACTGATAATTCAGGAAACTATACTACGTGTAATCAAACTATAACAGTTGACGATACTCAGGCACCGGCAATTACAGAAGTTACCAATGATGATTTGGTTATTAATTGCGATGAAGATGATATTACAGAACAAATTAATGCCTGGTTAGCTAATCAGGCAGGTGCAACTGCATCCGATGGATGTGGCACGGTTAACTGGTCACATAATTACACAGCCTTAACTCCTAGTTGTGGAAGTACAGGTACAGCAACCGTAACATTCACTGCAACTGATGTTTGCTTAAATGTTTCATCATTTACTGCTAACATAACTGTTCAGGACATTGTTGCTCCTTTTATCACTATGGAAGCAGAGGATGAAACAGTTGATTGTAACGGTACAGGTAATGTAAACGATTTATTAACTTGGTTAAATAATAATGGTGGTGCAACAGCAACTGATAATTGTGGTACTGTTACATGGTCATATTTCCCTTCACAGCCAGCTATTTCTGATGAATGTGGTGCTACAGGTTCTGTTGAGGTAACATTCAGGGCAACCGATGCTTGTGGTCTTTATTCCGAAACTACAGCCACATTTACAGTAAGAGATAATACGAAGCCTGAAATTGATATCACTAACAAGCATGATCTAACTATAGAGTGCGCTGATAATACAATGAATGAACAAATTACAGCATGGTTAAACAATCATGCAGGTGCTACTGCAACCGATGCTTGTAGTAATAACACTATTACCTGGTCACATAATTACAGTGATCTTTCATTCTCTAATGGCTGTGGTAACACCGGTGAAATGACAGTAACCTTCACAGCTACTGATAATTGTCAGAATTCCGAAACCACCACAGCAAAGATTATAATCAGAGACCAGACTCCTCCAACGATAACCATAGCAGCTTCTGACAAAATTGTTGAATGCAATGGTTTAGGAAATGTGAGTGAACTTAATGCATGGTTAACATCAAATGGTGGAGCATCAGCCAGTGATTTATGTGGAAATGTTACTTGGTCAAATAATGCAGGTAGCTTATCTGACTTATGCGGTGCTACAGGTGCAGTTACTGTTACTTTTACAGCAACAGATGAGTGTAACAACCTGGCTACTACCACTGCCACATTCACTATTGTTGATAATACTCCTCCGGCAATAACTTGTCCGGAAAATATCCTGGTTCAGGCTGCAGCCGGTGCAACCACTACTCCTGTAACAGTACCACTACCTCAGATTTCTGAAACTTGCGGTGGTTATACATACAGCAATGATTTCAATAACACGGAAAATGCCAGCGGCAATTATTTATTAGGTGTTACTACAGTTACCTATACTGTTGCAGATGACTGCGGAAAAACTAATACTTGCTCTTTCACAGTTACCGTTCAGCAACTTCCTGCTTTCACAACCGAGTTTGAGGATGTACAATGCTTCGAAGGCAGTGATGGCTGGATTAAAATTACTCCTAATTCAGGAACAGCTCCTTTCAGATATTCAATAGACAATGGAGCTACCTATACAGAACCATCTTCTGATCCGTACTACCAATTCAATGGCCTGTCTGCAGGAACCTACAAAATCCGTATTAAGGATGCCAATGATTATGAAACTCCTTATTGCGATTAATAAGCTATAACCCTTCCGGGAAGGGAAAGTCCCGGTAAATGAATTATCCGGTTGCCGGAAAAGGTTCCCCACCATAGAGGGGAACCTTCCTCGGGGAATCATTAAAAGAAGAGACAGATTGGTTAAAAGATCTTCGTGAATTAAAAGGTAAATATTCTAAGTTATGAAAAAGTATATACTCTCCGCATTGTTCACCATGATGTTACTGGTTACAGCAACCTTAACACAGGCACAATCAGAATGTAGTGTTACACTGTCACAACCCCAGCAACTTACAGCGGCCGTATCTGGTGATGCTGAAATTTGTTATGGTGGCACGGCGACAATCACTGTAACAATGAATGGTGGTACCGCACCATACAAAGTATTCTATGATGGTAACACCTATTTGGCCGGTGGTGATCCACAAGTCATAACTTTCGATGTTACCTTAACGGAAGACGCGG
>JAEYSM010000067.1 GCA_023434665.1 Bacteroidota bacterium | reverse complement strand
GTTCACTGATAGAGAACTTGTTGTAGTCGTACTCATCACTTACCTCAACCCCACCTGTGGCAAGTTCATCAATGTCAGGCTCCTCCTCTACCGAGACACCGGCACCTGTAAGTACAGCCTCAAAAGTATAAATCGGGCAGTTGAACCTCACAGCCAGTGCAATCGCATCTGAAGTCCTTGAATCAATTTCTTTTATCTGGTTACCATCCGAGCAGACGAGTGTGGCATAGAAAATTCCCTGAGCGAACTTGCTGATGATAACTTCCTTAAACTCTATGTCGAAAGTATCGGCAAAGTTCTTAAAGAGGTCGTGCGTAAGCGGACGCGGTATTTTAATCTGTTCTATATGGAATAAAATGGCCTGTGCTTCGAAAGTATTGATCAGAATGGGCAATCGCCTTTTGCCTTCAATTTCACCCAGGATTAAAGTATAGGCTCCACTTTGAGACTGGCTATTGATCATTCCTAAAAGTTTTAATGGAATTTTCTCCATTTCCGCATGCTTTTAAAATCTGTGTTAAAATTAAGAAAAAATGCTTGGTAAAAGTTCAATTCCCTTATTATTTTCACTTTTTATTGGGTAGGCTGGAGATTTTTTTTGATTTTTTTTATTTTCGCAAACGTTTGCGAAAAAGCTAAAAATCAGATATGTTAGGAAACTATTAGCGTCTTAATCCGTTACAAATAAGCATGTCTGTTGATATTTCTTGTTGTATAACTGTTTAAATTCGTGTATTCTTCTATAAATTTGTGTGAATTAAACGATTGACATATCGATTTCATTAAATAAAATTTTATGAGAAAATCAATTACACTGTTTTCCCTGTTAGTGATCCCATCATTTCTTTCAGCCAGCGAGGCCGATTTACCAATTCCCGATCTGCGCCAGAGTTATTTCGAAAACCTGGGTATGGATGGCCATTCTTTACTTGCATGGGGCATATTCATCATAGTTCTGGGGATGCTGTTCGGATTATGGCAGTTTTTAAGGATCAGAAAATTGCCTGCCCACAAGTCAATGCTGGAAGTTTCCAACATAATTTATGAGACTTGCAAGACATATTTGTTTCAGCAGGGCAAATTCCTTGTCATCCTGTTTCTCATTATAGGAACGGCCATATTCTATTATTTCTATCAACTGGCAGATATGGAGTTCTCTAAAGTTCTTCTGGTATTACTCTGGTCGGTTTTAGGAATTCTCGGCTCATATGGCGTTGCCTGGTTTGGCATCAGGATCAACACGCTTGCCAACAGTCGTACTTCTTTTGCCTCGTTGCGGTCAAAACCATGGAATGTGGTTTCTATTCCCCTGCAGGCAGGTATGAGCGTTGGTGTGCTTCTGATCACAGTGGAGCTGATCATGATGATCTTTATCCTGCTGTTCGTTCCCGGAGATAGTGCAGGCGCATGCTTTGTGGGATTTGCTATCGGCGAATCACTGGGTGCTTCTGCTCTGAGAATCGCCGGTGGTATCTTTACCAAGATAGCCGACATTGGAGCTGACTTAATGAAAATAGTGTTCGCAATTGATGAGGACGACCCAAGGAATCCCGGCGTTATTGCTGACTGCGTGGGAGATAATGCAGGTGACAGTGTTGGACCTACTGCCGATGGTTTTGAAACTTATGGTGTAACAGGTGTTGCATTAATTTCGTTCATAGTTCTGGCAATGGGACTGGAGCTTCAGGCAACACTCATTGTGTGGATTTTCGTTATGCGTATCCTGATGGTCTTCACTTCGATTTTCTCATATGCTATCAATCAGAAGATTTCTAAATTCCGTTTTGCAAATAAAAATGAGTTTGATTTTGAGACACCCTTAACTTCTCTGATCTGGATTACTTCAATTATTTCAATTATTGTAACTTACATCGTCAGTAATATCCTGATCGGAAACATGGCGGGCGGTTTGTGGTGGAAGCTGGCAAGTATTATCAGTCTGGGAACTATAGCCGCTGCTGTAATTCCTGAACTGACCAAGGCTTTTACCAGTTCAAAATCAAGGCATGTTAACGAAATTGTGACCGCCTCAAGGGAAGGTGGAGCTTCGCTTACTATTCTTTCAGGTCTGGTTGCCGGAAACTTCAGCGCCTACTGGAAAGGAATGACGATAGTAGGACTCATGGCCGTCGCCTTCTGGATTTCGACCATGGGACTGGACAGTATAATGACCTACCCTGCCATCTTCGCTTTCGGACTGGTAGCTTTTGGCTTCCTTGGTATGGGTCCGGTGACAATTGCTGTGGATAGTTATGGTCCGGTAACGGATAATGCTCAGTCAGTATTTGAGCTTTCGCAGATTGAAAAGTTACCCGGTATTGAAGACGAGATTGAAAAGGATTTTAATTTCAGACCTGATTTTACACAGGGTAAGCATTTCCTCGAAGCAAATGATTCAGCCGGTAACACCTTTAAGGCAACCGCCAAGCCTGTACTGATAGGAACTGCGGTAATCGGGGCAACCACCATGATATTTGCCATTATTCTGATGTTGCAGCATGCCGGATTATTGAATCTTAGTCTTACAGATGCCCCTGTACTACTTGGTTTTATCACAGGAGGGGCTGTTATATACTGGTTCTCCGGCGCTTCGATTCAGGCGGTGACCACCGGTGCTTACCGTGCAGTTGAATTCATCAAACGTAATATTCAGCTCGATAAGGAAGTAGCGGATATTAAGGATTCAAAGGCTGTTGTAAGAATCTGTACCCAGTATGCTCAGGCAGGAATGTGGAATATTTTCGGAGTCATCTTCTCATTGACCCTTGCTTTTGCATTCTTTGATGCAAACTTCTTTG
>JAEYSM010000046.1 GCA_023434665.1 Bacteroidota bacterium | reverse complement strand
ACCTTCGGGAAATCAGGATAATAATCCCGATTCAGAAGTAACAGATGTAGACTTCGAAGAAGTGAAATAATCTAAGTAATACATAAAAGAAAAACCTGCACAATAAACATTGTGCAGGTTTTTGCTTTTTAAAATATCAATATTAGTTATGCATTGGTTCAGTCTTTAAGATCTTGTCTAAAACGGTAGTTTTATCAAGTTTTTTAGTACAGAAGAACCAGTCATAACAAGTAACACCTTCTCTGTGATCTTCCATTCTTTCTTTAGCAACACCACAAGAACCGGCTGTAGGGATAATGACATCATCACCTGGTCGCCAATCAGCAGGGGTAGCTACATTGAATTCATCAGCAGTTTGTAAAGCAATAAGCACTCTGTAAAGCTCATCAAAATTTCTACCTAAGCTCAAAGGATAATAAATTATAGTTCTGATAATCCCTTTTGGATCAATAAAAAATACTGCTCTTACAGCTTTTGTGTTACTTTCGCCGGGTTGAATCATTCCATATTTTTTAGCTACATTCATGGTAATGTCTTCAATCAATGGGAATTTTACTTCTACATCTTTCATTCCCTTGTATTGGATTTTTTCCTTGATGGTTCTGAGCCATGCGATATGACTGTACAAACCATCGACTGACAAACCTACGAGTTGGCAATTTGCACGCTCAAATTGATCTGCCATAGATGCAAATGTCATGAACTCAGATGTGCAAACTGGTGTAAAGTCAGCAGGATGACTAAAGAGTATTACCCAGTTTCCTGCATAATCAGAAGGGAAACTGATATTTCCCTGAGTTGTTACTGCTTCAAATTCTGGTGCTTTTTCCCCAATTCTTGGCATTGAAAATACTTCTTGTTCCATAATTTTTTATCTTTTAAAATGATTAATTGTCCGAAGTTGATATTTAGCATTGATTGCGTATGATAATGGTCGAAAGTCTTTTTATTCTGAACAGCCCTCTTAACAACGCTTTACTTCTTTTGTTCAACCATTCACAAGAAAAAATAAACAGGTTAAAAATTACCCTGGACCCCGGAGGTAATAAATGCACTATTATTTACGAATAAATAGGTTTATCTTTGTTTAAATGTAAATGACAAAGCATATGCGTAAATACAAACTGTTGGCACTATTTTTACTTACGTTGATCATCGTTCCATCTGTATTACTTGCCCAGCAAAAAAAACCGATGCGACTTGAACTATTGGTAAAGGATAATACTGAAGTTTATAAAGTGGTTCCATGTGAAGAAAACGGATGTGCCATCATATTCCTGAGCAGTGAGGGTTCAGAAGGTAGCAGAATGAAGTGGGTTACTTCATTTCTTGACAAAACCCTTACTGAACAAAAGAGATTTGATTTTGACCTGCCCCGTGGATTTGTCTTAGAGGAAGCATTGTATTCAAATGATCGTTTGTTAGCATTTTTTTATACCAGCAGGAGTTCGGCTGATACAAACTTTTACCTTGTCGATTTTAACTTTCTTGATGGACTCTATTCAACCATCAGTTATCCAGTCCCTGGAAGATCGGGTATTTCTCATTTTGCTATTTCAAAAGATTTCGCAATAGCAGGTATTAATACCCGTAATGACGAATCTATGGTTTTGCGATATGACCTGCGTAACCAAAACATAAGTTTGTTATCAACAGGAATATCTGATAAAACGGTTATTGAATCATTGGGAATCAATGATGTCACAAAAGGATTTTCGCTAATACTAAGAACAACACAATCCTTAAAGCGAAGGAATTATTATGTTGTTAAGTTTACTGAACAGGGGCAACAGTATCATACACAACTGTTAAGCAAGTTCGATAACTACATGATCAATACAGCATATATTCATGCAATTAACAGGAATACGGATATAATAATCGGATCTTATGGGACAAGTAGCAGGACCAGAACTGTAGATGGACGTGAAGTTACAGGGGTTGCTTCTACCGGATTCTTTTCCATTGTAATGAATGAACAAGGTGAAGAGAATGTCAATTTATATGACTTTACTGAGTTTGATCGCTTTTACAGATATTTGAGACGGCCAGCAGAAATTGCACCCAGAAGGACATTACTTCGTCGTGACAGACAGGTTCGTGATTATTCAACTGATTACAATTTACTGGCACATGAGATTTTTACTCATAATGGTGAATTTGTATTTTTAGCAGAGGCTTATTATCCTGAATACAGGACTGTTACTACCATGGTTTATGACTACTATGGAAGACCGTATCCATCCACATATTCTATTTTTGACGGATTCAGATATCTGACAACCTTTGTTGCTGGTTTCAATGACAAAGGAGTGCTTCAGTGGAATAATGATCTTGAATTAACTGATGCTTTGACACAAAGCTTACGCGAAAGAGTCACTCCATATGTATATGATTCTAGTGCCCTGATGCTAAGTTATGTGGATGCGGATAGAATTGCCTATAAAATAATTGATAAGGGAGAGAATGTTACCAACGTAAACTATTCGAAAATAGAACCACTTCACCGTCATGATAAAGTGCAAAAAGAATCCAATAGTTATATTCTTCCCTGGTATAAGGACTATTTTATTGTTTATGGTTATCAAACAATACGGAATTCATACAGTTCTGAAAAAGCAAAAAATGTTTTTTACCTCTCAAAAATGGCCTTCCGGTTATAACGAATAATTCTTATCTAGATATTTGGGATATCTAATTTTATTTTGTAACTTTATTGCATGCCGGTGGTTAATATATTTAACTCAATGGTTATGTAATAGCCCTGGGTGTTTTTTTCACAACATAACAAACACCATATGAAAAGCAAACTTTACACATCAGCTATTCTGTTGTTTTTTTCATTATGGACAACAGGCATTTTAGCACAGGACCTTCTTCCTTCAGAAATT
>JAEYSM010000035.1 GCA_023434665.1 Bacteroidota bacterium | reverse complement strand
ATCTGGCCGCAGCGGCCCTTGGACTTAACAGAGAGAAGATTGCCTCAGGCATGTACGGATTCAATGCCCTTCTCATAGGCTTGGGACTGGGAATAGCCATACAGCCCTCAGTTTCTTTTTACGTTCTGCATTTACATGCATATCCTCTGGTTCGATATACGAATCAGGCAGACTGTTTTCAAGCACCTGCGACCATTGCAACGAACCTGCACTGTTATATTTCAGGGTAAGCCATGAAGCATTACTACCGGTGTATGTTATACCGGTTATGTATATGTTCCCTGATTCATCGGTCACCACCTTGTATGGCACATCCATATAGGGAAGATCCCCGGCGAACAGCGTCTCCCATATGATTTCACCATCACTGGCGTTCAGCTTAAGGGTCAGCATATCCACATCATGGCCATTCCATTTAACCCCCGAAACAACAATATTCTGAGTCTCGTCAAGGCCAATAGCCATTCCGTATTCTGCACTGTAGGAAGTAACAGGTAAGCGCTTCTCCCATACCAGTTCACCATCATTATTTATACAAACGATCACAAAATTGCCGGATGCCGATGCATAATCAGCGCTTGTTCCGGCAATATAAGTATGCCCATCATCGGTAGTCACGGAAGCAAAAGGCACATTCATAGCTTTATCAGGATGCGTATAGAAATCATACCCTGCATCTGATCTGTCGGTGAGAACACCCCCCTGGCCATATAACATGGAAGAAAATAAAATCAACCCGGCCAGATAAAAGAAAAAAGTAGTTTTTGAAGTCATAATACAAAGATTAAAGTTCGTGAAGTCACAATCGAGATTGTAACGAAAATGATTATGGCCCAATAATATAACAATGGTTAAGCTTATTACTCAAAAGTGTGTTGACAATAGTGTTGACTACTGTGTAGTGACGGGTATAATAGTCCTTTTAAACAAGTTCAATAATCCTCTCAATGTCAGTCTGTTCCATAAATGTTTCATCATGCGACACCACTATTAGCGTCCCCTGATACTCATTTATTGCCGCAGTCAGTATTTCAATGTTCTGAATGTCGAGATTATTGGTTGGTTCATCAAAGACCAGAATATCGGGCGAATTACTGTATATGGTCAGGCAACAGAGCATTAAGCGCATTCTCTCGCCCCCGCTCAGTGCACTGCAGTTTTTATCCCAGTCGTCTTTCGAAAACAAAAACCGGCTCAACCCGGGCCATTCTTCTTCACTGTCATTGGTCGATGTTTTGATTTCGCACCTTTCATCAAGAGGTGAATTTAGAATCAACACGCAGAAGGAAATACTTTTTAGGTTAAATGGATAAGTCAATATATCTGGTCAGAATAAATGTCCCGGCCAGATAACATGAATGTAAAACCGGCCTGAGCTTTATGCTGGATTTCTTAAAATTAATCTGAAGTAATTCTGTCAGTAAAATTCCGGTTGAAATGATCGAAACCAAACCGTGATGAAGGGAAATACAAATTCAACTTTTTTCATCATCATCGGTATAATATAAATCATATCGTGAACCAAACCGCTCACTGCAAAGGTCAGCAACAGTGATACCCATCGGGGAAAAAGTCTTTTGAGTGGTTTGTAACAATAAAATAGCAGAAAATACCCCCATGTGGGATTCCAGTATTTCCAGAAAGACCTTAACGAAGAAGAAATAAATGGTTTAAAGAACATATTCCGGACAATCTCTGAGACTTTTGTCGTTCCCGTTCGGAATTGTGTATATTCTTCCAGATTCATAATAATTTTATACATCATGAATTCTTAGGTTCAGCATTCTTAACCCATAAAATTCCATTGAGAAAACCAGGTACTATTTAATGATGGTAAATGTACAAATCTTACTTTACCACATTTAATTTGATTTTGAAAAAAGCGACCTACAGCTTAAACGCCACTCCTCCCATCACAAATAATGAGGGCATAGCGTAAATATATTTAATATTGTTAACCGGATATTCAAATTCCGATCTTATTGCAAAACTTATTTTGCGAGAAATATCAAGCTCATATTGCAGGCCTATACGGGCTCCCGTTTCCACCACCCTATGCCTGGAAACCAAACTGGATGCTGATATCGGATATGATGAATAAAACCCAATAATAGCACTAAGCCCGATTTTTCTGAAAGGTTGATAAAGTACATTAAATGGTAACTGTAGCAATGTGTGACCGGCATTCCTTTCTTGAGATAAATTGTTATCCCAATAATAACCAAGATTAAAAGGCTTCCTGAACCACCTTTGATAAAGAGTGAGTCCGGTCTGCAATTTAATCCGGTCTTTCTCAACCAGATATATTTGAAGAGCCACTGCCGGATTAATTCTTCCTTCCGCATTGCGCAGATAATCACGTAATGGATAGTTTTTCAGACCTCCGAACATTAATGCTATGCGCATTGATTTATCCGTATCAGCGCCTATTGAGTCATTGCTATCTGCAATTCCTACGCCGACTATCATTGAAGCTGCTTTGGCACTATATAACAAACACAGTGTAGACAATATAACTAGAAGTGATGCGGACGCAATTAACCTAACAAAAACCACAGAGAAGATTTCTGAAATAATTGAAATGTCAAAGCAATTAAATCGCAAATCGATCTGCTTTGTAACTGGTGTGCCAGGAGCAGGGAAGACATTGGTTGGCTTAAAAGTTGCAACTTCTCACTTAGATCAAGAGAAAAGTAACACAAGTGTATATCTTTCAGGTAATGGTCCTTTGGTTGCTATTCTTCAGGAAGCTCTTGCAAGAGATAAAGTAACTCAAGAAAAAAATAATGGGAATAAGATTTCAAAAGCTTTAGCTAAGCAGAAAGTAAAACTATTTATCCAAATTATTCATCATTATAGAGATGCCTATCTAGATGACAAAACTGCACCTTATGACCATGTTGCCATATTTGATGAGGCTCAAAGAGCATGGAATAAAGATCAGACTGTTAAATTCATGAGGCAAAAGAAGAATCAGCCCAATTTTAACAGCTCTGAACCTGAGTTTCTGATTTCATGCTTGGACAGGCATACTGATTGGGCTGTTATTGTGTGCCTGGTGGGTGGTGGTCAGGAGATAAATATTGGAGAAGCGGGTATATCGGAATGGCTAAATGCTATAAACAGTAAATTCCCTTCATGGAATGTGTATATCTCGCCAAATTTGGCTGATTCAGAATATGCAGCAGAAACTGCTATAAGTAATTTGATAAGTAAATCAGCTATTCACTATGAAGCAGACTTGCATCTAGCTGTGTCTATGAGGTCTTTTAGAGCAGAAAATCTTTCAGCTTTCATAAAGCATTTATTAGATTTAAATATTGAAAAGGCAACCGAGGTATACAAGTTAATTGCTAATAGATATCCAATTGTTCTGACGAGAAATGTATTATCAGCTAAGCAATGGCTAAAAGAAAAAGCCAGAGGAAGCGAACGCTATGGAATGATTGTTTCATCTCAAGCATTAAGATTAAAGCCATATGCTATTGATGTTAAGTCTCCAATGAATCCAGTACATTGGTTCCTAGAAGGGAAAGATGATGTAAGGTCGTCATATTATCTTGAGGATGTTGCTACAGAATTCCATGTTCAAGGTCTTGAACTTGACTGGTCAAGTGTAACATGGGATGGTGATTTAAGATATACTCATAATGGATGGAAAACATATAGTTTTGTTGGTAAAAATTGGCAAAATATCCACAATCCTGAAAGGAAAAAATATCTTATAAATGCCTATAGAGTATTGCTAACACGAGCAAGGCAAGGAATGGTCATTGTTGTTCCTGAAGGGGATAAAGAAGACCATACTAGGAAAGCTGAATATTACGATTCAACTTATAACTATCTTAGATCCTTAGGGATTAAATCGATTTAAGATAACTATTATCTCAAATAGTGATTCATTCAAGTTCCGCCACTTTCACATGACGCGTCATCTTAAATTGCACCTAACCTTTATGAATATGTTAAAAAATGAGTTTAACAGTTCCATTCAACCAGAATTACAGGTGTACTTATCAGGAATATCATATTTTTGTTTACTATAACTTCGGGATTTAACGGGATTGGATGCTTCCATCCGTTAAACGAAATTTAGACGAACTTAGACAAGTTTTAGACGAATTTTAGACGATTTTACTTGAAAACTGCCATAAATGAAATAAGCATCTCTTTTATTGACCTGGAGGTACAACCTTCAACAGGGAAAGTGCTTGATTGTGGTTGCCTTCGCTTTAATGACCCGCTTGGCAGGGATCAGAAAGTATTTCACTCCTCGCATGTGAGTGATATTAGTGAGTTTATAAAGGGTTCTGACTTCGTGTGTGGCCACAACTTGTTTAAGCATGATTTGAAATATCTGAGAAAGATCATCCCGGCGTCTGTTCTTGAGGCGTGTTGCTTTATTGATACACTGCTGCTTTCACCGCTGCTTTTCCCGTCAAGGCCATATCACCATCTGGTAAAAGATGATAAGCTCCATTCGGAGGATTTAAATAATCCTTTGAATGATTCCATCAGGGCCCAGCAACTTTTGTATGATGAAATAAGGGCATTCATGAAGCTTGATCCAACGGTAAAGATCACCTTTCATGGGCTTTTGGGTGCTATGGATGAGTGGAAGGGCTTTTTTAAGTTCGTACGTTACAATCCGATTAATGACCATAGTTCGGTTGTACCTTACTACAACCTGAGTGAACTTATAAGGCGTCGGTTTAATAAGCATATTTGCGAAAATAGTGACCTTGCGTATTTTATTCAGCATAAACCGGTTGAACTGGCTTATAGCCTGGCACTCATCAATGCGAACGACCGCTATTCAATTACACCGCCATGGGTGCTTAAATCGTTTCCGTTAGTTGAAAATGTAATGCACCGCTTGCGCAATGTTCCTTGCCTTGAGGGTTGCCTGTATTGTAATGAGTCGCTGGACATTTATAGGGGATTGAAGAAATATTTCGGCTTTGATTCTTTTAGGAATTATGCGGATGAGCCGTTGCAGGAAACTGCCGTTGAAGCAGCCATTAAAGGCAAGTCATTGTTGGCAGTGTTCCCTACAGGGGGAGGTAAATCGCTTACATTTCAGTTGCCGGCTCTTATGAGCGGTCAGTCGACCAAAGGATTAACTGTTATTATTTCTCCTCTACAGTCGTTAATGAAAGACCAGGTTGATAATCTTGAAAAAAAAGGTATAACTGATGCCGTTACAATAAATGGATTGCTGGACCCTATAGAAAGAGCCAAATCGATAGAACGGGTTGAGGATGGGTCAGCATCACTGCTTTATATTGCGCCTGAATCGTTAAGGTCAAGGACAATAGAGCATATTCTGCTGGGCAGGAAGATTGTACGGTTTGTAATTGATGAGGCGCACTGTTTTTCGTCATGGGGACAGGATTTCAGGGTTGATTATCTGTACATTGGAGATTTTATAAAATCACTCGTTCAAAAGAAAAACCTTGAAGATGGCATACCGGTTTCATGTTTTACTGCCACTGCAAAGCAGAAAGTAATTTATGATATCTGCCAGTACTTTAAGGACAAATTAAACATAGAGCTTGAGGTATATACTTCAAAAGAATCAAGGAAAAACCTGAGGTACCAGGTTTTTAATCGCGGTGATGAGGAAGATAAATACAACGGCCTTAGAAACCTGATCGAAGAAAAGAACTGTCCAACCATCGTTTATGTGTCACGTACCAGGAAATGCAAAGAACTGGCTGACAGGCTGGTGAATGATGGCTATATTGCACGGCCATACCATGGCAAGATGGATTCAACAGAGAAATCCGAAAATCAAAATGCCTTTATTGCGGGTGAAGTGGACATTATGGTAGCAACTTCGGCATTTGGGATGGGCGTTGATAAGAAAGATGTTGGCATGGTTATTCATTATGAAATATCTGATTCGCTGGAGAATTACGTGCAGGAGGCAGGACGCGCAGGCAGGGACGAAACGATAACAGCTGATTGCTATGTGCTTTTTAATGAAGAAGACCTTGATAAACACTTTATACTGTTAAATCAGACCAAACTGAATATCAAGGAAATTCAGCAGGTTTGGAGAGCCATCAAAGACATTACGCGCTTCAGGGAAAGGATGTCGAATTCAGCCCTTGAAATTGCCCGCAAAGCCGGATGGGATGAAAGTGTAAAGGATATTGAAACTCGCGTTACTACAGCCATTGCTGCTCTTGAAGAAGCCGGCTATATAAAGCGTGAGCAGAATTCGCCGAGGATATTTGCAAATAGTATTCAGTACAAGACCGCCGGAGAAGCAATAGAAAAAATACGCAGCTCAAAACGATTTTCTGAGAAGGATGCGGAATTAGCATCACAAATCATCAGCAAATTGATTGGAGGCAAGAGAAGAAGTGAAGCATTGAATGAAGCCGCAGAGTCACGGGTAGATTATATGGCTGACCGGATTGGTGTGCAAAAGGGCGAAGTTATTAGGATTATCAATCTTCTCAGGGAAGAAAAAATCCTTGCAGATAATATGGACCTGTCGGCTTATATAAAGAGAGGCGTCAGTAAAAACCATTCTGTTGGTATAACCGATACCTATTCACAAATTGAACAATTGCTACTTGAAGAGATAGACCAAGAGGAGAGAACCTTACACCTGAAAGAGATAAACGAAAAGGCTAATTTCAGGGGTATTGCCAATTGCAGTCCTAACAAAATAAAGACCATTCTAAATTACTGGGCTATTAAGAATTTAATCAGGAGCCATGTCACTGATTTTCATAATACCCGAATTTATGTAATCAGCAATATCCCACTTTCAGAAGCCCGGGAGAAACAAGAAAAGCGGTATATCCTGGCAAGGTTTATCATTGATTTTCTGTATCAGCGAAGCATTGATCCGGAAATTGACAATGGAAAAGATGAAATACTGATAGAATTTTCAGTCAATGAATTAAGGGAAGCCTTTAAACGCAGGTCGGAACTCTTCATAAGTGATGCTACGGTTGATGAAGTTGAGGATGCCTTGTTTTATTTATCGCGAATTGAAGCTATTAAGATCGATGGAGGATTTCTGGTTGTTTATAATAAATTGACTGTTGAACGGCTTGAATCGAATCTGAGAATACAGTATAAGACCGAAGACTACCAAAAGCTTTCGCAATTCTATGACAATAAAGTCCAGCAGATTCATATAGTTGGGGAATATGCCAGGAAGATGATCTCTGATCACTATGCTGCACTACAGTTTGTTGAAGATTATTTCAGGCTTAATTATCAGTCATTCCTGAATAAATACTTTAAAGGTGGCAGGCAGGATGAATTAAGAAGAAACATAACCAAAAAGAAATTTCTGCAATTGTTTGGTGAACTGTCAGAAACTCAGCTTTCAGTTATAAATGACTATTCATCTAATTATATGGTCGTTGCAGCCGGCCCGGGAAGCGGGAAAACCAAATTGCTTGTGCACAAACTTGCTTCAATCGTTTTCATGGAAGATGTTAAATACGAGCAACTATTGATGCTGACTTTTTCAAGAGCAGCAGCCTCGGAATTTAAAGATCGGTTGATGAAGCTTATTGGAAATGCAGCTGTTTTTATTCAGATAAGCACTTTCCATTCGTACTGTTTCGACTTATTGGGTAAAATAGGAACACTTGACAAGGCGGATGGTGTTATCAGCGAAGCCGTTAAAAAGATTAAAAGCGGTGACATTGAGATAAACTCAATAACCAAAACTGTGCTGGTGATAGATGAAGCACAGGATATGAATGCTGAAGAATTTGAGCTTGTAAAAACCCTCATGGACTTTAATGAAGGAATGCGAGTGATTGCTGTAGGTGATGATGACCAGAATATATACGAATTTAGGAAATCCAGTTCAAAGTATTTCTACAGTCTGATAACTCAGAAATATGCAAAAGTGCATGAACTGTTGGCTAATTTCAGAAGCAAACGTAATCTGGTAGAATTCACGAATCAGTTTCTTAAGACTATCAGGAACAGGTTAAAGAAGAATCCAATTCAGGCAGTTAAAAAAGAGAACGGAATAATTCAACTTACCGGTTACAAGGATTGCAATCTTATTACACCAGTTGTAAATGACTTTATGGATTCTGATTTGCAGGGTACTACCTGTATACTTACAAAAACGAATGACGAAGCACTTCAGATTACTGCACTACTGATAAAAAACCGTGTAAGAGCCCGTTTAATACAGTCAAACGAAGGTTTCAGCCTGTATAACCTCAACGAAGTAAGGTATTTCCTAAACCTGCTTGACCTGTCAGATACCGGTAAGATCATTGATGATGACAGTTGGGATGATGCTAAGAGAAAACTAAAAGCTGAATTTGGCAATAAACAGGATGCTGAGATTTGTTATAAGTTGATCAGCCAGTTTGAGGATGTTAATCCAAAGCTCAGGTACAAAACAGATCTCGAGATTTTTATCAGGGAATCAAAACTTGAAGATTTCATTTCGGCGGATGGTGACATTACCCTTGTATCAACCATGCATAAAGCAAAGGGAAGAGAGTTTGACAATGTTTTTATTCTGCTCAACAACTACACCTTACAAACAGAAGAAGAGAAAAGAGTGCTTTATGTGGCCATGACCAGGGCTAAATCAAACTTACACATTCATTTTAACGAGAACCCGGTTGACCGCAGTCTTGAAAGAGCTTTGTATTCCCTTTCAGTAGAAGGTTTACGCCATAAAGAGGATACTTCTGATTATGGCATGCCTGAAGAACTCGTGATGCAACCAGGGCATAAAGATGTGTGGCTTGATTACTTTGCAGGAAAGCAACAACAGATCAGCCAACTCAAATGTGGTGATAAACTTAAGTGGAATGGCAGCGAATGCACCAACGTATATGGTAAACCAGTTTTAAAGTTTTCAAAAGACTTTTGCAACAAGATTGAAAAATATAAGCTAAAAAGCTACTTAATCAGCAAATGCACAGTCAACCACATCATTTACTGGACCAAAGAAGGCACAGAAAATGAGATAAAAATAGTGCTACCGGAAGTGTGGTTTAAACGAAGTTAGGCATCAGCTATCGGCTATCAGCTTCGCCACGCGCCACGCGCTCTGCTATAAACAAACCGAAAACCGAGAACAAAAATCTGTCTATTCACTCACCAAAAACCGATTAGAAACTCCATTATACTCGTAAATATAGATGCCCGGCTGATAGCCCTCTACATTTAAAAGGATGTTGTTGAAGTTGGAGTCGATGTGCTTTTTGTCCAGCAACTGGCCCTTCAGGTTATAGATATTCAGTTCTGAATGCTGGTTGGGTTCAAGCGTATAGGGTAAGCTGATGGTTTGATTTGCCGGATTCGGAAATGGCAGATGTTCAGGGAATGTCATGTCGTTGACCTGTACCGTTGCACTGCCGGGTACAGAATAGATTTCGTCAGTGTATGAAATGGGATTGTAATTGGCATCGTAGGTAAAGTTATAGACACGCAGCTTTGTGACACCATAGGCCGATATGGTGTGTGCGTAATACTTATTGCCAAAGTTCTTTATAACCGAACCCTCCTCGCTATAAAGTTTCATGGAATTATTCGTAAACCCGTCGCCCACAATAGCTATAAACTCGATCTTGCTATCGGTATTAAAAAGCTTGTCCGACATGCACGCGAATGAAGGTAAGTGATCAGGCATATAATCTATGGCCACTGATTTATACACCGAGTAATCGGTATTGTAGAGCGTAACAGAATGCGTGTTTTTATCATAAGACAAGTACTGAATCCCATTGCTGGTGACAAACGGTATTACATTGGCTGTGGCCGATGTAAACGTATGTTCCAGAACAATCTGTGCCTGTGATTTAATGCCCAACATCAGCAGTATGCTTAGAGAGAGTAATTGTATTTTCTTCATTGAGGGATAAGGTTGATGCAATCCTTTAGTAATAAATCCAAGTTATTTACCTGTAAATTCAGGAAAGCAATAATAGGAAGAAATTCCGGAATCACGTAATCTGGAATCTGGAATCGGGAATTCTTTTTGGAACAATTTAGAACTAGAATGTGAGTATAAAAGTCATCTGGATTAAAAGCAGACTTTTTCCGCTATTTACATACATTTTCTGCTATTTGACTAAACTGGCATCTGCCAGAAAAATGCAATTAACAGCATTTCAATATATTATGAAAATGTACTTTTTTATTTGGATAATCCGGAATAATTTTCGGCCTGATTCAGTGAATTCGCACTAAAATAGTCTCCTAATGAAGCTATTAGGCCTGAAAGAATAACCAAACTATAAAGGAAAATCTAAAATCGACAAACAATGAATTACATTTATGAAATTAACTCTTTCTACACCTGGCTCGAAAGCCATCCAATGCCAAAAAATTCCATCGCCCTCTGGCACGCCTTAATGGCAGTGAATAACAAAACCGGATGGAAAAGAGAATTCACTGTGGCTCTGGGTTCACTTGCATTACGTACAGGTTTTTCAATAAGTGAACTGATAAAAGGCAGAAAAATACTGATGAAAATGGGACGCATAAAGAGTGTGCAACAAGGTTCACGAAAATGTACTATTTATACTATATACTCCTTTGAGGAACAAGGCATTACCGAAAGCGCAGAAAATTCAAATAATTCACAAAAGCCATCAAATAGGAATACAAACAGAACTCCAAACAGAACTCCAAACAGTAGTCAAAAGGTCAGCAAACGGATATCAAAAGGTTATGAAACGGGGTATATTAATAAACTAAACAAAACAAAACTAAACAAAACTATTTCTTTAAGTAATGATGATAAATCATCATTAGTCATCAACCAAATTGATGACTCTAATTCAAAAATTAAAAATTCTAAAAAAAAGTCTGTTTTTGATTTAAAAAAAAGAAAATTTTGAAGCGCCCCTTGATGCGGAGCAAGATTCCAACCATAACAACGAAAATGAAATTCAAATTCTTACTGGGGGGGCGGCGGCCGGCGATGATTTTGAACTGATGGATAATCAACAGGATAGGTTTTCCTGGGTGACAGATGAGCCTACCACCGATCAAGCCTGGGTGACAGATGCTGAAGTGGATGATGATGACCGCAAGGTTGTAGAGCTGGATAAACCGATTGTAAACATTGATTACCAACGCTATGTAAAGCACTTTAACAATCGTTGCAAGCGCTTGTCAAAAGCAACCATCCTCACAAATCAGCGAAAAAATGCAATTAGGCTTAGATTGCAGGAATACGATCATCAGAGTATTTTGAAAATGATCAATGAGGCAGCAGAATCCGATTTTTTGTGTGGCGAAAATGAAAGGGCATGGAAGGCAACTTTCGATTGGCTGTTTCGACCAAATAATTTCGTCAAAGTCCTTGAAGGCAATTACAGCAATGGTAACATAAAATATCAGGGTGGCTTTCAAAATGGTTACAAACCCTCACATTTTGAACTGATCAAGGAAGCGTTTGAGGGGATCATGGAAGAGAGAGAAACTCCAATTGACTTTAATTACCGTGAAGTATGAAAGCTATGGTTGTAAAAGAAAGAAGAGAAGTGGCGCTGACTGTTTTGAGAAAAAGCACTTAACATTTTTATGACTGATTTCTGAGTGTTGTATGATTAACCCTTTCAGCGATGTTTCTGCAATACTTCAGCGGTGTTCCAACGGTCCCATTACAATCAGCGATCATGTCAACAGCGGATAACCACCGCTCATATACCGCTGCTGTATCCTCTTAAACAATAATCAGTACAAGTTAAACGGAGATGGATTTTAAAATTAAAAAGCAAAAAATCAACCAATAAACCAAAATCATCATGGCAAGGATATTACCAAATGGACTGACCACCGGCGTTTGTGGTGACATAGTTTTCTATATATTGAACGGCAAACAATGCTCAAGAGCAAGAAACAGGGGCAGCAAAATGAACTCACCCAAACAGAAATATTATCAACTAAAATTAGCAACAGTAAATAAATTTGTAAGCGAGATGCTTGATGTTGTAAAAATTGGCTGGCCTGATAAGCATTCGCATCATTTTCAGAAGGCTTTAGGATATCACTTGCAAAATGCAGTAGAATTATTCAATCCCGGTTATGGTGATGAAGGACCTGAATTCAGGATCAACTACCAAAAAACGATGTTGGCAAAGGGCAGGATACCGTCACCCGTAATTATATCAATTAATCGGAATAAGTACACAATAGAAATACAATGGCAAACAGAATTGTTTTCTCAGGACTACCGCGAATCAGATTCCATGGTTCTGGTTGGGTGGAAACCCGGTTTAAGGGCTAAAGCTTATCTGGATGTCGGTAACCGAAAGAAAGGTAATTCAAGCGTGGTTTTACCCTGTAAATTTCAGAGATCAATTCACTTATGGGCTTTTTACCGCAACTATACCTATGAGAGTGTGGTTAATGAAATGAATCTATCGAATTCGGTTTATCTTGGGGAGTTTTAAAAGGCCCAGTTTAAATAAATTTTATAAATCCGTCGGGATGAATTAATTAAGTGGCTTTCAGTTTCATCCGGATGATACCGGGAAATAGCACCCAATTTCAGGTCATTTTCATTACTATTCCATCTAAAATATACTTTAACTACCTATCTAAATAATTTGCTATATAATTGATTTTTTACTCCCAAATTATTATCTTTGATTAGCCGAAAAATCTGTGGCAGCAATTTCTCTTCAATATTTTCATCCAATTCAACCGGTCAATGAAAAAAATCATCTTTTCAATTCTGACTATTATCGTTGTGATATGCGGAATTCAGGCTTGCAAGACTTATTACTTCCGCTCTGCTTATTATGACGAAAACAGTTTGTTACATGGAACAGAAAACCTGGAAACCAAACCTTTTCTAAAAGCTCACCTCAAAAACGGTGATGTGTGCATATTGAAAGATACCTGGGCTGTCGACATTACAAAAAATATTGTGATCGGAAACGGTGAGCAGTTCGATCTGAACAGAAAACTGAAGTATCAGGGTCCTTTTAGTATTCCAACAGATAGCGTGGCAATTTTTGAAACCAATACTAAAATTACGAATTCAGAAAATGCCCGTCTTGCTGCATTGTCATTGCTGGTAGGCATGGATATTGCCGTTGGAATCATTTGCCTGTCAAATCCCAAAGCTTGCTTCGGTTCGTGTCCTACATTTTATCTCAATGAACACGATAATTTCCATTATGCTGATGCAGAAGGGTTTTCGAATGCTATATCTCCTTCGATGGAATATTCTGATATCGACGCAATTAACCAGAAACGATTAAACGGCAATACTTTGTCCATAACAATGAAAAATGAGGCACTGGAAACGCACTGTGTTAACGATGTGAAGATTCTGGCTTATCCGCTCGGAAAAGGTGAAAGAGTATATTTGTCGCCGGCAGATGACTTTTATCTCTGCGAAAACAACTACTCATTGTCATCTGCCAGGGCAAATGAAAGTAATATCACCACTCTTTTAAAAAACCGCGACCGGCAGGAATGGTTTTCACTTTCGGATGCTGACAATCTGTGCAGTAAAGAAGCGGTCTATCTGACATTTGATAATGTTGAAAGAACAGAGGACCTGGGTCTTGTTATTGATTTCAGGCAGACTTTAATGACAACCTATTTATTTTATAGCGCCATGGGATATATGGGTGATCATGTGAGCGAGGTGTTTGCTACGCTGGAGACAGATGAAAAAATGAGAGACAGGTTTGATGCAACAACGGAGTTACTGGGCGGAATTGACTGTTATGTGTGGAACGAAAGAACCAATGCATTTGAATTGCAGGCAGAAGTATCTGAAACGGACCCATTGCCATCAACCGGCAGGTTATTCCACTTAATAATGTGCCGTTAAATTCAAAAGTCAAGATCAAGCTTGTCCTGAATAAAGGTTCTTGGCGTCTGGACTTTGTTTCGCTAACAAATATTAAAAAACAGGTTTCGCCCGGCGAGTACAGACCAACAGCCATTTACAATAAGGGTAAGATTGACGATAAGGCTTTAGCCGACATTAATGCACCTGATGAATATTTAATTTCCATGCCCGGAAGCGAGTACCGGTTCGACTTCACCTTTGAGGGATTGAATACCTATTACGAATTATTCCTTTATTCAAAAGGGTAGTTTCCTGCTGATGAACTTCCGACAAATTATCCTGCTGAGCTATAGCATAAAACGGAATTAGAGCTAAAGCTAAAAATGTGACAAATAAACTTTTCACAATATGTTTTTTAGGTTAAAAAACAAATGTATAAAAAAATATAATCAATAACATCAGCACTTTGTATTTGCATCAGTACATGAATAACCAACAACATTTCACAATGCACTCTCCTGCTATTGTATTGGTTTTGCAATGTTGCTAAAATACTTCATGAATTCGTCACTTAACTGAAACAGGTTAAGATCCTTAGCAGATTGATTATAAAGATTGTAAAAAGCGTAAGGATTATGGAAGTTCAGCAGCATTTCCTTCTCATAACCTGCTTTCACAATCTGATTCGCCATAAAAAATCCAATCGCGTGTCCATTAAATTTACAAATTTCAAGAATTTCATCAATCATTTCCTTTTCAGAAATCTCTTCTTTAGAATATCTTACGACTGCTGCCTGAAGCCTTTCAAGATCAGTTTGTGCCTGATTGTACAGTTGAACCCATATTTCAACCATTTCAGAAGTTTCTCCAATTCCGGTAAAGTACTGTTCATAACCATCTGATTTATCAATCATGTCAGCGATTCCTTCATTCTGAATCATATCAAGCATATAATTCAAATCGCATTTGTAATTGAAATCATGATTTTCAAATTTTTCCCTAAAATCATGAAAATACTCATGAGCCAGAAAGTTTATTCTTTGCGCTTCACTTTGTTTATAAAACAAATTGAAGTCAATATATATGGCATCATCTTTTGCGGCTCCATCTGCAAGGATGAAGAAGAAATAAACCGGTTTGAGGTTAATAGTGGAATCTATTGGTATTCCAAGAAATGAACTTAACCTTTGCTTTGATTTTCCGATAAGATTGGAAAAGTCATATGAATCTCTGAATGACCGGATTGAATCAAAATGATCATTTACATCCATGTAATTGATAAAAATCAGTTTCTTTAACAGCAATAGAGTATTATTGGACATTTCTTCTTTGCTTATCCTTAATATACTGTCTCTTTCTTCAATTGATTCATTCCCAAAGGCAATATTGATTGAAGTCTTGATGGCATCAATATAAGTTTTGTCATCTCTTTGAGCATACTCCTTATATCCCGTCGAATTATCAAAATCTTTCCACTGCTCAATAGTGACTTCTTTGCCTTCTTTTATTGTTGAAGTTACCTTGAAGAATTCATCAACAGAAGTTAAATCAACAATCTGGGCGAACGACGTCTTTAGAACAAGCAGCGCAAATAGTCCAAAAAAGATTTCTTTTTTCATGGTTAATCCCATTTAGAAGTCGGCACTAAGCAGGCCAACCTACCTTGCCGGCATATTCCATTTAATGTCTGCCAGTTCTACACCCGGGGGAATTCCCTGCGGGAATCGGGCAAACATCCTTAAATTTTCATAGGTAATGCCTTCATCTCTGTACTTGAAGGCGGCTTCCCCTGTTGCTGTCACAATAGTTGTAACTATCAGATGGATAGGTATGGTCAGAGCCGCATAAAAACCATGTATAAGCGGATATGCAGCACAAATCGGAATTGTCCAGTAGTAACGTTTCGGTTTGGCATATCTTAGTTCAAAATGCTTTATATCGCTTACCAAAACGGTCTCACACTTTCTTGTTTTCTCTTCAAGTAATACGATAGTACTACTGTCAATAGCTATTAACTCGCCGTCAATATATGTTTTCGCCTGTTTACCTTTTAGCAGCGTGATCTCAATGTACGATCCGTATTCATTGATATCTATCTGGGATGATGACGGCAGGTATTTAGGTGTGCAACTACTGAAAGGAATTATCAGCAGGCCCAGAAGGTTGATCTTACTTTTCATAGTATGTAAACATTTTAGTGTCAATTTTTGAATTCCAGAATTGTTCTTCCATGGTGGCTTCATATTGCTTGTAATTCCGGGCTTCTTCACGAAGGTACTTTTCAGGATTGTACACCATTTGTCTAAGCTTCAGCAAGTCCTTATCTTTTAACCAGTGCTCACGCATCCACTCCAGGTAAGACAATACACGCCTTTAGCAAAATGTCCCTGCAAGATAGGTGTTGAATGATTAAATAGTCTAATACAGTTGTTAATTACTTGTCTCAGGTTATGCTTATTGATTTTTATCGGTCTTGTTAAATTATCATCATGAGAGGTAAACTCAATTTGAGTATAGTTTTGAGTTGCTTCTGTTGCTATTAAAATTGGAACTAAAGCTGCAGTGTGACTTGGCTTATGGAAATTCTTTAAATCTAATGCATAGTCCCAAACTTGTTCTACATCCGAATTGTGAAATACGTGCTCTCCAACTTTGAACTCTATAATAAAAACTACATTATCAATGATGAGAACAGTGTCAATTCTCTTCCCCATCCTAGGTATTGAAAATTCAAAATAAATCTCACCACTTAGATCATGAAGTGCTGTTTTAAGTATTGGAATTTGTTGTTCCCATGATTTATTTTGTAGAAATGTTCCATCAAACTGATTTTCTTTTGTAAGCGCCCCTATTATCTCATTAGTTGAGTTGCTAATGAATAGCGCAATTAAGTTATGGTAGTAATAATTCATAATTTAAATTTATTTGCCGTTCACTGGATAAATTTAGAAAGTAATTTTTGTTATACATTAGATTTTTGATAATTATCTTGATTATTGGCAATAAAGCTTAATAGTGAGCGCCATACTAACATAATAACCTTAAACACTACTCAATTGACATTTTAATCAATTGAGCATCAGGTAAAAACTGGAGTTTTATTTTGAACTTTTTTTCATCCGTTGCATCAAAAATAAGAGGATTGTCGTTTTCTCTCTTTATTGAGGTAAGCTCAGAGACAGCAAATAGACCTGACATATACATTGTGGTTTTAAACGACTGATTAGGGCTTGACACAAATGAATCACTTTTTATCTTGTAAGGCCAGCCTTGTCAGGGAACCAACATAGAATGACAAGAACAGGCGTTATGGTTATCAGTATCAGGAAGGCCACTATTGCTATGAGGTCAATGTTGGAGTGATTGGCAATGGCTGAGTTTGTGAATAATATAGTCGTTGTAGATAATAACAGGCAGACAAGCATTTTCATGATTGTGACGGTTCTGGTACCTATGGTGTAGAGCCTCTTTGCGTTATGTTCGGTTACTTCAGTTGTGTAGTTGAATATATGTGGGAATCGGGTTAGGTAAGTCATTCCTATCCATGTGATTACTCCGATTATCGGCATCAGCAAGCATCTACTTTGGTCCGGAAGAATTTGCCTTACCTGCTGTATTGTAATGAATGGCTGTTATGTCAGGTAATTTATTCCATTGATATGCAATTACTCCGAATGCCAGTATTAATGAAAGGACTGAAAACGCATTCTATCAGGTAATCGGTTTTTGTGTTCTTAATGGCAATCTGCGGTCGTACCATATATTATTCCCTTTCAGTTTTTTTTGCAAATATAATATTTACATCCTATTTTTGTTCTTCCGGCAAGTGCTGACCTAATCATATGAATCATGCTTTTTAAAGCTTCCGTTTTTTCTTTACTGTTCTTTGCAATCGTTTTGTCTGCCTCTGCTCAGGAAAATGCTGCAATCTACAGGTCTTTATCAGATTACCGTATGAATGTATCGCAGCTGTCCGGCCAGATTCTGATAGAAAAAGTAGCTGATAAACAGATTGATAAATGGGGCGTTAATGACTTTAAAATCTCTTCTGATGTAAAGGCTTTGCGAAAAGTGCTGAAGAATGAGGCATGGGGAGTAGTGGTAAACGATTCTCTTTTTCTTAATTGCCGCCGGTTGAACGTTGGCCATTTTTACACCTTCGCTGAAGAAATAAATGGTGAAATTTTCTTTCTGGGAGGTACGACTGATGAGGAGCGTTATAGGCAGACAAGTCTTTTATCTGCAACGACCGGGGCAGTGGGTGCTGCTATGGCCAATGCATTTCTTGCCGTGCCCCGTTACTGGTATGTACTGAATGTGGAATCTGCAAAAATGGAACCTTTGTCAGATGAAAGAATGTTGATAATGCTGGAAGAATTTCCCGACCTGGCTGAGAAGTATAATAAGGAACCACATAAGCAGGGCATGATTACTCTCAAGCGATATGTAACGGCTCTCAGGGAAAGATTTTATTCCTCTTCAGTTAAGGAATGATCGTCCCGAGGGACAAGAGGTAAGCTCATCAGGCAATAATAGCAGAAATATTGCTGAAAAAATTCCGGCACGGCAAATATATTTATTATAAATTTGTACGATAAATATGTTTGATATGAAACGCTTTCCGTTCTTTGCTGTTTTGATTTTCTTATTGTGCGTCTTTAACCTGAGGCTGCAGGCCGGTATAAACCCTGATGACCGGTGGGATAATTCAGCCATGATAACTGCCGGTAAAGCGCAGGAAATGGCAGTTCAGCATCTGAGCCGTTTTACCGATGGTTCGTTCGCCATCTACTCGCGTTCGCTGATGTGCGTTAATGACCGCCCCGCGGCATGGGTGTTCAATCTTAGTCCCGTGGGCTACGTGGTGGTGCCTGTCCCCTCTTTCATGCCAAAAGTGCTGGCGTATTCGTTCGAGAGTAATTTCGGTTCCCCGGATGCCCTGAATCCGTTGTATCAGCTTATTAAGGCAGATATCAGCCGGAAGCTTGACCTGTACTGGCAGTATCCCGGTATTTTCGACCGGTTTGAGCAGCGCATCATCAGCACATCCGGCCAACGTGAAAAGTATGATCAGTGGCCTGCAACGGGAAATGGATGGCTGAAAACTAACTGGACGCAGACTTCGCCATATAGTGATCTTTGTCCCATGGATCCCGTTACCCAGACGAGAAGTTATGCCGGTTGCCCTTCAGTGACTATGGCGATGATTCTCGATTTTCATCAGTGTACGAATAATACGGTTTTTGATGATAATGACGATTATTACCATGCCTATGC
>JAEYSM010000066.1 GCA_023434665.1 Bacteroidota bacterium | reverse complement strand
TACTTATTCTCGAGTGCCTGCAACCTCCATAACCCAGAACAAAGAGAAATACAATCACAACGGCGATCTTAGTAAAGCGAATAGTATTTTTCTTCATTCGGTTCAGATTACAGATTTCAAGTAATATCAGCACGAAGGTACAATTATATATTTATCTTCCAAAAAATTAACAAGCATCTGATACATCACGGCAAATGCCTTTTTCTTCTCATATGTTTGTTTTTCTTTTGACCTCATCCCCGGTCCCTTGTTCCGGAGGACAAAGTGGAGAAGCTTTGTGGGAGACTTTGACACAAATCACAAATCACTCCAACTAGTGGTTTTTCATATATTTACTCATGATTAAACTGATTATGGAAAAATCACTATACAACATATTACCAGTGTTTTTCAATATTTTAATTCTTCAATAATTCAATGAACTTACAGGCAATATCAATGATGTAATAGATGAATAAGAAGAAGATGACTTTCTTCTTAATCCATTTTTCAAAGGATTGGAACCACTTATTTTTTCTTCTTCTTCTTTTCACAGAAAAACCACCTTTAAGGATTAAAAAATCATCTTAAAAGTGGTTTCCCCTATTGCCCCCTAAATTAAGCAGAAAAATGGCGAATTTTTAATTTGTTGATAAGTTTTACAACCCTTTATTCATAGGCATATGGAAGTATAATGATTATATAAATGGCTGTTTTTCAGTATATAACCCTTTTTAATTGTTGATAACTTTTCTGGATAATGCTGAATTACAATAATATAGCATTTTTTAGGATAATTTTTAGTGTGTTTATGTAATTGAATTTCAATGCCTTAATCATTTCAATTAATATTGCTTTATAGGAATATACTGGCAAAATTTTGGGAAAGTGGCTTTATATTCTTCTTGAAATTCCATCAGGGATGCAGATAACAGCTTTCGCTGAGGATATAAAGTAGTTCTAAAGAGCATACACATTTACCCCTGAGAAACTTATGTGACTGGTTAGCTTAACAATATTTTACCACCACTTCCATCAATTTCTCCGCAAATGCCTCCCCTCCCTTCTTATAGTTCTTCATTTTAGCTACATTAAAAACTCTCCGATTGAAAATGCTTTCATCAACCTTCTCAATATCGATAACCAGGTAATAATCATGTTTAGCTCCAGGGTAACCAGATTTATTTAATTGCTTTTTTGTTACAAGCCTGGGGCCTTTGCTTTTGATCTCCCACATGTCACCTGAAGTAGTTGCTCCTTTACGATATAGTAAAAGATAACGGGCATTGATAAAATCTTTATTTAGCACTAACGCTCCTTTATCTTCATTGGTGCGAAAGTTATATAGACCCTTACTGGTGATCCAATCGTAATGAGCTTGGTTCTTCACATAACCGATTATTACCGTAGTTTCATCCGGAATGAAGTCACGATTGGTACCAATGGCTTCAGGTAAATATTCTCTGGTGATTATTGGATCATCTTTATGTATCTGGTAGACCTTAGTTGCAAGTTTTTCGCGTTGCGAGGTGCGGTTTAGGAAGTGTTCCAATACGGCATATAGAAATTGTTCTATAGCCTTGCTTCCATCGTTGGTTTTGGAAGGGCGCAATGGGAAGGCTCCCAACCCAGGTATGATCTCGTGAAATCCGCTGCGGGTAAATGGTTTTTCAGTGCCTGGATAAAGTACATAGGCACCGGCAGTTCGCCTGATAGCATCTTTGTAAGTATGCATCTTTAACAAATCAACCCTCTTATATGTGCCCCGGCGCTGCTCATCCTTTTCCTGCAATAATTCAGCCTTCTCATCTTCTTCATTTTTACTGCCTTCTGTGTCGTTTTTACCAAATATGTCCGCAATACTCTCTAACTTATACTTTGCATCAAAATGAATATGTACTATCAACTCCTCACGTTCGGCCGTTTCAGCATCAATCCCTTCAGGCCAAATGCTTATAGAGTAATCGGGACGCAGGTATCTTGTCCATGATCCTCCATCAGGATACTTTTCGGCTATACGGTAGTTTTTATTGTAGTGGAAGGTTACTCTTAGATTGCGTATGTTTGAAATGTACAATCCCTCTATTGGCAGAATATTTCCCTGTTTTAAGATGAGATCGATACCATTGTCGGTTTCTCGAAGTAACTTTTGCGGAACATAGGTATCCAGTTTGAAGACATACTTTACTATATCGAGCAGCTTGAAGAATACCCAATATTCGTACAATATGGCTATGTCCTTCTTATTACCTTTGTAAACGTCATCACCACCATGCCAAATGAGTTTAGATGCCAGATCAAGCATCAGCCATACCCGCAATACTTCGCGATAGCCCTCCTTACGTTGCAGTACCGGACTATTCAAAGGCAACGTTTTGAGCGTTGATACCTCTTTAAACATAGAGTGCTGTAGGTATTGCTCCAGCTTGTCGATGATTAAGTTGGCCTCTTTGGATACCCGCTCGCTATTAAGAGATGATTTGAATATAAGCAGCAGATTAAGAAATGAGTCTAAGGCGAACTTTATAAAGCTATTCTCAGGCGTATCAATTGATTCGGTTTTATTGGTAGTAGTGATATGGATGGGGATAGAATCAAGTGTGTTAGCCAAAGGGTGAGCAACTGGCAGAGGCATGCGGTTACTATTGCCGGCAATTTGCCTTATAGCTCCACTATTCATACGCCGAATATTCCTGATATCCTTCACACATTCGGTATCTTTCCAACGGGTTACCGGCGAGTTCAATATTTTCTGTATTGAATCATTGAATTCAGGTGAATTGATAACCGATTTAATAAAGGCAAATCGTTGGTAAAGTGTCTGAGCATCAGAGGTGAAATCCTTTGTTATGGTTTGTTCCACCGGCGAGTCGTGTTGCAGCAACAGGTCTACACACTTTTCTGTGATATCTGAAAGCATTTGCCGGTAATCATCGCGATAATTAAGCTTATCTGATTGTACTTCAAGGCTGAATTTGGTAACTACCTGATCAGTTGTTTGATCTAACACCTCAAGTTCGAGGGTTCCGACATAAATGTTAGGAGCTATGCGCCCCATGGAGGGTTTGAAATGGCTACGGGTTACAATTTCATCAAAACCTGGACACCTTAGATAATAGTTACCCTCCATTTGATACTCGTAATACGAACCCTCATAGATCTGGTAAGGGGCCTCTCCATGTTCTATTGCCTCGGCATTATATGCAACTAGGTAGTTAGGCTTTTGACCCCTAATCATCAGGTTGAATAGCTGTCCATTTATAGACAAGGGAATTATGATAGCATCCGAGCTCTGCGCCATGGTTTATGCTTCAGCGAAACTGGTGAAACTATTGCTGAGTAGATTTTTATACATACGCATGATCTTTTCAAAAGCCAGTGGGTACTTCACCATTGAATAATCGATGCTCCGGTCGGTATGATACCTCTTAACCATCTCTTCAAAAAGTGCACCCTCCTGCAGGCAAAGCTTAGCCATTAAAACTAGATCGGCCTCCAGTTTACGGCGCGAGCCATGCACCTTTGGCAATAGCTTCTGAACAATGGTGGTATCAAATATGGAATCATCCGTCCAGGCAATATCCAATTTACGAACCACCGATGCATACTTTATAATTTCAGAGGCACTACGGTAACCAAACTCAGCACCATTGTTCTTAAGCACCTTAAAGAACTGGAGCAGGTTATTGCTCATAAAGTCTATCCCATCACTTAACACCTCATCAGCGGCAATGCGCACGAAATCAAACCCCAAATGAGCTCCTTTAGATTTTAGGTAGTCCATATTGAGCAGGGCAAAGTCGTTCAAGAAAGCCTCCATCTCCTCGAAAGTAACTCTAAATTCAATAACGCTGGCCCTATCTAGCACCTTCGGACTGAACATATAAGTAGTTTCATCAATATTTACGGTGCCGATAATAAAGAGATTTGCAGGGAGTAAAATCTGCGCAGGTAAAGGTTCAGATTCCACCATTTTAGTCACCTCTCCCGAATGCAATGAAATATAACACTTCGACTCCATCGCGCTCAGGAAATCGGCAAAATAGCGCTCCACATGACTTAAATTCATCTCATCAAGGATAAGGAAGAAAGGTTTATCAGGATTCGCTATAGCTCGAATAATTAGCTCTAGAGCACCATTATCCGGAAGTACATAATCTTTAGAATCTAATGCATTAGGAAATCCTAAAAGCGGCTCCCTATTTGTCCAATCGGCCCCTACCGGTACCAGACAATACTGTTCACTACTACCATTCCCATTTACTCCCTGGCTCAACCACTGAGCAAAAGCCAATGCCATCTTGGTTTTACCTGAACCGGATAAACCGGTTAGAATAACAAAAGGCTTAGTTAGCAAGCTAGCCACAAACCTTAGGGCCACATTTCTATCGAGCTTAAGATTGGCATTATATGCGTCTTTGATGAAATCGGACGGATCGAACTTTGTAGATTTCCCTTTTTTGTTATTGCCATCTTCATCAACTTTAGTGGTTGTAATTACAGGAGGTATTATTGCCGGTGCAGTAGATGGCATACTAAGCTGAGTTTTGTAAACATTAATCAGATAATTGATATCATCAGCAATTGAGTCAATATCAATTCCCTTATCAGTTTTATAAGCTTTATATACTAAAGATTCCTTATACTTGGGCGGCATGCCTAGACCATTTTTAGAAAAATAATCTTCAACAGTGTCAACACCTGTAACCTGCCAATTCACTGGAGGAGGATTAGTGGCACTAACACAATAATTAACTAGAAGCAGATTTAATTTTTTATAGAACAGAATACCTGGATATATCCCTTTTTTGACGTTATGACCTGGTGCTAAAAAAGCTATCCAAGGTACAAAGGTTGGTACACCTTGTCCAAAACCTATCTTTACTGTCAAGTCTTTAAACTCACGTTGAAAATGCCCTGTATGCATATTTTCGGAAGCTACCTGATCAAAGAACATTTTAAAATGAGGATAACGATCAGGTGTTACGCTCTCTTTTCCTTTATCCACAATATTAAAACCAAGCGTTTCAAGTAACTTAAAGCTCTTTTTATTTCTGCCTCCTTCAAAAGTTGCACGATCAAGCTCAACGCCATTAGCAAAAATATTGGCATAAGAAAGCACCACTTTAGGCGGATATCGTTTCTCCTTATAAATTAAATCATAATACTGCGAATCAGCATCATAAGGAATACCTTCCTTATCAATTTTAGCAATAGCTTGAAGGATGTCGTTTTTGGAAATATTCTCAGGGATGGGCATAGTGATGGCTGTTGGTAGGAACAAATATAAGAAAATGGTTCAAATTTGAACTTAATTGATTAATAGCTAAATTGATTATTAAAATTTTTGATAAAATGTAATTAAAAAGCATTTTATTTTAGATTCTACTTTTTAATTTAGCACCCCTAAAAGTTCACTAAAAATGGCAAAGTTCGTCACTGGAAAGGAATTAGAAGATGTTGTATACGACATTATATGGAATGCTCAGGAAACTTTGATGCTGGTATCTCCTTTTATAAGATTGGATAAGTATTTTAAGGAATTACTAAATCAGCACATCAACAATCACAAACTTCACATTATTATCATTTTTGGCAAGAATGACATTAGTAGGCGTGAATTGAAAAAGTTATTTTTAACTGAAATTTCGTAGGATAAATTTTACAAATGACTTACTTTGTCGCCACCTAAGCTTATCTTTATCCTTTTCTGTTAAATGAACGATGATTTAATAACCGTTTCGAGAAATTATAATGAGCTTATGCCTCCTGGCAGAGAAGCTCTTTTATTATTGATATTACTTTATAATAGAGTTGAAGCTGGTGAACTGGAAGAGGAATTCCTAAACAGAGATCTTGAAGAAGCAATTAAAGATATTGCCGATTTACTACAACTTGATAAAGCAATTCAAAAAGAAACTTTATCAAAGAAATTAAGTGGCTTTTTCTACTAAATCCTTATATTTATAGTGCAGTGAGCAGGGCTGATCATCATTGCATGTGTCAAAACCCAGTGCACATTTATTATAGAAGAGTGTGCCATCTATAGCGGTTACTATGTCACTTAATCGTATTGAA
>JAEYSM010000013.1 GCA_023434665.1 Bacteroidota bacterium | reverse complement strand
GTGTGCCCTCCTGTTATTGATTTCCCTGATGCATTTTCCCCAAACGGCGACGGCCTCAACGATACCTTTGGTCCGGTGCAAACCAACATGTTCATTCAAAGTCTTCTGATATACAACCGTTGGGGAGTGCTGGTTTTTGAAGGCAGAACACCTCGACTATCAATGGGATGGCACCTATTAATTCGAAACCTTCACCTTCGGGCATATATGCCTACAGAATTTTATTTTCGCCCAATGATGGAGATGGGAAACGTTTTTTACAAAAGGGGTGCCTGATGCTGATCAGGTGATGGTTACAAAGTTTGCCGCTTTACACTTCTCCTAAATAAACTGAATCTGACACATTCTTCTCTGGTTTCTTGCTTTTGTGAACGTTGTTCTTGAAGAAAACCCAGAGGTGTACCTTGCCCTGAAATTCATATGGCAGCACTTGTTTTGCATGGCCGTTTATGCGATTTCCGAGGTCTGTAAAAACCTGTGCTTTAATACCCGGTTTCCAGACTGCCAATACGATCGAATCAGAGGCACGATAATCCTCGCTCAAAAGTTCAGTCTGCCAGCTTATCTCGATTTCATAGTTGTTTCTTGTAAGTGATGTGATTACCGGTGGAGGCATTTCCCCTTTAGCCATCATCACCTTTTCGATATTTACCCTGAACTCCTCTTTACTCATTTCACTTCCGGGTTCAGTCGATTCCAACGCATGGTTGTAATGGTAGCTAACCGCTTTATTGAAGTGTTGAGATTTTTCAGTCGGCCATCCGATTTTTACCACATCGAGCATCTGACTCACAAACCTGCTTGCAACCTGAAATTTAGCACGTTGATTATGTTGCTTTGTAGTTTTTGATTTATTTGATTTTACGTGGATTCTTGAACATTGTTTACCGTTCTTTACGAAAAATACTAGATTGCCGACGATTCCTGTCATCTGGCCACCCGGTAATCCTTTTGCCATGTTATTTAAGTTTTAGTTCTGGAATAGATAGTTGCATTTAATTATTGCTTTTGTAACCTTAACTGAACATAAGATTGACTGGAGATTAACTGGATCAAGCTCTGCATACCCGACGCCTTCTCTTTAGCTTTGATCTGCATTTTAAGTAGATCAATAACGTTGCAGAACCGAAGAGAGGGTAGATCAAAAGCAGATCGTGGTAAAGTCAATATTAGTTTATGTCCCGTTGTTCGTTTCATTTTAGGGTTTTAATTTTAGTTATTGTTACTTTGTAAATTTTCATCCACATTGCTTTCGTAAATTTTTACCGGTTTATCGACTATCTCATCGTAGTTGCCTTCGATTACTTTAATGTTGACTGACAAGTGGGAGGTTGGATAGGGGATACATTAGGCTGACAACTTGAGTGACATTTAGGGCCGTTCTTATCGCCGGCTTTTGATTGTCCGCCTGACGAATTATCAGTTTTACCGGAGTAATTCTGAAAATTATCATCTTCAAATGAAATCATGGAATAGGCGGCACAAAGGTTACCGCCTCGTTCCTGCCATTTTATACGTCCCTCAGTTTCCAAAACCCGGCGAGCTCTGCGTAAAAGCTTTTCAATTCTAAGATATAATTCATGATTTAGTAATTTATAGATTAGTGAATTAGGATATTTCGAGGCGATATTTAATTTAGTAGGTAGTAATTTCCACTTTGGGCAGAGATTATATGGATGATTATGGATGAGTCTTTTTTATAGGAATCGCTAAGCAAACGTATAAAGATAAAACTATTCAAACAGCATATTTCCTTGAATATTTATCAACCTGTTAATAAGTTTTCATGCACGTGCATAAACTGGGACATAATTACCTGTGGTTTCAAACCTAAAATGCCTTTTCAGTGAAGACAATTGATACAAAAAGGTCAGATAGTAGATTTTTTAAAAAAAAGAAGAAAAATTTCAAAATAGCCTTGCGTGGAATAATTATCTTCTTATCTTTGCAGCCTCAAATGAACATGGTTCGGTAGTTCAGTTGGTTAGAATACGTGCCTGTCACGCACGGGGTCGCGGGTTCGAGTCCCGTCCGGACCGCAAAAAAGCCTGATAATCATTGATTGTCAGGCTTTTTGCTTTTTTAGGACACACGGTATTAGCTTTTCTTTAGCTCAGCTTCTAAATTAATTGCACCGGGGAATAAAATGTTATTTTCAAGATGAATATGCCTGTGCAAATCACTTTCAAATTCGTTTAAGAGCGCATATGTTACCTGATAAGTTCTGCATGCATCTTCAGGCGCAGTGTATCCATTGCTCAAAAGTGAAATTCTCCTGAATCTTTCTCCCTCTGCATCATGTTCCATCATCATTACCCTTACAGGATTTTGTACTGACCAGAATCCCTGTTCATTGTTGTCAGTAATTTGATTGTTATTAATTTGCATGAGCTTATGAATGTATGGGAAAAGTACAGTTTCTTCCTTTTTCGTATGTGCTGCGAGATTCGCTGCTGCATTATTGAAATGATCTCTTATTTCAAAAAGTTCCTGGTGCCTGTCACCATGTACTTCGCAAATTTTATCAAGGTACTTTTGAAGCACCGGAACAGTTTTTGCAATGTAAAAATGGTGGGTCTCAACTATGTAATCTGCAAGCTTGTCTAATGGCCAGCTGCGGAAGTCAGGTGAATCATTATCCTCATTTGTTAACACTTCTTTTAATTCTTTAAGAAGCAAGTCAGCATCCAGATTATTCATAGACGAAGCTTCTGCTACTGAAATGCCACCCCTGCAACAAAAATCTATGTTGTACTTCTGAAAAACTCCTGCTGCACGATAGTTTTCTGCAACAAACGAACCAACACTATTTTCTTTTGTAAATTCCATATTATCAATGTTTTACTGTTACTAATTATTTTATCACTAATGCTTTTGTTTTTTTAGTCTCTTTTCAGAAAACTTAAACCCTGGTGGATGTTCTCTGATAAATTATTTAGAGTAGTACTTTCAAGCATATCTTTTAAATTCTCCCTTACAGTTTTAAACTGATAATGAACCGGACACGGTTTCTCATCACTGCATGTGTGAAATCCAAGTCCACATCCATTGTATATTTCATCTCCGTCAATCGCAGCTACTATTTCACTTAATTTTATCTGTGATGCTTTTGCTTCACTTATTACAAATCCACCTGTCGGACCCTTTTGTGATTCCAGAAGGTTTGCTTTGACCAAACGCTGAAGGATCTTTGCGGTGAAAGATACCGGGGAACCGATACCTAAAGCTATATCATTCAAACCGCATCGTATATTGCTTTTAGATTGACTTGCAACAAAAATCATTGCCTTGATAGCATATTCACACGCTTTTGAAAACATAAGTAAGGTATTTCAAGGACAAAGATAATACATAAAAAGTAATAAAGGACAAAATTGTCCGAATATCTATTTTTTTATCAAGCAACAATAATTAAAAGAACTGCAAACTTTTGTAAACGAAAGTTCTTTAAGGACATAGATGGTTGAAACTTAATATCAATTGCAGGCGTTTTTGCGACTTTATGCGAAAAACGATGGTTTGGATTCAGTACGTGTAATATCATTAGTTTCTTGTCGAGCAAAAGAGTCTTTTGTTTGTTACAATTATGACTTACACTACATATGAGCTCGGGCTCTACTAATTATTCAAATTAAATGAAAGGAATTATTCTTGCCGGTGGAGCCGGTACACGCCTACACCCGCTTACTCTTACTGTTTCAAAACAATTGTTGCCGGTTTACGATAAACCCATGATATACTACCCTTTATCAGTGCTCATGCTCTCAGGGATAAAGAAAATTCTAATTATTTCAACTCCCGTTGACCTGCCTAATTTTAAAAAATTACTGGGCGATGGTTCTCAAATCGGATTGTCTTTGAGTTATGCCGAACAGCCTTCACCCGACGGCTTGGCTCAGGCTTTTACAATTGGTGAAAGTTTTATTGGTGAGGATGATGTTTGTCTGGTTCTTGGAGATAATATCTTTTATGGCGCAGGATTGCAAAGTTTACTTTCCAATGCCGTAAAGACAGTGGAAGATGAAGGCAAAGCCGTAATCTTTGGATATTATGTCGAAGATCCCGAAAGATATGGTGTGGCCACTATCGACGCTGATGGAAATGTGACAAGTATAGTGGAGAAACCCAAAAACCCTGAAAGTAATTACGCGGTTATTGGATTGTATTATTATCCGAATGATGTAATAGAAATTGCAAAGAATGTGAAACCTTCTGACCGGGGTGAGTTGGAAATTACCAGTGTTAATGATGCTTTTCTCAAAAAGGGACAATTAAAGCTTCAGAAAATGAGTCGCGGTTATGCCTGGCTTGATACAGGGACGCACGAAGCGCTAACTGAGGCAACTGAATTTGTGAAGGCAATTGAAAAACGTACTAGTCTCAAGATTGCCTGTCCCGAAGAAATTGCCTATAAAATGAATTTTATCAATAAGCAACAACTGGAAGAAACTATAGAAGTTCAGGGAAAAAGCAGCTATGCTGCCTACTTAAGAAAACTCGTTCATGGATAACTCTAAGATAATTAATCTGCCAAAATTTGAAGATCCACGTGGTAACCTCTCTTTTCTGGAGGAACTGAAACATGTTCCGTTCAAAATCAGAAGAGCCTACTGGATATATGATGTCCCCGGAGGTCAGATAAGGGGTGGTCATGCTTTTAAGGAACAGCAGGAGTTTATTATTGCTATCTCCGGAAGCTTTGATGTGGTTGTAATTGAGAATGGTAAAGAAACAATGACATATTCATTGAACAGGTCATATTATGGCCTGTATGTTCCACCCGGTTTATGGCGTCAGATGCAGAATTTCTCAACCAATTCGCTGGCTTTGGTGTTGAGTTCTACACATTATAATCCGGATGATTATATCTATGACTTTAATGCATTTTTACAATTTAAGCAAGATGAGAAAAAGTAGTGTTTACGATTGCTCTATTGTACCCCTTTCGAAAATCCACAACAGGGCCGGCAATATAACTATTGTGGAGGGAGAGAATAATGTCCCTTTTGAAGTAAAACGTGTTTATTATTTATATGATATACCCGGAGGTGAAGATAGGGGTGGTCATGCCCATAAAGATTTGTTTCAGTTGGTGGTAGCTGCCAGTGGTTCTTTCAACGTTTTGCTGGATGATGGTGTTAATAAGAAGGTGGTTACCCTGAACCGGCCTGACTATGGTCTAATGGTGGTGCCGGGAATCTGGCGCGAACTGATGGAATTTTCCTCAGGAGCTATTTGTCTTGTGCTGGCTTCTCATTTATATGACGAAAACGATTACTTAAGAGATTATGACGACTTTAAATTATTTAAAGATGCTGTATAGTGTGCACCCTTCTTCTGATGTACAATCAGCCAATATAGGTGAAGGAACAATGATCTGGCAAAATTGTGTGGTGCTCGAAGGGGCAATCATAGGGAAGCACTGTAACTTAAATTTCAATGTGTTTGTTGAAAACAATGTCATAATAGGTGATTACGTCACGATAAAGTCAGGCGTTCAGTTGTGGGATGGCATTGAGGTTGGTGATTATGCTTTCATTGGACCCAATGCGACTTTTACCAATGATATTTTTCCCCGCTCAAAGCAATACCCTATATCCTTTGTTAAGACAATAATTGAGGAGGGAGCAAGCATAGGTGCCAATGCCACTATACTGGCCGGTAATATAATAGGACGATATTCTATGATCGGAGCCGGAAGTGTCATTACTAAAAATGTACCTCCTTTCACATTGTGGTACGGAAATCCTGCCATGCAGAGGGGATATATCACCAGGGAGGGGGTCGTGTTAAATATGCAATTAACCGACAAACAAGGGCATGTATATTTATTAATTGACGATGAACCAATAGAGAATGATAAAATTTCTTGATCTTAAGAAAGTCAATGCGCAATATAATGAAGAACTTAAACAGGTTGCTTCAGAGGTAATTGATAGTGGATGGTACCTACTTGGCGAAAGGGCAGCTCGTTTTGAGTCTGATCTGGCTGGATTTATTGGTGTTAAAAATGCCATTGGTGTGGCTAATGGTCTTGATGCTCTTAGACTTATTCTGAAAGCATATATGCAATTAGGGCTAATGGCCGAAGGAGATGAAGTGATTGTCCCTGCAAATACTTATATAGCAAGTATTCTGGCAATTACTGACAATCGCCTTACACCTGTATTGGTTGAACCTGACCTTAATACATACAATCTTGACATTTCGTTGGTTGAACGGCATATTACCAAAAAGACTAAAGCCATAATGGTGGTCCATTTGTATGGTCAGGTTTGTTGGAGTGAAGAATTGGCCGAGCTTGCCCGAAAACATAATCTGAAGATCATTGAGGATAATGCACAGGCAATAGGCGCACAGTGGAATAATATTAGAACCGGCGCCTTGGGTGATGCCTCAGGTTTTAGTTTTTATCCGGGTAAAAATCTGGGTGCACTGGGCGATTCAGGGGCGGTTACAACCAATGATGATAAGCTGGCAGATATAGTTAGGGCATTGGCTAATTATGGCAGTAGGGTGAAATACGAAAATAATCACCAGGGTTTGAACAGCCGTCTTGATGAAATACAGGCAGCATTTTTGAGTGTTAAACTCAAATATCTGGATGCAGAAAACAGTCTCCGCAGACAAATTGCGCAGTATTATTGCGATCATATTGAAAATCACGATATAATACTTCCATCAGTGTATAATAATCCGGAGATTAAAATTGACTCAAATCTCTCACACGTGTGGCATCTTTTTGTCATCAGAACCGGGGAGAGAAGGGAGTTGCAAAAGTTTCTGGAGCAAAGAGGAATACAAACAATTATTCATTATCCCATCCCTCCACACAAGCAGAAAGCTTATTCTGAGTGGAATGATATCCATCTGCCAGTAACTGAAAAGATTCATCACGAGGTGTTGAGTCTTCCTATTAGTCCGGTAATGGCAATGGAAGAAGTAGAACAAGTAGTTAATGTGGTTAATTTATGCTCGAAAAAGCAGGAGACACATTGATTAGCCGGCAGCAATCGGGATATCGCCAGATTATGAAGGCTACTTCTATTTTTGGTGGTGTTCAGGTTCTTACAATAATTATCAGTGTTGTAAGATCTAAGTTTATTGCGGTGTTACTTGGTCCTGCAGGGATGGGTATTGCAGGACTTTTGACTGCAACCCTCACCATGATTTCATCACTCACCAATTTTGGTTTATCAACCAGTGCTGTTAAGGATGTATCGGCGGCGCATAGTACGGGTGATGAGAGTAAAGTTTCATTGATAGTTACGGTTTTCAGGAGAATTATGTGGATCACCGGTTTGCTGGGTGCGTTGATAACAGGCATTACAGCTCCGTGGTTAAGTGACCTCGCATTTGGTAATCGTGATTATACTTTTGCCTTCATTTTGTTATCCATCACACTCATATTTAATCAGATAAGTGCCGGACAGAGTGTATTGCTGAGAGGACTGAGACAGATAAAACCAATGGCTAAATCGGCTGCATTGGGCAGTTTACTTGGTTTAATCACTTCAATTCCACTTTATTACTTTTATGGAGTAAAAGGTATTGTGCCTGCTATCATCATCTCTTCGGTTTTTGCTTTGCTATTGACCTGGTTTTATGCATCAAGATTAAAAATCAGAACTGTTAAAGTCTCAATGTCAGCTACCTTCAGGGAAGCCAAAGGGATGTTAAAATTGGGTTTTCTTATAAGTGTAAGCGGTCTGATTACACTGGCTGCTTCTTATATTGTCAGAATTTTTATCAGCCATACTGGAGGCGTTGATCAGGTTGGCTTGTATAATGCTGGTTTTGCTATAGTGAATACCTATGTTGGGATGATTTTCACTGCCATGAGTACAGATTTTTATCCCCGGCTATCAGGTATTGCCCACGATGATAAGTTGAGTGCTGAAGCTATTAACCAACAAGCGGAAGTCGCCATCCTGATTCTTGCACCGGTCATTATGATTTTCCTCACTTTTATTAATTGGGTGGTTATAATTCTTTATTCTTCTAAATTTATACCAATCAATGATATGATTCTGTTTGCTGTTATGGGAATGATATTCAAAGCAGCAAGCTGGGCCATAGCCATAGTATTCTTAGCAAAAGGTGCCAGTAAATTGTTCTTTTGGAATGAACTTACCGCTAATGTTTATCAGTTGGCTCTCAATTTAATTGGCTATAAGTACTGGGGATTGGCCGGTCTTGGTGCTTCTTTCCTGATATCATATATCATATACCTGATTCAGGTTTACGTGATAACGCACAAATTTTACAACTTCCGTTTTACTCAGGAATTTTACCGGCTCTTTATTTTTCAGTTAATAACAGCAATAAGTTGTTTTATAGTTGTCAAAACATTGAGTGACCCATGGACATACATATTTGGAAGCTTATTATTTCTTATTTCTGCCTTTCATGCATATAAAGAACTTGACAAGAGAATGAACATATCGAACCTACTTAAGAAATTTTTGAGAAAATAGAAGTGATTATGAAGAAATTGACCAAATGCTTTCTTGTCAGTGAATATGAGATTTATAAGGAAAAGGCTAAAAAGTGTTACAAAACCGGTAAGCTTCGTAATGCTTTACATTATATCACATTTTGTAGTAGGATAGCTGAAGCTTATCCTATAAGGAGAGATTTTATTGATGATGAACTGGAAGAATTGTTGGGCAAAATAGCCTTTGAGTTAAAGAAGAATTCGGACAATGGGGGTGTTAGCAAACCCGTACATGACCGAAAAAGGGTAGTGTTTTATAACGGACAAATTATAGATTCCGGGGCTCTCACCGAGCAGTATCTTCATTATTTACTTGAGAATGATTACTCTATTCTATTTATAATTCCTGATATTTCAAAGACTGTTAATGGACAGAATATTCTCAAATTCATCAGCAATCATAAGCAGATCAAGGTCTTTATTCCTGAATCACAGGATATTATTTCGAAGATTTATGATATAGGCAGGGAAATTGATATGTATAATCCCACTCATGCCTTTCTTCATTTCGTCCCCACCGATACGGTTGGTTATTGTGTTTTTGCCACAAGGGAAAATCTTAAGAGATATTACATTGTCCATAATGACCATACCTTCTGGCTTGGTAAAGGATGCAGTGATTACTTTCTGGAATTCCGTAAGTTCGGCCACCAGATTTCAAATCGCCGTAGAAAGATAGATGTCGAAAAACTGCTGTTGGTCCCATTCTATCCGATATTCCAAAAAGTGCCATTTCAAGGTTTGCCTTTTGACCGGCAAGGTAAGGTTGTGGGATTTTCAGCTGCTAATTTGTATAAATACTACAAGGACCCTAATCTTAGGTATTTCAATGTTATAAAGGATTTGCTGAATGAGCATGAGCATTTTATTTTCTGCCTTGCCGGATATGGCAATGCTGAGAAACTGATGGATTTTATTCATAAGAATGAATTAAATGATAGGTTCTTTTATCTTGGAAAAAGAGATGATTTTTATGAATTGGTAGGTAATGTGGATATACTCTTCGAGTCGTACCCTTTTAAGGGGGGATTGACAGTGCTGTACGCTGTGCTCCAGAATATCCCGGTGACCGGTATTAAGAACATGCGGACTGCCACACAAACCACATCAGAGTTTTTTGATTTGGAGGTATCATATCAGGAACCGGCTAATTTTGATGAATTCAAGGAGGATGCGAGTAGGTTAATTGAATCGGAGAAAAGCAGGAGTGAGCGGGCAGCCACATTTAGCAATGTCCCAAATACAAAAGAAGAATTTACCAGGAGATTAAACTTGCTGATGAATGGTGATGTTGAAAGCCTCAGAAGAAGTTACACTTCGGAATTGCAGTACGATGATGAATTTGCATTGATAGAGTATCTGAACTTGCCTAAGACTGAGATTGACTACGCAATGCGAAAACTCGATATGCTTAAGGAAGAACTCACTTGGTTAGACAAATTGCACTTAGTTAAGGGTCTGTTTAAAAACGAAGATTTTTTCTTTATGAGAAGATTCAGGTGGATGAATCTTTTCCTTAAATACTACCGGAGAATGAATAATCCCCTTACCACTTAAATTATTTTTGTTTGAAGGTTAACCAAATGAATCTTTTGTATATTTGTTTGGTTCACTAAATACATTCAATCATTTAAGTCCTCACTATGAGAAAAATCTTTACTATCATGGCCCTGGCTATTTTCATGGTTACAGGGTTATCTGCTCAGACCATTGTTGGAACTGAGCCTACACTCAAGAATGCGATTCTTGAAGAGTTTACCGGTATTCATTGCGGATATTGCCCTGATGGGCATGCAATTGCAAAAGCAATTATGCAAAATAACCCGGGAAGAGCATTTGCAATTGCTATTCACCAGGGAAGTTTTGCTGCTCCCAGTGCGGGTGAGCCTGATTACAGAACCCCATTTGGTGATGCCCTTGCTTCACAGGCGGGAGTTAACAGTTATCCCGCAGGAACTGTCAACAGACATGTTTTCAGCGGGACTAATACCACTATGGGAAGAGGTTCATGGACAGGTGCCTGCAATCAGATAATGGCTCAAGCTTCACCTGTTAATATTGGAGTTGCTTCTCAGTTTAATCCATTAACACGAGCACTTACTGTTGATGTTGAGCTTTATTATACATCAAATTCTCCTGCATCGTCTAATTTTATAAATGTGGTATTGATTCAGGATAGTATCTATGGTCCTCAAATTGGTGGAGGTGCCGGCAACAATTATCTTCACATGCGCATGCTGAGACACATGATAACCGGTCAGTGGGGTGACGAGGTTACAACAACCACTCAGGGTTCTCTTGTCAGCCGGACATACTCATACACTATTCCTGCTTCTTATAACAACGTGCCTGCAATTGTAGCGAATATGAAAGTGGTTGCCTTTGTAACTGAAAGTCACCAGGAAATCTATACCGGCACTGAAGTGGCTGCTACAGGTGGAACAAATTTAAATATTGGTAGCATCTCATCAATAGATCCGAATGTCAAGAAAGGGTATAAGGGTTTTGAGCAAGTATTTGACTTTGAAGCTAACTCAAATATAAATGGCACAACCCCATTCCTGCTGACATTGGAAAATGAGAATCTACCTGCTGACTGGATTGTGTCGTTTGAGATTAACGGAATTGATTATATAAATCAGGCAGAGATTGATCTGACCAAGGGTGTTCCACAGAATATTAAACTATATATCACTCCCGGTGAGATGGCTGGTTTCCCTGCATTGATCCTTAAAATGAAATCTCTTGATGTGCCTGCTGCACCTGAACAACAAAAGAAAGTAAAACTAATAGCCGGAGTTACTGATTTAGTAGTAAATGGAACTGGTGGGCCTGAAACAATATTACATCAGGGCAAATATCTGGAGGGACTTGAAGCATCAGGAATAACATCTTATGCAGTTGCCAGTGCCGATGATATGCGGGATATGGTTAATGCAGATGCCGCTTCGGATGTTTTTACTCTCTGGTTAAATATTGCATGGACATTCCCTGCTCTATCAGATAGTCAGGCTGAGGCTCTGATGGATTATATGGATGCCGGTGGAAATGTATTTATAGCAGGACAAGATATCGGATGGGATATAATGAGTGGAGAATCAGGATCGAATGGAAATGCCATAACCAGAAATTTCTACACAAATTATCTGAAGGCAGGCTTTGTCAATGATGGGACATCTGCAAATAATAAGCTGAATGCCAATACAGATGATGATATTTTTGGAACAGTGCCTCAATCAAATATTATTGATGTTTATGGTGGTAACATGTATCCGGATGTAATTTCAGCAGGAGAAGGAGCTGATGTTATCTTTAATTATACTGATGATTCGAAGGTGGCAGCTATCAAGTATGAGGCTCCGGGATACAGGAGTATTTATTTTGGCGTAGGTTTGGAGATGATTAGCAATGCCGATGTAAGGAATGAAATAATTAGCCTTTCCCGTCAATGGCTCTCAGCCGAAATGGTTGGTACTGATTATCAGGCTTCAGTTAATACTCTTATAGCAGGACAGAATTATCCGAACCCTGCACAGGATTATACTTTTATTCCGGTTTCTAAGGAAGCTAATGGCGGAATCCTTGAAATGTACAATGTCAATGGTGTGAAGGTAATGAGTCAGACAGTAGGAAGTGTATCAGTATTAAGAGTGGAATTAAATAATTTGCCTTCAGGTTTGTACACATACCGGATAATAAACGGTAAAACGATATCGGATACTAAAAAGCTTAGTATTGTAAAATAGAATTAATCACATGGAAAACTATTGTGGTATCCTTTTTGAACGTGTAATTTGTCTGTAAAATAGTTTATGAAACAGTTTATTACGATCGTTTTTACCGCAATAGTTTTCCTTATTTCCTGTGAAAAGGAAAATCAGGAAGATGTTCCGGATGTGGTTATTCCTGACACTTCCGGAATTTATATTCCCACAGCTGTTACCGATTCGTTCGAATCAGGAAACATAGGAGTGATTAACAGAATTAATGATACCGTTTGGAATCTCTATATTGGAGATGATAACGACGATCATAGTTTGCCTGCTTCTTTCAGGGCATGGTGGTCAATAAGAATGGATCATGTAAAGAAGGGAGCTGAACTGGAGGTATCGGTTCAGAACTCGGGCTGGCCTTATTTTTATATCCCCGTTTATGGATCTACCCCTAAGGAATACCAGCGGTTTGCTGTTGCTGAAACAAATCAATATCCCGGGAATAGAATAGTAGTCAATAGGAAGTTTGAGGATTCAACGGTCTATATGTCTATGTTCTATCCCTATACACTATCAGACCTGGAAGATTATCTTCAGCAAATAAATGGCAATCCTTTCGTAAATATAGAAATAGCAGGTTATTCGCAGCAAGGGCGTCCTTTATACCTTCTGAAAATTTCTGATTTCTCAGTACTGCAGACAAATAAGAAGAGAGTGTTTATTCATGCCCGTACGCATCCTGCCGAAATACCTGCTTCGTTTGTGATTGAAGGACTGATAAACCATCTGATTTCAGGAAATGCTGAAACAGCAGCTATCTTGTCGGGTTTTGAGTTTTATATCATTCCAATGCAGAATGTGGATGGAGTAGTGGTTGGAAATTACCGGACCACTCCAAATTCCGAAAATCTTGAATTAATGTGGTATTATGATAGCTCAGATCCCATAAATCTTTTGGCAAATTCCCCTGTTGAAGTGGAAATTGTACATCAGATCGCAAAACAACTCATGACGGATGGAGGTCCTCCTGTAACGATGGCTTTAAATCTCCACGCTTCTGCAAGTGAACCTGATATACGACCCTTTTTCTTCCCTCATTTCGGACCTGAGTATTTGGGTTATTCTTCGGAGGAATCTTCGCTTTGGGATAAGCAATTACACTTTATTGAAAAAGTCGGGGAACATTACGGTGAGAACATGTTAGAGCCCTTGCCCATGGAAGGAGGAGGAAGCTTTGCAGGTAAGACTTACCCTGAAAGCTGGTGGTGGGTAAATTTTCGCGACCAGGTGATGGCAATAACTATGGAAATGACGTATGGCAGGGCAGGTTATGCACCCCATTGGGTAAATCCCGATAATTTGAGAAATCTTGGAAAATCATTATCTTTGGCTATAAGGGATTATCATTCAGCGCCGGTGTTGAGACATAAGAAGTCAAATGTGACAAATTGGGAAAACAGGATAAATGAATTGGAATTCCCGCATCTGTACCCACCTGCTGCTAAAGATGAGATGAAAGAATAGCAACTCATATAATTTGGCAAATGAAAAGATATTATTTGATTTTCGTTTTGTTTACCATATCCTGTTCGGTATCAGCTCAGAAAATCTTTTCGGTTAATTATTCTTATCAGGCAGATATAAAAGTTTATGTTACTGATTATGAATACAAGGCTGATCTTTTGGTTTATAAGGTAAAGTATGATTACCAGGTAAATGGTAATAACGGATACTGGTATTTCACCGAATATGATTATCAGGCCGATAAAAAGGTGTATTTTGTCAATTATGATTATCAGGCAGACCTCAAAATTTATTTTGTGAAGCATGGATATCAGGCCGGATGGAAGAACAAGGATAAGATGCACCTCCTGTACTGAGTTAGATATTTAAGCGCTGACTTCAACCTTAAAGCTCTATTTCCGTTATTCTTTAATGAAAAAAGATGTTATCAATATACTCATAGTTGAAGATTACGATGATGATGCCGAACTCCTGAAACGGCATATCGCCAAAGCCGGTATAAAGTTTTCCTATAGACTCGTGCAAACGAGAAAGGAGTTCGCCAATAGTCTACACGATTTTAAACCTGATTTGATTCTTTCTGATTACTCTTTGCCATCCTTTAATGGAATGCAGGCATTGATGATCAGAAAAGATATTGCCCCCTTGACACCTTTCATTTTGGTGACAAATACTTTAAATGAAGATATTGCTGTGGAGTGCATGAAGGCAGGTGCTGATGATTATGTTATAAAGCAGAACTTAATACGACTAGTGCCTGCAATAGAAGCTGCAATTCAGAAACAAGAAATGATTCTGCAGAAGATTGAGACAGAGAATGCATTGGTAGAAAGCGAAAAAACCTTGCGCACCTTATTTGAAACAATGAATGAAGGGGTCTGCATCTGTCGGCTTGTTTACGATAAAAATGGTGCACCGGTTGATTATAAGATCATAAATGTGAATCGGAAGTTTGAGAATATTATACACATCCCTGAATCAAAAATACTGAACAGACTAGGTTCTGAAATGCAGAATAATCCAATACCTTTCAGGATTAAAGAGTTTAAAAGAATGATTGCTGAGGGCGATTCCATGTTGATTGATACCTTTAACGAACAGCTCGGTAAACATTTATTGATTTCTATTTGTGGTTGGGAAGGAGATGGTTTTGCAGCTATTATTACAGATATAACAGCAATCAAAAGAGCTGAAGATATTCTCAGGAATAAAAATTAATAATAACAACGACATTCATTGACGTTAGTGCCCTGTATTTTTGTCTCATAACAATTAAAAGAACGAGGTACATCATGAATGCTGTAATTAAGAGAAGGAGAATCAGAAAGAGCAATCATCTTTCATCAAAAAAGAGCACCAGAACACAAGAAAGCATACTGAATAATCTTTATGCCATCTCCATGTTTAGACAAGCTTTGGATCTGGAAATTGAATCAATTATAGTTGAGCCCAAAAGTGATTGGATCTATTTGACTTCGCAGGTTTAATTTTTATTATATTGCAGGGAAATTTCCCTGTCATGTCAAAGAGAGAATCGCTCACACGATACACATTAATAATTAAGAAGCTCAGGAAGCATCCGGCAACTTTTCAGGAGATCGCCGATTATCTGGCCTATCAATCGGAACTTGAAGAATACGATTTCAATATATCGCTCAGGACTTTTCAGAGAGATATCATTGATATAAGACAAGTTTACAAGATTGATATACAGTATCACAGATCAAACAGAAACTACTATATCAATGAAGATGAGCAGCAGGAGATCAATGAGAGGATATTGGAAGCTTTTGACACTTTCAATGCATTGAATATGGCTGACAGGCTTTCAGATTTTATTCACTTCGAGAAAAGGAAGCCTGTTGGAACCGAGCATCTGAACGGCGTATTGCACGCAATGAGAAATAAGCGAAGGCTTTCATTTCTTTACAGTTCTTTTAAAGACGAAAAAGACTCGGAACGGTTAATTGAACCTTATGCACTTAAGGAATTCAAAAACAGATGGTACATAGTTGGTAAAGATTTAAAAGATAATAAAATAAAGACCTTTGGATTGGACAGGTTAACGGATCTGGAAATTACAAAGCAGAAATTTGAAGCACCGCCTGATTTTAATGTCAATGATTATTACAAAAACTGTTTTGGTATTATAAGTCCTAATGCATCAAAGCCAAGTAAAATAGAGATATGGTTTACCGAAAAACAGGGACGATATATAAAAACGCTACCATTGCATGAAACACAAAGGATAATTCAGGATAATGAACATGGTCTCATTATTGAACTCACGTTGTTTCTCACATACGATTTAGTAATGGAACTTTTGTCCTTTGGTGGAGAGATGAAAGTTTTGAAACCCATTGAACTTATTAAACAGGTGAAGAATGCTCATCTGAACGGAAGTTCCTTGTATTCCAAAGAGCTAACTGTATAATTTTTTTATCAGGTTGTCGCGATAACGTCCTGTTATGTCGCAATGACCCCTTATTTTTGTTGATTATAACTTAAGATAATTGCAATGGTTGAAATAATCTTATTGGCACTGGTATTGGTATGTTGTCTGGTAATTGTTTGGATAACTTTAAAAGGTAGGAATAATACTGCTTTTCTGACGATAGAGGAGAAGTTGCTTAAAGTAGAAGAAACCTTATCGAAAATGACTGCTGAATCTACGTGGCTAGTCACTGAAGTGGATAAAATGGAGCCTTCGATACGGGAAGAATTCCGCAATTCGAGGATGGAGTCGAATACCTTATTCAGGGACAACCGGGAAGAGTTGAATAAATCGCTTATTACTATGAGTGAAAATCTGACTGCTAACTTAAAAAGTATAAGAGATACCATAGAAAATAAATTGCAGATTATTCAGCAGGAGAACAGCACAAAGGCCGATCAAATGAGGAAAACCGTTGACGAGAAACTCAAAGACATGCAGGGGGTAGTGGATGTAAGACTTGAAGAAATGAGGAAAGTGGTGGATGAGAAACTTCAGGAGACCATTGAAAAGAGGTTTAATGAGTCATTCAAGTTGATCAGCGATCGTTTGGAGCAGGTGCATAAAGGTTTAGGTGAAATGCAGTCGCTGGCTTCCGGTGTTGGAGATCTTAAGAAAGTGCTCACCAACGTTAAAACAAGAGGAAATCTTGGTGAAATACAATTAGGAGCTATACTTGAACAGATTCTATCACGCGAACAGTATGAGCAAAATTCAGCAACTAAAGAAGGTAGTCTTGAACGTGTTGAATTCGCTGTTAAGCTACCGGGAAAAAATTCGGATGACCGGCACGTATTACTTCCCATCGATTCAAAATTCCCGAATGAAGATTACCAGAGATTGACGGATGCTTACGAGAATATTTCGAACTCAGGTCCAAAAGAGATTGAAATGGCCATAAAGCAATTCGAAAACTCCGTGAAGAAGTGTGCTGCCGATATTAAAGATAAATATATCAATCCTCCGGTGACGACAGATTTTGCTATCATGTTTGTACCTACCGAAGGACTTTATGCCGAAATCTTAAGGCGCACAGGCTTATTTGAGACTCTTCAGCGCGATTATAAAATAACCGTAGTTGGACCTACCAATTTAGTTGCATTCTTAAGCAGCCTTCAAATGGGATTCAGAACCCTTGCTATTGAGAAAAGGTCGAGTGAAGTGTGGGAAATCCTTGGTGCTGTTAAGACTGAATTTGGAAAATTTGGTGGAATACTTGATAAAACAAGGAAAAAGCTGGTTGAAGCAACCAATGTAATAGACCAGGCTGCTGTGAGGTCAAGAGCCATTGAACGGCAACTCAAAACTGTTCAGCAATTGCCGGAATCCAAAACAGTTGAATTGATAGAACAAGCGGTAGAAGTGGAAGAAGATAGCTTAGTAGAAAATGAATTGAACGAGATAAATGTTTGATATTGCGATTGAGCTTACCTCTCTTAATATCTTCTGGTATCGAGTTCTTTCAGTAATGCGACAGCCGCATCGAGATGTTTTGACGCTTCGTCAGCCTTGGCACCCTGCTCAGGTGTTACTTCAATAGGAGTTTCACCGGTAGAACGTCTGCTTTTAAGCTGATTACTTAATTTTTCAAGTTTCGCAATGTGCTTAACAAAAGGATTTGTATAAAATCTGTTAAAGGTTATCATAATTATAATTTTTTATCCCGATTCAGCAAATATACATAAAATAATCAATACACTTTTACAAATTGCCTCATTCTTTATTTACTCGACGGTAAAATCCTTTGAGCTAATTTTTTATTTTTGTTTTGATATTATTATAAAAACAAAGCAAGATGAGAACTTTTGTTACGATGATTATGGTGCTTTTATTTATTAACCCTATGATAGCACAAGAAGAGATTAATTTACCTGAACCCGACAGGACAGGAGGTAAAACCTTAATGTTATCTCTTTCGCAGAGAAAGAGTTCAAGAGAATTTAGTTCAAAAGAGCTTAGCTTACAGCAAATATCAAATATATTGTGGGCAGCAAATGGCATCAACCGGAAGGAGGAAAGTAAACATACTGCACCAACAGCCAATAACCGTCAGAATATGGAGATTTATGTCTTCCTGCCAACAGGTGTTTACTTATACAACGATAAGGATCATAAGCTTTTAATGATCAATCCGGGTAATCATATGAAAAGCGCGGGGCGACAGGATTTTGTGGGAACTGCCGCTATGAATGTGATGATAGTCTCTGATATGTCGAAATTAGGGGACAGTACGGAGGAGAATAAGTTAATTTATGCCGGGATACATGCAGGAGCTATTATGCAAAACCTGTATTTATATTGCGCATCAGCAGAACTTAACACTGTAGCCCGACGTTACTTTGATGAAAAAGTGGTCTCGGAAGTATTGAAACTATCATCCGAAAAGAAACCTATAATTGCTCAAACTATTGGTTATAAGTAATTAAAAATACCATGAAGGAAAACAGGGTTTTAATCGTAGCCATTCTCTTATTGGTTTGGCCGGTAATTTTATTTTCTCAAAATCCGGATGTGATATATAGCTCTCCTCATTTTAAGATATACAAGGATAAGGTTATTCAGGATAAATATACAGCACAGGCAGCATCCGCCATAGAAATGACATCTGACTATCAAAGCCCCGATGAGGGTATGTTCAGTCCTGAAATAAGCTTTAAGTTTAGTATTAATCTTCGTGATAATGAAATGCCTGTTGGCCAGAATCACCGGGTTATTCTTGATCCATCAAAAGCAAGTCATGTAACTAATGTATCTTTTGGTCACCAATTAAAAGAAAATGCCATGATGCCGGTAGAAGGGAATGTTTTACCTAATACAAAATGGACCATCAGGCTTGACATGCGCGGAGTTTTTAAGGAGTTTGAAGAAAAAGGATATTACTCACTTTACAATGGGCAACGATTGGTTAAGGATGACTTCAGAGGGGTTTATATAGCTGGCAGCGCTGCACCTTTGACATGGGATTTTAACAATCTTCATAACAGACAGGAGCTACAGCTATCAGATCCGGATGGCGATCATATTTTTGAAACTACCTTAACCCTGAATGCCAGGGAAGATGAGAAGAAAACAAGCAGTAAATGGAAACTTGCATTGGATACAAAACAATTACCACAATACCAGTCTGATTATTTGATTTCCGATGCTATTTACAATCTTTCACTTGAAGAGATGCTCAAAGCGATAGAACCAGACAGTACCTTCAGGACAGGGCAGGAGTGGAGTGGTGTTTGGACAAGAGATATTAGTTACAGTATTATTCTATCAATGGCTTATATGCAGCCTTCTATTGCTAAAAACAGTCTGATGAAGAAAGTAAGTCCGGATAAAAGAATTATCCAGGACACCGGAACCGGTGGAGCATGGCCGGTGAGTACCGACAGGATGATATGGGCAGTGGCAGCCTGGGAAGTATATAAAGCTACCGGTGATAGAAGTTGGTTGGAAACAGTTTTTCCAATAATCAGAAATTCTATTGAAGATGACCTGAAAAATATATACGATCAGGAAACAGGACTGGTTAAAGGAGAGTCGTCATTTCTCGATTGGAGAGAACAGACTTACCCTGCCTGGATGGAACCTGCTGATATTTTCGAAAGTGAATGCCTTGGTACCAATGCCGTTCATCATCAGGCAAACAAAGTGCTTTCGGAGATGGCTGAATTGCTCGGACATAAAGATGTAAAGGATAGACACCTGAAGATCGCGGAGGACATTGCCCAAGCTATTAACCAAAATTTGTGGATACCAGAACAAGGATATTATGCTCAGTATATATATGGACGGTTAAACAAGGAAATATCCCCCCGCTCAGAAGCATTGGGAGAAGCTTTATGTGTTTTATGGAATATTGCTGAAGGAAATAGAAAAGAATTGGTAGCTCAGAAAACACCTATTACCAAATTTGGTATTCCATGCATTAATCCGCAAATAACCGATATTCCTCCATATCATAATAATGCGGTTTGGCCTTTTGTACAGTCTTATTGGTTATGGGCATCAGCAGAAGCCAATAATGAGCAAGGAGTGCTTGAGAGTATTGTTGCTATTTACCGCCCTGCCGCATTATTCCTTACGAATAAAGAAAATTTTGTAGCTGAGACAGGTGATTATGGGGGTACCCAAATCAATTCGAGTATAATGTTATGGAGTTTGTCAGGAAATATCAGTCTGGTTCATCGTGTGCTTTTTGGGATAAGGTTTGAAGCTGACGATTTAGTTTTTAAACCGTTCATTCCTAAAGCACTTGAAGGGAACCGGTCACTGACTAATTTTAAATACCGGGATGCTATACTCGACATCCAGATTCAGGGTTATGGAAATGAAATTGAATCCTTTGAGATTGATGGGGTTAAATCAGAAGTCAATTCCATTAGTGGAGATATGAAGGGAAAGCATACTATTAAGATTCAGATGAACAATGAACTTCCTGCTTCTTCTGTAAATCACGTTCCTGTTGTCTTTGAACCTTTTGTCAAGGAGCCTTCATACCCTGAAGATAAGATTTTAATGACGATTGAATTCGAGGATTATTATGAGAAAGCCAATCTTCCGTACCAGGGGTATTCGGGGAATGGATTTATAGAAATAAGTGTTGAAAAGAATAAATCTATTGAAATTCCAATCGAAATTGCCAGCGAAGGTGTGTATGCTTTTGATATAAAATATTCAAACGGAAACGGTCCGGTAAATACAGAAAATAAATGCGCAGTAAGGAATTTTTCGATTGGAGATCGTGATATCAATGCTTTTATTTTCCCTCAGCGGGGGAGTGCTGAATGGTCTAATTGGGGGTATAGTAATCTGTTAAAAGTAAACCTTGGCAAAGGTTCGCATAAGATTAAAATATCGTACGAGGACTTCAATAAGAACATGAATGGAGAAATTAATCAGGCTATGCTTGATTATATAAGGATATTCAAATTGTAAGAAGAAAAGCGTTGGGCTTCTCTATGAAGTTATTCCTGTTTTAAAGTCATGCCGCAAATCGGACAATTTCCTGGTGCACTGTATGTTTTATCACCTTCACACCGCATAGGGCAGTAATATCTTGGTGTAACAGGATCATTATCGTCGGAGTCATCGGTCATAAATCCATCACTTTCTAATTCTTCTTCGGTTGGTGGTATTGGAATGGGAGATGGCTCAGTCGGTGCAATTGGCGGAGTTGTTGCTGGAAAATCCGGTTCGTTTCTTTCGTTTCTATAGCTCATGTCTCTGGATTTCGTAAATGTATTATTAACTTACAAGCGGTGGGCGCTTTTAATAATCTAACAGGTTTTAGATCTAAATTGTTGATTTACTGTACCATTTTACATTGAAGAATGTTAATATTCATAGGTGCCTATACCCAACTTGTATAAATATTCCACAGTTTTTTAAAACAGGATTTATGAATATCCTATAGATAATTTTACTTTAGGGGGAATGGCATATTGCTATTAAACGGCTGATACATAGATAAATAATGGTTACTGTAAAGATATATTGGTTGGCTTGGAAAAATAATTTACATTTATAGTTCTAAATGGAGTGATTTTTGCCAAATTTTGCCATTAACAACTGTACAAAAATTTACATCCTACTATGAAACGACTACACTTGCCAGAATTTTACTTCCGTCAAATACTACTTATTGCATTGATAGCATTATCAGGTGGTATGTCTTCCTGTGAAAAAGAGGAAGCGTCTATTACAAATTATCCTCTTTCACCTGCCGATCATTTTACGCCTGATGAGTATGGTATTTATTCTATTGCTCTAAATAATTACTCAGATAGTACGATCGTAGTGATTCAAACGACAAATTTCAAATCAAATCTTACTGCTGGTGTTTCTGAAAGGTTAAAGACACACTCTCTGTTTGATGAAAGTTTGAAGAGCAACTATGTAAAAAACAATGATAAGGAATACTATTTAGGAAATTATTTCAATCTTCAGGGAAAATCAAACACCTTATATTCAGCCGAGAAGTTTAACAGAATGATCGGTAATGGCGGAGATCCTAATCTTACCTGGGAAAATTATTATGTCGAAAACCCCGGAAGCAAAGGTATATTTAGTCTCAACAGAATTGGTTTCAATAATTCGAATAATTCAGCCGTTGTAGAAGTAACCCGGCATAAACAGCAAAACGATTCCACCATTGATATTTATTACCTTGAAAAAATAGAAGGAAGGTGGACCTTGGTTGAGGTGCTTGAAATTACGTAATATTTACTTAACATAATGAAAGACAGTTAGTTATAAGTTTTTGTTACTTTGCAGATTGTATTAAACATAAACTTAAAACTAACAGACCATGGACAATACAACAAGAGATAATCGATTTGATGAGACCAACAGAGAGAATAGAGATAACCGTTACGACAATTATAACAATAATCGCAGCAGGAACACAATTTGGCCCTGGATTGCAGGAATTGTCGTAATCGGTTTGATTGCTATCCTGGTATTTTCCAATAATGACAGGGATGACCGACAGGAAACAGCTTATAACAGTGAATTGAATTCTGATTACCGTGGGTCCGGATCTGTGACAGCTACTGATAATACGCAGAATCAGGATCTTGAATATGCGGATGAAAGGAACAGGGACTTAGGGAATAATTCAACGATAAACAACTCAAGGGATATCAATAATCAGTCAGGGCAATCAGACAGACAGTCAGGACAATCAGACAGGGCTTCAAACAAAAACATAAATAATCCGGCAGTTGCCAGTTATGTTGAGTTTGTTGAGAGTGGTGTAAGAAATAATGATGATATTGATACCCGTAAAGTTGGACAAGCGTTCAGACATCTTGCAGAAGCAACAGATGCCAAAGCATCGGAACTTGGTGTAAGGCCTTCAGTAAATCTGAGAGTGGCACGTGAAAACATCGATCAGATAAACAGTGGAAGTACTGCCAACGTACCGGGAGAAAGCATTCGCCAGACAGCAGAAATACTATCAAATGAGTTAGCTAATCTTCAAAAGTCAAAGTACCCTGACCTGGATAATAAAGCCAGCCAATTACAAAAGGCTTCTCAATCTATTGATCCTGATGAACAAGTAATGGATCAAAAGGGTGAAATTAAAGACTTCTTTACTGAAGCAGCTGATTTACTCGAAGAAATGGAGTTTGAAACTGATGACAGATAACCTTAAAATTAAACTTCATAGTCGTAATAAAAAGCAGTGGAAATGGTTTCCACTGCTTTTTTTTCAGCTTATAAGGATGTTCTTATTTCTGCCAGATTTAACTTTTCAGATGCAATACCAAATACACTCATTACTTTTTTAATGACTTTTATGTACCAATGCTTTGAGTGAATGAGCGGATTGAGATAAATGGTGTCAATGAAGTCATTCAAGTTCTCACCTATACTAAGTCTCAATCCATAAGGTTGCTCAGTTTCAGTCGGAGGCAGAATGACAGACATACGGTATTCTTCTTCAAATTTGTACGCTTTATGTTTTAAAAGAAGGTTTCTGAATTTAAACCAGCCTTTATGACCAGCATTTTTATCAATGATTTTTTTGACCTCCTCTTCATTATCGTCAACATAGATGACATGACTAAATAAAACCTCTGCATTCAGGCTGTCAAGATATTCCTTATTTATTTGATGCAAATTCTTTAGACGGTCTTTTCTGACACGAATAGCAATACCTTCATCAGTCAACCCATACAATTTCCACATTGCTATACTGAGATAATCGCTGGAGAACCATGAGCTTATGTAGGACCGTTGCTTTAAAGACCGTATTTTTTCAATCAGTTCATCTTCATTTTGGGGGGTAGCATCATTGTCCTCATTGTCATGTGCAGCTTTCCATTCATAGAATGCTTTGCCGGCAGCCATAGCAAGATGAGCGTACCATTCACCTTCTGTCTTATCTTCAAAAAGATCAATCCTTCCTAAATGAAGTGTGCAGGAATCGAGCATCTCTATTAACTTACCTAACGAAATATAGCGGATTATGTAATCAGATTCGGGCATATGATTATGAGAGGTCAAATAGATGATAATGGAGCTCTTATATTGGCTGTGAAGTTGCAGGATGGTCTTTCTTTTGGCTAAGAGGTAATAGAATTCTGAATGAGGCTCCTTCATCCTTAACCCCTTTAGCGGCAATAAATCCGGAGTGCCAAAGAACTATTTTCTTACATAGTGCCAGTCCAAGTCCGGTTCCATCATTCCTATTACCATTATGCAAGCGGGTAAATGTCTGGAAGATTTTTTCTGCATTTTCCTGATGAAATCCCTGTCCATTATCCCTTATAATAATTTCACAAAAATATTCTCCATTTAGGATTATGTCATCCGAGTCAATAAATATGGAACAGGGGATGCCATCTCTCGAATATTTCAATGAATTATTGATCAGGTTATAGAATAACTGGTATATCAGGATGGGGGCGCCCTCAATTGATGGCATCTTCTGATATCTGATTTCAGCCTTTTTGTTTTGAATCAATAGTTCCAGGTCATTTATTACATTCAGCATTACTTCGTTAAGATCCACCGTTGTTATTAAATGTTTTGCTGCACTTGATGATGAATAATTTAAAACGCCTTCTATCAGGTTATTCATTCGGTCAGTTGCCCCTTCAATCTTATGGATAAAATCACGAGCTCTATCCGGTATCAGGTGGTCGTATTCATCAATCAGCAAGCTTGTGTATGACTTGATCTTCCTAATTGGTTCCTTTAAATCATGACTAGCTACATAAGCAAACTGTTGTAGTTCAGCATTTGACCTCTCCAGTTCCTTTGTTCGTTCGACGAATATTTGCTTGATTTCATCAAAATTTTCTTTATTGGCTTCATTTGAGTTAATATTCTCATCCAGATCTGTCAAAATACCAATAACTGCATTTTGATAATTATTGGCTGAAATGGCTTTAACTTCATATAACTTACCTGAAGTGTCTGAAAATTTTTCAATTAAAGTATTGCCACTCCTAACAACATCATGAAAAAATTTAAACCATTTTTCATCAGGACTTGGGTTTAGCTCAAGCACCCTTTTCCCTTTTATTTCTTTTATTCCGATGGTTTTTTCGAAGTAAGGATTTGCATCAAGAAACCTCAAATCAATTGGGTTATGGTAAGGATCATAGATCACTTCAAGTAAGAAAAATCCCTGAGATAAGTTATGTACTACATTTTGATAAATGATCTCGCTCCTGGCATTTACATAGGAATTTCGCTGAGTTTCATTACCGATGGCCAATATACCATGTCCGTTCTGTAGCCCTGATGAAATATTATGGTATGTAAAAGTGAAATATCGGGTTTTTAGTGTTTCATTTACCTGAAAATGGAATTCAATTGGTTTTGTACAGTGAGGATTACCTGATTGCATTACTTCATCTAAGGAGTGAAATGAAGAAACATGTGTTAACTGAGGTAAAATATCTTTTATTGGCTTATTTAAAACCTCTTCAGGATTCTTATTAATTAAATATAGAATGGAATTATTGGCATAAGTAATATTCAACTCAGGCCCCTCCAATACAAAAATAGGGGCTGAGATTTGCATGATAAGATCTTTGAAATGATCTTCCATGTTTATTGATTCTTGCCATTCAGTAGATAACATATTATTCCATTTCAATTTATAAAATTATAGCTAACTGAAGGGCAAACAATTACACAATAAAGTGTAATTATTTCATAATTTTAACTTCGGTCTGAATGTGCAGAAACTTGATTTTGCTAGGGAATCAGCAAATATTTAACGTAGAATTTTTCCCCAGATCGCGGGAAATTACCCTCTTATTCCCCTCTTATTATCATACGACATAGGTACATAGCACGATTATAAATTGACGTGTAATCCTTGATAATACAGGAAAAAATGAAAATCAGCCGGTGCCGGGCTTTTCTATTTATCTTGAAAATCCTAATTGGCATTATCTTTTACAATAAGAAGCTGAAAACGAATCAACCACCTGAAAACCAAAGAGGATAATCCAATGAAAATTATAACAACAACAATATTACTTATTCTTTTAAGTTTGAACACCCTTTTCAGTAAACCAACCAACCAACCGACTCATGAACCATGCTGTGGTCAACCAGCCATAGCAAATACTATGAGTGATCAGAAGACCGGTAGTAACAATTCGAACGAAACTCCTTCAAAAGAAGAAAAGCAAGAAGTGAAGCCGGTTATTACACCTAAAAGTACAACTCCCAAGTCCGGAAATATGAATGAATATCAGAGAATGGACAGAGGAAGGAAAGTGCTTGAGTACAAATACAAGCTTTATGCATAAATTAATGTGGTTAATTAATTTTGTCGATAAATAGCGGGCTAAATGCCCGCTATTTTTTTGTATACCACCTTTGTCCAGTTCATCAGGCTTGGTAAATGGCAGGCTATATTCTGATCACTGATCACGGGGAAACTTTCCCCGAAAGGGGGTGAAAATACGAGGAACCGCTTAAAAAACAGCAGATTAATTACCGTAGCTCATATCTATGCCAAACTGATACAAATATGGCTGTAACTATTGAAAATAAAGGGTTTTGGAGTTTGAAACGATCTAAGAAAATCATTTTGGCATGGGAAAATTGTCCGGCGGAATGATTTTTCATAAGATGCAAGTGATCCTCACCAGATCAATAACCACTAAAAACCACTACTAATGATCAGAAATAACAAAGAAAGATTCGCATCAATAAATGCAATCAATCAATCACAAATTTTAGATAGTATTACTATCGATGACAATCAGAATAAAAAAGAAGTTTATTCATCTAATTATAAAGCTCACAGACGGTTCCTGATTTTGACCTTCCTGCTTGTAGTGTTTTATTCATTCACACTACTTGGAGCCACAGTGTACATTGATCCTACTTATTCGGGTTCTACTCAAAACGGTTCAATGTCAAATCCTTACAAATCCTGGAAGAATTTTACCATAAATAGTGGTAATACTTATCTTCAAAAAGCTGGAACTACTTACAATACCACCACTCCGATTACAATAAGCGGTAAGACAAATGTTATCATCGGTGCTTATGGAACAGGTGCTAAACCTAAGATTGTAACATCAAGTACAGGAACCCACATTATTAATATTACTAGTTCGTCTAATGTTGTTGTTAAGGATATTGAAGTCTTTACAACAGGCAAATGGACCTCAGCTATCATTATTCAGGGTTCCAATGCTGGTAATAATGTAATTGATAACACTGTATTGAGAAAGACAGAATGGGGAATACGGGTTTTAACCACAGCGGGTGGTAATAAAATCATGAGAAGTACTATCAATGATATTGGCGATGATGGAATTTATATTAAAGATGCCAGTTCAATTGAGATTGGATTCTGTACCATATTCGATATTAATAAAAAGTATCTTATAAACACAGACCAGGCCTACTCAGCCGGTGACGGCATCCAGATTGCTTCGGTTAACAATATGGTCTTCAATATTCATGATAATATTATCGACCACTCATCTATGGGTAATAAGTTTGCCATCATTGCATGGGGTAATAATTACTCCGGAATCATAGAGCGCAATACCATCATTGGAAATGCAAGTAAAGTAGTTAGCGGTATCTACCTTTCACCTACCACAAAGACTGTAACTATCCGTTATAACAATATCAAGAACAGTAATTACGGTATTTATAACTATTCAAAAGCTGATGTTTATTACAACATCTTCTCCAATAACAAGACAGGTATTCAAACCATGGCAGGTTATTCACTCAATGCACGTAATAATGTATTCTATAATAATACTGCAACTGCTGTTTCATCTGCAACTAATACAAGTACTACCTTGAGAAATAACATTTTCAATATCTCAAATTCAGGTAAGGCAATTAAGACAAGTGGAACGGTTTCATCAAACAATAACCTGTTCAATACACAAACTTCAGGGTTCATTAATAGTCATTCAACACTTACAGCATGGAGAAGTGCATCAGGAAATGATAAGGCTTCATTAGTTGGTAATCCAGGATTCGTTAACCCGGGTAATCAGGACTTCCACGTTGTCTCAACATCAGTGACTATTAACAAGGGTGCCAATGTTAGTCTTATAAAGGATTATTTTGGAGGAACAGTGCCTATGTCAGGTGCCCCAGATATTGGAATCCACGAATTCCGCACAGGTAAATCAGGAGAAATTGTTTACGGGGATTCATTAACAGGCCAGAAAGAAATGCTTGTATATCCAAATCCATCAGTTAACGGTAAATTTGCAGTCGCATTAGGAAAGACCGTTGAGAAAGCTGACTTTGAAGTATTTGATATGTCAGGTAGATTGGTCAAAACAGCCACTGTAGTTCAATCTGCTGAAGGAAACCTCGATATGAGCACAATGCCTGATGGCGCTTATTTAATAAGAGTGACTTCAGGTCAGGAAAATAAAGTTCTTAAAGCAATCAAAGCCGAGAAATAAGAAAGTAAGATTGAGTTTTTTAGTTGAGTTTTCGTTGAAGTGGAGAGGAAGACGGGTTTGTACCCGTCTTCTTTTTTTATTATCTTTCATTCAAAGTTTCTAATCATCAATCCATCTTGATTAGTTTCCTTATGAGAGTTTGTTCAGTATTAATCTTCAGCAGATAAATTCCCGTTGGTAATACTGCGGTTAATAATACTACCCGTGTGTGAAGATCTCCGTAAAATACAATTTGTCCTGCGGAGTTCAATATTTCATAGTGTGTACCCGGCTTCAATCCTTTATTCTCAATAATCAGTTCATGATTGAATGGATTTGGAAAAACACTTATCCCTGTACCTTCTATATCGGTGATAGAAGTTATGGTGACATGGACTGTATTTGAAGGATCTGATGAACAACCTTCGCTGGTTACTATTGTATAGTAATCGCCGGTCTCAATTACCTCATAATCCTGGTAAACAGCACCTTCGATAAGACCAGATGCATCATGCCATTGATTTCCGCTTGCAGCACTTGAATGCAGAATGTTATCATTGAGGGTAACTGAAGGCGTTGGAGGTTTTTGATTCACAGAGACCATTATTGAAGAAGACTGACCATCACCGCAATTGTTTACTCCTTTTACAATAATAGGCCCACTGAGTGCTGTTAGTCCGAAATTAACAGAAATACTGTTTGTGTTGCTTGTTCCGGTAGCTCCGAATGGCAAAGACCAATGATAGCTGGTAGCGTTGGCTATGGGAGAAACAGTATAAATTACATTAGTCTGGGCCTGACAAACGGTTTGGGTTCCGTTTATGTTTCCGGCATTGGATGGTAGTGCACTGACGTTAATCCATAATGATGCAATGTCTCCAGTGCCGCATGAATTAACTCCTCTCACAGAAATGTTACCTGAAGTTGCTGAATTGTTGAAATTCACTGTTATCGAGTTGGTTGTACTGCTGCCGGATGCACCAGGAGGTAAATTCCAGTTATATGAAGTTGCGTTATCAATAACCGGAACAGTGTAAACGACATTCGTTTGGCTCTGGCAAACTGTTTGTGTTCCTGCTATATTTCCGGCATCACCTGGTTGCTGATTTACTGTTATGACCTTTGTAGATGATTGTCCGGTTCCGCATTCATTATTGCCACTAACCGTTATATTTCCTGATTGTGCATTAGTGCCAAAATCAACATTTATAGTATTGGTGCTTCCTGAACCGGTTGCACCAGGAGGCAAGGTCCATGTATAGGAGGATGCATTATTGATTTCCGGTATGGAATATTGGACATCGTTCTCTCCCTGACAAACTATGTCATCCCCGGTAATTACACCTGCGTCAGAAGGAAGTGTATTGACTGTGATGTTTAATGATGAAGCTTGCCCGGCTCCGCAAGTGTTAATTCCATTAACGTAAATAGCTCCGGATTGCGCAGAACCTCCGTAATTAACACTGATAGTATTGGTAGTACTGGTTCCTGTTGCTCCTTCAGGTAAAACCCAATTGTATGAGGTCGCTCCTGCAATGGAGGGAGTTGTGTAAATGATACCTGCTTCTCCTTGACAAACATTTGCATCGCCATTGATCTCACTGGCATTTCCGGGGAGACTATTGACTGTGATGCTCAATGAAGAGGATGATCCTGAACCACATGAATTAGTGGCAAAAACGCTGATTGATCCCGAAGTGGCATTTGCGCCAAAAGTTACTGTAATTGTGTTAGTGTTGCTTGTGCCTGTTACTCCTGCAGGCAGTGACCATGAGTAGGATGTCGCATTAGGTATAGCATTTACAGAATATTCTATGTTGGTAGAACCGGGGCAAACTGTTTGAAGGCCGGAAATTGCACCCGCCGGTCCCGGTAATGGGTTTACTGTTATCGGTAAAGATGCAGGGTCACCATTCCCATTGTCGTTAATTCCATAAACTGAAATTGAACCTGATACAGCATTGGTGCCGAATGAAACCTGAATGCTGTTGGTGTTACTTGATCCACTTGCTCCCGGAGGTAAAGTCCATTGATAAGATGTTGCATTGGGAATTGAAGGTATTGAATAGATTACGGAGTTTTGTCCCTGACAAACATCCGATAATCCGGTAATAGGTCCTGCCGGTCCGGGTAGGATTGCACCCGTACTGTATAATGGACTTTCCCATAGTCCCCGCCCATACGTTCCGGCTCTGAGCACATTGTTGTCAGGGTTAATATCATCATAATATATTTCAAGATCAGTAACCCATGCGGCATAAGGAAGTCCTTCAGAGAATCTAATCCATGAAGTATTTTCATTATCCCTATAATACACTCCAATATCGGTTCCTGCATATATACCGTCTGTAGTACTGGAGTGATCGCAGACAAGTGTGTGCACCTGAATATTAGGTAGAGTTCCGGTAATTTGTGTCCAGGAAGCCCCTTTATTTACGCTCATGTACACATTGTTTTGCATTGCGAGATATACAATATTTTCGTTTGTTGGATGCGTTTCTATAGCTGTAATATAGTTATTGGATGGTAATGAGGAAGTTAAGTTTGACCATGAGGGTGATGTTGCTTTAATATTGTCGGACCGGTAAAGAATATTGGACTCTGAAACATAAAGAATGTTAGTATTAGCATAAGACTGAGCCATCTCATCAAGATCCTCAAGATTGAAGTTTGAAATTTTACTCCAGTTCACACTTCCGGTTGAAGAAGCTTTTATATTATTACTTCTCCACACATTATCATAGCCAATGAGCATAATATTCCCGTCGTTGTGGTCTATAACAAAAGGAGTGACCCATCCACCATCTTCATTTATTCCGTTGATATTTTCACCTGCAATATCCCCCTGGTCATTATGATTAAAATGCCGGGTAATCACTCCATAATAAAGTGTGGAATAGCTGTAAGCAGAATTCGTTGGGTCGAAAGCACATTCCATACCATCACCACCATTCACATTGACCCATAAGTTACCTGTATAAGTTGAAGTTCCATTATCCTGATATCCATTAATAACTAAATTCCGGCTGGTGGCACTCTGACCGATTGCATAAGCCTGACTGATAATCAACCCATTGCTAATCTCATTCCATGAAGTACCGCCATTAGCAGTCCAATATACACCACCGTCATTCCCGGCATACAGCCTTCCATTAAGTGGGTTATATTCAAGAACATGCAAATCTGCATGCACAGATGGAACGCCACAGCCACCATACCAATGAGAGTTGATTGCCCATGATGATCCTCCATTAGTTGATTTAAAGCAGTTAACTCCTCCACAATATATAATATTGGCATTTCCCGGATCAGCTGCAATATCCAGATCATACCAAGCCTGTCCTCCTGAACCACCATTGCAGTCCCATGACATAATGTTAGGTGTTGTTGATCTTGTAGTGAATGTTAAGCCTGCATCTGTCGATCTGACCAAGCCATAAAAGGACGTTGTTGTTGTAACAACCAGATAAACAATTTCGGGATTAGCAGGAGTGACAGCAATGGCACCTCGGTAGGCTAAACTTCCGAGGCCTGTACTTGTCTGAGTAAATGAAATTCCATTATTTGTTGATCTGTAAAACAAACCAGCCGCTGAAGCATATACTATCTGAGGATCGTTTGGTTTAAAGACCACATCTTTGAAATTAGCACTATAAGTACGGGTCCATGAAAGACCCCCATTAACGGTGCGCCAAATTCCAGTATTGGTGGCTGCTATAAGCATATTGGGATCAGACGGGTGTTGAATGAGTTTACTGACAGTTGCATTTCCCATTCCGGTGTTAGAAGATTCAAAAGTAATACCACCATCAAAACTCTTCCAGACGCCATTGCCGGGTGCATCTCCTGCATCCCGGTCGCCGGTCCCGATATAGACAACAGATGGATTGTTGTAATCAATGACAATAGCAGATACTCCAAGTGTCACTAAATTGTCAGTATTGGTAATCCAATTATTTCCATTATCATAGGTGATCCACAATCCGCCGGATGGCGCACCAATAAATACAGTATTAGCGTTTGTGGGATGGAAAGCAATGGCGTTTACCCTACCGAGTCCTCTGTATCCATTATTTCCGGATGGTACATTAACAGGTCCTAATGATGACCAGTTACCGGTGGTTGTTCTGGATCCCGGATCAATATTATTTTCATCGAAATTTTGCAAAGCAGAATTTTCGGATGACCTTAGTTGAAAAATTGCTTCAATATTTTTATGAGGGGATGGTTTAACACCGGTCTCAGAGACTCTTCTACTCATCCAATACTCCCATCTTTTAAAAGGCTTGTAACCACTGCCTTTTTCAATTTCCCGACCTTCCCAATATTCATAAAAGGCTTTTTGGGTCTCAAAGAAATTTGCTTCAGGGTCCTGCATCATATCAATCCAGTATGGATATTCATGATAATTTATGTAGCCAGGAGATTGAGTGGTCGATGTTATACTATTTGGATTTTGAGCATACTGTACGGTTGATGCCAATAAAAAGAATAATATCAGAGAGGAGATTTTTCTCATAGTGCAGGGGTTTGTAATTTAAATGCAATACCTTATTCCCCGTTTCCGGATATTTATGTAATTAATGGTCATTTAAGGAATTTGTAACCTTTAATCTCACTGAAGTAAAAACAAACGGCATCCATAAAGGATGCCGGTTTTTTTACCAAGTACTAAAAGATTTACAAGATAGATTTGAGATTTACAAGTAAACCGCGCATTACAAGGCTAGGAAGAATTTTGTTATTCGTCCACTGCAAAAGTAGCGATTCTATCCTAAAATCTTTGAATGTTTGAAAATAAGTGTTTAATTCACTTATTCACGATTTGAAGTATTATCTTTTTACAACTTGATGAATTCAACTCTTCTATTTTGGGCTTTCCCCTCAGAAGTGCTATTAGAACCAATAGGTTTAGATTCACCATACCCATCCGTTTCAATTCTTGATCCATCAACAGAATAATCTGATACAAGCATGTTTTTGACAGATGCAGCTCTCCGTTTTGACAAATCCATATTCTTTGTCTCATCACCATCACTATCAGTATGTCCCTCAATCTTAATCCGTACGTCGGGATTCTCATTGAGGACCTTTGCAATTTCGCCAACTGCCCCTTTCGATTCAGGTTTTATCTTGTCGGAATTGACATCAAAATAGATACCGTATGAAATTAATTTGCCTTCTGTTATCAATTTACTTCTGGTATCAGGAGACGCAGTTGTAAAGCGTATGTTAGAAATTAACGGATTACCTTGGTGATTCCACATAGAATATCGTAAGCGGTTAAAATTTGTGGGTGTATACATAAGGGTAGGCATATCAATAACTTTCGCTCCCTGATGGTATATTCTCAGGCGGGCTTTCTGAACCCAAACAATTACATGAGTCGGTGTTTCCGGGACTACAGGACTTAGGTTGCTTTGGCCATCTCTTGAATCTTTTTCAATGTCATAACCCATAACTTGCCATTGGTCAGGATAAATACTTATGTGCACTCCTCTCGTGCCCGGATATAAGTCGTCATCCATGAAATCATTAGTGCTATTATAAAGAGTCAGATAGAAGTCATAATAATCATCTTCTTCAACAGAAGCTGGGATAAGATCGAATTCAAAAATGAAGTTTTCAGGTAAATTGAGGTCTTTTGCCAAGTTATATACCTGATCATCAGCTGTTAAATGAAACCATTTGCCGGGTGCCAGATTTACTGTTTTTACCTCACCACTGCCTGAGCCGGTCCAAAGAGCCGGGAAGTCGCCAATAGCATCCTGTGAGAAATCATCAAAGAACAGGATCCTATCTCCTGGAACAAAATCATATTGCGATTTTGTTTCTAGTTTAAGTTTTGAAGGTTTCTCCTGTGGGGTCGGTTCCTGAGTCTCTTGCTGGTCTTCAGATACTTCCTGTTCTTCTTGTTCTTCACTTTCTACTACTTCTTCTTCATCGTTCACCTTGGTTACTTTTTCGATGGCTTTTTCGCGGACTTTATCACGAATTATACCACCCAATACACCCTGGGCAGACACATTACCTGAAATTAAGAATGAAAGAGCAATTAGAAAAGTTAATTTTCTCATGGTTTTAATGTTATTGATTTCTGTTGCAAATTTGCTTAAAGTTACAGTAAATACAATTTTTTATATCGTTTTGACCGAAATATTTTTCAGGATCAAACATATCATAGAACATCCCTGATAAATGAGTTTCGAACTCTTCGGAGCTAATTTCTGATTCAAGTGACATGAATCCATTGGCTAATTTTCGAAAGGAAATGATCCCGGGCGAAATTTCATATCCTTTTGACCGAGAGTCATTTTCCGCAAGGTATTTATATAGAGTTAATTGCAGCTGCTTTTCTGTTTTTTTATCAGGATCAAACAAGTCATTGACTGAACTACATTTCACGTTGATTCTCTCAACTTTACCGGTTTTATAATCGATGACTCTGTATTCGTTATTATTAATTTCTATGCGGTCAATTTTTCCATACAGAGTTATTGTAAGATCTTTATGAGGCCGTTCATCAGCTTTCTGAACATATTCTGAGGTCTCTTTTTCATATACAGGGTTCGGAACAGGAACACTCACATTCAAAGTCCTTGTGAGAGGTTCTTCAACCCCGATAATTGTAGGCGCCTGTCCTGATTCCAGGCTTTTGAGTTCATCCTTCATGAATCTCTTAAGCCAGATTCCTGCTACTTTAATGAAAAGCAGATTCCTTCCGGAATCAAATCTTAATGCGGGGAATGTAGAATGGGTCTTCTTTCTAATTAATTCATCAGCATTTTCCAATGTGGCTTCAAGTATACCTTTTACCGGTATTGAATTACGGAAACCACCATAAAGATCCTCAAGTACGGAGTGTAGTATGGTTCCCATTGACTGATAGGAAATTTCCTCTTCAACCTCATCAGGCTCTTCAAGTCCCAAAACATAGGTAAAATAGAAGGATAGTGGACAATTAATGAATTTTTTTATCGAAGAAAATGAAAATCCCTTTTCCGCTTTTTCATAAAGTTTCTCCATGATGAAAGAGTCCTTTTTAATGAATAGCGGACCTTGGCGGGACAGGCCTGAAAGTTCTGTATATGAAGCCTTTTTTATCTCAATTCCCATTGCAGGGAGTTCCCATTCCAATTGTTGTATATAACGGCTTTTTTCACCTCCACCAAAGGTGTCCTCACTCTCATTATAAATAAGCCAGGCATTAATGCTTCTCTGTAATAATCTGTAAAAGTGATAAGCAAATACTGATTGTCGCTCATGATGAGTTGGTAATCCAAAGTTCCGTCGTATATCATATGGTATGAATGACTTATTAGTTTTTGCTGACGGCAGTGTATCTTCATTTACTGACAATAGAATGATATTTTTAAAGTCAAGCACACGGGTTTCAAGCATACCCATAACCTGAATTCCCTGAAGAGGTTCTCCATAAAATGGCACTTTTGTTGCCTGGGCGGTTTCTCTGAAGAACTTCTGTAATGTTGTCAGCGATTCAACCTGAAGACTTACAGCTTCTAAGCATTGTCTTAACTGAGATACTGTTTTGTAAATACTCCATAAAATTTCGGTACTGTATTGTGAGGCAATCCTATTTTCTGCTGATTTTACGGTATCGTGACTATGCTCGCTTGAATAGCCTTCTTTAATAAGAAGTAGCATATTTTCAACATTTTGAAGCAGTTGAAGGGAATTGACAGGATACCCGAATATAAGTTTAAGTGGTTCAATTTTTTCGGGTTCATAATCCTTGGTTATCTCAAGGATTTCAGACAGATGGATATAAGAGAAATTATCTGACTTTATTTTTGAAGCAAGACGATTAGAGAGCCCGGTATCAATAATACCACTTAACTGGTTGTTCTTAATGATTGAGGTTACATCTTTATGATAAAAAGCGGGGTTTGAAGAAGCGACGGCAACAGCGTTTGCGTGCAGAATGAAGATCGATTCAGCCAGAGCATATAAAGGAGTATGAACAAGGGGAAATCCCATAGTGACATTAAACTTCTCAATTCCTGATGGCAATGAATTAAGCACCGGTAACAGTAATGACTCGTCTGCAAGAACAACGGCTGTATCGCTATATTCTTCAGGGCTGATTTTTTTAAGAATTCCACCGGCTATCCTTGCTTGTCCTGAATTACCGGGGATTCCGCATGTGTATATATTCCTGTCTTTCCTGATGAATTCATTTGAGATCAGGCTAAACTCACCAAGCTCTTTATCTTCTCTGTATTTCCTCAGAAAGTGGCCTGCTTCCATTTGTTTGTCATCCAAATACCACTTATCAGCATCAAATATTATTTCAGCTTTATCTTTTGATATCAGGTATTTTAAAATACTTAACTGTGCAGGGGTCAGTGCATTAAAACCAGCAAAAATGACCTTCTTCCATGGAAGCTCGTTGGTGTAATTTTGGGTATTCTCAGCAACGATGCGAGTTGCAAGTCCCTGGTAGGCATTGTTTTCTGAGAGCAATTCACCTTTCAGACCAGAATAAATTTTTGCGAGAGACTCATAAAAAGCTAAATAGTTTTTCTCAAACTCAGTAGCTTCTTCACCGGGTTTCCAAAGGTCTATTTCCCTGGCATCCCTGATGAAATAGAATAACTTATCGGGATTTACCAGGTATTGGTCAACTTCCTCAAAATCTTTCAATATCTCATTTCCCCATCCGAGGAAAGAATCGAAGGATTGAGGATCTCTGTTATTGCTGCTATAGACTTTATAAAGAGATGATAACAATTTAACATGATCGGGCTCCTTCATGCCTGATATCTGGAATATAAAATCTTCAACCGAAAGCATTTGGGGAACCCACCTTGGCTTATTGTTTTCAGGGACAAGCAACTTCATAAGAAAAAGACCCGCACGCCTGTTGGGAAAAACCACACAAAGTTCATTGGCAGGGTATATATGCTGATCAATAACTTGAGCGATTTTATGCAGAAAACTGTCCATGGTTGTAGTTAAATGAAGTTAAAATACGATTTCGGTTGCAATCTTGTCAGCTTCAATAAGGCTCTCAGGTTTTCCGGCATCCGCAAAAAGAGTACTTTTATCAAAAAATCCCCCAATCCTATGGTTTTGGGCTATTTCAAGGTAAAAATCAATAATTGAGAATACTTGCCGGTCGCCCAACAAATAGAGAAGCGAGGGATTCATGACATGGATGCCACTAAAAGCAAATGCCTGAGGAGGTTTTTTAGTAAGACGTGCGACTTTCCTTAATCCTTTAGTGATATTTTCCCATTCAACGAGCTGCATTGTCTCATCAAAAAGAAGGTACCTGGTTGAATTTCTTCTTCGGACGACAAGAGTTGCCTCATTCCCTGAACCTGAATGAAAGTCATAAACTTCTTTCAGATCAATGTTACCTACAATGTCAGCATTGTAAATCATGAAGGGTTGGTCATCATCGAAAAAAGCAGCAGCTTTGCGTAAAGCTCCACCAGTATCAAGCAGTTGGCTGGTTTCGTCGGATATTGTGATGTTACATCCGAAATTAGCATTACTTTTTAAATAGTCCATTACCTGCGATGCATGATGATGAACATTTATTATAATGTCGGTAAAGCCTGAGTATTTAAGTTTTTTAATGGCAAATTCAAGCAACGTATATGGCCCCGCTTTCAACAGAGCCTTTGGCTTTTCATTTGTTAGTGGTTTAAGCCTTGTACCTAATCCCGCAGCAAGAATCATTGCCTTCATTCTTCACTAAAATCTTTTAGTTTGTAATTCTTATAGTAGTTACGAAACAGTACTTTTTTTAGTTCGCGATAAATAAGTAGTTCAGTTATTACAGCTGACCGTGTGTATTCAGGGTGCTTTTCCCAGGCGTCAGTAATTTCCTTTTCATTTATATCCACTTGATAAAGCAGGGAACTTAGCTTCTGCACATTCGAAAACATAAGTGTTTCAATGTGTGCATCTATATGCCTTACCAGGTCATTATAAACCATTGAGAAATTTACAGGGAAGTCGATATCCATCCCAAACATGGCAAAGTCCTTCTGAACTTGCTTTACTGTTTGGCGGATGACCATCTCTTCAGCTTTAAATGGTTCTATATCAAAAGGTTCTTTCATTTACGATAAATTAAAATAGGATTGAAATGTTACCAGCGGGGTTTTTCGGTATGTTCGGCCTTTGATTGAAGGCCGTAGTTTTTATTCAGGTGAACTGCAAGTCTCTCTGCACAATACACGGAGCGGTGTCGCCCTCCGGTGCAACCAAAGGAAACCATTAAACTGGTGAAACCTCTTTCAATATAATTTTTAACTGAAATGTCGACAAGCCTGAAAACATGATTCAAAAATTCCTCGATCTCGGAATGCGATTCAAGGTAGTTGATTACAGGTTCATCGAGTCCGGATTGCGATTTGTACTCTTCTAATCTTCCAGGGTTGGGGAGAGCCCGACAATCAAAAACGAACCCACCTCCATTACCCGAATTATCAACAGGTAATCCCACCTTATATGAGAAGCTAAGTACTCTTACAGAAAGATCCGGAGCTTTCAATTCCTGCTCTTCCTTCGTTTTTTCAAATCCTTGGTGTAATATTTTTCTAAGTTCGGGAATTTGCAGATTAAAAGTCTGCCTTGAGAGCAAAGCTTCTAAATTATGCATTGCAAATGGAATACTTTGAAGGAAATGCTTTTTCTTTTGAAAATAACCTCTGAAGCCATAAGCCCCCAAAGCCTGTAGTATTCTCATTAGCACAAAACCGTCAAAGTACCTCAGGAAATTTTCTTTAAAAGAAGTGTTATCAGGGATTACCAATTCAAGACTGGTAAGATACTCTTCAATAAGCTCATCCCGAAACCACTGGGGCAAATTTGCTTTTGCGTCAAATAATAAAGAAGCTAAGTCATATTGAAGTGGACCTAATCTTCCACCCTGGTAATCTATTATATATGGCTTTTCATTCTTTATCATAATGTTTCTCGACTGATAGTCGCGAAACATAAAGAAATGGTTGTCCGCTTTCGTTAAGAATTCAGTGAGGGTTTTAAAGTCATCCTCAAGAGCTTGTTCGTCGAATTGAAATCCTGAAAGTTTGGCAAAATAATATTTGAAGTAATTGAGGTCCCACATCATTGATTGCTTATCGAACTCTCTTCTGGGATAACAAAAAGAAAGGTCAAGACCTCTTATACCATTGATCTGTATCTGAGGCAGTAATCGTACAATTTGCCTGTAAAAACCTTTAACTTTCTCACTAAGCCCTTCTTCGGAAAGTAAAGCAAACAAAGTCTGATCGCCGAGGTCCTGCTGTAAATAAGCTCTTTTGTCATAGCTGACCAAATAAATTTCAGGTACAGGAAGGTTGATGGAAGAAAAATGATTGGTAAATTCTATAAAAGCAGCATTTTCTTTAACCGATTCATTATAAGCACCAATAACGTGGTTATCATCGACCAATGAATGATTGACCAATCGGAAATACTGTCTGTCAGATCCTGAAGCAGGAAGAGGAATAACCTGCTTAGGTTCTGAACCTGTAAGATCTTTATAAAGTTTTTTGAGTGTCGCTATTGTGTTAGACATCAGACATTCTTAAACGGATTAATGCAAATTTAGTTATTTAGCGAATACTGTAGAATTCTAAATCCTTAAGTTATCAAATGCTGAGTTGTTAAGTCTTTTTAGTTGTATTTTTGTTTAAGTGGTAAAATAAAACATAAAACAAACAATTATGGATAATTCAACAATTGAAATTCTGAAAACCGCTATCCTAATGGAAAGAAGGGGTGCTGCTTTTTATGCGAAAGTGGCAGAGCAAACCAACAATGAGGATGTCAGGAAGATCTTCAGAATGATGTCTGAGGAGGAAATGCTTCACATCAAGTATTTGTCTGAGCAGTATTTAAATCACTCAAAAGGGCTTCCTTTTGAAAAATTAATGTACGAGGAACAAAATGGAGTTGTCGAAGTAATCCTTAACGAAGACCTAAAACGCCAGATCGCCGCCGCTAGTTTTGAAGCTGCTGCCATTTCAGCTGCAATAGATATGGAAACAAAGGCTATCGAAGTCTATCAGAAGAGATCAAAAGATGCTACTGATGAGAATGAGAAGGAGATGTATGCCTGGCTTGCAAATTGGGAGAAAGGTCATCACAAGATTCTACATGAATTGAATGAGCATTTGAAGGAAGAGATTTGGTACGATAATCAGTTCTGGCCTTTCTAAAAGAAATTACAAAGGTTTTTTCAAATTCAGAATGCTTAACAGGGCCATTGCAATGAGTGAACCTCCTATTATACCATTAAGCTCGTTTATGAAAAAGCCTGTAGTGGTAAAAATAACAATTGCCAGATACTCGAACCATTTGGCTCTTATGGGCATAGCCTTTGCAGGGTAAGTGAAAACAGGCATTATTTTTTCTTCAATTAACAGATGTCTGTCAGATCGGAGATCGCAATCAATTTCTGTCCAGCCCTGGGTTATGACACTAGGTATTCCGTATTTAAACAAGAACAGGGGACCGGACGAGAAACTTTGCAGATAATGCCCATATTCATGACGGATCAGGATTTTTTCTGCTGTCTTGCGATCATCAATCGGATGAATGTTGAGAGGTTTTTTTTCTTTCAGATCAATGAAGATATAAGAACCTAAGGCAATCCCTCCGCCAAAAAAGAAATATCCCTGGAATACCATCGCATTTTTTAAGACATCCGCTCGTTTCAATAACCATAAACTATTGATAAGATGCATTCCAAAATTCCCCAGATAAGTCTGAGGCTGTTCCCAAAATAATTTGCTAAGGACAATTCGAAGTCTTTTTTTGAAACCAATGTTTTTCTCTGATATATAGTTGCATCTTATTATCTGGAAAGTTAACCGGAGGGTTGACCAGTTTTTAGTAAGTAGCCCTCTTAGAATTCCTGAAAGAAGTGAAATTAAGACCGGGAAAAGGAAAATAAAAGCCAGTGCCAAAAACGCAGTCAACGAGTACCGCCAGATGAGTGTGGTAACAATGGCAGCAATAAACAGGGGTATTATAACCAGAAAGACTTCTGATTCTTTTTTTAATCTCAAAGTTTTTCTGCTTTCTTTCATATTAAATAAGTTTTGAATACCTGAGCAGAGGTTTCTCAAGTGTTATAAGTCTTTTGCGCAAATAATTTCTCATTTAACCTCAACCATTGCTTGGCCATTGTAAGAATAATACTGCCCGTTGTACATTGCCTCAGCTCCCACTGGTCCCCAGATAAAATTACCTTTATTAATGACCCTTACAAGGTAGTAAAATGTTTTAGTCTGGCCTGTTGCAGTGGTGAAAATATTTACCCGGTCGTCTCTTATATCCAGATATTCGGGCAATGATTTGTTCTTAATCCATTCAAGGGCTCTGTCTGCAGTTAACCTTGTATTCTCAATTTCAAAACAAGCTGGCAATAAATCGTTAAGGATAACATTTTCAATTATGCTGTTATCTGTAGTAGAAACAGAAACAGCTACTACCAATAAGTCATTTTGATTAAACTGGAAGTTGCCTATCTGTTTGCCGGTGCGATCCAATATCTGTCTGCGCACTCTGAGAGAACGGTCTTCAGGTTGAACTTTACCCGAAACGGGTATGCCTTCGGATTCATAGAACCAGTAGAGATTTCCATTGCCTGAAACCTTAATAGTCACCGGTTTCCCATCGAGGGAAATCAACATATCTTTCCCTGTGAATTTGTAGGTATTATTACCTGCATTGATTTCTGCGACAGGGTTCCCTTCTCCTGAAGATTTGGCTAATCTTCCTAACGCCAGCATAGTGAATGATCTTTCCTGTGTATTCAAGAACCTTGCACTATTTACCATATTACCCAGTTGGCGGGCAAGAATAGCTACCTGAGAGTCATCGGGATCAATTGTAAGCAACGTATAAAGAGCCAGTGCCCGGTCACGAATAGGAGAACTGAAACTTCCACCGGTCATGACTTCAGCGTCCTGATTGTCCCATGTTTTAGGGATTAAATTAGCTACGCTCTTTCGATCACCTGTCAGTGCGTATGCACCTGCAAGCAAATACCGGCTATCATTACTTAACTGTTCAGTTTTTGATTTATAATAATTCATTGTAGGCAGATGGTGGTTACCTGTGAGCGCCAGGACATAAAGTGAATAGAATGTTTCTCTTGCAGGTTGAACCTTCTTATTCCATTGCCCATCTCCTGGTGATTTGTAGAAGTGCTCAGTTACAGGCTTCTGTCGTATTTTCTCTACAAGATAGGATTTCAGGCCTGATACTATCTTCTGATCAACATTATATCCCGCTCTTTCAGCTTCATATAAAAAGTGCGCTGCATAGACGGTGACCCACCAGTTGACTTCTCCACCTGTAGGCCACATTACAACACCACCATTATATTGTTGCAAAGCAGCAATTTTCCGTATAGCTTCATTTATATTATTTGAAACGTTTGCACCAGTTGAGTTTCCTTTCTTAAGTAATGATGCAAGTTCTCCAAAATATAGCTGAGGGAAAGCGGCTGAAATAGTTTGTTCCAGGCAGCCGTACGGGTAGTTGAATAATTCTTCCAGATGTTCTGCAAATTGGCCGGCAGGATTAGATGTAACAAGGAGAGTAGTCTTTCCGGTTCCACTAATAAAAGAAGTGGAAGGTTTTAATGTAACTAATTTTCCTGCATTTATCACGCCCGCTTCAGCTTCCTTAATTAATGGCACGGCCGGTCTGATGCTTATTTCTGTTTGTTCACTGAATGTTTCCTTATTAGTTGAGACAGCAAAGGTCAAAATTGATGTGCCGATTTCAGCACCCGCATTTACTTCCCATGTGACATTTGTTTCTGAATTTGGTTGAAGGGTGATGTTGGAGTCAGAAAGATCTGACAGCTTCAAACCACCTCCCTTTGCAGAAACTTTAATTCTTGTGGTCAGTGCTTTATCAGTTGTGTTGGTGAGGGTTGTATTAACTATAGCTTTATCGCCCGGACTCAGGAAGCGCGGCAGAGAACTTATCATGTTTATCGGATCTGTGATTCTCATATTTTTGGATCCGGAACCAAACGAGCTACCTTTATAGGCAACTGCCATAATTCTGACACTACCACTGAATTGAGGAATGTCCGCCGTAAAGTTAATTTCGCCTGCACTATTGGCTGTTTTTCTGCCACTCCATAAGGATAGTAATTTTATTCTTTTGGCTGTCATTGGATTGAGCCTTCTTCCTAAATCAAAAGCCTGGTCACCTCCAGAGGATGATCTCTTGCTAAAAAGCTCAGGTAGTAGTTCATCGAATAAATCATAAGCATTTACTTCGAGTGCTCTCTTTTTGTAAAACCACTCATAGGGGTCAGGACTCTTATAATCTGTTATTTGCAGAATTCCTTCATCCACCACGGCAATGGTCACTTCTGCCCCTGGTGATGTTTTTACTGATATTTTTTGTTTTGTATTTGATCTGATTGAGGCAGGTGCTATTATATTAACAGGCAGCCGGTTGGATAACTTTTCAACTTTTAAGCTTGTGAAACCATGTGCAACTGTCAGTGGGATGCTCTGATCTGTTGTTTCCCTTAACAAAGTTGAAGTAATATAGATATTCGGAAGGAATTCAGGCTTTATTCTGACAGATAAAGTTGCACCGTTTTCCGTTGCTTTCAGAGAATGGTATTCAAGTACCTTATCCTGCTCAATAGTCACCAGCAATTCACCGGCAAAAGGAGTCTTGAATAAAATTTTTGCTTCCTGACCTGGTTCATAAACTTCTTTATCGAAAGTTATATCAATTTTACCATCTTTATTTACCATAAACGAGCTTTCACCTGAATCGCCCCAACCATAGGCATAAAAAGATTCTGAGACCCAGGCTCTGCTGCCGGGTAGACTTAATTTTACCATGTATTCACCAGACGTGTGAGGTGTGAACGATTCGGTAATTTCTCCTTTAGTTATATCCAGTAGTTTTGACATCACAACATTTTCGCGACGTTGTGAACGGTAGGAAGTCTGGCCATAGTTTCTTTCAAGCACTGTTTCCCAGGTTACATTAATTATATCCAGTTTGGCTTGTGATGTAATCTTGTTTCCATTGATGTCTAATGCAACTATATTAAATGGAAGGGATTTTCCAATTGATGTCCATCCCGGCAATGGAGTAATGCCTAGGAAAGCAGACTGAGTTGGAAGATCAAAGAGGTGCAATCTATTGACAGGGCGGCCTGTTTCATCAAAAACAGTTGTGAAAATCTTGCCTTGAAGCAAACCAATGCCTTTATATGCAGGCAGTTGAAAAGACTGTTGTGCAGTTCCCTCCGAAGAAGTGGTTGTTTGATTGATTACAGACATGATCTCAGGCTCCTCCATAGTTGTAAGACTGAAATTGTAATCTTCAAATCCCTTCGGTACAAAACTTTTACGACTTAATTGCAATTCATTTTCCACTTTTCTGCCAACAGCAGGTGGGCCAGAAAGATTCATGGCCGATAGACTTAAATTGAGTACATCGCCAGGGAAGTATGTTTTTTTATCTGTTTTGACATTGACCGAGATTCTATCAGGCATAAACTCCTCAACCTTTATCCTGTAGTTTCCTATCAGGACATCATTAACGTTGAGTACTTCGCATAAATAGGTCCCAGTTAGTGCTTTAACCGGCAGTCCGAAATGAAACTCTGCTGAACCCTGGCTATTAACCATTACACGCCTTTTGAGGATCTCTTTTCCATCAGGGGCAATTACCTTGAATTTCAGTGGGAAAGCCGTGATTGTCTTAATACTAAAGTCGCGGATTATCGTGTTAATATAAACACTATCACCTGGTCTGTACAATTCTCTGTCACCGTAGATGAAGGCATCATAATTTAATCCCTGAGTGTGTTTGCCACCAACATCAAACCGGGTAGTTTCGACAGCTGATTTATTAAAAAGTAATACATTAAAATCATTATCCTTTCGCGCAGTGATCATTGTGATTTTGGTTCCGGGCATTGATTTCATGATATCCTTCCAGATTGCAACGCCATCATTCCCGGTAACTATTTTGTGCACGGGTTGGTTACTCCGGCTGTAAAAAGTGAGCGACACATTCTGCAGAGGCTTGCCATCAGCTATTGATCTTGCAGCCACAAATATCTGGTCATTACCTTCTCTTACTATCAACCCGATGTCTGAGTATGATAAAAGCTGTACATCATTAAGCCACGCTTTATCAGGCGATTCTGCCTTGATCAGATAAATGCCTTTCATTTCAGAAGTCACATCAAGATCAGCCGGATTGAGATGCAGAAGTCGCAGGTTGCCTAGGCGTGGAAGTGCATTGGTTGAATACTCTCTTGTCTTTATTACCTGCCCATAATCTTCATTCAATCTGAATCCGTAGCTGTCATAGTACTGGTTGTCTTCCTCGAACCATTCCCAATCCATTCCATGCCGCATGTAATGCTGGATGTTATTTTCGAAAACCTTAAAGACAGTTATTTTTACTTTAGGAACATTAATTATGCGGAGGCCGAGATTGCCGGCTCCACCAGGTGTAAGATACATACCTGCTTTGTCAACAAAAGCAATGTAAGGTTGAAGGGATCCAAAAGTTATTGTTTGTACCAGGTCATTCTGTAATGAATGCCCGAAAATTCCTTTTAATCCACTTTTCAGAGTCAGTTTATATGGTTGATTATCACTAAAAGCCCCTTTCAGTCTGAAACCATTGCCGGTGATGGAGGTCTCATAGGGAACCGCAGGATCAGTATTTACAAAGGCATCAATATTCTGTGCAACAACCGGTTGTGAAGTGAATACAGAAATCACACCCTGTCCTTCTTCAAAAGATGCCTGAACGTCCATTATTTCCATTTTATCGGATGCAGGAATTTCGACGTTGTATGTAATGGTTCCTGGATTTTTTCTGTTGGATCCAATAGTTTGCATACCGGGTTCCATCGTCAGAATAATCTCTGATAGATCTTTATTTTTGGGATCTACTTCAACAGCCAATTCTGCTTCACTTGCAGATTCTCCCGTAAGCAATCTGAATGACTTTGACTGCTTGTTAAGCGAGATGGTGATAAATTGGTTTATCTGATCAGGTGCTACCGAATAATTGAATACCAATCGGATGCGTAGTTCCGGTTTTTTTTCAAAGGATTCATCTAATCCCCAGTAAGCACTTGTATTTTCTATTTCAAGATAGGGAGTATGAAAGCTAACAGTGGGGTCTTTAAACCTTGAATTGTCATGATTAAGTTTCAAAATCATTGAAGAGAGCGTTCCTTTGTAATCGGTGTTGGGGGCAAATGGAACTGAAGGAGAAAAGATCAATTGTTTCTTACTTGTCCATTTAAACCTGCCTTCAATTTTTGGATCAAATTCAATGTAGTGGGCACTGTCCCAAAGTTCTATAATGGAATCAGGAGCAATATCCTTATTGAAGGTAAACTCCAGATTTTGAAGCTGATCGATCTGATCGGTGAAGTTAGTATTTTCAATTTCCAGATACCTGTGGCTTGAACAGTTGGTGAGCAATAAAATTAAAGAGACCAGAACTGTTAACCGGGCAAAATTACTGAGTTGTAGCTTCATTGATCTTTAATATTGTTAGGGTTAAATATCGCGTAATTCAATAAATGTTTGTAAGTGTTCCAATGCCATATGTGTTCTTTTTGGATCCCCTCATAATGCATACCTGCTTTTAGCATTACTTTTCCTGATGCCAGGTTGTCGTGAAAATGGTTGGCCGAGATTTTATGAACCGGAAGGTTATTAAAAGCGTATTGAATGACAGCGATGGCTGCCTCGGTTGTATAACCTTTATTCCAGTATTCTTTTCCTAACCAGTAGCCCATTTCGGCATTTCGAAACTGAAGTTTTAGTGTCAGACCAATTGCACCGATTAAACTGCGGGATTCTTTAAGAGTAATGGCAAACACAATTGAGCTTTCAGAATTGAATTCTCCTGCTAGAGAATTGATCCATTCCTCAGCAACTCCATTTACATAGGGATGCGGCATATTGAGCGTATTCATTGCAACAGCCACATCACCGGCCATTCTTTTTACTTCAGGAGCATCAGCAAGAGTGAAATTTCGTAGGATCAGACGATCGGTTGTGAGAATAGGAAAGCTCTTCATATCTGGTTATTCCAATCAAAGATATGAAATAACCTGTTTATTTATTTATGAAGTTATCTATTCCATGGCTAAAAAGGATACGTGCTGCTTTGCGGGCTTCTAATTTATTCTGGAAGCCATTTATTCTGACCCTGTACCAAACACCATTTTTTAAGATTTTTCCCTCGAATCCCAAACGGTTGATGTTTAATAACAGGGCTTTGGCATATTCCTGATTTTTAAATGCCCCTGCCTGAATGTACCAATCCCCTGGAGGTATTGCCCCTTCCTCTTTTTGTTCAGGAGTATTATCTTTAAGATTAATATCGCTTTTTTGACTGCCAGTTTCAGGCTCCGGATTTTGTAATGAAAGGATGAAATTTACATCATCGATAATGTCTCCCCAGACTGAAGGCGTGATTGTGAAATCAACCTGAGAAGGTTCAACAGTCATACCCAGTCGTCTCAACTGTGCAGTATCAGGTTTAGCTGTATAATTTCCAGGTTCCAATCCTAACAAGTTATAATACCCATCTGATTCCGACAATATCCTATGAACCTGTGTGCCATTTTCATCCAGGATGTTTATAATTATGCGACTTTGGCCAAACAGTGATTTTCCCTTCTTGACATATACCATACCGTTTACTTCTCCCATAACAGTGATTGGAATATCAATGACTTTAAACTGGGCAGGGTCAATTTTAATACTGATAGCTTTTTGTTTCAGATGCCAGGCTATATTTTCAAATCCCACATCAGTCATTTCAAGGAAATAGGAAGTATAAGGTTCAAGTTCAGTGATGCGTATCAATGAATCACCTTTTTCGACAATACTTCCGCCGTTTAATCTTACAGCAAGACCGGTTACAATAGGTTCGTCTTTTTCTTTTACGCTATTGTTGTTAAGGTCGAGGAAAGGTGTAATTGTAATTCCACCTCTTCCTACAGATGATCTTTGGTTGGCGAGAATTTTTCCATTTCCACTACCAAATGCAAGGCTTCCACGAGCACTTTGGGTAGTTGTAATATTTTTTTCAGCCTTCCTTACTGAGGCGGAAGTTTGTGCAAATGGAAGGTCGAACCGGAAAGCCACCTCCACATTGCTTGTCTTAGATTGTACGTTTCTTTCATAGAATAATGTGAGGTAAGCTTTCTGTGAGAAATTCTTTTCCAATCCCGCTTTAAGTGAAATCAGCCTGCTATTTGTGATATCAAATTGACCCTGTGGCCTGAACTGTATTGAGCGGCCAATTCTGAACCCTAAGGCCACGTTCGAATATATATAAGGATCAACCTCAGGTAACCAGTTTGCATACGCTGAAATATTTGCGCTCATACCATTAATGTATGAGGAAAAAAGTACTTCAGCATTTGAGTAGGAGGTAAGTGGCAAAACCGTGTTTCGATAGGTTAATCTGGCAAATGATCTTACTTTCCCGAATGAAAGGGGTACAGACAAACTTGCTTTTCTCTCTTCAAGATAGTTGAAACTTATGGCTTTCTGTCCCGGCTCGTATTTAGTATAATCTAACTCAAATGATAAACTGGAAGGTAACCGATAACTTAATAAACCTTGTGCTTTAACGCCATGGGTATATTCAGCCTTGATCATAAGATTTTCAAACAACCGGGCAGAAGCCGTAATAAAAGGCATTGCAGGATTCTCTTTCAGTGCAGAATAGAATTCAACACCACCTCCCATTGTAAACCTTCGGTTGATACCTGCCAAAGCTTCAGCCCGCGAAAAAATACCGTTTGTTGTATCTGTTAAAATTCCACCTGTAACATTGTATTCTACTGTTCCTGCAGGTAGGAAATTGTATGGGACTGTTATTGTCTGCTCTTTTATTCTTTCCTCACCCCAGGGACCATAGAATTTCATAGTAATCTGTGTAGTTCCATAAACCATTGGAACATCAAAACGGAAGAATCCTGATGCATCGGCTGTAGTGTAATCAACAATGACATTATTGATGTACAATTCTACTGTCCATCCTGGCTCTGTATAGTCTGAAATGACATAACTGCCGAACGACTTTCTGAAAGTTGTGGGCGTATTTGAGGCTGAAACTCCAATAAAAGGTGCATAGAGTGAAGAAACTGCTCTTGTTGGAATTTTACCCGCATGAATTTGTTTTACTAAGGTTATGTCGTTATTAACCCATCTCCATTTATACTGCTGCTGTCGTTCTTCAAAACCTGTTAAAGTAGAATAATTTAACAATCCTGTAAATTCTCCACCCAGCAATTCTGTCCCTATAGCAAGTGCAGCGCGCGTATCGCTTGATTTATCGGTGGTTTGTGATGATACGACCGACCAGTCAACCATACCACCCCTTAAAAGATGGTAACGTCTTGCATAAGTAGTGTCAACTTCAACAACCCCACCAAGCTGGTTAATGTTTTTACGCATTTGTTCCTGTCTGAGTTCTTTAATAATCGGAAGCTCATGTGAAGTTTTTAACTCAAGTGATAAATTGCGAAAGTTAAAATTGAGGTTAAGATCAAATAATCGCCCGAATAATGTGTTGCGAAGGTACATTCCAGTTGCGGTATAATAGATATCCCCGGAGTCAATTGTATAATCAGTTGATCCCACCAGGGCAGTGGAACTTCGGGCACTTATATAATAACGGTTCTCCTCTTTTAGGAAAAATCCACTGATGCTGTCATTGGATGAAGTATGATTAATTTTCAGGATTCTGAATAAGGTGGCAGGATCAATGTATATTTTGTCATCCATGTAAATGGCATCTATCTCATAACCACCAACATTCTGGATAGACAAAAAAACGAGGATGTCCTCGTATTCAGGATAATCCTGTGCTTGAATGCGGGGACTTCCAAATAGCAATAAGATAAGCACTGTTAACGTGCTTAATCTTTTTATCAGTGCCCTTGATATCAGATTATAAGAGTTGAAACAATGGTTCCCGAATGTTAGGCAAAAAGCGTTCATTCCTGAATGAAAGTGATTGTATATGAGCCATTGTAATTGCCGGAAGGTGTATTAACCGGTATAGTTAACCGTCCTCCTACCTTGACTTCCATATAGTAAGGTGGCATTATTGTATTTACATAAGGAGCTTGCGGATCCGAACCGGTAATCTGTAATGTTATCTGACCACCTGAATCACCGTTTAAAGTAACTAAAGGTGGGATTAGCATATTTATGATATTTCCCGGCAATGCTTCAACTCTGTAAATAGCTGCTGATGGAAAATTGCCAGCATTCACCAGGAATATGTCACCTTCTTTCTCTCTGACACCTTGAGGAGTTATGGTGACAGTTCCACCACCAAGACCTGCAATAAAGGTTCCGAAGTTCATATTCATATGGGTATAAACTACCATAGGTCTCGGAGGTAATTCTTGAGCATGAATGCATTTGCCTGTTATCAGAAGTGAAATCAGTATCAGTATATGTAGTGCAATGCTTTTCATCTTATTTCAGATAAACCTTTTTCGAAATGTTTCCCATATCAGTAAATACACTCACAATGAATACACCGCTAGCGTTTAATCTGCCGATAATGTGTTCGCCTTTTCCATAGACCGTAGTATTGTTAATTACCCGGCCTGATAAATCAGAAATGCTTACTCTTACCTGCTCATAAGCCAGATCCAGATTGAGGAAAATACCGCCTTCTTTTGCATAAACATTGAAGCTTGATGAACTGAATACATCCTGCGAAAGTGTTTCACTGCTGATAATCAATGAAAATCTATCGGTTAGGCTTTCAACATCAATATCAAATTTATACTCTTCAATAATATTTAAATCCTGGATAAAACCTGTATAGTTATCCTTCAGGTAAACTGTGTATCCTGTTGGAAAATTGACTGACTCAGAAAGTTTAATTGATGCATTTCCGACTTGTCTTGACGTAAACCCAAGGTCCACTATTTCTGATTTTCTGAATGGATAAGGAAGAGCGTTTATCGAGAGTTCTCTTCTATCTTCTGAAAATGCATAGATATCAGGAACAATTGCAGAAGTATTGGTAATCTTCAGTGCATCACATGTAAGATCAAATGATGAAGTAGCAAAATCAGTAAAATAGATTGCCAGAACATCGGCCTGTTGCCCGTTTATAGAAGCCTTAAGCTTTATATATGATTCCTCACCCACTGTTGTGTTTTTGTGGAATACAGGATTCTGATCAGTAACCCTGATTTGATTAGTGAATGTCAGGCTACCTGAGGTTGTTCCCGTTCCATCAGTAACATGTACAAAAAAGCCCTGAAAAGCCGGAATGATGTTGTTGGCATTACCGGTTGACACCCCATTAATGTAAGAACTATAGGCTCCCAAATACTGGTCTTCACCTGCAGCATCAAAGAAATAAATAGCGTTATCGATATTGGTCTTTTCCCATCCCTGTTTATTCCAGTCAATAGGAGAGGGGTAGGGATTGCCAACAAGGTTGAATCCTTTTGTGAATTCCTTGCGGGAATTATATAATGTGATCGGTCCAATAGTTCCGTTGTTAACCGTGCCTGTGAAAGTCAACGTTTTTGCTGCAGTGTTTGTACCAAAATTAACCGCATAACCCTTACCGGGGACCAGACTACCTTCTGTATTTATATAGGATTCCCATCCTGTAGCTTCATTGTCCTCTTTATAGAAATAGAAATTGGGAAACACATCCGGATTTAGATTTACATAACTTGAAAACTGTCCAACTGTCCCATTACTGAATGGTGTACTGAAATATTTGTATCCATTTCCATTTGCCAGATACCTCTGGATATTTACATTTCCTGTTATTTGTCCTGTTCCACTTCCATCTATCAGAGCAGTAGCAGTGGCAGTTGATAAAAGTGTGAGGTGTCCATTGGTTTGAAGATTTCCGTTAGCTGCAAGAATGAAACCAGATATATTCAGACTTCCATTAAGAGAAGCGCCGGCAGGATTGTCAACTTTTAGGTTTTTCAGGGAATTGCCTGAAAGCATTCCGGCCGGAATTACATGGGGCGTCGTTCCTTTTAATACTATAGTTCCATTGGATGAAATTACAGTCCCTGTTGATAAGATTGTTCCTGCAATCTGTAATTCAGCATTGTTTGTCAGTGAAGAACCATTATCTAATGTGAGATTTTTACATTGTGCAATACCGGTGGATATGACAGGATACCGCAGCAAAGAACCTGGAATAGTGGCGTCTGTTTCTATATCGGGGACCTTACAAGTCCAGTTACCTGCTATAAACCAATCATTGCTGATGCTGCCTGTCCAAGAGTTATTAAAAGCTCCACTTATGGTAAATATTGCTGTGGCAGGACAAATTCCGGGATATTCAGCAAAAAACAAATAATCTCCGGCTGTTATTTCTGATATATTTTTGGTGGTTCTGTTGAATGAGGATGTTCCTATTTTGTACCATTGGAAGGTGAATATCTCAATCCAGGAAGGTGTATTTTTCAGGGATCCCTGAGTGGCTACCGTTCCAACCGGGGAGATAACATTGCCTTCTCCTTCGTAAAAGTTGTAACCTGCAATAAGATTTGCATCTGATAATGAATAATTTTTTAGACCTGAAGCTAGCGCTTGGATTTCAGATGCTGATAATGCTTTTCGCCATAAACCGGCTTTTAACATGCCCCCGTTCAGGTAATTTCCATCGGCATCCCAAATTCGGCCTCCCAACATTGAGTTGAAACTGCTTGAACCGTAATTAGAAGTACTCCCGGACTGTGATTTAATCAATACACCATCGATATATACTTGCAGACTGGCCCCGGTTCCTACTGCCGCCACATGATACCATTTATTTGGATCAGTAAAATTATTAGTGATAGAAATATCCATTGTACCACCATTCACAGTATATAATTGCAGAGTGGTGGAGTTCATAAAACCAAATTCTATCGCGTCATTTTGTCCAAATAGTCCCCAAACACGTGACCCTGATATTTGTGACTTGTTAATTTTTATCCAACCCTCAATAGTAAATTGTGATAGATTATTAAGATAACTGCCTCCAAGATCCACATATTCTGATTGTGAGCTGTTAAATTGTATTGCAGTCGGAATATTGGTAATACGTATTGCTCCATCAGGAGTATCAACACATGAAGTATTTGTAATTTCAGCTTCAGGATCGGGTAAATAAGATGGAAGTGATGTAATAGTGCAGTTTGTTGTTCCGGTATTACCTTCAGCATCCTTAACATATAAAGTGTAGTTCCCTGCAATTAAACCGGTAAAGATATTGGATGTCTGATAGTAAGTGTTATTTAAACTATAAGTATATGGAGGTGTTCCGTTAACAGCAGTGGCTATGATGGTGCCTGTACCCTGTGAACCGCTGCAGGAAGGGGTAGTGGATGCAGTGACAACAATATTCTCAAATATGGTTATAAGGTAATCTTCAGTTTCACCATTAGTACCTGTTTCATTGCATGGATCAATAGTGCTCAAGTCAAGGGCAGACCTGACTCTCATACGGGTAGTTCCATTGAAAGCACTTTGGGGAACAGTAAATGAGAAGCTGTGAGTTTCATCATAAACAAATTCAAGAGTTGTTATTTTCTCCGTACTGCTAAAAATGCCGTCCTGATTATAGTCAATCCATACTGAAACATAAGTTGAACTGACAGGGAATATCCACCAAAAGTATCCACTGCTTTTTATAGAAATTGTATGTTGAGTGCCTTTTCTTAAGCTTGTTGATTGATTGTAAAAGTAATAATAAGGACTTGAAAGAGCGCCGGTTGGATTGTTAATAGATCCCAGAGTGACATTTTGAATATGGTAGTTACCCGGGCTGTTTTGTTGGGTAGGGATACAATAGTTAACAATAGTACTTCCTGATACAGCTACCAAGGTTTGATTAGCTCCACCACCCTGGATTGTGATATTCCCTGCATAATCGGTAGAAAGCTGTGTTGGTTTAAACCTCACATATATTGTTCTTGATAGAGTTCTGCCGGTATATGGAACCTCAATTGATGAAGCATACCCTGAAGACTCAGAGAGACTAATTTCAAAATAATCTGGAGCTGTTACTGTTATATTACCATTGGCCGGGATTAAATTCTGACCATTCAATGAGAAATTCAACGGGCTCGAAGTCTGACCGGAAGGTACGGTTCCAAAAGCTAAATTATCAGGAGTGCAAGAAAGAACAGGCCATTTAATAAGTATCAATCCCTGGGCTCCGGTCCCGCCAGAAAATGATATGTTAACACCAGAGGCATTTTTTGCCCCTGATCCTCCACCTCCATATGCAGCTCCTGCATTTCCATTACTGTAGTTCCCAGGTCCATTCCCGCCTTCCCCACCATCTGTTGCAGCTCCGTTACCTCCGGTGCTTCCGCTGCCATTTGAACCATTGCCCATTGAGCCGGCACCACCTCCTCCTGCCCCTCCAGTTCTATTAGATATATAATTCCCTCCGACTCCATTACCTCCTGTGTATATTACCTGGCCATGTGAAGAAGATACACTACCGATTCCACCGGCACCATTTGAGCCATTGCCACCTGGAGTGCCACCCTTTCCTCCTGAGGCGTAGATAGTTTCTACTGATTGAAACCATGAGGGATTTCCATCATTATTCCATGAGCTTTCTTTTGGTGCTGCAACAGAATACGGAATCTGCTGCCCGGGAGTAACAGAAATATCACTTCTTACGTAACTTCCCCCTGCGCCACCTCCTCCGGCAGAATTCTTTTTATCAACACTTCCTCCGGCACCTCCGCCTCCCCACGCCTCGACAGTGATAGCCGTTATACCTTCAGGAACTGTAAAAGTACCACTACCTGTTTTAGTTATTCTTAATTCCTGAGAAGATACCGATAAGGATATAGCGATAAATAAAAGCAGGATGCCAGATCTTAATTGGAAGGAGGATAAATTGAGTGATGACCGCAGTTTAGTTTCACCAGTATATCTCGTAAGGCTCATGCTTTTTAGCTATTCTGTTTTATGGTTTCAGTATTAATTCTTTTTCGGCAAATAATTCGGGCCTTAAATCACCCGGTGTCTGATATTTTACTGTCAGTTTTCCCCGGTTGTAATCTACATCTGGCAAATTGCGAAGTTTAAGGCTGAAATGTCTTATCGTGTTTGGTGTATAAACAGCAATACCTCTTACAATGCCAACCTGCACTTCTTCACCCGAATTATCTTTCCAAAGAACCGTCAGATCGCCGAATACTGATTTATTTCCAATCCGGTTAAAAGTAATGTTCAAAACAGGGACTGTATCAGTGATTTTATCCAGAGATAGATCATTAAGATTTATTTCAGCTGTTAGGTCGCCAACGCGTGCAATTACAGGTATGGTAATTCCGAAAATCGGAATAAGACGTATGCCGATGCTAGTAGTGTCCACTTCATCCTCAGCACCAAGAGGCTTCTCATCAGGAACTGCTCTGAAATACAGATGAGATCTGTATTCCCCAGGTTCCATATCAGGAGTCTTTCTGAACTGCATCCTAACGGTCTGTGATTCGTTGGGTGCTAAGGTCACGCTTCTTGGAAAAATCCGCATGTATTTATCAGCAAACATTTGTCCCGGGTCGGGTTCTGTGATCTGTTCGAACGAACCGTCTTCATTCATACGGTACTGAACAAAAGAAACATTATAACGGGCAGTATCATTTCCTGTATTAGCAATAGCTAATTCCTGAGTTTGTTTATTACCTTCAAACACAACACGACGTGGTGTTATCAGAAGATCCCCCTGAGCAAAAGAACCAAAGGGCAGCAAAAAAAGGATTATAAGGAAACTAAAATAAGTAAGGATTTGAATATTTGGCCGTTGCATGTTGGTATGATTTAAATTTCATCAAACGTACTGTAAATTGATGAATTATGAAAGTAGAAAATTCAAAGTGTAGAAAAAAAGCGCTGTGTTTAAACAGCGCTTCTATTTATGACTAATTATATGCGAAAGTGAGGCTATAGGTTCCGGTATATATACCAACAGGATTATCTTCCATAGAGCCGACGACTAAAGTAGCTCCTATTGAGACTGTTTGGTTTCCACCGGATAAGGTGCCACTACCGGTTCCTGCAGGTGGATCTGATGTCCAGTCGCGGACAGTCATTGTCTTGTTGCTGGTGCTATGTTTAAGCTCAGCAGACCCGACAGGTAACTGGATGGTGTAAGTAGCATCAGCTTGTCCGTTGATTATGAATCTGCCGGACTGAGCGGTACCACCCCCTAATACAATTGATCCCTGGACTGTCCGAACCCCATCAGGAGTCAGTACAATTTGTCCGCCACCAACTTCCGGAGAAAATTTACCAAAATGCATCTGGGTATTTTCATAGGCCGAAAGGGCAGAGATCACTTCCGCATAAGCTTGTCCTGATACTGTTGCCTGGTTTTGAGACCAGACTTTTAGACCGGACAGCAGAATCACAATAGCTAGTGCTAATGATTTGCGGTTCATGAGTTAAATTTTATGATGTGAAAGAACTGGTAAGCGTAATCGTTTTAGAGTTTTGTTAGCTTATAAAAAAAGGGTGTCGGAACACCCTTTTCGATATTTTTTGGTTGAGGATTATTCGTAAGTAACTGTTACATCGAATTCACCTGAATAGAATCCTGCTTCTTGACCAGCGCCTACATTTAATGTACCACCAACATTGAAAGTGAAGTCTTCAACAAGTACATTACCGGCAAGGGGCTTATTAATTGTGAAATCTGTTACTGTCATTATTTTACTATTCGGACCATTAAGTTCTACTGCAGAAGTTGGAATGGCAATAGAGAATGATTGTCCTATAAGACCGCCAACTTTATAACTTGCTAATGCTCTGTTAGCATCATCGCTTGCGATTCTCATTTGATCGTTTGAATAAGTTATTTCACCAGATGTTGGATTCATTGTCATTGTTGTCTCTGCGGAAGTCATTGAAGCAACTTTCCCGAATTTCAATTCACTTAAATTGTCAAGTGTGATCGGAGTGATAATAGTTGCAGAAGCAGTATTTTCATTTGTTTTTGTGTTCTGAGCGTTTACGTTGTTTCCTAAAACTACTGCGAATAAGATGGCTGCGAAGATTGATAATTTTTTCATGATGGGGGTTGTGTTTTTTTGTTATGTTTTTATTTTTTTGTTTTCGTTTGTTCTCGTTTGAACTCGTAAAGGATTAGTCCAATTATGTGCCAATTTCACCATGCCAAACTTTTAAACTTTTAAATGAATATTATAAGCAATTGAAAATCAAGTATTAAAAATGATCGTAAAATGAATTTTTTAGATTGGCATGTATCTCAGAACATGATGCCAAAGGACCAAAATGAAAAAATGTGGGACATATAATTTCAAATTGGGACATTTTAGTAATGATATACCTATTGAAACCCGAAAAATATGACCTCTAAAATTATCAGGTAGTAGTAGATGGTCATCAAAGCCTTTTGAATAATGGATTTTGACAAAATAATAGTATCCCTGAACCGGCCATCAGATATAGAAATCAAGATACATGGAATTATTCTCTTGAAATGCCTCTGAAAACTCTTAATACGCTTAAAAACAGCACTGTAAAACTATCCCAAATTGGGACAAGTGTGCCTATTTGTCCTTTTTTGTGCTCATTCTGATTAAACATTTGCTATCAAACTTCAACCCGACATAAAATTAAATCAAATAAAAAACCGCTGTAACCCAAGGCCAGCGGTTCCTTAAAATTAACTGAACTTATTAATTGTAGGACACGATTACTGTTATATTTCCATTATATTCCCCTTCGCGTAACCTATTGTCCATGAGGGCAGACAAAGTGATGTCATTTGCGGCTAGTCCGCTTTGTGTTTCTAATCGGTAATTGTTGTTTTGGTTGTAAATATTGGTCTGGTTCACTTCAACTTCATAAGATGTGTTTTCAGCGCCTGTAACCTGTATCTTTCCTAATTCAATAATTTTCTCTGTTCCATTTAGACCTATAAAAGAGTTCATATTATTTTGTAAAGAAGCTGCCTCAACAACTTCAGCTGATACATGACCGGTCACTCTCACCTGAGCACTAGCAGCAGTACCCATAAAGATGATAAATAATATAATTAAAGTAACCCTTGCTTTCATAACTCTCGTCGATCTTCGATGGCAAATCTATTACCGAACGATCCGAGAAGTTAAAGAAAACATGTAATTCCTTGAATATATTTTTGAATTATTAACTAAATGCTTCATAAACAGATAAATACATCTGTCTTAAATGTTAAAGCAAGTGTAAAATAAATTTACGAAACGAAAGTAATGTAAATAAATTTTCTATTTGGTCAATTTGTACTTTTCAATCTTGGCATTAAGTGTTGGTCGTGTGAGATTAAGAATAGCAATTGCGTCCTGCTTTCTCCATTTCACCGAATCGAGAACTTTCTTGATATGGTATTTTTCAACTTCTTCCAATGATTGAAGGACTTCAGGTTGAGTAGTACTCAAAGATAAAGCAGGTTGAACAAGCTGAATATTGGATGATTCCAGTATATCTCCATGGTTTAGAATCATGGCTTGAAGTATGGTATTTTCAAGTTCACGAACATTACCCGGCCAGTTATAATCATAAAGTTTCTCCAGAGCTTCATCAGAGATCTTTGTCATACTCTTATTCAATCTACGGTTGTTTTTAGCTATAAAGTGATTTACGAGGTCGGGAATGTCTTCTTTCCTGGCCCTCAGAGGTGGAAGCTCAAAACTGAATACCTTCAGGCGGTAATATAGTTCTTCGCGAAATTTACCTTCTCTTACCAGCGCTTCGAGATCTTTATTTGAAGATGCGATAATTCTTGCTTTTATAGGTATGGTTCCTTTTTGACCCGGTTTCTCGAATTCTTCTTCCTGTATTACTCTTAAAATACGAGCCTGCATAGAATCGGAAAGCTCTGAGATCTCATCAAGGAAGATGGAACCTTCCCCTGCCATTTCGAATTTTCCTGTCTTTTCGTTTATTGCCCCCGGGAATGCACCTTTAGTATAACCGAATAATTCAGCTTCCGGCATATTGCCAGAAAGTGAGGCACAATTTATTACTACCATTGGATTATCGCGAGTAATTCCACTATGGTGAATCAAGCTAGCTATACGCTCTTTCCCTGTACCTGTCTCTCCGGTTAAAAGCACATTTACCCTGTTAATTGAAATGCGCCCTATCTTTTTAAAGATTTCTCGCATCAGGGGACTCTTTCCGACTATCGTATTTTCTTCTATTGCCAATAACGACCTGGCAGGTATGTTATCGCGGATGTTGCGACTTTTCTGAGATAGTTCGGAAGCGTTTTTTACTATCTTGAGTAATTCGTCGACTTTTATTGGTTTTTCAAGATAGTCGTAAGCCCCGGCCTGCATTGACTTAATAGTCAATGCTATATCGCCATGAGCTGTGAGCATTATTACGGGCAGAGATGGTTTTGTTTGGCGAAGTGATTCCAGAACTTCCATTCCATTCATTCCAGGCATTTGGTAATCTGTAATTACAACATCAGGGTCTTCATCAATTGCCAACCGTAAACCGGTTTTTCCGTCCACTGCGGTTATTACATCGTAGCCTGCCTTTTTTAGCATATTCGACAGGAGTGTTCTTATTATGGAATCATCATCAATGGCGATTACTTTGCTCATCCATGAAAGCTTTACTCAGTTAAAGCAGCGAATATATTAAAAAATCTTTCTCGATATGTCTATGTGGTTAATTTTAATAAAACTCTTGATCCCGGTGGCACATCTTCACTTACCCAAACATTCCCTCCTATTATTGCACCCCTGCCAATAGTTATACGTCCGAGGATTGTCGCATTGGCATAAATAATCACATCATCATGCACGATTGGGTGACGCTTGATTCCCTTCACAGGGTTCCCTTCTTCATCGAGCGGAAAACTTTTGGCTCCTAGCGTAACACCCTGATAAATTCTTACATTATTGCCAATGACAGACGTTTCACCTATTACTACACCCGTTCCGTGATCAATGAAAAATCCCTCCCCAATAACAGCACCGGGATGAATATCAATTCCTGTACTACTGTGTGCAATTTCACTTATAATACGCGGGATAAGAGGTACTTCCAGTAAAAGCAACTCATGGGCAATACGATGATATGTAATAGCAGTCATGCTTGGATAACAGAAAATAGCCTCGCTTATATGTTTATTTGCAGGGTCTCCATTAAAGGCTGCCTGTGCATCGAGAGCAAGAAGCCGCTTTATATGTGGTAGCCTTCTGATAAATTCGCCTGCTAAATGCTTTGACTTTTGTTTGCAATCCTTGCACTGGTCTTCCGGTTCTGTGCAAAAGAAGCAAAATCCCCTGTTAATCTGCGTTGAAAGCAGGTTGAATACATTATGAATACGTGCTCCGATAATATGTTGCAAAGTGTCGGCCCTGACATTAGAATCACCAAAGTATCCTGGAAATAAAACTTCGCGCAAAATATCAGTAAGCTTAAGTATTTCTTTTGCAGATGGAAGATCCATATCATGCCACGGCAGATGGTATAACTCACTATGTTGATTCAGATCACATAATTGCTCAACTACCTTTTCTAAACCCGCCTTTGATTTCATGTAGTAAATGGTTTGAAAAGATCGGTGCTCAGATATCGCTCACCGGTATCACAAATAATGGTAACAATTGTCTTTCCTTCATTTTCAGGTAAGTTAGCCAATCTGAGGGCGGCACTGACATTGGCACCTGACGATATACCACAAAGAATGCCTTCTTCGCGTATGAGCCTGCGACTGGTTTCAAATGCATCCTCTTCTTTAACCTTTATAATATCATCAAGAATCTCCATATTCATAATTTCGGGTATAAAACCAGCTCCAATTCCCTGTATTTTATGTTTTCCCGGTTCATTACCCGAGAGCACAGCTGAGTTTACGGGTTCAACCGCATAAACCTTGATGTCCTTTTTCTTTTCTTTCAATACTTCACCCACCCCGGTAATCGTTCCACCTGTGCCTACTCCGGCGACAAAAATGTCGACTTGACCCTTAGTGTCATTCCAGATTTCCAGGGCGGTAGTTTCTCTGTGTTTTGCAGGGTTTGCTTGATTTGAAAATTGAAATGGAATAAAGGAATTTTCTGTTCTTTCATGTATTTCCCTTGCTTTGGCAATAGCCCCTTTCATCCCAAAATCTGCAGGAGTGAGCACTATTTCACCTCCATAAGCTTTTATTAGCATTCTTCGTTCAATGCTTACGCTTTCAGGCATAGTGATGATTAACTTGTAACCTCTTTCAGCACAAATCATGGCCATTCCAATTCCGGTATTTCCACTGGTTGGTTCGATAATTACAGCACCTTCTTTGAGAAGACCTTTTTTCTCTGCATCCTCAATCAATGCAATAGACAACCGGTCCTTTACTGAATAGGAGGGATTTAATGATTCAAGCTTTACCAGTATACGTGCCGATGTACCTGAATTAAGTTTGTTTAAAGCCAAGAGTGGAGTATTCCCGATTAGCTGGCTGATACGTGAATATATAGTCATGTAAATTGTTTTTATAATTACAACAATTTACCGGCTTATTGGTTAGTGTGGATATTTTGCAGCACTTTGGTCTATTTAAGTAATGTTTAACGAATTTCAGTTATACTTCTGCAACCTTGAATCAATTCATTCATCTAATATTTACGAAATTCTTTCTTTCAATTTTAAGACAATTATTTTTTAATAGATAGAAAATCAACCTAATATAATAGAAAATCATTCATGCAATATACTTGAATTTTACCTATATTTGCATAGAATTAGCATGAAGCGTATTAAGTGGAACATATTTTGATGAGAGTTTACATTTAAGACTAAAATTAAAACCATACAATCATTACTAACAAAATTATTAAATTATGAAAAAGTGGAATCTATTGCTATCGTTGTTCCTTATCATGGGAACTGTATTTGTTACATCTTGTTCAAAGGATGAAGAGGATGATCCAGGTCCATCAATAAACTTTAAAGGTGGAACAGGTTATACTGCTGAGGACGTAACTATTCAGATTGATGAGCCTATTATTGTTGGTATTACAGGATCAGCAAGTCCCGTCTCAGGTGATAATCTTACAAGATTTAAGTTTAGTATTATTTCCAATAATGTACCTTCAACATTTGTAGATTCTACTTTCAACTCATCATCATTTAATTGGGAATCTGAGATAACATTCTCGGCAGTCGGTGAAGCCAGACTATTATTCGAATTATGGGATAAAGGTGGTGTTAAAGTTGAAAAAGAACTTAACATTACTGTTGAAGACCCCGGAATGCTGATAAACAAATATCTGGATGTTGAACTTGGTTCATGGAATGATGCTATAGGTAGTTTCTTCTCAACGACAGAAGGAAATGTTTATACTCGCGGTCAGTTGACCAACACTCCTAACAATCAGCAAAAGATTGACTTCCTTTTCTTCAAGGGAGTTACCAATGCAAATACTATTGCTGCACCAGATGACGCAGATGCAAACACTATTAATGATCTTCAATTAGCAGGTTGGACTTATAAGAATCAGACTCGATTCAATGTAACAAATATTACTGCTGAACAATTTAATGCTATTGGTGAAACTTATCAGTTCCCTGTATTTAATATGGGAATTCAGTCATCAAAAGTTAATGACCTTCAGGAAAATCAGGTTATTCTATTCAAGACCCAAACTAATAAACTTGGTTTAATAAAGATAGACGATCTATATTCACGTGGTGACCGGGTTAAAATTAGCGTTATTGTTCAGAAAGACTAATACTAACCGAATGCTGTAAGAGTAAAGCCGTGAAATGAACAGGCTTTAATTGCTTGCAGAAATTGATACACGGTAAAAGAGGCTGACTCATTTGAGTAAGCCTCTTTTTGTTTTTTACCCTAACTTTGCATTGAATAATTCTGAAAGAATGCAGGAAGGAAAGAATCGGGTACATTTTATTATAAATCCTATCTCGGGAGTTAATCAAAGCCATAAATCCGACTTTGTGTCATTGGCCAGAGAGTATATCGACTCAACAAGATTCGAAATCAGCTTCTCGATTACTGAATCGTCCGAACATGCATACCAACTTAGCAAAGAGGCTTCGCAGAAAGGTGTCGAAATTATTGTAGCTGTGGGAGGCGATGGCACCGCTAACAGGGTAGTAAAAGGATTATTTGGCAGTAATTCATTGTTTGGGCTCATACCAGTTGGTTCTGGAAATGGATTAGCAAGGTTTCTGAACATACCATTAGATATCCCTAAAAGCCTGCAAATAATCAATGGTCTGAATGTTAGGCAAATCGACACTATTTCTATCAATGACGAAATATTTGTTTCAATAGCCGGTGTGGGTTTTGATGCATTGGTTGCCAAACGATTTGCGAAATCAGGAAGAAGAGGTTTTTTTACTTATTTCCATATTGCTTTACATGCTTATCCTGGTTACAGACCACGAAAATACCGAATGGTAATCGATGGAAATCCTTTTAAACGCAGAGCTTTATTTATTAGTTTTGCCAATAGCAATCAATTTGGATATAATACAATAATTGCTCCCGCTGCAACCATTGATGATGGATACATGGATATCAGTATAGTCAAAAAGGCTCCTGTTATTGAAGCTCCTTATATTTTAGGCTTGCTGTGGAGAAACAAAATAGAAAACTCAGCCTATATCGAAATGTTGAGAGCTAAAGAAGTGTTTATCCCACGTAACAAGAACAAAGTTGTAAATGTGGACGGTGAACCTATGAAGGTAGGGAAAGACCTTAATATTAAAGTCAATCCTTTATCATTAAATATTATCGTTCCTACTGACCAAGACAGATGATAATGGCAAATAAGAAAAAGAATGCGTCAGGTATTGTGTACTCAACAAATCCTGATTTTATATATACCACTAACGAGAAACCCGAACCGGAAACTCTGGATCCAAAACATCAGGATCTTAGAGTGAGCCTTGATAAAAAGCTTAAAGGCGGGAAAAAGGCTACTCTGGTAACAGGATTCGTTGGTACTGAAACAGATCTGGCTGACCTGGCAAAAAAACTAAAAAATCTTTGTGCAGCAGGAGGTTCGTCAGGACAAGGAGAAATAATTGTGCAGGGAGATAACAGGCAAAAAATTATGGATTTTCTTATCAAAAGCGGATATAAAGCAAAATTCAGTGGAGGCTAATGCAGAAACCAAACAACTAACTGATATAATATTATAGAATGAGTATTTTTGATTTTTTTAAGCGTAATCCCAAAGTCCTATACGCCTTTAGTATTCTGATGTTATTCCCCGCCTTGTTATGGCACCTTGGATTTCTGGCAATAAATTTTCCGACCGATGAATCAACAAGGGCAATTGTTGCACTTGAAATGATCATTAGCGGTAATTACTTTACCCCAACCATCAATGGAGAATTCTACTATAATAAGCCTCCCTTATACAATTGGATAATAATTGCCTTTTATAAGATGGCAGGTAATTACTCTGAATTCACACTCCGGTTGCCTGTTGTGATAGGGTTATTTCTTTTCGGTATAACCATATTTTATTTCGTCAGGAAGGAGCTTGGTAGTAAAAAGGCGTTCATCATTGCCATGCTATTTATTACCTCAGGCAGGATTTTATTCTGGGATTCATTTCTCGGATTGATTGATATTACTTTCTCGTGGTTGGTGTACAGCTCTTTTATGTTGATCTGGTATTTCTATAAACGAAAGAAATTCCTTAGCTTGTTTCTAATATCTTATTTGCTGACTTCCATTACTTTTCTCATGAAAGGATTGCCTTCGCTGGTATTTCAGGCAATAACACTGCTTACGTTTTTCACCTATCAGAAGGAATTCAAAAAACTATTTTCCTGGAAGCATTTTGCAGGAATCGGACTCCTGGTACTAATTGTGGGAAGCTACTATTATGTTTATTCGCGCCACAATGTCCTTGATAATGTTTTTAGCACACTTTTCTCCGAATCTGAAAAAAGAACTATCATAAATTATGGATGGAAGAGATTTGTCACTCATCTGTTTACTTTCCCGGTCGAAATGTTTTATCATTTTTTTCCATGGTCAATACTTGGAATCTTCCTCGTGAGCCGTAAATTTTTCGGGAAAGTTAAAAACCATCCTTTTCTTCTTTTCAACTTCTATATTTTCCTCTTTAATATTCTAATTTACTGGACCTCACCTGAGACCTATCCTCGTTACATTTTCATGTTGTTCCCTCCATTATTTACTGTGCTTATTTACTTATTTTATCAGGATATGGAGGTGAATGGCAAGCGAAGTGCTTTTGTACAATACTTTTTAGGAAGTGTTCTGATTCTTGGAATGGTAGCGGCTGTACTTATGCCTGTTTTAAAACAAACCGGATGGGTTGATCTTGCCTGGCTGAAAGGTACTATCTTGTTTATAGTTGTTGGTTTCTTATTGCTGCTTTATATTAAAATCAAAGACCAGCGACTTGTAATATTTGCCAGTGCGATGCTAGTGCTAAGGATAGGTTTCGACTGGTTTATAATTCCTCCAAGGTATCAAGATTTTCAGGAACATAAAGAAGGCGCTCTAAAGGCGGCTGAAGTTACCGGTAATAGCAAGCTCTACATTTATAAAAACAGCGAAACCGAACATGCAACAAGTTTTTATATAACTTTGGGAAAAATGCAACTGCTTACATTTAAGCACGACAACTTTAATACAACTGATTATTATTACCTGGATCCCCGGCTTCTGCCAGAAGATAAATATGAAACGATATATGACTTCAAATTATACAGGCATGATCAGCCAATTAAAATTGTGAAGTTAAAAGAACCTGAAAGACAATAATTTAAATTTATTGATTAATGTTATCACAGATAAATATTGGTGAAAGAGTAAAAGAATGGATGCTTAATATGGGTGTTTCAGATGGCCTCACTTCAGTAATGAGGGATGTTACTGATTTCATCATAATGTTAATAGTGATAACATTTGTTTATTATGTCATCAGATATGGATTGCTTAAGGTAGTAAGAAAAATCACCCATCGTACATCCTCAAACTGGGATGATTCATTGTTCAACAACAAAGTGTTTCACAAGGGTGCACTTATTGTGCCTCCTATGTTGTTTAACATGCTTGCCCCCTATACACTTACTGAATTCCCTACCTTTTTATACTGGATAATGATCATTAACCGCATTATCCTTGTATGGTCAATTATTGTTACAATAAGCAGATTTCTCGATGCACTTTATGATATTTATCAGGGCTTCGAAGTGTCAAAATCCCGTCCCATAAAAGGGTATCTGCAAGTACTTAAAATTGTAATTTACCTTATAGGAATAATCGTCTTTATCTCTTTACTTTTTGATAAGTCGCCCATTTATCTGCTGGGAGGCTTGGGAGCATTTTCTGCAGTACTATTGTTGATTTTTAAAGATTCCATTTTAGGGCTCGTGGCCGGTATTCAGATATCGGCAAACGATATGGTAAGACAAGGTGATTGGATAGTTATGCCTAAAGCCGGTGCTGATGGTGATGTAATCGAAATTTCACTTACTACGGTAAAAGTTCAGAATTGGGATAAGAGTATTACCATGGTTCCAACATATTCACTGGTATCTGATAGCTTTGCCAACTGGAGGGGAATGGAGGAATCAGGGGGCCGAAGAATCAAAAGATCGGTGAATATCGATATGAACAGTGTAAAATTCTGCACTCAGGAAATGTTGGAAAAGTTCAGAAGAATCGACATCATTAGAAAATACATCGACGATAAACAGAAAGAACTTACAGAATATAATATCAGAGAAAACATTGATGACTCTATTTTAGTAAATGGTCGCCGTCAGACAAACATCGGTGTATTTAGAATTTACCTCTTTGAGTATCTAAAACGCAATCAGAATATTAACCAGGACATGACAATGCTTGTCAGGCAACTTCAGCCCGGGGAGAGTGGGATACCTATTGAAATATATGTATTCAGTAAAGTTCAGGCCTGGAGTAGTTATGAAGATATTCAATCTGATATCTTTGATCATGTGCTTGCTTCCGTTCCGGAATTTGAATTAAGAGTCTTCCAGAATCCATCAGGAAGTGATTTTCAAAAAGTTATAGTTGAATAATAAGTTCAGGAAAGTTTAATATGGCCCTCTGAACATAAGGCAACATTTTGTAGTTACTTAATTATCAGATAGATAACTAGAGTAGCAACATTATTTTACCAGGAGGACATATATGCTGGCTATGAATTTCCGAGGCCCTTACAGGATAAGGGTTGATTATGATAAACCGATTCCTGAAATACTTCATCCCAATGATGCTATTGTCAGAATAATACGAACCTGCATCTGTGGATCAGATCTGCATTTATATCATGGACTGGTTCCTGATACCCGTGTAGGAATGACCTTTGGTCATGAGTTTATTGGCCAGGTGGTGGAAATAGGTTCTTTAGTTCAGAATGTAAAAGTAGGTGACCGACTTATAGTTCCTTTCAATATAGCTTGTGGCAAATGTGCATTTTGTCAGCAAGGACTCTATGGTAATTGTCATGAATCTAATCCATCGGCAACGGCAGTTGGAGGCTTTCTTGGATATTCTCACACAGCAGGCGGTTATGATGGTGGACAGGCAGAATATGCACGTGTTCCATACGTAGATGTTAGTCCTATGGTTATTCCAGATTGGATGGACCTGGATGATGCAGTTTTATTAACCGATGTCGTACCTACCGGGTATCAGGCAGCCGAGATGGGAGGAATACAAAAAGGCGATACAGTAGTCATCTTTGGTGCGGGACCTATAGGAATAATGGCAGCTAAATGTGCTTGGCTTTTTGGTGCCGGTAGGGTTATTGTTATTGATCATCTTCATTATAGGCTCGACTTTGTGAGAAAATATGCACAGTGTGAAGCTTATGATTTTAAAGAACTGGATGACCCTGTAGTATTCATCAAAAAAACGACCGATTCATTAGGCGCAGATGTATGCATTGATGCAGTTGGTTGTGAGGCTGCCGGAAATCACATGAATACTTTATTAGGAAGAAGATTATTGTTGCAGGGAGGAAGCACAACAGCACTGCACTGGGCAATAAACTCCGTCAAAAAAGGTGGTATCGTTTCCATTGTGGGCGTATATGGTCCTATCGATGCTCTCGTGCCTATAGGTAACGTGGTGAACAAAGGAATAACCATCAGGGCAAATCAAGCCTCCGTAAAAAGATTACTTCCAAGATTAATTGAACATGTGAAATCCGGAGTCCTCAATCCAAAAGAGATAATATCACACCGCTTGCCACTTAAGGAAGTAGCCGAGGCCTATCATATATTCTCACGTAAGCTTGATAATTGTATTAAACCGGTACTTATTCCTGACAATGCCTGAAATGATTCTTCAGATTAGAAACCAGATCAATTTTTTAACAAAAAGCATAAATTACTATGGCTGACGAAACCAATCCATTAGATTTTGAAAATAACAGAGGTGGCGACACTAGCCACATTAAAGGATGGGCGATTGATGCAGACCCCAATAACGACCCAACTTATCCTATGAAAAAACGAACCAACGAGGAACATAAAGGATATTCATGGGAACGACCACCCCAGCAACCTATTGAAACAGAGATATTAAAGTCGGTTGAAAGACCAAATATTACAGCAGTTTTTGGCACTTCAACACCACCATCAGGATTAAGCGGGATGATCAGAAGACAAGCTTACCGGTACAGTGAATCAAGCCTGGGAAGATGGGTGCCCTTGATTTTAGCGGATAGGATAGGAGTTGTCGAAGGTATAATTGAAGATATCAGTCGGGGTATTTTCCCAAATTTTATCAAGGAAAGAGGTTGGACAGGCGAATGGAAATATGAAAGGAGCAGAGCGATAAAAAGAATTGCGATCGCTGTTGCCATAACAGCCGGTGTAGCAACTATAATATTAACCCGTAAGAATAAACGCTTCGATCTGGCTGCATTTGTTCCGTTGATCAGGAAGGTGATTTAAATTGAGCAATTGCGTGAATGCCCTTCAATTCTTGGATTCTTTTTGAACGGGATTGAAGGGCTTCGTATATAGTGACATTCATTAATAAAAGTAAAAGCCCATAAACAGAATCCTCAATTGGAATCGTGCCAATTCTTATCCCAAGGTTCTGTGTATTATCATACCATACCACAGCCTCAGGAGAAAACATTCCTGTTAGTGCACCATTGACGAGAAAAAACGGTAGTAGAATGACAAGATACATGAAGTAGAACCTGCCCATATAGTAATCTCCTTTTATGAATAGAAGATGTATAGCCAGGAATAAAGCTGTGGCGATAAATGTCACGAAGGTATAAATGCGATCTGCATTAATCAAAGCAACCAGTGCCAAAACAACAATCAGGCAAATAGTAATGATTTTGGATGAGCTTGCCAGATAGTCTTTCCTAATGAGATATTCGAATGAGTGATATGTAAACAGACAAGCGTATGGGATTGCAATAAAAAAGAATACTTCTTCAACCGGCAGATTGAAAAAATACCAACCCTGGAGATGTTTTTCATTAAAACCCCACACACCCATTGTGGTCTTGATTATATCCCAGGGTATAAATACAAGCATCGTTGCTAGCATCGCCGGAAACAGATACTTCCATTTATGATTGAATTTTAGTCGTTTATCAAAACTAACAATAAATGGTATTGATAAAGCGAGAATGTTTATCAGGAAATAATATGACACTTTATGAAAAATTAATCAGTTGTAGGTAGTTCCTGACTTTCTTTGTTGCTTTTCTTATATGCCTCAAGATAGTATCTAAGGGGTGCTATGAGAAAACCAAAATTGTGATGTACATGAGGTTTATGATGTTCCAGATGGGCTTTTACAGTAGCCCTAAGGTAACGGTTAGAGAAATTTTTAAATAACCGGATCCTCTGATGAACGTAAACATCATGAAACAGGAAATAAGCTACCCCATATAATAATATTCCAATACCTGGGCTCAGGAGGTAACTGTTACCATTCACTACGCCAAAATAGATAAACAGTATGCTTGGTATAGCAAAAATGACCGCAAATACATCATTCCATTCTATCTTCCTGCCATCCCTTATATGGTGATCTTTATGCAGTGTCCATAAAAAACCATGCATAATATATTTGTGTGAAAACCATGCTGCAAATTCCATAAAAAGGAAAGCACCAATAACCAGCAAAATATTCAGAGCGATTTCCATAATCTTTCTATTAAATGTTACTTATTTTTTGTTTGTTGAAAATACTCTTCAACCCTATCGAATGCTATTTTAAACCATTCGGTAAACATTTCCGGATTTTCATCCATTTCTTTGCGTATTTCCTTTAGATCTGCCATTCTGTAAGAGGCTACTTCTGCCGGATTAATGATTGGTAACTTGTCTGAAACGCCAATAAAAACATGGTCAACTTCATGTTCGGTTAAATTGTTGCTAAAATCTGCCTTGTACACGAAGCTGAATGCTTCTTTAAACTCGCAGTCAAATCCCATTTCTTCCATCATTCTCCTATGAGCAGCGTGCTTAGTGTCCTCTCCAGGTTTAGGATGACTACAGCAGGTATTTGTCCAGAGTCCCGGTGAATGGTATTTATCCAAGGCCCTTTGCTGTAATATCAACTGGCCTTTGGAATTAAAAATAAATACAGAAAATGCCCGGTGCAGGGCAGCTTCTTCATGTGCCTGCATCTTTTCCATGACACCTATTTCATTATCATTCTCATCAACCAGGATAACAAGTTCCTTCATCATTATTTTATTTAAGTTGTTTCAGTATAGTTTTTAACTGATTTTTTTCCGATTGGTTTACTTCTTCAGAATCAATCAGGAATTTTATGATAGTCAAAAATACAGCACTATTATTGATAATCCTTTCACCATCAGCAGCATAAGTTATCAAAAAGTCCTTGTCTTCTTGAATTTTATCCGAATAACCTAGAAAACCAGGGGTTTTGGATTGTGTCGCAAACCGAAGAAATCTGATTTCATAATTATCTGGTCTTGACATAACTGCTTCACCAATTAATTTTTTTCCTTTGTTGAAGTAAGAGATCTTTTTAGCAGGATTTGAAATGCAGGCTGGTGAAGCCGCAGCTGAAGCTCCATGGTATGCTTTAAGCAACGGATCACTTGCATTGCTCACATCGAATAAATTATTGAGCGTTAGTGCATTACATGGCTTAGAGTCAATTGAAAAATAAAGATCTCTCGCTTTTTGCAAGCTCACATTTTGAGCATACCCCCAATATGAGAATGTCATTAAGATAGCAGTCGTGAAAATCTTAAGCAAGAGGTTTGCTGACATAGTTCTTTATTAAAAGCTGTTGAATTGATGTTTTATGAACGAGGTAAACAGTAATTTGTATTTGGTTGAATTAGGGACTCTGATTCTACCACTTAAAACGGTCGAAGGACTCTCATTTTTAATCTTTAAGTAAAGATTGTAAAAGTACACATAAGCCAGGTAAACACCAAAGCGGGTTTCGCGCGGCAGCTTTTTTATTCCAGGAAGAGCAGCAGAGAAATCTGAATGTATATCTGCTTCAATCTTCTCCTTCGTTTCTTGATTAAAATGCTGCAGGTCGATTTCTGGAAAATAAGATCTGCCTAATAAATGATAATCATTCTGGAGATCGCGTAAGAAGTTAATTTTTTGAAAAGCAGAGCCCAGATGCATGGCCGATGCCTTTAATTGCTCATATATAGTATTGTTTCCTTCACAAAAAACACGCAAACACATAAGACCTACGACTTCGGCAGAACCAACCACATAATCCTTAAATAAGACCCGATCATATTGAATATCGTGCAAGTCCATTTCCATACTGTTGAGGAACTTATCGATTAATGGCTGTTCGATTCCATATTGATTAACCACAATCTGGAAACTATTAAGTATGGGATTCAGACTAATACCTTCTTCAATAGCAAGATAAGTGTCTTTTTTAAACCTTGCCAGAAGTGTTGCTTTATTATAATCATGAAATGAATCAACTATTTCATCAGCTAATCTCACGAATCCATATATTCCATAAATCGGATCCCTGAACCTTTTATGAAAGAGTTTAATACCTAATGAAAATGAGGTTGAATATGCATTGGTTGTCAACTTGCTGGTTTTTCGTGACACCTGATCAAAAAGATGCTTCATGTGACAATGGTTTTAATTGTTTATAACCTCTTTAGCTGCTAATTCACCTGAAATAAGGGCAGGTGGAACACCCGGACCAGGAACTGTAAGTTGCCCGGCATAAAGCATATTTGAAACTTTAGGATTTCGCATCGAAGGTTTAAGGAAAGCAGTCTGGAGTAAAGTATTGGCTAATCCATAAGCGTTCCCTTTGAAAGCATGATAGTCCTTTGCAAAATCATTATGAGCATATGTTCTCAGATATACCAGGTTATCTGTCAATTTGCGACCTGTGTATCTTTCAAGGCGCATAAGAGCATGCTCTAGGTATTTAGTCCGTATTTCTTCAGTATCGGTCAAACCGGTTGCTACCGGTATCAAAACCATAATGTTTTCATGACCTTCGGGTGCCACAGAAGGATCAGTACGCGATGTACAGCTTATATAAATTGAGGGATTCATAGGCCATGAAGGTTCTTCATAAATAGACCGCTCATGCGGGGCAAAATCTTCATCAAATAGTAAAGTATGATGATCAAGTTCCGGCACACGCGTGTTGAATCCCATATAAAATATTAATGAAGAAGGCGACATTACGCGTTTATGCCAATATAACTTCGTGTATTTTCGGTATTCAACTGGCAGAAGATCCTGTTCAATGTGATGATAGTCACCAGTAGCAATTAAAAAATCAGCTTCATACTTTTTTCCAGCAGCTTCAACCGATTGAACTTTCCCTGAACTTATATTTATTTTTGTTACTTCAGCATTATAGACAAAATCAACATTGAGGTCTTTGGCCACCTTGACCATAGCCTCAATGACTTTAAACATTCCGCCTTTTGGATACCAGGTCCCCTGAACCATATCGGAATAATTCATCAAACTATATAAGGCTGGTGTATTTTTTGCAGTTCCACCCAGAAAAATAACAGGGAACTCAAGTAGTCGGTGGATAACCGGATTTTTAAAATACTTCTTTGTGTATTGGTTGAAAGTGCTGAAGATATTGAGTTTAAAACCAGCTTTAACAATGTCCCAGTTAAAAAATTCTAGCACAGAGTGGCTGGGTTTATAAACCATTTTGCCTATCCCGATTTCATATTTGGTCCGGGCTTCCTCTAGAAATTTTTTCAGATACTTGCTACTCCCGTCCTCAAGTTTTTCATATAGATCATAAAGTCCTTGCAGGTTGGCAGGCAATGCTACTTCCTTGTTTTTACCAAAATAGATCTTATAGGAAGGATCAAGGCGCTGAAGTTCGTACATGTCTGACACCTTCAATCCAAAAGTGTTAAAGTATTTTTCAAAAATATCAGGCATCCAGTACCAACTTGGACCCATATCGAACGAAAAGCCATTTGCACTAAACTTTCGTGCCCTGCCACCTGGTGTACTGTTCATTTCAAGTACAGTGACCTTATGGCCGGCTTTTGCTAAATGAGATGCTGCTGAAATACCAGCAAACCCAGCTCCAATAACAATAACTGATTTAATCCTTGCCATTTCTCTTTATATAAAGTTAATTAACAAAGATAAAATCTAAAATGTTTAACAAAAACAAAAATAAAATAAACGAACCTATAATTATTTGGAGAAAAGGGAATAGTATGTTTTAAAAAGTTGATCAAAGACCAATCGGAACCATTTGGTGTATTTTTCAGGATAAAGCGAAAGGTCATCCTTAATTTCCTGGAGTGATAAAAGCTTATAAGCATTAACTTCCCTTGGATTAATCAGTGGCAATTGATTTGAAATACCAATAAACATTTGGCTGATTTCATTTTCATTTAAATCATCTCCAAACGAAGCCTTGAATTTGAATATAAAAGAATGATAGAAGCTGCAATCGAAGCCCATTTCTTCCTGCAGACGCCTATGAGCTGCATTAACTGTTTTTTCTCCCGGATATGGATGCGTTTGACATGTGGTTGACCACAAACCGGGTGAAGTTGTTTTTAATGGAGATCTCTGCTGAATCATTAGCCGACCCATTGAATTAAAGATAAAGACAGCAACGGATCTGTGTAACAGCGATTCTTGATGAGCTTTTCTTTTGTCAATAAAGCCGGTTTCAATATTCGATTCATTAATTAGTATTACCATGTCTTTCTAGTAATTTAGTCGTGATTCCATCTTGAGTAACGTGGATTATTCAGAATGGTTTAATGACTTGCCATGGTTTTTATTAACATATTATTAACAAGGCACTTAAAAGTGTAACTTTTTAGGGAGTTTTCTAGAAAGGTTATTTCTGTTAAAAATATTTGATAAAATATGGTAAATAATTCCGGGGAGAAGTATGATAGAAGTAAAGAAAATTTGTTAATAGTATTTAAAATCCATGGATGAAGTGACTTATAATTCGATAGATTGTTTTAGTTTTGTGATCCTTTAAAAAAACTTATTCCGAAAATTTCATTATGAATAGAACTCTGAAGAGACTGCTTACTTATGTGTTATTGCTTATAATTGTTTTATTACTTGTTGGAAACAAAGCCGGGTGGTTTTCTTCGGAAGGTGTTGACAATAAGGTAGCTGCATCTAACAACAGACAAATTTTACCAGTTTCGGTATTCATTGTTAAACCGGGAGGATTAACCGACCGTATTGTTGCATCAGGTACAGTGCTTGCTAACGAAGAGGTCCTGTTAAGTGCCGAAGTGGCAGGTAGGATAACAGCAATAAACTTTACCGAAGGATCAACCGTGCAGAAAGGTGCTGTGCTAGTAACCATCAACGATGCTGAACTTTTGGCTCAACTTGAAAAAGTAAAATATAATCAAAAGCTTGCTGAAGAAAGAGAGCAAAGGTCGAGAAGCCTCCTGACGAAAGAAGCCATCAGCCAGGAAGAATACGACAGGGTTCTAACGGATCTTAATACAGTAAAAGCGGAAGCTTCATTATTACAGGCACAACTTGCAAAAGCTAAAATTGTAGCTCCTTTTATGGGAACTATCGGTTTGAGGCAAGTAAGTGAAGGTGCATTTGTTACTCCAGGTCAAAGAATAGCCACTTTAACCCAGATACAACCTGTTAAAATTGAATTTTCAGTGCCTGAACGATTCGCTGAGTCTGTGACTAAAGGTTCAAAGGTTAAGTTTACTCTCGAGAGCAGTAATGAATCTTACGAAGCCCAGGTATATGCCGTTGAACCTTCCATTGACCCTACTACCAGATCAATGACAGTAAGGGCTTTATACCATAATCGTAATCTGGAACTTCGTCCGGGGAGCTTTGTAAAAATCGAATTCGAGCTTAACCACATGGAGAATGCTCTGCAAATACCTGCTCAAAGCATTATTCCTGAAATGGGTGGTTATAAAGTGTTTAAATACTCAAAAGGAAAAGCTGAATCAGCTATTATAAATGTTGGAATCAGGACGAGCGAAATGGTACAGGTAACCGGAGGTTTAGAAACAGGTGACACTGTAATTACTTCCGGAATTTTACAACTAAGAGGAGACCTTCCAGTCTCTATATCTAACATACAGAATAATTTATGAGTCTTTCATCCATAAGTATACAACGTCCGGTACTAGCAACGGTTATGTCAATCGTAATCGTGCTGTTCGGATTAATCGGATTGGTTTCTACCGGGGTTAGAGAATACCCCAGTGTTGATCCACCAATCATTACTATCAGTACATCTTATGTCGGTGCTAATGCAGATGTCATTGAATCTCAAATCACTGAACCACTGGAGGAATCTGTAAATGGTATCGCCGGTATCCGAACACTTACTTCTGTGAGTAGAGATGGCAGGAGTGTGATAAGAGTTGAATTTGATCTTGAGATAGATCTTGAAACTGCTGCTAATGATGTACGTGATAAAGTTTCACGGGCAATCAGGAATCTACCTCCAGATACCGATCCTCCTATTGTGTCTAAAGCGGATGCAGATGCAAGTCCTATAATTTTCTTAAGTATAAGGAGTGAGCAACGCTCCTTGTTGGAGTTATCTGAAATAGCAGAAAGAACATTTAAGGAAAGGCTTCAAACCATACCCGGTGTAAGTGAAATCGCAATCTGGGGAGAGAAAAGATATTCTATGCGTTTGTGGATGGATCCATTTAAGCTCGCTGCATCCGGATTAACCCCACTCGACCTTAGAAATGCACTTGTAAGAGAGAATGTTGAATTGCCTTCAGGTCGAATAGAAGGTGGTGCTGTGGAGCTTACTGTCAGAACAATGGGCCGCTTGCAGACTCCCGAAGATTTTAATAATCTCATCCTAATTCAGAATGGGGACAGAATAATCCGTTTCCGGGATGTAGGATATGCTGAGTTAGGTGCAGAGAACGAAAGGTCGATCCTAAGAATGAACGGAATCCCAATGGTTGGTAATGTGGTTATCCCACAACCGGGGTCTAATCATATTGAAATTGCTGAGGAATTTTATAAGAGAGTTGAACAGATTAAAAAGGACTTGCCTGCAGATATCTCTTTGGCTTATGGATTCGATACAACTGAATACATCCGGGAGTCTATTGTTGAAGTGGAGCAAACGATCTATATGGCTTTTCTCCTTGTCGTATTGGTGATATTCTTGTTTTTACGCGACTGGCGAACTACATTAATTCCGGTTATTGCTATCCCTATTTCTCTTGTTGGATCATTCTTTATCATGTACATGTTAGGCTTTACTATTAATGTGCTGACATTACTTGGGGTTGTACTGGCTATTGGACTTGTGGTTGATGATGCAATCATTGTTCTTGAAAATATTTACACAAAGATCGAGAAAGGGATGACTCCCCTTAAAGCAGGTATTGAAGGGACGGCTGAAATATTTTTTGCAGTAATTGCCACAACAGTAGTACTTGCAGCGGTATTTCTCCCGGTTATTTTCCTCGAGGGCATTACAGGCCGTCTATTCAGAGAATTTGGGATCGTGATGGCTACATCAGTCATTATTTCTTCATTTGTGGCATTGACATTAACTCCAATGCTTTCAACTAAACTTCTGAAGCGTCGCGAAAAACATAACTGGTTTTATAACAAAACCGAGCCCTTTTTTGTAAAAATTAATACAGCATACGTTAATTCTCTTGAATGGTTTTTGAATAGACGATGGCTGGCATTTGTTGTATTTGCAATTTCAATTGCTATTATTATCGGGTTAGGTTCAACATTGCAGTCAGAATTGGCACCGATGGAAGACAGATCAGGATTTCGGGTTTCTGCTACCGCACCTGAAGGAATCACTTATGATTATATGGATGTTTACATGACAGAGATAACCAATGCTCTGTTGGAAGAATTGCCTGAAAACAAAGCGATGGTAACTATTACTTCGCCGGGATTTGGTGCAGCAGGTTCTGTAAATTCCGGATTCGTCAGGGTAAGATTGGTTGATCCTGATGAAAGAAAAAGATCTCAGCAAGAAATTGCAGATGACGTAGCGTCCATTCTTCAGAACTATAGTACTGCCAGGACTCACGTAATACAGGATCAGTCAATCGGAGGCGGTGGAGGATTGCCGGTTCAGTATGTTATTCAAGCCCCTAATCTTGAAAAACTGAAAGAAATTATTCCTCCTTTTATGGAGGAACTTCAAAAAAGCGACAAATTCCAATTTGTTGACCTTAATTTAAAGTTTAATAAGCCTGAATTGAGGGTTGATATAAACAGGGAGAAAGCAAGAAACCTTGGTGTTTCAATTATTGACATTGCACAAACTCTTCAATTTGCATTAAGTGGTCAGCGATTTGGATATTTTATAATGGATGGAAAGCAGTATCAGATCATAGGACAGCTTTCAAGACCTTACAGAAGCGAACCGCTCGATCTAAGATCAATAAGCGTGAGAAACGATAGGGGAGAGATGATCCCATTGGATAATGTTGTAACTATTTTTGAGGGTATCAATCCACCTCAGTTATTCAGGTATAATAGATTTGTGTCGGCTACATTTTCAGCAAATCCAGCTAAGGGACAAACAATCGGAGATGGTATCAACGAAATGGACAGGATAGCAGACATCGTGCTCGATGATACCTATTCGACTGCACTTGCTGGTGCATCAAAAGATTTTGCCGAGAGTTCTTCAAGTCTTGCATTTGCTTTTATCCTTGCCCTTGTACTGATATACCTTGTTTTGTCAGCACAGTTTGAAAGTTTCAAGGATCCATTAATCATCATGTTTACTGTTCCTTTGGCTCTCGCAGGAGCGGTACTTACATTGTGGTACTTTGGTCAAACACTTAATATTTTTAGCCAGATTGGAATTATCATGCTGATTGGACTGGTAACAAAAAATGGAATCTTGATTGTAGAGTTTGCTAATCAAAGAAAAGATAGTGGACTCAGTAAATCAGATGCTATCAGAAATGCTGCAGCAAGCAGGTTCCGACCTATCTTGATGACAAGTTTGTCGACTATCTTAGGAGCCATGCCAATTGCCCTGGCAATTGGTGCAGGATCTGAGAGTCGTGTTTCAATGGGAGTTGCTATCATTGGTGGATTGACTTTTTCAAGCATCCTTACCCTTTATATTATTCCTGCCATGTATGATTATTTCTCATCCAAAACCGGAAAAATTGTAATCGAAGAAGTGAAAACTAATAAAGAAAAAGAAGAGGTGGATAAATGGAAAGATTGAGAAGAACTTCACAAGTTACAGCAGTTTTACTTTTATTCTTCCTAATATCCGGAACACATTCTTATGGTCAGTATTTATCGGCTGAACAGGCTGTTGCAATAGCATTGCAGAATAATTATGCCATCAGGTTGTCGGGATTAAATGAAAGAATTCTTGAAAGTAATGTTACACTGGGAAACGCAGGTTTTTTACCTCAACTGGAGGCCGTGGCCGGTCAGAATAATAGTGTTTCCAATGCCAGGCAAGAATATCTGAGCGGACAGGTTAATGAGCGTGATAATGCAAAATCATCATCCCTGAATGCAGGGGTGGAACTCAACTGGACTCTTTTTGATGGATTTATGATGTTCAGAGGCTATGATATACTTAAAAAACAATTAGAAGCAGGTGAATTGCAAACAAGGCTGGAAGTTGAAAACACTATAAGGGAAGTGTTGTCATTATATTATAATATTGTAGAGCTGAGACAGAAAGTCATGATGTTCGAAAAATCAGTTTCTTTGGGAAGGGCACGTGCGGAGATTGCAGACGATAAATTAGCTATAGGTGCAGGCTCAAGACTTGAGTTACTTCAGGCAAGGGTGGATATGAACAGCGACATTTCAGAACTTCTGAATCTCAATGACCTCATAACTGAAGCAACCATACGGATGAATACTCTTCTGGCCCGAAATCCTGATGATGATTTCACAGTTGAAGATACAATTGTTCTTATGCCTCCTGCTGACTTTAATACCCTTAGAGAAAAAACAATTACGCACAATGCAAATCTCAAGGTAAACAGAAAGGACCTGGAACTTGCTGAATTGAACCTAAAAAACATAAAGGGCAGAAGATATCCAACCTTGGATGCAAATGTGGGATATATTTATAATGAGCAGCAGAGTGAATCAGGATTTGTAAAGTCGGGTAAATCGGATGGTTTTAATTACGGTTTATCAGCACGACTTTCAATATTTGATGGTCTTAATCGTAACAGGGAAGAAAAAATCGCACGTATTGAGATTGAAAGTGCCCAGTTGCGTTATGAAAGTTATCTTGCTGATGTAAACGCCCAACTATTAGCAACATACAATCTTTATACAAATAAATTGAAGACAATTGAACTTGAGAGAGAGAACATGAAAACCGCGTTTACCAATTTTGATATTGCCAATGAACGATATAGATTAGGTGAATTGTCGGGCATCGAAATACGGGAGGCTCAGCAGAATTTATTACGTGCTCAAGATCGTCTTATCACAATCATCTATCAGGCCAGATTATTTGAGATTGAGCTGTTGGCATTAAGTGGGGGCCTTTTACCCGAAGAAACTATTTCAAATAATCCGGGTAATTGAAAAATATGTATTTTTGCAATCCCAAACCTTCTAAAAAAAAGTTTTTTTGGTGTTGTGAAATTAAAATTAATATAGTAATTTTGCAGCCCGTTTAAAAAAGTACTAAAAGATTAAAGAATATGTACCTTACCTCAGAAGTTAAGAAAAACATCTTCGCCGAAAATGGCAAGAGCACCAATGATACCGGTTCAGCTGAATCGCAAGTAGCTCTGTTTACATACAGAATTCAGCATCTCACTGAACATCTCAAAAAATACAAGAATGATCATGGTACCCAAAGGGCATTGGTTATGCTGGTAGGTAAACGCAGAAGTCTTCTTTCATTCCTTAAGAATAAAGATATTGAGCGTTACAGAGAGATTATTAAAAAACTAAATATCAGGAAGTAAACTTCCTTCTCAAAATAATTAAAAAGAGGCAATTAAACAGGTTGCCTCTTTTTGTTGCAAATAAGAGGCAATTATTTTTACAACTTTATGATACCGATACAATTATAAAGTAATTTTGTGATCCTTTCTTGACAGTCTCGGTTAAACAATTGATCCTCTACAATATAGAAAATATGCAAGGAATAGTAAAAACATTTGACATTGGAGATGGAAGGACCATCTCTATCGAAACCGGTCGATTGGCAAAACAGGCAGATGGTTCTGTTGTCGTACGTATGGGTGACACTATGTTACTCGCAACAGTGGTTGCTCGTGAAGAAGCAGCTGAAAACGTCGACTTTATGCCTCTTTCAGTAGAGTACCGTGAAAAGTATGCATCATCTGGTCGTTTTCCAGGTGGCTTTTTTAAAAGAGAAGCACGACCATCAGATTATGAAGTATTGATTTCGCGTTTGGTTGACAGAGCCTTAAGGCCTTTGTTCCCGGACGATTTTCACGCTGAAACCCAAGTAATTGTTACTCTTATTTCATCTGATAATGATATTTTGCCCGATGCATTAGCAGGATTAGCTGCCAGTGCAGCACTCGCAGTGAGCAACATTCCTTTCAATGGACCTATTTCTGAAGTTCGTGTTGCAAAAATTAATGGTCAGTTTATTATCAATCCTGCAGCTTCAATTTTACCAGAAGCTGAAATTGATATTATGGTTGCCGCTACTATTGATAATATTATGATGGTAGAGGGTGAACTTAAAGAAGCATCAGAAGCTGATGTTTTGGAAGCTTTGAAAGTTGCCCATGAAGCCATAAAAATTCAATGCAGGGCTCAGCTTGAACTGGCTGAAATGGTAGCAAACTCATCTCCAAAAAGAGAATACTCTCACGAAACCAATGATGAGGAATTGCGGGCAAAAATCAGGGAGTTCTGTTATGAGAAAATTGTAGCTATTGCAAGTACACCTTCCGGTAAACACGAAAGAAATAATGCCTTTGCAGATGTTTTGAAAGAATTTGTTGCCGCGCTACCCGAAGAAGAAGCCAAAGAAAAAGAATTCATGATAAAACGCTATTATCATGATGTTGAAAAAGAAGGGGTAAGAAATGTGGTCCTTGACAAAAGGCAGCGACTTGATGGAAGGAAACTTGATGAAATAAGACCTATTTGGTGTGAAGTTGATTACCTGCCTGCAACCCATGGCTCAGCTATTTTTACCAGGGGAGAAACTCAGTCTCTGACAACAGTTACTTTAGGAACTAAACTGGATGAGCAAATAATTGATGGCGCGGTTATAGATGGAAAAGTAAACTTTATCCTTCATTATAATTTTCCTCCGTTCTCAACAGGTGAAGTTAAGAGAATGTCGGGAACCAGCAGAAGGGAAATAGGACATGGTAATCTGGCACTCAGAGCCTTAAAACCAATGATCCCTTCACCTGATTCAAATCCTTATACTATTCGTGTAGTTAGTGATATACTGGAGTCAAATGGCTCTTCATCTATGGCAACAGTATGTGCAGGAACCATGGCACTGATGGATGCAGGAGTTAAACTTATCAAACCTGTTTCAGGTATTGCAATGGGTTTAATTGCTGATACAAAAACCAATAGGTTTGCAATATTGAGTGATATTCTTGGTGATGAAGATCACCTGGGAGATATGGACTTCAAAGTAACCGGAACTAAAGATGGAATTACTGCCTGCCAGATGGATATTAAAGTTGACGGACTTTCATACGAGGTTTTAGCCGAAGCTCTGGAGCAAGCCAGAAGAGGGCGCTTACATATTCTAGGTGAAATGGAGAAAGCAATTAGTACTCCTCGTGAAGATTACAAGCCACATGTACCAAGAATTGTTAAGATGACCATTCCTAAGGAATTTATCGGAGCAGTAATTGGACCTGGCGGTAAAGTTATTCAGGAAATGCAGCGTGAGACCAATTCAACTATCGTTATTGAAGAAGTTGGAGAGTTTGGAATTATTGATATTGTTTCAAATAACAAGGATTCTATCAATGCTGTTATGGACAAAATCAAACGTATTGTTGCAATCCCGGAAATTGGTACTGTATATCATGGAATTGTAAAAAATATTACCACTTTTGGAGCTTTCGTTGAAGTATTGCCTGGCAAAGACGGCCTGTTACATATTTCCGAAATTGATCATAAAAGGTTAAAAGACGTCGAAAGTGTATTAAAGGTCGGCGATAAGATTGATGTAAAACTTATTGAAATTGACAGTAAGACAGGAAAGTTAAAACTGTCAAGAAAAGTATTACTCCCAAAACCCGAAACAGAGAATAAATAAATAAATTTTAGGCAGTTTGCCAAGACATAAAGAAGGGAGAAAATGAGGCAATTAAAGATCACTAAACAGGTTACCAACCGGGAAACTGCATCGCTTGACAAGTATTTGCAAGAGATCGGTAAAGTGGAGTTGATCACAGCAGATGAGGAAGTTGCACTTGCGCAGAGAATCAAACAAGGCGATCGTCTTGCTCTTGAGAAATTAACAAAGGCTAATCTCAGATTTGTGGTTTCAGTTTCTAAACAATATCAAAATCAGGGATTGAGTCTGCCTGATTTGATTAACGAAGGTAATCTTGGTTTAATCAAAGCTGCACAGCGTTTTGATGAAACAAGAGGGTTTAAATTTATCTCATATGCTGTTTGGTGGATCCGCCAATCAATTTTACAAGCCTTAGCCGAACAATCGCGTATAGTTCGTCTTCCGCTTAATAAAATCGGATCTATCAATAAGATCAACAAGGCTTATGCTAAGTTGGAACAAGAATATGAGAGAGAGCCAAATTATGATGAGATTGCAGGACTATTAGAGATCAGTGAAAACGAAGTTAAGGAATCAATGCGTAACTCCGGTCGTCATGTTTCAATGGATGCCCCTTTGGTACAAGATGAAGACAATAACATGTACGACGTATTGCGTAGTGAAGATGGACCAACACCTGAAACTGAACTTTTGTATGAATCACTGAGAAAGGAAATTGAAAGGGCTGTGTCTACTTTAACTTGTCGCGAAGCTGATGTTATACGTCTTTATTTTGGATTAGGCGGAGAACATCCACTTACTTTAGAAGAAATCGGTGAAAGATTTGATCTTACGCGAGAAAGAGTACGACAAATTAAAGAAAAGGCAATCAGAAGACTGAAGCACACATCAAGAAGCAAAATCCTCAAAACGTATTTAGGTTAATATTAAAAAGCCCCGGGAAGCCGGGGCTTTTTGTTCGCCGATTATTTTCCTGATTCATTATCCCCCCAAATTAAAAGAGCTTTTTTAATTTGATTACTCCGGAGAAATTCCATTATAATGATGTGAGGTAAATCAGTGCCCTGCCTCTTTCAATAATCTTATTGTATTAGTGGGATCGTCTGAAGCGAAAATTGTATTGCCTGCAACGAGTACATCAGCCCCGGCGTTGATTAAAAGAGGAGCATTTTTCAAATCTACACCTCCATCAACTTCAATTAAGGCATTTGAACCCGATTTTTCAATTAATTTGCGCATTCTCTCGATGCGACCATAGGTATTTTCTATGAATTTTTGTCCCCCAAATCCCGGATTAACCGACATTAAAAGAACCAGATCAATATCCTTAATAATATCCTCCAGGAGACTTATCTGTGTATGGGGATTGAGCACAACCCCAGCTTTCATACCAAGCCCGTGAATTTGCTGAACTGCCCTGTGGAGGTGTGTAACTGCTTCGATGTGAATACTCAGGATGTCGGCCCCACAATCACGAAAAGCTTCAAAATATCGTTCAGGTTTAACAATCATCAGATGGACATCAAGTGGTTTCAGTGCATACTTTTTGATTGCTTTTATAACAGGCATCCCAAAAGAAATATTAGGGACCAATTCACCATCCATAACATCAACATGAAACCAGTCGGCTTTACTTTTGTTGATCATTTCAATGTCCCGTCCAAGATTGGCAAAATCGGCTGATAACAGACTTGGAGCTATTAAATGTTGACTCATATTTTTTAATTATGGCGTAAATTTACAATTTAAAGTTAGACTCACACATGAAAAGTCATGAAGTAAGTACCTATATCACTCAGTTCCCGGTTCCTATTCAAATGATATTGAACGAAATAAGAGAAATAATTTTCTCTATTGCCCCTGATGCAGTTGAGAACATAGCTTATGGAATTCCTGCATATAAATATAATGGTAAACCATTGGTGTATTTTGCAGGATATAAAAATCACATTGGTTTTTATGCCACTCCCTCAGGCCATGAAGCGTTTGAAAAAGACCTTTCAAAGTATAAACAGGGGAGGGGTTCTGTTCAGTTTCCATTGAATGAACCAATTCCGTTCGAGCTAATTAAAAGAATAATTGAATATCGCCTGTATTTAATCGGTGGAGTGAGCTCATAGAATTAAAAGTTGCTACTTTTGTTAGAAACTTTATTCTATAATTTACCTGAGAAAATGAGAAAGCTTTTGTTATTAATAATAGCATTTTGGGTGACTATTTATGCTGCCAAAGGGCAAAACATGGAATCAATTAAAGGAAATCATTCAGGAGTGGTCCAAAAAGAAGTCCAGATTCAGTATCTCGTCTCTTTGCCAGAAGCTTATGACGAAAAATCACGCGAAGTATGGCCCTTGTTAGTTTTTCTGCATGGTTCGGGGGAAAGAGGAGATAATCTTGATTTGGTAAAGGTGCACGGACCATTGAAACATGTGGATCAGGGCCAAAATTTCAATTTTATTATTCTGGCACCTCAATGTCCGGTTAACGAAGATTTCGATAGTGAAACTCTTTTCTCACTCATCAGCCAAATAGCTGAGATGTATAAAGTAGATAAGGACAGAATCTATGTGACGGGACTTAGTATGGGAGGTGCTGCCACATGGGATTTGGCGATGTTGCACCCTGAATACTTTGCCGCTATAGCACCTGTGTGCGGATATGTAAACCGAAATTATCCTTTTAAGGCCGAAGCTCTTAAAAATTTGCCTGTATGGGTGTTTCATGGAGCAAATGATGATGTGGTACCCGTGCATCGCGAAGCAAATATGGTCGCTGCGCTTGAATATTTTGGAAACAAAGTAAAGTTTTCAATCTATCCAACCGCAAATCATGATGCCTGGACAGAAACCTATAAAAACCCGGAGCTTTATGAATGGTTACTGAAACAAAGACGTGCTTCGCCGGGCAAATAATACATTTTACTACATTTGCTTATATATTTGACATTGTGGTTAAGAGTATGAATACCACCATAACAATTAAAACTATTATTTTATGACCAAAGTGCTAAAGGGATTGGAGCCTGAAAGGGTTTATCATTACTTTGAAGAAATTTGCCGGATTCCCCGTCCTTCAAAAAAGGAAGAAAAAATTGCTAACTATCTGATGGAATTTGGTAGCAAGCTTAATCTTGAAACAATCAGGGACAGGACAGGAAATATTATTATTCGTAAACCTGCAACCAAGGGAATGGAAAACAGGAAGTCGGTAGTACTTCAGAGCCACATTGATATGGTTTGCGAGAAGAATAGTGACGTTGATCATGATTTCGATAAAGATCCCATAAAACCATACATTGCTGATGCCTGGATAAAAGCGAAAGGGACTACGCTTGGTGCTGATGATGGTATTGGTATTGCTGCTCAACTTGCTATACTGGAATCGTCCAGTATTCAGCATGGCCCTATTGAATGCTTGTTCACTGTTGACGAGGAGACAGGATTAACCGGGGCTTTTGGCCTAGATACTGATGTTTTGAAAAGCAACATATTGCTGAATCTTGACTCAGAAGATGAGGGAGAAATTTTCATTGGTTGTGCCGGTGGCATTGATACGGTTATAAAATTACCTCTTACATTGAACGCTAATGACGACGGAAATGGTTTTGTTATTAAAGTTAGTGGTCTGAAAGGTGGTCATTCAGGCGATGACATTAATAAGGGCTTAGGCAATGCCAATAAAATCCTTAACAGAATTCTATGGGAGGCTGCAAGAAAGTTCAACTTACAACTCAGCTCTTTCAATGCAGGTAATCTCCGCAATGCTATAGCACGTGAAGGAGAAGCAATAGTATCAATACCCTCGGAGTATGTTAAGGAGTTTTTGGGATATGCTAAAAAGTTTAATGAGATCGTAAGAAACGAATTCAAAATTACTGAACCCGATTTGAAGGTAGAAGTATCGGAGACTGAGAACCCCTCAAAAATAATGAGTATTGAAGTCAGGGATAAGCTATTAAACTCTCTTTATGCTTGTCCACATGGTGTTATAGCTATGTCACAAAGTATCCCTAACTTTGTTGAAACATCAACTAATCTGGCCGCTGTAAAGACAAGGGAGGATCATATTGAAATTACAACCAGTCAGAGGAGTTCGGTTGAGTCAGCCAAGTTTGATACTGCAAATATGGTTGCTTCAGTTTTCTTATTAGCAGGTGGTGAAGCTGTTCACGGAGAAGGATATCCCGGATGGACGCCCAATCCTCAATCTGAAATTCTTGAGATCTCCAAATTGCAATATGAAAAGCTATTCGGAAAATCACCTAAAGTTCTTGCAATTCATGCTGGTTTGGAATGTGGACTAATAGGAGAGAAGTATCCACAAATGGACATGATTTCTTATGGCCCGACAATTAAAGGAGCTCATTCGCCTGACGAAAGATTAAATATTGAAACCGTGAATAAGTTCTGGGACTTAACGCTTGAGATTTTAAAGAATATACCCAAAGAATAATACCCGATAATATTTCCCTTAACAAGAAATAGAGGCTGAGCTCAAATAGAGCCAGCCTTTTTTTATTGTCAATTTAGTTATTGGAAAACTTACACAAACATAACGGAAAACATACGGTAAATTTACCATAAGGGTATATGAACCGTAAGGAAACCGTAAACCAACCGTAAACCAACCGTAAACCAACCGTAAAGCAACCGTAATAGAACCTATAATTCTATATTTGTTAAAATAACCAGGCAGATTATTTATTAGTTTTACTGAACCTATAAGTCATATTTTATTGTCTATGTCACAAAAGAGACGGATATGTACGAAACATCAGACTTGCAAGATTGCAAATAGTTAAAACAATGACAGATAAGGTTGTTATATACTATTTTTCAGGGACAGGAAACTCAAAAAATGTAGCTTTATGGCTCAGCGAATCGGCTGTAGAAAAAGGAATTGACTGCCAGGTAATCAATATTGCCAACAGGGGCTGGCATCCAGAAGATGCTCCCCAGGACGCATTGATTTTTATAGTGTCGCCGGTACATGGGTTCAACTATCCCCCGATTGTGCTGAATTTTAATGCACGGTTACAAAGAGGCAGTAGCCGGATTGTTTTGATGTGCACGCGGGCAGGCCTGTTAATAGGAAAATTCAATGTGCCCGGAGTGAGTGGAATGACTTTTTACCTCTCATCATTAATTCTAAGTTTGAAGGGATATAAGATTTCGGGAATATTTCCGGTAGATCTTCCATCTAATTGGATATCACTTCACCCTGGATTAAACAAACATTCAGTTGATATTCTTTATGAAAAAAATTGCAGGAAGGTCAAAAGTATTTCAGAAAGAATCTTAGCAGGTGAGAATGTTTGGAAAGGTCTTCGAGAGATTATACAAGATCTGATAGTAATGCCGATAGCTCCACTCTATTATCTGTTCGGCAGGTTCTTTTTGGCTAAAACGCTTTACGCTTCAAGGGATTGTAATGATTGTGACATATGCCTAAAGGCTTGTCCTGCGAAAGCAATTATCAAGATTGACAATCGAATGTACTGGACTTTTCGGTGTGAAAGCTGCATGAAGTGTATTGCTAATTGTCCCAAACAGGCAATTGAAACAGCTCATGGATTTGTCATTGGTTATATATTTCTCGCATCTGCGATTACAGGGTCACTGTTGCTCTTGTTTGAGAAGAATGTTCTTTCAATTGAAAGCGGTTTCATAAAGTGGATTATTGAAAGTGCAATCCTCATCTTTTTACTTGGTGTGGCATATCGGGGTATACATTACCTGATGCGATTCAGGTGGATTGAAAGGATGATGGTATATACATCCCTGACGAAATTTAAGTTTTGGGGTAAAATCAGAATCAGGTATTACAAGCATGGAAATCCGGTTGTTAAGTGATAGCCAGATAGTGATATTTGTATTTAATAGTTAGCCAGTAGAATAGTTTTTCACTGTATTTACTAAGTGGCTTATAAATATGGAGGGGTGTAAATTCTATTTTCTAAATTGGTACCGTTTGATGGTCGCCAATCTTAATTTAAATTTTGTTGTTATTTAAATTTTATAGTCCAACAATATACTTATGAAGCGATATATACTGTTAATATACTTGTTTGCTTTTACTAATGCGCTTTTTGCTCAAACTGTATTGTCTGATGAGCCAGGTCAGAAGAGTTTTTCAACGCAACGTAGTCTTGAACTGGGATTGGGACTTGGTTATTTAGCCAATCAGGATTTAGTTTTCTCGCCATTTATTCATCGCGATTTGGCCTTTCCTGCAGCGGTGATTGGTTACGAGTCACAAGGCAAATTTATTCACAAGATAAGTTTGAGATACACGTCTTTTAGTACTATGCTTAACGAATCTTATGATTATTTTGAGAATGGTGGGGAAGAGACAACGGCACCTCATTCATTTACAAGTATTAATCTGGGTTACGATGTTGGTATGCCTATGCAGGTGACAGGGAAGCACAGAATAATAGGCGGGTTGTCATTATCATGGGATATTCATTCGCTGAATTATTCATATGGACGTGTTGGTAGTTTTGGCTATTATTCAGGTACTGGTATAGGGGTGTTCGGCAAATATGAATGGTTTTTATCTGAATCTACTAAAGTCTCTGCCAATATTCAAATTCCTTTGGTATCGTGGTTTGCCCGGTCTCCATATCTGGTTAATGATGATGAGTTTATTGAGAATATTTCTTCCCATAAGGGTATACCAACGTTTATCGATTTTTTAGGTGATGGAAAGTTTGTTACTCTGAATAGACTTCAACGATTGTCTGCAGTTATTGAAGGAAGCCACATTTTAAGTGATCACTGGGCAGTGGGAGGAGAATGGAGCTTTGGTTTTATTCATGCATCCAGACCGAGAAATTTGATATCGTACCAGAATACATTGGCGGGTAAAGTGATTTATGTTTTCTAAAATGAGATTAAAAATGAGAGTACTCATAATACTATTTTTAGCGCTACTAGTAGCTTCATGTGAACAAAGTTTTGAAGAGGAGCCGGCAAATAATCCGGAAGCAATATTTGAGAATATTTGGAATACTTTTAATGAGGAATATGCTCCTTTTGATGAAAGAAATGTGAACTGGCAGGAGGTTTATGACGATTTCAGGCCATTGGTTAGTTCAAATTCTTCTGAGGAGGAATTGTATCAGACTATTGCTACTATGCTGTCAGTGCTGGATGATGGGCATGTGACTCTAACAGTTCCGGGGAAAGAGATTTATAATTCAAATAGGATAAGGAGAGAGAAGATTGATGATGAGTTATTCAATCTTGAGTTGGTTAAAACTGAATATTTGGAGCCGGGATATTCTTATGAAGAAGACAGTTATCTCTATGGTAAGATTAAGGGAAGAAACATTGGCTATATACATTTTAGTAATGTTGGTCCCAATTTTTATGAAATGAATGATTTCCTCGATAAGTTCAACGACAGTGAAAGACTGATTATTGATTTGAGACACAATGATGGTGGTGATTTCACCTATTGCTTTTCGGAGATTGGCAGGTTAGTCGATAAAAGGCGATTGATATTTAGCAGCCGTACTAAAAATGGCACGGGCGTTAATGATTATACTGATTGGTACGAATGGCATATTGAACCCTCGGGAGATTTTATAAATGTGCCGGTAATGGTTCTAACTGATCGCTATACAATCAGTGCAGGGGAGAGAGCAGTCATGGCATTCATGGCAATGCCAAATGTAAAAGTATTAGGAGATACGACAAGTGGTGCCCATGGAACAATGATTGGCAGAGAGCTGGCCAATGGATGGTTCTATTCGCTTGTTCCTCAAAAAGTGTTGATGCCTGATGGAAACTCCTATGAAGGAATAGGACTTTCACCTGATGTTTATAGCAAAAACACTGTACAAGAGATTGAAGCAGGATTAGATAAGACATTGGAGGTAGCAATCAAGTCGCAGAGATAAATTGAGATTTTATTTACTTAAAAGGATTCCTTTATAAGTTGAGTCTCTCCGCTTCTAAAAAAAATATTTCGGATTATGCAACAATTGCATAAGAATATTCGTTAACTTTGCAAAACAAAGTACTTTTCGATGAAAGAAGAAAAAGATTACCTACGTGATTTGGCAGAGATTCGTTCTATGATGGAGCGGTCTTCAAAGTTTCTTTCCCTTTCTGGATGGGCAGGGGTATTCGCCGGAATAATCGCATTGGCTGGCGCTTTTATTGCTTGGAAGGTTCTTGATTTCAACCCTGACAGCTTCATCTATACTTATAATTCGCCGGATGGTTCAGGCTTAACCAAAGTTTTTTTACTGGCAATTTCAGTACTTGGATTGGCATTAGTGTCTGCTTTTTTTGATTCTTATCGCAAAGCCTCAGGGAAAGGGGAGAGGGCCTGGAATACTACTTCCAAACGAATGTTAGTTAATATGTTGATACCGCTTACTACTGCCGGTATCCTTATTGTGATTCTTGTTATTAATGGACTATCGGGTTTAATTTCACCTTTAACTTTGATATTTTATGGGATTTCTCTATATAATGCCGGTAATTATACTTTTAAAATAGTGCGAGTTTTAGGACTCGTGCAGATTGCACTTGGATTAATTAATTGCATCTTTATTGAATATGGTTTGTTTTTTTGGGCAATAGGATTTGGTTTATGTCATATTATTTATGGTATTTACATGTTTAAGTTTGAGCGGTGAAAATTACAAGCATCTACGGTTTAAATAAAATCTTCGAAAGTCGTATAAGACTTGGGATCATGTCGGCACTTTCAGTGAATGATGTGATAGATTTTAATTCATTGAAAGAGTTCCTTGATGTGACGGATGGTAATCTGGCCAGTCATCTTAAAGCTTTGGAAAGAGAAGAATTCATTTTAGTAGAGAAAAGCTTTGTAGGGAAAAAACCCAATACAAAGTACCAGATCACAAAAAGAGGAAAATTGGAATTCGAAGAACATCTTAGAGCTTTGGAAAAATTAATAAAATCCCAGCGTTAATATATTTTTTATCCTTTAACTTTGAAATACAAAGTACTTTTAACAACTAAACTATATGGAAACACAAGAAAAATCAATTATTGACAATCTTAGTCAATTCATTCGCAAGTCGATTACCCTCAAACTGTTATCAATTTTCATACTAATGATGCTGCTGATGATTCCTATGGAATTCGTTAGACAACTGATAAATGAAAGAGAAAACTACCGGCAGGTAGCAATAACGGAAGTAAGCAATGAATGGGCAAAGGAACAGCAAATCTATGGTCCCGTTTTAACTATTCCAATTCAAAAGCAGGTCGTTATTAATGATAAGATGGAATTGGTTAGGGAGCAAGCTCACCTATTGCCATCTTTACTCAATATTGACGGCAAGATTCAGCCTAAGTCGCTCAAGAGGGGTATCTATGAAGTGGTTGTTTACGATTCCAAGGTTTCTTTTTCAGGGAATTATACAGGTCTGGCAAAACATATTTCGGATATGCAAGGATATGAAATTCTGTGGGATGAAGCCTTTATAACAATAAATATCAGTGATTTACGCGGAATAAAAGAAAAAGTGTATGTCAACTGGAACGGATCAGATATTGCTGTAGAACCTGGTTCAAAAATACCAGAATTAATACCCTCAGGGATTACTGTCAACAATGTTTTAAATCAGTCTATTGACACCGCCAACTTTTCATTCAAATTCGATCTCCATATTCAGGGAAGCCAGTATGTGGGTTTTCTTCCGCTTGGAAAGGAAACGAATGTTAGTTTGACTTCTGACTGGCCTGATCCAAGTTTCTCTGGTTCTTTTCTTCCTGACCAAAGAAATGTGAACAAAAAGGGATTCAATGCATCATACAAAATATTGGAGTTAAACAGGAATTATCCACAGTTCTGGATAGGTGAAAGAAATATGGATAATATTCGGGAGAGTAATTTTGGCGTAAATCTCTTATTGCCAATGAATGACTATCAGAAATCGACCAGATCGGCTAAGTATGCATTGTTGACCATTGCACTCACATTTCTCACTTTCTTCCTGGTAGAGATTTTCAACAAGAAAAGAGTTCATCCATTCCAATATGTTTTAGTCGGCTTTGCACTTTGTATATTTTATACATTGCTCATTTCCATTTCAGAGCATTTAAACTTTGATGCTGCATATGCAATAGCAAGTGCAATAGTGATTGCCATGATTGGATTATATGCGAACGCAATTCTTAAAAATCTACGACAAGTAATTATACTTGTGGCAGTCTTGATTTTAACATATCTGTTTGTTTATCTCACGCTTCAGCTTCAGGATTATGCTTTACTTATTGGTAGTATAGGTATTACCAGTATTCTTGCATTAACCATGTACATTACACGAAATGTGAATTGGTATGATCAGAGTGCTATTAAAAATTAATGTAGAGTCGGGTTTAACAAAGAAAACCTCAGATCTGACATAGGACACTATGGTTAAAAGGAAGAATTGCGTTGTCTATCACAGAAGGCAACGCAATTTTGATTTAAGTACTAACCTTAAAATATTATCTGCCGAGAAGAACACCCATTCTGAGGATAGGGTTATTATACGGAGAAAGTGGATCTTCTATAACATCCCAGAGTGCCAATATATAAAAATAAGCACCGGAAGCAATACGCTGCCTGTATCCTCCTCCCAGGAATAATCCTTCTACATTGGCATGAGTTGGTTCTCTTATGAATTGTCCGCCCATGATGAATACATTTTCATAATTGTATCGCAGCATCTCATATTCTGCATGCAGAAAGATATTTTGAAACAAGTGGTATCTGGTATAAAGACTTGCCCCATAAATATTACTCTTAAGGTCGAATCGATTATTTGTTGTCTGGTCGAAATAGAAGTCCTTGTATTTGTAGTACTTATAGGTAACTCCTATTCCGGTTTCTAGTCTGTTTGTCAACCGATAACCGACTACAGGGGAAATTTCAATAAAAGTAATAGTGCCAAATTGCAATCCCAAACCTCCACCATATACTATCCTGTCTTTAAAAGGTCTGTCCTTTACTTCAGGTTGATCGCTTCCATCCTGAGCAAAAAGAGGGCTGTAGAGGAGCATGATTAGAATAATTAGATAGGTAGTATGATAGGTTTTCATGGGTTGTGAATATTTAGCATAAAAATAGTATTCAAAAAATACAGAAGCAAGGTTTTGAAGGGATATTAGCTTAAATTCAATCAATAGTAAAACCTTTAGAATTGTAAAATGTTGTAAATCAGAAGTATTGTATAGTTCTACGCTGTACATTGCAGTATCAGATCAATCGATTATTGAAAAGGGAAAGAATAAGTAAAGTCATATTTTACTATTTAGAGCTGTTTCTGAAAGCTAGGCACTTTTGGCATGTAACTTGCAGAATATCAGCACCAGATGATAAGAAATGAAGATAGTGTTTGAAAAAATCTCAATTTTTTTTCAAAAAACGTTTGGAGATGTTGTAAAAGGGTGTACTTTTGCAATCCCAATTCACGCACAAAGGTGCAAAGAGACAGGGGAAGTTGCTTGAAAGTCTGGGGATAAAAAAAATTAAAAAAAAGTTTTAATTTTTGTTGCACGTAAGGAAATAGTTCTTAATTTTGCAGCCCCAAACGACAGGAAACAAACCTGAGGGCAAGTGGTCGGAGGATTGCTTGAAAAAAAGGCATTATGAAGTT